>CAZCST010000016.1:0-238677 GCA_964501365.1 uncultured Phycisphaera sp. | reverse complement strand
AGATCGAACGAGCCATCGCCTGGTTCAGCAACTTCCGCCGCTTGGTGGTTCGCTACGAGCGGAAAATCACAGTGTATCAAGCGTTTTTTCACGTGGCCTGCGTTCTCATAGCACTACGGCAGTTTTGAAATGGGTTCTAGTACCACTGCTCTTGAGCAGTGCGTTTCATTCCTCATCGGTTGGCTGAACTTGGGGAACGAATGCTCCAGACATGTTAGGTTGCTTCTGCCCTGAAAGGGCAACGGATCATAGCCCAGGGTTGCCACGCCTTTTGTGGCTACCCTGGGTGAACGAATCCCCCATCCCATCTCCCCTCTCCCGCCGGGAGAGGGGCCGGGGGTGAGGGCGCATGGACCGCGGCGATTCATGGCCCCCGCTATTTGCCCCAAATGCGGCTACAATCTCATCGGCAATGAATCGGGCGTTTGTCCCGAATGCGGAACGCAAGCGTGACGAAATGCCGAAAGCCAAATAGATTTTGATTATGGCTTTGAGCTTGATCGCTTATCGCAAGTTAATGATTTTAGGAATTGCGTTGACTACTTTTGTTGGATTGCTGTGGCTCGTTACTTTCAAGTACCGACTTGGTTGCACAACGGGCACTGATAGGTGGGTGATCGGAGCTGCCGCAGGACGCGGTTGGATCTCCATAGATATCTTAACAGGCCGGATGCCAAAGGGATTTCCTGTTGGCGTTTGGGAATGTCATGATGCATTTGGTTCTTGGTGGAGCCAGTTCACGATGCCGCATTTTACTATTCAGCCCGATACCAACCTCAAAGGCATGAATCGAACTGAAGTCTTCTTGCCACTTTGGATTGTGTTTATGATCGTTATCGTCCCAACAATGGCTTTTTGGTATTGGTCTCGCCTCCCACGTCCCGGTTATTGCATCAAATGCGGCTACAACTTGACCGGCAACACAAGCGGTATTTGCTCTGAATGCGGAACGACAACTCCATGAAAAAACGCACTTCATGGCGTTACTTGAAATGGATTGGTCTAAGCGCGCTCCTTTCCCTAATGGCAATTTGGACCATCAGCCTATACTGGTCGCTGTACTACAGCGGAATTGGCTGGGGTTGCGCAATCCTCGAAGCGGGTCAGTTTCGAGCATACAAGGGTGGGACAAGCGGCGCGGGCTGGATATTTGCAAAAAACGACCCTGCTCCGGCGCTCCACTGGTGGTGGCCCTCCTGGCGTTATGGAAGTTCTACAAGTATGGAGCTTGCGTTCCCGGTCTGGACCGCGATGTTGATGGCTGGATTGCTCACACTAATCGCTTGGCGGCACTCACGAAGAATTGGCCCCGGCTATTGCAAAGACTGTTCTTACGACCTTACTGGCAATACGAGCGGCGTTTGCCCGGAGTGCGGTAAGCCAGTATGAGGCGATACCGAAAGCCAATGCTGAGGCTGCACGCAAAGTTCGCGTCAATGCTTTGCCTTTTTCTTACTGTCATTTTCGTGGCTTCACACCACTTTGTAGTGGTCTGGCAAGCCCCCAGCGGCAAGCATCATATTAAGTTAGTCGCCGGACTGTTGCGGTTTGCTTGGGTCCGATCCGATAGTGGCTTCAAAGAGCAACCGGGCTTTGTCATTCGGTCTCTTGGAGGTTTCATATCGACAGAATGGCTCCCTCGCAGACCATTTCCCGTTGACGAATACCATTGGGTAGATTTGCCACTTTGGATACCGCTGGGAGTTCTCTTTCCGTGGACGATCATGCAATGGCGAACTCTCTCCATCCGGAAGCGTAGGGAACGGTTGGGTCATTGCATCAAATGCAATTACGATCTTGAAGGCAATACGAGCGGAGCTTGCCCCGAATGCGGGACGGCGACCGCATGAACGCGAAGCAAAATGGATTGGGCGGGTAGCCCAGGTCGTAAGCCGTATCCGACCTGGGGCCGTGATTTAACTTTTCACCAACCTCTCTGCAATCCGCGTTCATCTGCGCTAATCTGCGGCCCGTCCCATACTTCCCTAATCCCTGCCTTTGCCCTGCTCGCAGATTCCCACAATTCTCCGCGCGCCCCGCATGTTCTTTGAAATGATGTGCGACAGAACTCCAACCACCGACGGCATAGCCACGTTCCGCTTTCCCCGTTTCTGCTTTCTGCTTTCCATACCTCCTACCCCGGCAACCGGCAGCACCCACTACCTGTGGTGGTATCCTAACAATAACCTACCATCACAAAAACAGTACTTGTCCAAACGAAGCCATCTTTCAGCAAGACTTTGCAAGAATTTTTCCGCCCTTTGCCTTCCGCTTTCTTCTTTCTGCTTTCTGTTTTCTGCTTTGCTTGCTGCCTCGTTGCCTTCGCTTGGGATCTGCTTTCCCCGTTTCTGCTTTTATTCGTATCGAAGTGCGTCAATGGGATCGAGGCGCGCGGCGGACATGGCCGGGTACATGCCGAAGAAGATTCCGACCATGACCGAAAGGCCAAAGCTGACCGCCACCGACCAGCCGCGCACAATCGTCTCCCACTCGGCGAAATGGCTGACCACATGTGCGCCACCCACACCGAGCAGGACGCCGATGAGTCCGCCGGCCGTGGAAAGCACGACCGTTTCCACCAGGAACTGGAGAGTGATGTGCCGCCGCTTGGCCCCCAGCGCCCGCCGGATGCCGATTTCGCGGGTGCGCTCGGTCACGGTCGCCAGCATGATGTTCATGATGCCGATGCCGCCCACCAATAGCGAAATGCCCGCGATGAATCCGAGCGTGAGCTGGTTGTTGCGTTTCTTCTTCTTGGCCAGTTCGAGCCGCGCAAGGGGAACTTTCACTTCGTAGTCGAGGTTGCTGTGGTTGTATTCGAGGACTCGTTCGACCATTTTCGAGACGGGCAGTACGTAGTCGATGTCGTCGATATGCACGTAAAATCCGGAGTATTGCATCTTGATGAGTTCGCGCGAGCCCGCCCCCATGCGCCGCGTCGTCTCGCCGAACTGCGACATGGCCGTCTCAAAGGGCACGAGAATTTCACTGTTAAGGTCGCGCTCCTCGACGCCCCGCGCAGGTGCGCCGGCGGTTTTCACTTCCTGAAGAACGCCGACCACCGTGAACGGCACGCCGCTGGGGAATCGCTCGGCCAGGATCGTTTCGCCGAGCGGGTCCTTGAGCGGGAACAGCTTGGCCCGCACGCCCTCGCCGATGACGCAGATGTTGGTGCGTTCGATGCTGTCCTGCGGGGTGAGAGCCCGGCCTGCGGCGACGTGGATGTTCACCACGTCGAAAAATTCCGAAGTCGTTCCAACGACTTCAAAGTTCTGCTGTTTGTCGCCATGCCGCACGCGGTACGAAACCGTCTTGAGCGGAACGACGTGCTGCACGTGCGGGACGGTCGCCTTGAGCATGTCGAGGTCGGCGCGGGTGATTCCGTATTGCAGGAGAAAGCTGTTGCTGTTGGAGGAGGATTGGTTGTTCTGCGGCGGCTTGACGGAGTTGATAATGATGTTTTGCGTGCCGAGGAGCTGGATCATGCGCATTTCGTCGGCCGACGCGCCTTCGGAAATCGAGAGCATGCAGATCACCGCCGCCACGCCGAAAATGATGCCCAGCGAAGTGAGCAGCGACCGCAGCTTATGCAGCCGCAGGTTGTCGACGCCGAGCTTGAAAGTTTCAAAGGAAAGAAACTTCATGCGTATAGACTACCGCATAAAGGGCCAAGACTGCCAAGTCAGTTTCTGTAAGAAGGCCAATCAGCCGGCTTTTCGCTCGGGGGGCGGCTGGGTTCTTCGCAACTTGCGGCCTTTGGCCGTGGTCGGTGCGCTGGTGAGGGCATCGGCCGGGCCGGTGAGGAGGTCGCCGGGCTCAATCCGGGCGAGGCGGGCGTTGACCTTCTTCGCGTAGTCTTTGGAGAGTTCGAAGCCAAGATATTGGCGGTCCAGTTTTTTCGCGACGGCGAGGGTCGTGCCGCTACCGGCGAAGGGGTCGAGCACGACGTCGCCCTTGTTGCTGCATCCACGGATGATTCGGCCCAGGAGTTGCTCGGGCATCTGGCAGCCGTGAAAGCCCTGACGCTCATTAAACGTGCCGGCCACCCGCGAGAAGAACCAGGTGTCGCTTTCCGCCGGGAAGCGATCGGGAATGTCTTGTGGCCGGAGGACAAATCCGTCGCGCGTTGGCACTTCGGGCGGCAGGATCGGCGACATCATCCAGGTATCGTCGGGCACGCGGCCATCGGCGCTCGCCCGCTTGTCGCCGTAGACCAGTTCGCGGGCGGATGGAACGCGAACGTCAAGCGAATTGAACGTGAACTTCCTGGGGTCCTTCACGAAGTAAAACAGGTGCGCGTGGCTGCGGGTGAACTTCTGTTTGCAGTGGACACCGAACGTATAGAACCAGATGACCCAGTTGCGTGTGTGCAGACCGAGGTCGCGCGTGCAAAGCACCTTTAGCTCGGCGGCGTACTCGTCGCCGATCGCCAGCCAGAATGTGCCATTGGGCTTGAGAACACGGATGACTCCGCTGATCCACTTCCGCGACCAGTCGAGGTATTCGTCCGCCCCGCGGCGGTCGTCGTACACATCGTATTCATAGCCAATGTTGAAGGGCGGATCGGCAAACGCCAAATCGACCGACTCCGCAGGCAACTGCTCCATGCCTTTGATGCAATCGCCTGCTATTACACCGTGCATCTCATCCATGAGGTATTTCCTATTGTGTGTGATCGACTGTCGGTTATTTCCAATCGCAGGGAACTTACTGCCTCAGCAGCAACTTACGACAGCGCAGTTTCGCTACCTCCGCCAATGCGATGTCATTCGTAAGCAATTCTGCGTCAATTTGCAGCGCCGTTGCCGCAATGATCGCATCGGGAACTCGAAGACGGTGCGTTCGTCGCAAGTCAATGGCTCGCTGCTTAAGCTCGGTTCCAATTCCCACGATGATAAGGTCGCGCATTAGGTCATTCAATGCAACTTGTTGTTCTGAGGAAAGATTGGGATACGAAAAAAGCTCGATCTCGGTGATAAGAGAAATATAGTATTGACCGCTCGGCAAGGGTTCGGCCAACACACCTTTTTGTGCGTAGATTACGATGTTTGTGTCGAGAACATAGTTCAATTCCAGTCGCTCCGGATTTTTCGCTGATATTCCAAACCATCCACGGGCCACGCCAGTTTGCCGATATGCCGTGCCAGATTGGTGGGTGGCTTAGGTTGTGGTTCCGCTAGGGCCTCCTCGATCTTGCACCAATCTTGATAGTCGATTTGGACAGCGACGGGCTTATTGGCCTCATCAGTCAGGATTCGTTTGCGAATGTTCAACTCAGAGCCTCCTCTCACATTCAAACTACCGATGTCAACAGTATACACTTTGCAAGGGCAAATGCGCAAGTACAATCCTTCCATGCGCATCTCCTGTTTTTCAGCCGCTTCAATCGCCCTTGCCTTCGGGATGGGCTGCTCCATGGCGACTTTGGAAACTACGATCAACGACACCGGTGAAAAGGCACTCGACACCGGAAATTCGGTCTGGACCGGCGCAGGCCGGCTCTGGCCCACCGGGCTCTGGCCGGTCGGCACATGGGTGGCCGATTACGAGGAGGCCGAGCGGCTTTCCTCAGATTCCGGCAAGGGAACGCTTTATTTGTTCACGCAGACGGACTTGACCCGCAAGGATTCGCTTCGAGATTACCTTGAGAATCCCTCGAACCGCGGCGTGGCCGCCGATTCCGTCACCGCGCTGCTATTTCAGCGAAACGAACGCGACCGGCGATACGCGGCGCAGTTTGGCGTATACCGGGCGCCAGCCGTGATTGTCGTCCACGCCGACGGAACCTATCACGCTACGCAGGGCAGCCTTTCGCCCGAAAAGGTTTCCGCGTTCGTGACCGAGTCGCAGCCGCCCGGGGCCGCGCCCAATATCAATCCGCTCATTGCGCGGAATAAGGGGTATGCCTGGATTCGGGATTGGGAATCCGCTCGGCAGGCCTCGCAGAAGAGCGGCAAGCCGGTTTTCGTCGTGCTGGAGCGATGGATGTCGCGGGACTGGGACACCCTCGCTCCCATGATCGAACGACGGGAGGTTCACACGCGCGTGGCGAACATGATCCCCTGCCGGCCATCAACCGCATGGAGCACGGCGAGCAGCACCGCCTCTGCCCTGGGAATCAAGAACCTTCCCGCCGTTGCAATCGTTCCCGCAGAGGGAGATCCATTCGTGCTCGAACTGCCCACTTCATATGAAGCCATCGTCCATTTTGCCGATCAAGCCTTGCAGGGTACGGTCACGGATGCGGAACCGTAGTGTCAGTACCGCGACTGCAAAGGAGCGGTGCTGGCAATCGATAGCCGGCACAAACGGAGGTCACGGCGTCGAAAATCGGAGGTCGGTATCGTGATCTATCTGGACAACAACGCGACGACGCGGGCACTACCTGAGGTTCAGGAGGCGATGGCCCATGCGCAGCGCGAGTTCTATGCGAACCCGTCGAGCATTCATCAATTCGGGCAGGCCGTTCGCCATCGGGTCGAGATTGCCCGCGAGCAGGTCGCCCGCCTCATCGGCGCGTCTCCGAAGGAAATCGTATTCACCAGCGGCGGAACAGAGAGCATCAACCTTGCCATTCGCGGAGCGCTGCAGGCGCATCCGGGCCGACGTCGCATCGTGACCACGGCGGTCGAGCACTCCGCCGTACTGCGAGTAACCGAGCGGCTGGCCGAAGAAGGCCATGATGTTCACTACGTCGGCGTCGATGAGGAAGGCCGGATCGACGAGAGGGAATGGGCGTCAAAGATTACTCCCGACACCGCACTGGTCTCCTTCATGCACGCCAACAACGAAACGGGCGTGATCTGGGACGTGACGCGCCTGGCCGAAATTGCAGCGAAAAACGGCGCACTCATTCATGTGGACGCGGTCCAAAGCGCGGGAAAACTCCCATTCGATGTCTCGCAGTGGCCGGCACACATGGTGAGCCTTTCGGCCCACAAATTCCACGGGCCCAAGGGAGTTGGGGCGCTGTATGTTCGCCGTCGCACGCGAATCGAACCACTCATCGTCGGCGGCTCGCAGGAGCACGAGCTTCGCGGCGGGACGGAAAACGTCGAAGGCATCATCGGGATGGGAGTGGCCGCCGAGCTGGCGCGGACGCACTGTCACGAAGTGGCACAAAAAGTTGGCGCGCTCCGGGACGAATTCGAGTCGAGAATTCTGAATTCCATTCCCAGTACGCATGTTCAAGGGTCAAAAGCCGATCGGATCTACAACACTTCGAATATCTCATTCGAAGGGTTGCAGTCGGAGGCGGTCCTGATGGTGCTCAGCGAAGCGGGAATCTGCGCATCCGCCGGCGCTGCATGCAGCAGCGGCTCGCTGGAGCCTTCGCACGTTCTCAAGGCCATGAGACTTCCGGAAACCATCGCTCATGGAGCCGTGCGCTTCAGCCTTTCACGGTTCAACACAAAATCAGAAATCAACGAAGTGATCCGGGAATTGCCGTCGATCCTCGCACCGCTGATGCAACTGAACCGGTGAAGGGCGACTCATCCGCAGACTACGCAGAAAACCGCAGATTTCATCCGCAAGATTTGGTTGAGACTCGATCCAAAATCAGAAAATGCCGCCGGGCTTGCGGATGTTCATGACACGTGAAGCAACCCAGGAAAACATTCTGCGCCAATCAGCGCAATCTGCGGATTCGGATTGAACGCTACTTCGCGCGTTCAAGGTAGGAGCCGGTGCGAGTGTCGATGGCGACTTTCTCGCCGGGCTCGATAAACGCGGGAACGCGGACGCGAGCGCCAGTTTCGAGCACAGCATCTTTCGGCTGATTGGTGGCCGTCGATCCCTTGACCACCGGCGGAGTGTCCGAAACGGTCAGGATCATCGTGTTGGGCAACGAGAACGAGATCATCAAACCGTTGTAGATTTCGCAAGTGACCTTGGTATTGGGAATCAGAAACTGCGCCGCGTCGGCGACAATATCGGCGCTCACCGGAAGCTGGTCGTACGTCTCGGTGTCCATCACGATGTACTTGTCGCCTTCCTTGTAGAGGTAGTCATATTCCTTGGATTCGACGTATGGCACCTCGATGCGGTCGTCCACGCTGAATCGAATGTCGCTCATGCTGCCGCTCTTGAGATTCTTGATCCGGGCCTGCATGTAGCTTCGCTTGTTGCCCTTGGCCACGTGCTGACAATCGTGGACAACCCAGAGGTCGTTCTCGTACAGAATGGTTTTGCCCTTGCGAAGGTCTACTGCCTTGATCATGCCCGAAACTCCAAATCGTGAGGCCCGCTGGGGCCGACGGCCAGACTCAAATTCAAAATTTTCCGCAGACCAGCCATTTTGACAACAAGTCCGATATCGGTCAACCAAATGCGTGATTTGGAACCCCTCAGTCTGGAATTCGTGTTACGTTTGGGGAAAAACTCGGCGAAATCCAGTTAGACATGCGTTTTTCAGCAGGCAGAGGCCAAAATCTGTTTCCTCCAGGCCCGTAAATCGGGTATCATCACCCAGCGTCAACCTGTCACGTGGTATGAGTACGCAAGCACTTGGTGGCGGCCACAAATGCATGGTTTTCTGTGGATATTGATCGCGGTCGGCGTCATCCTGGCCGGTTCGCTCCTGACCGGTTGGTGGCGAAAGGTCTTTCTCCCCTTTTGCATCCGGCCTTCGCGGATGACCGTTCGCCGACTTGGATTGCAAGTTACCGATCCCGACGACATCGAACGCGTCGATTCCATCCTGGAGAGCTTCGCCGGCGGGTTCAACCAGATGATCGCCGGTCGGTCGGAGTCGGACTGGAATTCCTATTGCGAATCCCAGTCGGCATTTCTTCGTCCCTTCGCGGAAGAGGGGGCGGCCATGGGGTACACGGTCCGCCGACTGTTCCGGTACGACCCTGCCGATTTTGAATCGAGGATCATCAAGCCACGCCCCGGGTTTCGATATTTGTACTATGTAGGGCTGGGTTTCTGGTCTGGGATGCGCAAGCACAGTGCCAGGCGCGTGGCACAAATCGTGAAGGGGCTTGACCCGTTGCACAGCTACCTTTGCTACGACGGGTACGGATTCAAGCGAGCTTTTTTCGATTACCCGCACAATCGTGACGCACTAAACGTTTTGAACGCCTTTGACGGATATGCCCGAAACGCCGCATACCAGGGCGTTGGCCGAGCCTTGCACTTCCTCTTCATGGGTCGCTGGGATCTAGTCATCGAACGGATCGCGGCAATGGGCGACCATGCCATAGATGCCGCTGCGGGCGTGGGTCTGGCCGCGGCATTCGTCAACCCCGACCGGCTGGAGCGCGAATTCGATCTGGGCCGTCAGTTGCCCGAGGAATGGCAACCTCATTTTCACCTGGGTCTATGCTTTGGCCTGAAGGCGCGCTCAATCAACGACCTTGATGAATTCGATCGCAATCTCGCCTTGTTACCGCCCGATACGCAACAGGCGATTCGAGCCTCGATCCGGGAGTGCGACCGCGTTGAGCTGCTCGTTCGCGCCGATGGACAGCCGGATGCGTATCGCCGCTGGCGCGAGCGCGTCACCGGATGGATGACAGCAAACATCGAATTCCCCTTGCAGAGGCAACAAGGCAACGAGGCGGAAAGACCAGAAGGGATCGTGCGGGCTCAACCCGCAAGTTTGTAGGGTGGGCTGTGCCCACCATTTTCGGGTGACAGATGCAAAACTACGAATCGGCCAAAACGGAAATCCTCGACTGGCTCGCCGAGACACTCAAGGTTCCCGTCGGGCAGATTGATTTGTCGCGCCCCTTGAACGAGATCGGGCTGGATTCGCTCGATGCGGTTCACATGATCGCAACTGTGGAATCCATCATTCACCAGGAGCTCCCGGAAGACATCATCCGCCGCGTTACCTGCCTGAACGACATTTTTGCCCTCATGCGAAGCAAAATGGCCGCCGCCTGACTGTAAATTCCTGTGTTAGAGAGCATTTTCCGTCCCGATTTGTTATTCTAACGGAATGACCTTCCGCCTAAGCGGACATTAATGTTCAAAATGGAATCTGTGAGGGGATCTGCATGAGACTGCACCATTTGGTATTCGTTTGCGTACTTTCACTCGGCTCGTTCGCCGTAACCGTGCGAGGAAGCGATGAAAGCGGTTCGGTGGCCGGCGGCGGCACCTTTAACAACACCGGATCGAATGCCTGCACCGCGGGGACGCTCATCGACATTCAGCTTGGACCAGTGGGAAATCCCGCTGTCACGACCATCAACGGGAACAACAGCACGGCCAGCGGTCCCGACTGCGTTCCTCTGCCTGGTGATGTGCCCCGGCCAGTTTGGTGGGAAGTGATCCGTCTGCCTGCGACGGCCACCATCACCATCGACATGTGCGGCACGACGCCAGAGCAACATCCCAGCTACAACGTGATTACCCGTGGTTGCGGATTCGCCAATCAGATTTGCACGGCCCCCATTTTCCCTGTCGCCAGCGGTCAGGGAGGTCCATTTTGTGCCGATGGAAATTCCTGGAGCACGTACTACAAGCTGGATCCGGGCATCTATCGCGTGCCCGTCTACTCTGACCCAAGCGTATTGGTCAACCCGCGGGGCCCTTATGTCATGCACATTTCGGCGGAAATCTGCCCGGGGTCATGCTGTCACACAAATGAACACACCTGTGACGACTGTACTGATCCGGCGACCTGCATCGGTCCTGGCGATCAATTCCACACGGGGCAATCTTGCGCTGAGGTGGAGTGCGCGGCCGTCATCGGGCCTGACACCATCGTCGGATTCGTCTGGGATTGCCGACATCTTGGCCGCGTCGGATCCATTGGCTCCGGAACCGTGGCCATGTCCTGCAACACCACGGCCTGCAACAAGGGGGATATGCGCGGCGACTGGATTGCCCTCCCCGACACCAACCATCCCGTGATCGGCGTGAACCTCTATCGCTCAGAATCGGTGTCCGGCTCAACGCGCTTTGAGCAGATCGGGCAGGGCTGGCTCAAGCATGGATTTGGCTCCTCGAACGATAATGAATGCGGGTTCGGCTGCACGCCCGGAGCGCCTTTCGAACAAATCGGCGTGGGCTGTTCGGATACCTATAGTGGAGTACAGTTTGAATCCTGCAATCTCGGCCCAAGATCGATGATCAATCCCTACACGGGCGTCATGCTGGGCGGTCCGGCCATGGGACCTATTTCCAATTGCGGGCAGTTCACATCGGACCCAACGAATTATCCCGCCAATGATCACCGCGACCACGTCCACTCGCCGATTTCGCACAAGGTGCAGGTGCAGGAAACGGATTTGAATCAGACGTTGCATCCCGGAGCCCGGTATTTCGGTGAGGGATTCTACGTCGCACCCCATGAATTCATTGACGGAAACGGAAACCAGAATAACAACGTCGCCCACGTCGAACTCGCCGTCAGCGGTCCCAATGGAGTCGGGGAGTACCAATACGTTGAAAATGGCCCCTATGAAAGCGAATCACCTGCGCTCGATGCCTGGACGGGTGCGTCGCAATCGATGATCGAGCCAAGTCCGCTGGCGGACGGTCGGGCGTTTGTCGCCTGGCAGGTGACGGACCTTGGCGGCGGGCAGTGGCACTACGAGTATGCCATCTACAACATGAACCTCGACGTCTCCGTCGGCTCGCTGTGCATCCCATTGGCCCCCGGCGCAAACGTCACCAATCTGGGTTTCCACGCTCCGCTCAACCAGGCTCCCGAAGCCCATGCCGACAACTACACCAATGATCCGTGGACTCCCACGATCACCGCCGACGCGATCCGCTGGGACACGGAAACATTTTCGGCCAACCCGCTGGCCAACGCCGTGCGATTCGGCACGCTTTACAATTTCCGCTTTGATTCCAATCTTCCGCCGCAATCGGTGAACGGTGTGGCCGGCCTCTTCAAGACCGGTAGTTTGAAGGCCGTCGCGCTCCAGGGGCCCAGCCCCGTTTCGGTCACCGACACCAACGGCGACGGCGTTCCGGACGTCTGCCAGCCGGCGATACCTGCGAATCTGCAGGTTGACCCCGTCTTCAGCAAATCGCGTTTCATCTCTTTCACGGCTCCGCCCTCTGCCGTGGCCGGTGGAGTGGAAACCGCCCTGAGAGTCAAACTCGTCTCGCTGCACCATGTCGATCCGCCGTACAGCGGAGGACCATCCGTGCCATTCACCAGCTTCGAAGGGCAGTACCGCTGGGTGGGGCCGCCGGCGCAATATGTGGAATCCGTTTCATCGGGGACGCCGTTGTTTGCCGCTTCGCTGCAATGCACCCCGCACTATCGGGATTGGAGCACCATTCCCATGCTGCACGTGACCGGCAGCGCGATTGTGCCGAGTTCGATGTACGAAGTTACCAACGTGGGCGCGGCCTGCATGGGCATCGAATCGACATGCACAGCCGTCTCCACGCCGGTGCAGGTCGCGACAACCCGCTGGGCGGACGTGGAAACGCCCTTCAACCCGCCGTCCGCGACGACCCAGCCTGACCTGGGCGACGTGTCGGCGATGGTGAACAAGTTCAAAAGCACGCCGGGCGCGCCGATCAAGGCACGGGCGCTGCTGGCCGGCGACGATGCGTTCGGGAACATTTCGACTTCGACGCTTGGTCTTGACCTTGGGTTTGGTCAGATCGCGGCGTGCGTGGACGCATTCAAAGGCAAACCGTATCCGCACACGATTGAAGCGTGTCCGTGAGTTCTGGGTGATGACGCTTCTTCACCGAGCGTCGTTTGCAAACCATCGGATGATTCCTTCCTGAGCCGCGAATTTCTGTTCGCGGCTCTTTTTCATTCCCCGATTGATCTCGCGGATGCAATCGCCTGCGGTGGATTCCACGCATGCGCATTCGACATTCAGCGATTGGATGGTTATAGATTTCGTGATGGGCATGGACGCACAAAACGGAACCAAAATCAAAGCTCTGCTTGGGGACCTGAGCCAACCGCAAAGGGAAGCCGTCACTCATGCGGAAGGGCCCCTGCTGATTCTCGCGGGACCAGGCAGCGGAAAGACGCGCGTCGTCACGCGTCGGGCGGCCTACCTTGCCGCCACAGTCACGCGGCCCTACCACATCCTGGCGATCACCTTCACCAACAAGGCCGCCCGCGAGATGCGCGAACGAATGGACGCGCTGGGCGCAGGAGAAGGCATGACCGTGGGAACGTTTCACGCCCTCTGCGCCAGGCTGCTTCGCTGGCATCACGAACTTATTGGAATTCCGAAAAATTTTACGATCTTCGACACCGATGACCGGCGCAAGCTGATCAAGAAAGCCGTGGAGGAGTGCGATCTTTCCGCGTCGAATTATCCACCCGCCAGCGTCGAGGCTGAAATCAGCCGGGCCAAAAACACCATGATGTCGGCGGAGGCGTACGAGGCACAGGCCATCGACTGGCGGGCACGGACTATCGCCCGCATTTTCACGCAGTACGAAAAGCGGCTTCGCGAAATGGCGGGGTTGGACTTTGACGATCTGTTGATGCGAATGGCGAAGGCCCTGGCGGAGTGCGAAGAACTGCGATCGAAGCTGGAAGACCGATACCAATATGTCCTCGTTGATGAGTATCAGGACACCAACTCCGCCCAGTACAAGATCGCGCGCCTTCTCACCCGCGACCGCAAAAATCTTTGCGCCACCGGCGACCCCGATCAATCCATCTATGGCTGGCGCGGCGCTGACATCGAAAACATTCTCTCGTTCGAACGCGACTACCCCGGCGCGAAAGTCGTGCGACTGGAGGAAAACTACCGCTCGACCAAGCGCATCCTTGCCGTCGCTGACACGCTCATCGGCAACAATGTACAACGCAAGGCGAAATCACTCTGGACGCAAAACATCGAGGGCCCCCCTGTTCGCGTCGTGGAATGTGAGGACGGCGATCAGGAAGCCCAGATGGTGGCCGGTGAAATCCAGCGAAAGCTGCGCGCCGGCGCCGATCCCGGCGACATCGCCGTGTTTTATCGCGTCAATTCGCTGAGCCGGGCCATCGAAGAGGCCTTCCTTCGCGGCGGACTCCAATATCAAATCGCGCGGGGAGTCGAATTCTACAATCGCAAGGAAATCAAGGACGTCCTTGCGTATCTGCGCGTGCTCATCAATCCCGCCGATGAAATCGCACTGCTTCGCATCATCAACACGCCGCCGCGCGGCATCGGCGAGACGACGGTGGAAAAGCTCGCCCAGCTGGCCGCCGATCGAAAGCGAGGCATCCTCGACCTCCTGGGCGATGACGCCGCGATGAACGACGCCGGTCGCAGTGCCGCGAAAGTCAAACAGTTTGCCGAGCTCATTCGGACGCTCACGCCCGCGACGACCATGCCCGCTCCGCAGGCACTCGACTTCGTGATGAGCCATAGCGGGCTTCGGGCACTGTATCGCAACGAGGAAGAAGCCGATGACTCACCCTCCCGCAATCTCGACGAATTGATCAACGCCGCAACTGCGTTCCAGAACGAGAATCCGGAAGCCACACTGGTCGATTGGCTGGAGCACGCCGCCCTCATCAGTGACGTTGATGCCGTGGAGGACGGTCGTGGCAAGGTAACCCTGATGACGCTCCACGCGGCCAAGGGGCTGGAGTTCCCCTGCGTCTTTATTGTGGGGCTGGAGGAAGGCCTGCTGCCATTCCGGCGCTACGGCGACGACGATCCGGATTCGGTGGACCTGGAGGAGGAACGTCGGCTTCTTTTTGTCGGCATGACGCGGGCAAAAAAGGAGTTGGCGCTGTCGCACGCCCGCTACCGGATGCTTCGTGGCGTGACGCAAAGGACCGTGCGCAGCCCCTTCCTCGACGAACTGCCGAAGGAACAGGTAGAATGGCGCGGCGACGACAAGGACCGCCCGGCGCCGGCAAAGCGCGTAACCCCGTCGGGCCAGTTGCCGGCGGATATCGCCGAATGGACCATCGGCACGCTCGTGCAGCATCCGGGCCACGGACTGGGCAAGATTCTCTCGATTCACCGGGGCCTGCGTCGAACGCACGTGGACATTCAATTTCAAAACGGTCCCAGGTGTTCGTGGGTGCTGGAGTTCGCCGACCTCAAGCGCGTCGAGTTCGACGACTTCGGCTAACATGTGATTTGTTCGTGTGGCATGGCCAAGCGAAGCGCCGCCATGTCTCTGTTCATGCCGGCGCTCGCTGAAGCGAGCTTGGGCATGCCACCCGGATCCAAATGGGATCAGGGGGTAAGAGTCATGCGACACGCGGTCATCATGGCGGGCGGCGCGGGCGTGCGGCTTTGGCCGCTGAGCCGCCGACAGCGACCCAAGCAGGTGCTGCGCTTTCTCGGCGGTCGCAGCCTCCTGCGACAATCGTATGAGCGGATCGCTTCGCTGTTTCCGCCCAACCAGATTCACGTCATCACCAATCAGGTACACCTGCCGCTGGTGACTCAGGAGATTCCGGAGATTCCGGCGGCCAACCTCTATGGCGAGCCGGTGGGGCGGGACACCGCCAACGCGGTCGGTCTGGCGGCGGCCATTCTGCACGAGCGCGACCCCGAAGCCGTCATCGGCACGTTTACCGCGGATCACGTCATTTCTCCCCAGGATCGGTTCAGTGAGGCGGTGCTCAAGGGGTACACCATTGCCGAGGAAAACGCCAACGCACTGGTCACACTGGGAGTGCGTCCAACCCGGCCCGACACGAGTTATGGTTATATCCAGCGCGGTGCGCGATTCAGCGACGGCGTGTATGAAGTTCAGCGCTTCGTAGAAAAGCCCAATTATGCCGCTGCCACGAAATACCTCTCCAGCGGGGAATACTACTGGAACAGCGGAATGTTCTGCTGGCGGGCGACCACCATTCTCGAACAACTCAGGAAGCATCTTCCGCAGTCGCACGCTTCGCTGACAGAAATCGGCCGCGCCTGGCAGACCGAAGAACGTCAGACGAAATTGCAGAGCATCTACCCCAAGCTGATGCGCATCAGTATCGACTTTGCCGTCATGGAACGCGCCGATCGCGTGCTGGTGGTCGAGCTAAGCTGCGAATGGGTCGACGTCGGCTCCTGGCCGGCGCTGGAAGCAGTGCTTCATGCCGATGGCGACGGAAACATCTCGGCCTGCAGCCATGCGATTCACCTCGGCTCGCGCGGCAACATCGTAGTATCGGAGGACAAACATCTGATCGCGACGATCGGCGTGGACGACCTGGTCATAGTCCACTCGCCCAACGCCACGCTCATCTGCACCCGGCGAGACGCACAGGCAATCAAGGAACTGGTAGATAACGTGCGCCAACAATACGGGGAAGAGTTCACCTAGGGTCAGACAACGATCGCTTGCGGCTACCATGTTGTCATTCTGGGCGAAGCGAAGAATCTCGCCCATGAAATTAGGTCAGATCCTTCACTACGCACAGGTTGACAAATTCGCTGAAATGAAACACAAAAAGCAATAACGCTCTAAACAGCACCATGCTTATCCTCGATCACGTTCGCAAGGAATTCGGCAGCCGTGTCGCGGTGGATGACCTCTCGTTGGCCATCCAGCCGGGCGAAGTGTTCGGACTGCTGGGACCCAATGGGGCCGGCAAAACGACGACCGTCAACATGGCCGTTGGCCTGTTGCGACCCAACTCCGGCACGGTGAATATCAGCGGAGCAGGGTCTCCGATGGATGCGCTGGTTCGGTCCAAGATCGGAGTCGCCCCGCAGTCATTGTCGCTCTACGACGAACTGACCGGCGAGGAGAACCTTTCGTTTTTTGGCAGGATTCAGGGCCTGGCCGGCCGCGCTCTCGCAGAACGGGTCGCAAACGGATTGGACTTTGTCGGTCTGACCGACCGCCGCAAAGACCGCGTGAAAACGTATTCCGGAGGAATGAAGCGCCGACTGAATCTGGCGGTCGCCATCATCCACAATCCCCCACTCATTCTGCTCGACGAGCCGACCGTCGGCGTGGACCCCCAATCGCGCAACGCCATTTTCGACAACATTGAAGCCCTTCGATCGAAGGGCCACGCAGTCCTCTATACCACCCATTACATGGAGGAAGCCCAGCGTTTGTGCGACCGTGTGGGCATCGTCGATCACGGGAAGCTAAGGGCGCTGGGGACCGTCCAGAGTCTGATCTCCGGGCATGGCGGCAAGAACATCCTGTTCGCTGATCGCGGCGACGGCGAGATTCGTATAGAGACCAACGATCCCCTGGCGGAGCTTGCCGCGCTGCAAAAGGACAGGCCCCTCGTTCGTTTTCGCCTCGTGCAGCCCAACCTGGAAACGGTGTTCCTCAATCTGACGGGAAGGAGTTTGCGCGACTGATGCAACGACTCTTCGCACTGGCAGGAAAGGATTTGCGCCTCCTGACTCGCGACAAGGCGGGATTCTTCTTCACCTATTTCTTTCCGTTTCTCTTCGCCAGTTTTTTTGGAATGGTCTTTGGCGGAATGGGTCGCGGCGCGACGGGAATCGAAGTGGATATCGTCGATGAAGATCAAACCCAGTTTTCAATGGAATTTGCCCGGCGGCTTGAAAAGTCCGACGAACTTGCCGTCATGCGAATGGACAAATCGCAGGCCACCGACCGCGTCCGCCGCGGAAAGCGTGTCGCCTTCATCCTGATCCCCAAGAACTTCGGCGATCGCTTCACCCAGCCATTCCGCAACGGCATGCCGCAGATTGAGCTGGGACTCGACCCCGCTCGGAAAGCTGAAAGCGGAATGCTTGTGGGCATCCTCACCAAGCACCTCATGACCGGCATGGTCGCTCGGTTTACCGACAAGACGCAAATGGTCAGGATGATTGATGACTCGATTCAGAACATCGAGACCGATTCCAAAATGGACACCGCATGGAAACTCCCCCTGCGGGTCTTTCTTCCCGCCGTAAAGCAGTTCTTCGTCGAGGCGCCGGAGGGCACGATACTGCCGCAGCCCGGAGGCGCCACATCAGGCAAATCCGATTTTTTTGGTGAACTCGTCACGACCACTGAAATCACGCCGAACAAGGACGGCCCGAAGACTTCGTACGATATCACCTTTCCGCAGGGAATCATCTGGGGCCTGCTGAGCTGCGCCGCCGGCTTCGGAATCAGCATGGTCTCCGAGCGAACCGGCGGCACTCTCGTCCGCCTGCGCATGGGCCCGCTCTCCGCCCGTCACATCCTCGGCGGCAAGGCGCTGGCGTGCTTCATCACATGCATGAGCATCTCAACGCTCCTTTTTGTTTTCGGGCGCGTCGTGTTCAACGTACGCCCCGACTCGATCCTCCTGCTCGCCGTGGCCATCTTTTGTTCCGCGATTTGTTTTGTGGGGATCATGATGCTGATTTCGGTTCTGGGTCGCACCGAGCAGGCCGCCGGAAGCATCGGATGGGGCATCCTCTCGATCATGGCCATGATCGGCGGTGGCATGGTTCCCCTGATGTTCATGCCGCCCTTCTTCCGCACGCTCAGCCACATCAGCCCCATCAAGTGGTCGATTTATGCGATGGAAGGGGCCATCTGGCGCGGCTTTTCCGCAGGCGAAATGATCGTGCCCTGCGCCATTCTCGTGGGCTTCGGCGTCGTCTGTTTCGCCATCGGCACGCGATGGTTCCGCTGGACCGAAGAAGGTTGACGCCGAGTGCGCCTTGTGCGCTCATGGACGCATGCTGCGATACATGGGCGTGGACCACGGAGCCAAACGCATCGGCCTGGCAGTCGGCGACAGCGAGACGAAGCTGGCCGCTCCCGTGCTGGGAGTGGCAGGGTCCGGTGCTGCCGAATCCGACGCGCGGGCCGTGCAGTCCGCGGCGCGGGAATACGACGCTGATGCCTTCGTGCTGGGTCTCCCGCTCAACATGGATGACTCCGAAGGCCCGCAGGCCCGGCTCGTCCGCGAATTCGGCGACGCCCTCAAACGCCTGAGCGGCCTCCCCGTGCATTACTGGGACGAACGCCTCTCCAGCGAATCCGCCCGCGAAAAAATGATCGGCGGGGAACTCACCCGCAAGAAACGCAAAGCCCGCATCGATGGTCTGGCCGCCCAGGCCATCCTCCAGGAATTCCTGGACCATTCGTAGCAAAACGAAACCAGGTAATGAGGCAAGAAGTAGCGGCCAGTCGGAGGATAGTTACGCGCGTCTTGTGCATGGGTTTGTTGCTGCAACTTTTTTGTCTTGCACGGAGCGAAATCGGCATTGGCGAGCCGGAAACGCGTTTTTGCTGGCTTCGTTTTGAATTCATCCAACCAGTCCACTTTTTCCTAAAAGTGCTCCTTTTTTGCCATACCCGCAAACCCTTGCGCAAACTATTCGGTTCATCTACCACAATAACATGTGTAGCGCGTGAAGAATCAGAGGGATTTACAATCACCTCTCTTGGCCGGCATAGCCCTACCCACCGGCCCACGTCGATGCATCAAATCTATTTCAATGAGAGTCCCGTTTTGTTACTATCCCCTTAATAGTGGCGATTTGCTGGGGAGGAACTTATGCACATCCGTAGCCATCATAAAACAACTATCGTTCGCGTTTTCTTCGCATTCGCCATTTGTGCTCTCCCCTGGAGAACGCAAGCAGAATTGGGGGACGGAGAAGCCGAATCCCCGGCGGTCCCTTTGACTTATCGGGTGCCGGAAGGAACCGAGTTTCTGCGCGTTCGAGCAGGGGCCATCGAAGAGACTACGGCAGGCGGCACGCAAGAGAAATTGATTTACAGCAACACGTTTGGAGCATCGAAGATCAGTTACGTCGCGAACAAGGTGCTGGCGGACGACATAACTACCACGGTTGCGAATGGCTGCAACCTAACGCGCTTCCGTTTTCGAGTCTTGGGCAAGGCCAGCGCTTCCGGTATCGGGGGTCCCTATACAGTTAAGTATGCGCTTTATTCCAATTGCCCATACGCTGTAGGTAACACAGAGGTCGGTTGGAATACGGTGAAGATTCCGGGAACGGGGGGCGAGGTGTCCCTGCCTGACGAGGGGCCTTATGAAATCGAACATATCATTGATGGTCAAAACCCCGTTCCCCTTCCGACAAACTTCTACCTGGGAATGATATTTAGCCGCGCAAATTGCAGCCCGGTCTTCGGTGCCGCTGCGACGGTTGGATTTTCGGCTGACGGATGGGACTTTCCAAACTTGCCCTGTAACGAATCCGTCGGAGGTTATCCTGCATTTCCACACGCAAGTTTCTGGGCCGAATTATTCGGCGACGAACAGTGTGCCGATGCTTACCCCGGCTACCGCTCACTCAAGGCTGCCGCACAACACTCGCAATCGGCGGTCGTTGGTAATAATGTCTGGGCGCTGGATGATTTCAGTTTGGCCGGTCCGAGCTGTGATATGATTGCGTATGAAGTAGGAGTTCGCAATCCAGGGTTTTACAGTTTCGAATTGCGCGAGGAATGCAATGGACCTGCCATTCCCGGAACGGAGAAGCAATACGCATTTCAAAGCGCCCCACCCGCTGTGCAGATAGCCCGATTCGACATCGATCCACCGATTCACCTTCCTGCAAGCCTTTGGCTTGCGGCAAAAACTACTTCGACTACTGGCGGCGCGGTTCTTACAGGAATTGAGCCGCAGATTGGCAGTGGAGGGGAAAATACCGAATATTATTATGTTCTTCAGGGAGAAGAATGTTCCAAAATTTACACCGGCCAGGGATCAGGTCCAAGTTTCCATGCAGCAATTACGTGTCTTGGCAAACCTCTATCCGGCGCTTGTTGCGACCTTTATCGCCCAAGTTCGACCGGTGAAGTAGTTTGTCGCGACTTGCCTGAAATGAATTGTCCGAACGCCCCGGCGGGTCACTGGATTGAGGGCGCCGCGTGCGATGACAATCCGTTCCCTCACCCGTGTGGACAAGGGGCGTGCTGCGTCACGGATTACGGCTGCGAGGACGTAACGCAGATTGAGTGCAACGCCCGCGAACCGCTCAATTACAGTCGCACATGGCTCCCCGATCGCACCTGCGCAGAGGATAGTCCAACGTGCTCGGCTGGTGATTGCTGGGCTGCGCATTCCACGTCTGGATGCTCCAACCCAATTACGGAAGAGCTTGCCTGCTTTTCCGATGCATGGTGTTGTGACACGGAATGGGATCCGACTTGCGTCGTGCGTGCGGAGAATACGGCCACGGGAACTCCGCGCAACGACGTTTGTGGGGGGATTCCTCCGAATGGTGCGATGTGGATGGAATCGAACAGCACCGCGATTGTTGCGGGGCGGTTCGGGCAAGGAGGGACATTCACGTGCCCGTTCGAAGAAACGGCAAGTGGCAATACGGTATGGTTTCGATTTGTCGCGACTGAAGATTCGGCGATGATTTCAACGTGTAACTCCCCCTTTCCCACCAGTTCGCGCTATTTGAACGTCTCAACGGATTGCGGGACCTCATCTTCGATAGGATGCATCTACGATGCCGCGTTGTGTCCGGAGGGAAGGAACAACCGCCTGTGTGTATCATTGATTCCCGGACAGACCTATTTCGTTCAAGTGGGAATCCCCTATGGCCAGCCGACCGGACTCATTCAATTGGATATTACATCCCCTTGTCCGATGGCGGACAGAATTTCTCCGTATTTGGCGGCAGTAGGGTCCGGTGCGGCGTTCGATCACGTCGGCAACGAACACGCTCTGGATGCCGCTCGGACTGAACCGTCGATCGCTTCCGAAACTCCCCCACTGCCACGTAACGCTGCGCCAACTCGCGCTGTCGCTCCTTCAGGCACTTATGCTCGGGGCGGATTCGTGAGTGTGCAGGTGAATGTGAATGCGCTGGGCGGCAACATCATGGGTGACGCGGGAAATCAACCATCCATTGTTGTCGATCCTACAAACCCACAACGCATGGCCATGGGATGGAGACAGTTCAATGCCGGAGAGGATTATCCGCGCGCCGCGTATGCGTTCTCTCAAGACGGAGGGAACACATGGCAGTTTCCGGGGGTGATCGACCCGGATGCATACCGGAGCGATGCAGTACTCCAGACTGACGCCGATGGCGTATTTTATTACCATAGTATTGCCATTCCCAATGGACGAGCGACTGTGTTTCGGTCTTTCGACCACGGTATGTCGTGGGACGCCGGGTTCGACTTTGGAGAAGGCAACAATCTATGGATCGCAGTTGACAAGACTCCGGGCCTGGGCAGGGGAAATCTTTATTCCATCTCAACGAGTCCCAGTTTTCTCCGCGGACGTCCTCCCGGTTTCGCACCATCGGACGAGGCAGATTTTGGCTATCCAGCATATGGAACGATGGACGTCGATCCCATGGGCGGTGTATGGATGGCAACGGACTACTGCCGAATCGCTTTTTCTGCCAACGCGTATCGGAATGGGCCGGTTATGCATTCGGTCAGCATGAATCCTTTCGGATGCACGTCGGCAGATCCAAATCCTGAAGGGTCAAATGGCCAGACATGGATCAGCGCGAATCCGCTCGCCAGTCCGTTCCGACGAAACATCTACGTTATGGACGGAAGCAACATGCAATTCGCAAGAAGCCTGGACCGCGGAAAGAGCTGGATCGACTCGATTCCACTTCATAACGACCCGGATCCTAACCACGCTCACTGGTTTGGGATGATGGGTGTTGCGCCATCCGGACGCCTTGACGTGGTCTGGAATGATACAAGGAATTCTTCCGTTGGTGAATCTGAGCTTTTCTATACCTATTCGGAAGACGGAGGCTCGACGTGGTCCACGCATGTGCCTGTCAGCCCGGCTTTTGATTCAACGGTAGGCTGGCCGGGATTTCTCGGGGAATTTAATGACATCGTCTCCGACGGCAAGGGGGCGCACGTTGCCTATGCCGCCACATTTAACGGAGAGCACGATGTCTACTATCTGCGTCTGCTGCCGCCTGTGGACTGCAACAAGAACGGCGTATACGACCTCGACGACATTTCGACCGGTACTTCCCTCGATACCAATCACGACGATGTGCCGGATGAGTGCCAGTCGGATTTCGATGGCGACGGATTGATCGACGACGCAGACCCTGACATTGACGGCGACGGCGTATTGAATTCAGCCGACGTTTGCATGTTCACGCCACCGGGCGAACCGGCAAGTGCATCGGGGGCGGCCCGGGCTGACACCGATGGAAATTGCGCGATTGACCTCAATGACTATTGGAGGCTGCAGAATTGCATGGCTGGCGGCTTTCCCGGCCTGCCCGCGCCCGCGCAAGCCTGCCTGACGGCATTCGATCGCAACGCCGACGGCCACGTGGACCTGTACGACTTGGCGCGAATGCAAAACACCTTCGGTGAAAACTAAGCCCCGCAACCACGAGGAATCACCGCACGCTGAAGCACCTGGCTTGGCGGCCGCGGAGGCCGCTTGCGGGGGCGGTTGGTACGGACTTGAACTGATAAACCCCGCTAAGCGTGCCGCCGATTTGATCACGGACGACGAGCAGCAGAGGGAAGACGTGGTCCTCCAGTCGCGGCTTGGCCAGAAGTTACTTTGTATCGACGCGCGGGATTGGCTTGACACTCCATCGCAGGCGTTCACAATTCCCGAATGGTTCAACCATGCCCGGAGGTGGCGATCCGGGTGAATTCCAGTCCGGCGGCCCCGCAGGCTGCCCGTTAGGAGGCTTCCCATGATGCAACCCAATCGACGCGAAATGCTCGGCGCACTCGGTACCCTGGCGACGGCCGGCGGATGGATCGGACTGACCGCAGCGGAAACCCTGGCTCAGGAAGGCGGATCGTCCGGGGCGCCCAAGGAATATGCACTTCCCCCGTTGCCCTATCCGCCGGACGCCCTGGAACCGCATATCGACGCGCAGACCATGACGCTGCATCACGACAAGCATCATGCGGCCTATGTCAAAGGGCTCAACGACGCGCTGGCCAAACTGGCCGAGGCACGAAAGGGCGGGAAAGACAGTACCGCACTGGGTGAAATTCGCGGCGCGACAGACGCACTCGCATTCAACGGCTCGGGGCACTCGCTGCACACGATTTTCTGGAACAACATGAAGAAGGCCGGCGGCGGCGAACCGAAGGGAGCAATCGGGGCGGCGATTACGCAGGACTTTGGCGGGTTCGGGCCGTTTCAGGCCCAATTCTCACAGGCCTCGAAGACGGTACAGGGCAGCGGTTGGGGCATCCTCGCGTGGGAGCCGCTTAGCGGCCGCCTGATCGTTCTGGGCACTGAAAAGCACCAAAACCAAACCATGTACGGCTGCGTGCCACTTCTCGTGCTCGATGTCTGGGAGCACGCGTACTACCTGAAGTATCAAAACAATCGCGGCGGCTACGTCGATGCGTTCTGGAACGTCATCAATTGGGAAAACGTGGACTCGCGTCTGGCACTTGCCAAAAAGCTAACGGCTTGATCTCCGTGGATGAATCTGGTTCCGGCGGAGTGGGCGGGTAAGCCGAATTCTGTTGACGGAGAATGTCGAAGGGCGAAAGTCGAAGCGCGTTTGAATGGGAACCGATTCGGATCGGCACCCTAATTCAGCATTCCGCATTCACCATTCAGCATTCTCCGCCCGACGATCATTTGTCTGGGCCTGCGGTCGCCCGCAGGCTCGAGCACCCTACCCGCAGCTCGTAGCGAGACGGGCCGCCTCTGGCTGCTTATTTGGGCTTGCTGGCGGTGGGGTTTGCCGTGCCGCGGATGTCACCACCCGCGCGGTGCGCTCTTACCGCACCTTTTCACCATCACCGGAGAAACGCCGAAACACGGAAACTCGGAAACACCGAAACAAGAAACGAATTTCGGCGTTTGGGCTTTTCCACGTTTCGGCGTTTCCCAGGCTGTCTGTTTTCTGTGGCACTGTCCCTCGGCTCGCGCCGGGTTGGCGTTACCAACCACCGTACCCTGTCCAGTTCGGACTTTCCTCCCGAAGAGCATGGCTCTCCGAGCGATCGCCTTCGCCCACTCCACCGGAACCAAGACATCATAGACGGAATTCCGCTCCAAATCGAGTGAGCGACGCCCTTTAGGATGCGTCGAAATCCGCAGGAATTGTCGATTTGCGATTGTCGATTTTCCGTATCTGCCACACAAAAGGGTAGCCAAAGTCATCGTTTTTCGTCTTCATCTGCGTCCATCTGCGTATTCTGCGGATAGAAACTTGCATCAGAGTTTGTTGGACCGGAAAATGTCTTTTTCCACGAAGGAGGAACGCATGGGATTACTCGAAGGTCGCAAGGGTCTGGTTTTCGGCATCGCCAACGATCGCAGCATCGCCTGCCACATCGCCAAGGCCTTCCTGGCCGAGGGGGCAGTGTGTGGGTTTCCGTACCTGCCAGGCGAAAAGAACGAGCGGCGGGTTCAGAAGGCGCTGGAGGATACCGGCGTTGGAAACCCGTGGTTAATGCCTTGTGACGTATCCAAGGACGCCGACCTCGATGCGACCTTCGCCGCCGTCCGCGAAAAGTTCGACACCATCGACTTCGTTGTACATTCGCTAGCCTTCGCCGACCGTGCCTACCTGAAGCACGGCGCGTTCGCCTCCACGCCTCGCGAAGTGTTCGCCCAGGCTCTGGACATTTCCGCCTATTCGCTGGTGGCCATGGGTCGGCGGGCGAAGGAATTGATGCCGCGCGGCGGATCAATTCTGGCCATGACCTATTATGGCAGTGACAAAGCCGTCCCCGGTTACAACGTCATGGGAGTGGCCAAGGCCGCTCTCGAAGCCTGCACGCGCTACCTCGCGCTGGAACTCGGCGAATCCGGCATCCGTGTGAATGCGATCTCGGCCGGGCCGATCAAGACGCTGTCTTCAATGGCCGTTGGGGGGATCGACGAGATTTTCACCTGGGTCGAAAAGAAAGCCCCGCTTCATCGCAACGTCACCGCCGAAGAAGTTGGGAAGACGGCCGTGTACCTTGCAAGCGATCTATCGACCGCCGTCACCGGCGAAACGCTCTTCGTTGATTGCGGCTACAACATCGTCGGATTGTAGCATAAGGAATTCGATACGCATTTATGGTCTATCACGGCATCAGCTTGGAACGAGACGTTATTGAAGAATTTTGCGCGCGGAATGCGATTGCACGCCTTAGCCTGTTTGGCTCGGTCCTGCGCGATGACTTCCGTATCAACAGCGACATTGACATACTTGTCGAATTTCAACCAGACCGTGTCCCGGGGCTTTTTGGAATGGCTGGATTGGAGCTTGAATTATCCCAGCTATTGGGGCGCAAAGTCGATCTCCGTACTCCTGCCGAATTAAGCCGCCATTTTCGAGACGCAATTCTTGACGAGGCTGTGCCGCAATATGACGCGTCGCGATGACTTGGTCCTTCTCAGGGACATGCTTGATGCAGCCAACGAGGCCTTCGAGGCATCGCGCGGGAGATCACGTGCTGATCTGGATCGAGATCACATTTGGGCACTGGGCCTCTTCAAATGTGTGGAGATTGTAGGCGAAGCCGCAGGACGCGTAGGCGGCCAAACCCGCTTGACAATACCGGAACTTCCCTGGGATCAGATCATAGCGATGCGCAACCGAATCGTTCATGGCTATTTCGACATTGACTACGACCAGGTCTGGAACGCGATCACAAAAGAGTTGCCCACATTAATCGAATCCATCCAGCGCGCGCTCGCCCGGACACAGAAATGACGACGCAGCGTCTGACGGCCAGAGAATTCCTGAATCTCGATGATCCATCGCTGCTTCGGCAGTGCGAATTGGACACTTTTCGCTCCAGCGGACCCGGCGGACAAAAACGAAACAAGACCAGTTCCGGCGTGCGACTCCGGCACCAGCCTACCGGCGTCATCGTCACGGCCGTCGAAGATCGTTCGCAGCACGTCAACAAGGCCCGTGCCGTGCGTCGCCTTCGCGCCGCGATTGCCCTGACCGTCCGATACCCGATTCGCGACGACTACCAGCCCAGCGAGACCTTGAAGTCCTGTCTGAATGACGCGACCCACATCAACGTGGGCAAACGCGATGCGCGATATCCGCTCGTCGTCGCCGAAATTCTGGACGTGCTCCAAACGGAAGGCGTCCGCCTGAGCGAAGCCGCCAGGGTCCTGGCGATTCCAACGAGTCACCTGGTGAGTTTCCTGCAAAATGATCCAAAACTCTGGCAATGCGTAAACCAACTTCGCGCGGCGGCGGGACTCAAGCCGTTGCGACAATGATTGAGAAACGTATGGACTTCGATACTTCCGTCAAAACAGCCGTCTATCGACTGACCGCCGACGCCGGGCGTGTGCCGGACGCGACGCAGACCGCCGCGGAAATGAACGAGTCCGCCGACAAAGTACAGGCTGCTTTCCAACGCCTGCGTACCAACCGCCTTCTCGTACTCGAACCCAATGACCCGACGAGAATTCGGATGGCCCCGCCGTTTTCCGGCGTCCCGACGGATTTTCTTGTCCACGCCAAGGGCCGCGAATACTACGCGAACTGCGTCTGGGACGCATACGGCGTGGCCGCCGCGCTGCACAGCGACGCCGTGATTGACGCAAGTGATGGACATACGGGCGAACCAATGACGCTCGAGGTACGGGGCGGCGCCCCGGACCAGTGCCACGGTATGGCACATTTCGCGGTACCCGCCGCGAAGTGGTGGACGGATATCGTCTTTACCTGAGCGACGATGCTGCTCTTCCGGTCGGAAGAGACGGTGAAAGCGTGGTGCGACGCTCGCGGACTTCCTGTCCGGCCGCTGGTACGCCTTGATCAACTTTGGGTGCTCGCCAAGACCTGGTACGAAAATCGCCTGACTCCCGAATCCCGTCGTCCGAAACCCGACGAGATGGTGCAAATCTTTGCCTCCATCGGCCTCAGCGGACCCTTTTGGGACCCGACCTCAGACCAATGGTGAGCGTAACAGCCGGAGGTTGACCTACGCCGCTCCAATGCGAAGATGGCTTGTGATGAGAAAAAAACCAACAATGCACTGTCTTGTACTCTCGACATGCCTTCTGGCCATGGCGACTTCCTGCACCGACGAGGTGCGCGACCCCAACGTCCAAGGGCCCGACGACGGTAGCAATTTGACTGTCACGGCAACGTCCGACGCTGCCACCGTGTTTGAGGGCGGGTCGGTCACCCTGGCGGCCAGCGCCAACGGAGGCACAGAGCCGATCGCTTATCGATGGGACCAAAACGGCGGCCCTGAGGTCACAATCGCAAGTCCGACTGCCGCCCAAACTACCGTCTCCAGCCTGACGGAAACGGGCCACTATGCCTTTCGAATCACCGTGACCGATGGCGGTGGATCAATTCAAACCGACTACGTCGCAGTCGACGTGCTCCCCGCTGTGACCGTTGATGCGCCGCCCTACGCCGTCGTCGGCGAGGCGGCCACGTTGTCGGCGGAAGTGGTGGCTGCTGCGCCAACGCCGAATTTTCTTTGGGAGGTGACTCAGGGCACGGCCACGATCGACAACCCAACGTCGGCCTCTCCCAGCCTGATCGCCGGCGTCGGCGAAACGGTCAAAGTACGGCTTACGGTCTCCTTCGCGGGCGATTCCCAGCCGGCGGCGACTCGCGATCTCGACATCGTCGCCGTCGTGAATCTCAAACCCCGCGTCCGCATCGAAACCAACCTGGGCGATTTTGTGATCGAACTCGACGGCGAGAACACACCCCGGCATATGGTGAACTTTCTGCAGTACGTTGACGAAGGCTTCTATGATGGGTTGCTTTTTCATCGCAACGCCTGCACCGAAAACGCAACCACCGGCGAGTGCGACCCCTTCGTGCTGCAAGGCGGAGGGTATCGCCGCGAAGGCGGTGAACTGGTTGCCGTGGAACCCACGCATGACACGATCGAAAGCGAGAACGAAACGAGCGCGAGCAACGGGGAACTCTACTCCGTAGCCCTTGCCCTCCGTGGCGGCAATGTCGATTCGGGCTCCACGCAATTCTTCATCAATCTCAATGAGAAGAATGGTTTCCTCGATGACTCCGGCTTCACAGTGTTTGGCCGCGTCGTAACAGGGACCGACATCGTGGACGCCCTTGCGGCCACCGATCGCGTCGAAAGTCCGATCATCCCCGGCGAGGTATCCCTGCCCGCCGAGGATATCGTGATTGAACGAATGACGCGGGTCGAGTAATAATACAACACGAAGGCGCCCAGCACCCTACTCAAAGAGAATGACTATGATTTACGAAAATCCATCCGCAACACTCAAGGAACTCTCGGCCCGAATCATTGCCATTCGGGACTCTCTTTGACTTCCCTGCCAAGCTCGAAGCACTCGCCGCCATCGATCAGGAGATGACCGCTCCGCACTTCTGGGACAACCCGGAGGCGGCCAAGGGTACGATCACGCGGCTGAAGTCCATCAAATCCGTCGTTGAGCCGGTGCAGCAGATCCTGCGCCACGCTGACGACTACAACGCCATGCTTGAATTGCTCGCCGAGGCCGACGACGCATCCGTGCGCAGCGAACTTGACGCGGGCCTTGCCAATCTCGAAGCTGAAATCAACCGCGTGGAATTGCTTACCCTGCTCTCCGGGCCCTTCGACACGCGCAACTGCTATTTCAATATCCAGGCCGGGGCGGGAGGCGCCGACGCCTGCGACTGGGCACAGATGATGCTCCGCATGTACTTGCGATACTGCGAGCGGCAGGGTTTCGAAGTCGAGGAAGTCTCCATGCGCGATGGCGAGGAGGCCGGCATTCAATCCTGCAGCCTGCTCATCAAGGCTCCCTACGCGTTCGGCTATTTGTCATGTGAAATGGGCGTGCACCGCCTCGTGCGCATTTCCCCCTTCAGCGGACAGGGAAAACGCGAAACGAGTTTCGCCTCCGTTGACGTCCAGCCCGAAGTGGACGACATCGCCATCGAAATCGACTGGGACAAGGATATCCGCGAGGACACGTATCGCGCCGGCGGCAAGGGCGGCCAGCACGTCAACAAGACGTCGTCCGCCGTGCGGCTTACCCACCTGCCCACCGGCGTCGTGGCCGCGTGCCAGAGCGAGCGCTCCCAGCATAAGAACCGGGCCACCGCCCGTAGCATGCTGGCGGCAAAGCTCTACCAATTGGAGCAGTCCAAACGCGATAGCGAGTTTTCGAAGATGTACAGTGAGAAGGGGCAGATCGCTTTTGGAAATGCCATTCGCAGCTACTTCCTCTACCCCGAGCAGCGCGTGAAGGACTCGCGCACTGGCCACATGACCTCGAACACCCAGGGTGTCCTCGACGGCGACATCCAGGCTTTTATCGACGCCGAACTTCGCCACCGCGCCGCCGCAAAACAGAAGTGACATCTCCGCCCCTGAGTGGCCTGGAACCAGCACGGCAATCGTGTAATGGTGGTCAGACTATCATTCTGAACGAAGCGAAGAATCTCGTAAGGGAATTGGTCGGATCGTTCGCTAAACTCAGGATGACGAATTCGTCGAACCGGAACCCAAAAAGCAAAAACCATCTAACACAGATTTCGTCATTGCCCCGGTTTGTCGCCCCTTCAACCGCCTTTGTTCCCGGAGGATTCAGCGCGGGCGAGTTCCAGGGCCGCTTGAAGCTGGCGGTCATCATGCATGTCAAAGGCGTCGCCGGAGGTCGAACTTGCGTGCAAAGAATCGCTGCCGACCGACTCGGCCGGCGGCAGGTCGAGAAGCCTGCGGGCTTCCTGGATGCGGTGACTTTCTTCTGGCGTGAGGATGACCTCGACATCCGGCCTGATGCCCCACTCGCCCGACTCTGCGACGCCCCGGCCACTTTCCGTGCGATGGATGATTCGTCCGTCGGGCAGGCGGTAGTACGCGACGGTCAGCTTGATGGCGGCCTTATGCCCGGATAGCTGAATGAGGTGTTGAACGCTGCCCTTGCCGAAGCTGCGTTCGCCGACGATTTTCGCGCGGCCTCGGGCCTGCAACGCCCCCGCGACGATTTCCGAAGAACTGGCCGATCCGCCGTTCATCAGGATCACCAGCGGGACCTTCACATCGTCGGAGTTGGGCTCGGCTCGAAATTCGTCGATCGCGCTGCGCCGGTTGACCGTGGAAACGATCAGTCCGTCCGAGAGAAAGCGATCGGACATCGAAATCGCCTGCTGCATGAATCCTCCCGGATTGAATCGCAGATCGACGATCAGCGTACGAAGCTGATTCGTACTCAGTTGCGCAAGCGCGGCATCGAATTCAGAAGCCGTGTTCTCCCGGAAGTTGCTGACGCGGATGTAGCCCACGCCCGCCTGCCGGTCGAGCCAGTGATCCCAGCTTCCGTCCGTCAGCCGCTTCACGCCGCGAACCGTATGCAGCGAGACCTGCTCGCGTTTGAGAACGACGTCCCGCGCCTCCGCTTCGCCCGCCCGCCGGAAGTACAGTTCGACGCTGGTTTCCGGCGCGCCAACGAGCATTTCCTCGACTTCAAACGTGGAAAGATGCTCCACGTCCTTTCCTCCGATTCGCAATAGTTGATCGCCTGCCTGCATCCCCGCCCGCGCCGCAGGACTCCCCTCGATCGGAGCAATGACCGACATGATTCCGTCGCGCAGGCCCACCTCGAGCCCCACACTGCAGAATTGCCCGCGACTGCGCCGCTGAAACCCCGGCAATTCCTCGGGCGAAATGTATCCACTATAGGGATCAAGCTGCCGCATCATGCCGCGGATCGCGCCGTCCACGAGGCGATCGTCGGAGATGACATTGACGAATCGCTGCCGGGCCAGCGCGTCCACTTCAACGAGGGCGCTATACGTATTGAGAACCGAATCCTGCTTGGCCACCATCGGCGGGAGCTTGACGAACATGAGCGCAATGACGCCGAACATCGCCGTCCAGGTGAGGCTGCTGCGATACATGGGCATGAATGTTTCAATCCCGTCCGGGTACGTGCGCGGACTGTTCCGGCGCGGCAGTGCAGGGCCGTTCTACTATGTATTTCGTAAGCCTGTGCCGCCCCAATGAGCAACGAATGTGGTTCGTGAGCCGCAGGTCGTTATCGGGCGCGGTCCGGATGGGTCCGAGATTTCGCCAAAGGCCAGACCCCGCAACCGCCCATGACGGATGAATCCCCTCGACAACTATCGACGCCTGCAACTGCCATACGGGCCCTCTCCCGGCGAATCTCATTTGCCTGAAGATTCACAGGCCGTAACAATGCGGGAGAATCGTCGGCGCGGGCGGGAACGAGGCCCCATAACAAACTGCGTTGGTGGTTCTTTGGCACGGAAAATCTTAATGACAAGGCATCACGGACGCGAAGGCATCAAGGACACCATCGAATCCATCGTCATTGCGCTGGTGCTGGCGTTTGTGTTCCGGGCCTTTGTCGTGGAGGCCTTCGTTATCCCCACGGGGTCGATGGCCCCCACGCTCTACGGAGCCCACGCCACCATCATCTGCGAGGATTGCGGCTACGAATTCGCCTACGGGCTTCGCGACCCCGAAGATGCCCGGGGCATGATCATGGCCAACAGCGACCAGGCCGCGGCCGTATGTCCCAATTGCAATCACGTGAATCGCAACCTCGAAGTGCGGGACGGCCCCGGCGCAAAGTCCCCTCCGGAAAAAGGCGATCGCATCCTGGTCCTGAAGTGGCCCTTCGACCTGGGCGGCAAGGGACTTGATCCCGCCCGCTGGGACGTCATCGTGTTCAAGGACCCTTCGGACGGCACGACGAATTTCATCAAACGCTGCGCCGGCCTGCCCAACGAAGTGCTCGCGGTGATCGACGGCGACGTGTACACCGTCCCCGCCGCCGAACTGAGCCCGGAGACCCGGGCGGAATTCGACAAACAGATTCACCAAAAGTACATGCTCACCAGCCTTCAGGAAGAGGGCGTCCTGACTCCGATTTCCGACGCCGCGTTCGCCGAATTGGACAAGAAATTCAAAATCGCAAGGAAAACTCCCGAAGCCCAGAAGGTCCTATGGTTTCCCGTCTACGACAATGACCACCCGCCCCGGACGCTGGAGTCGTATCAGCCTCACTGGCTCGCGGCGCTGAACGAACGCTCCGGCTGGAACGTCGCCGGAACCACGCTGCGCTACGATCCCACCGATCAACCCGTGGACTACGTCGTCTTTACGGGCAAGGAGATTCGTGCCGGCAATTCCTACAACATCAACAGCGGAAATGTGCCCCTGGTCTCTGACCAGCGCATGCGCTTCGTGGTCAACCCTCACGATGGGCAGGGCGCCGTGCGGGCGCGACTGACCAAGTGGCGGCGAAACTTCTGGGCCAACATCTACATGGATGGCCGGATCACCCTGAGCGAAGGCGAAGAACCCACGCCCGATTCAGGCCCTTTCATGGCCAGCGCGAAATTACCTGCATTTCAACCCGGCAAGCCCTTCGCCGTGGAATTTGAGAATCTGGATTATCGCCTGGCGATTCGCGTGGATGGCTCGGAAGTCGTCACGTCTTCGTCAGACCCCAAATCTCCGGCCTACTACGCACCGAATGTCACGCTGCTTCGCAGGAGCCTGCCGGAAGCGATCCCGACTCCGCCGCGCATCTATGGCGAAGGAGGATCATTCGAACTCACCCACCTGATCCTCGAGCGGGATGAATATTATTACCATGAAGCCATACGAGGCCCGGTGCTCCATTCGCTGCGCTGGGCGCCGCGACTGGGTTGGGGCAGTGCGATCACTCCGATCCTGCTGCGGGAGAACGAGTATTTCATGCTCGGCGACAACACTGCCGCCAGCAAGGATTCGCGTCTGTGGGACGTGGTCGGCCCGCACCTGCGCTCGCGCGGCGAGGACTTTCAGTTGGGAACGGTCCCGCGCGACCAGCTCATCGGCAAGGCATTTTTCGTCTACTGGCCATCCGGGCACCGCGTGGATTGGCTGCCGCTTCTGAACCGCTACGGATTCATCCCCGACGTGGGCCGCATGCGCTGGATTCGGTAGCAACGCCATATCCATTGGAGCGGATGCACTTCCCCCTCTCCGCTTTGGAGAGGGCCGGGGTGAGGGCTAGCCTTTGCGATTGTTCTGCGCCACTACTCTGTGAGTAGTGGCGGGGGGTGGTCTAGGCTCTGGCCTCATCGAACTTGGGGGAATGATTGCCATCGCACGTCTCCCCTTGGGGTTGGCGCGTCGCTTGCGCTCCCGCTTCGGATTTGCGCCCCGATGCCAGCCCCGTAAGGGGCGATAGTTGGTAGCCGGGGCGCGAGCCCCCGGAAAAAAGCGCCCCAACCATCAAGCCCCGGCGGGGCGGAAGAATCACATCCAAATTCCGTGATTTTCGCAGTTGCGATCGGCGCGTATCATGCCCGCATGACTGCAAAACGAACCATCAAACGTGCCCTGATCAGCGTGTACGACAAGACCGGCCTGGTCGAATTCGCCCGCGCCCTGGTCGAGGAATTCAGCATCGAACTGATTTCGACCGGTGGGACCGCCAAACACCTTAAAGAGGCCGGGCTGCCAGTCACTCTGGTCGAGGACATCACCGGCTTTCCCGAAATGCTCGATGGCCGGGTCAAGACGCTGCACCCCAAAATTCACGCGGGGATTCTGGCCGACCGCGACAATCCCGAGCACATGCGCCAGCTCGAAAAGCACGGCATCAAGCCCATCGACATGGTCGTGGTGAACTTGTACCCCTTCGAAAAAACCGTGGCCGACCCCAACTGCACCTTCGAGCAGGCCATCGAGATGATCGACATCGGCGGGCCGTGCATGCTCCGCGCCGCGGCGAAAAACCATAAACACGTTTTGGTAGTAAGCGGACAAATTCCTTATCACATGGTTTTGGAGCAAATTCGATCAAATGCCATTGCGGATTGGGAAGATATGCATTCATCCGGGGCCTATTTAGCATTTGCCAACACTGCCGAATATGATGGAAAAGTTGCATCGTGGCTCAGCGCCCAAGGCAATCGCGAGCGCACACCCGTTTCCCGTTTTCTTGAACTTTGGAGTTGGGGTCAACTTCGATACGGGGAGAATCCCCACCAATCTGCGGAACTCCATAGTTTTCATGGATATACACCCGACGAAGCAAGCATTGTTTGCGCCAATGTTGAAGACAATCAGGAATCTGAGGTCTCCTTTAATAATTACTTCGATGCCCATGCTGCGCTGGAACTATGTAAAGATCTCAGCCGTGCATCACCTGATTCAAACATCTGCCTGTTCATCAAACATACGAACCCTTGTGGGGTTGCCTCAGACCCAAGCCTCCTCGAAGCCTACTCCAAGGCATATCTCGCTGATTCCAATGCGGCGATGGGGGGAATTCTTGCCTGCAATTTCAAGGTTGATTCGTTCTTCGCGCAAGCAGTCATGGATACCTACTCCACATTGGGCAAAGCCGCTGGGGCTGGCGGCTTTTTCTTGGAAGTATGGATCGCTACGCAATTTGATGACGAAGCGGTGGAAACGATTCGAAAGAGTAAGCCTTGGGGACAGCGGGTTCGACTTCTTGCGGTTGGGGATGTCAATCGCCCTGGCATGCCGGACGAGATTGAATATCGATCAGTCGCTGGAGGCATTCTTGGACAGACTCGCGATCTTGTCGGCCTGAATGAAGATCAATGGAAAGTGGTGACGAAGCGCAAGCCCGGCGAACCGGAAATGTCAGATTTGAGATTGGCCTGGCTGGTGGCCAAGCACACCAAGAGCAACGCCATTTCGATCTGCAAAGACGGAATGCTCATCGGCAACGGGGCCGGGCAGATGTCGCGGGTGATGAGCTGCCGCATCGCGACCTGGTTGGCGAAGGAAAACCGCCACGAAGACAAACTCAAAGGCTCTGTGGCCGCCTCGGACGCGTTCTTCCCTTTCCCCGACGGCCCGACCATCCTCATGGACGCCGGCGTAACGGCCATCATTCAGCCGGGCGGCTCAAAGAACGACGACAAAGTGATCGCGGCGTGCGACGAACGAAACGTGGCGATGATCTTTACGGGGACGAGACACTTCAAGCATTGATGTGGCGAAGTGGTGATATGGCGACTTGGTGATATGTCTTTAGCGCCCGGACAACTTCAATACATCGCTACATTACCATATCACCACATCACCATATTCCCGTGAAGACTTCAACTGCCTCGCCGGTTTTGTAGACGTGCTCATTCTTCGCCCATTCGATTTCGAGTTCGCCCCCGGGCAGGACGGTGGTAATGGCGCGCTGCGTTCGCCCTGTCACCACGCTGGCCACACAAACCGCGCACGCCCCGGTTCCGCAGGCCCGCGTCGCGCCGCTGCCGCGCTCCCATGTCCGCATCGTCACCCGCGTCGGCGAATCGACACGAACAAAGTGGGCGTTAATTCGCTCGGGAAACTCCGGAGCATTCTCGATCAAGGGGCCAGCGGCAATCAAATCCACCATATGAAGCTTATCCACGAAAATGACGGCGTGCGGATTGCCCATCGAAACGCAGGTGATTTCAAAAGAGTGCCCATTGACCCGCAGCGAGTGGTTCACGATACGTTCGCCCTTGATCGTGCTGGGGAGGTCTGCCGGACGCAGCGACGGTTGACCCATATCGACGCGAACTTGGGAGACAGACGACCCTCCTTTGTCCCCCCTTGGTAAGGGGGGAGGCACCAGGCATTCGCAGGTTTTGAGGCCGGAGTCGGTTTCGATACGGACGAGCGGGCCGGCGGCCATGCCATGTTCGACAGCGTACTTCGCTACGCAGCGGATGCCGTTGCCGCACATCCGCCCGCGCGAGCCGTCGGCATTGTACATCTCCATGCGAACGTCTGCGGCGCGGGATGGGTGAATGATGATCAGTCCGTCCGAGCCGATGCCGGTGTGACGATCGGAGATTCTCCGGGCGGTGTCAGGAGGATTCTCGACATGCTCAGTGCGGGCATCGACGTAGACATAGTCGTTGCCCAGGCCATGCATCTTGGTGAAACGCATGGCGCGATTGTATCTGCGCTTCGAGTCTTACTTAAGTCCCGGTGTGTTGCCCAGGGCCTCGATCATCTTCAAGGCAGCCGGGCCGGCCAGCACGACCAGAATGGCCGGGAAGATGAACAGAATCAGTGGGGCCATCAGCTTGACGGTGGTCTTCTGGGCCCGTTCCTCGGCGGCCTGGCGACGTTTCACGCGCAGGGCGTCAGATTGATTGCGAAGGGCCTTGGCGATGCTGGTTCCGAAGCGTTCGGCCTGGTTGATAATGGCCACCAGCGAGCGTACCTCGTCCAGGCCGGTGCGGACGCTCATGTTGGCGAGCGCCTCGCTGCGCGGAATTCCCATCTGCGATTCGAGGGTGACGAGCGTCAATTCCTCGGAGAGGGCCGGGTGGACTTTTTTCATTTCCTCGCCGACTCGTTGAAATGCGGCGTCAAGACCCAGGCCGGACTCCACGGAGATTACCATCATATCGAGCGTATCGGGCAGGCCGTCTTTGATGATGCCCTTTCGCTTCGATACTGCGGAGCTAAGCCACAGGTTCGGTGCGAGGAAACCAATTCCGAGGGCGGTGGTGACGATGCCGACGGCGTTGTTGATCGCTGTGCCCTTGGCCCAGACGTAACCGATGGCGCCCAGCCCAAAGAGCACGGCCAACACGGTCTTGCTCGCCAGGAAGGTCGTTGGCGCGCTTTCGCTGCGAAGCCCGGCGCAGGCAAGTTTCATGCGCAGGCGGGAGACCTGCTCGGCGTTTTTCATGGACGTGGGGATGGCGATTGGCGCGACGGTACTGAGAACCTTCTGCGCGACCGACTTCTTGGCTTCCTTGCGGAGCTCGGCAAGGTTGCTTTGCGCACTGCGTCCGGTCATGCGACGGCGAATCGCGTCGTCCTCCTTGGGCCCCTTGGGGAGCAAGGCAAACACGATCAGCATGATGCTGACCAGAATCAAACCGCCAATGATGAAGTACATCGCCACTACAATCACCCATTCCGGTTGGCGCGCCGCAGCGCGCAAGCCACGGACCTCATACCTTGATGTTGACGATCCAGCGAATCATCGCGATTCCCATCAGCTGCATTCCGCCTGCGAGCATGAGCATCAATTGGCCGGTGGGCTCTTCGAGCAGCACTCGGGCGTACGCGGGGTTCAAATACATCGACGCAAAGAAGACCACGGCAGGCAGGGCAAAGAGCACCCAGCCGGAGAGTCGGCCTTCGGCGGTGAGCCCGCGCACAAGACCGGCAAGCTCAATACGTTCACGGATCACGCCGCTGATGTTATCCAATACCTCGGCGAGATCGCCGCCGGTTTGCCGCTGGATCATCACCGCGGTCACGAAGAATCGGACGTCGAGCGAGTCCACGCGATCGGCCATCGCCTGCAGGGCTTCCTCGATCTTTACGCCGAGATTCTGCTCCTGGTACACCTGCCCGAATTCCGTGGCAACAGGCGGCGGCATTTGTTCGTAAATGAGCTGGGTCGCACCGGCCAGCGAGTGTCCCGCGCGAAGTGCCTGACTCATCATCTCGAAAACGTCGGGAAGCTGGGAATTGAGTTTGTTCATGCGGCGCTTGCGACGCATGCTCATCCAGAGAAGCGGGAGGATGATGATTCCGCCGGCACAGCCCACGGCGGCAAAGGGACTGATGTGCAGCACGAACAGACCCAATCCGCCCACGACCGCGATGGAGACGAGATTAAAGAGTGTTCGCGGGGCGGACCATCCCAGATCGGCCTGGTTCAAGAGGGTCTGGAATTTGGGCATGATGGCCAGCTTGCCCACCAGAGCGTCGGCGATGGAGGCGCCGGACTGTGCGATGGCGTCCCTGCGCAGGATGCTGGCGTTTTGCTTTTCGCGCTTGGTGCGTTCGCCACGAAGCCGATCCTGCACCTTCTTCTGGCTGGATGCCTTGCTTTCCGTGACAACTTGCCACACGCCATAGAACAGCAACATGCATCCCGCTGTGGGGAGCAGGTACATGGCGATGTCCGAGGCGCCAAGAATCGATGCGAAGACGTTCATCATGGGCCTTATTCTCCCTCCTCAGCCATCAGCACTTTGCGCTGGAAGATGGCCGAATCAACCTCGTGGCCCGAGGATTTGAGCCGATCGAGAAACGAAGGACGAATGCCGGTGGCGACGAACTGACCTCGCGCCCGCCCCGAAGCGGAGACGCCAACCTGCTCGAACGAGAAAATATCCTGCATGGTGATGATGTCGCCTTCCATGCCGGTTACCTCCGTGATGCCGATGATCTTACGCGCACCGCCCGAAAGCCGCTGGGCCTGCACGAGCAGATGGATGGCCGAGGCGAACTGCTGGCGGATCGCGCGAATCGGCAGCTCAAATCCCGCCATCATCACCATCGTTTCGACGCGAGCCACGGCGTCGCGCGAGCTGTTGGCGTGAATGGTGGTGAGCGAGCCATCGTGACCGGTGTTCATGGCCTGGAGCATGTCCAGAGTTTCGGGTCCGCGGCACTCGCCGACCACGATTCGGTCGGGTCGCATACGCAGGCTGTTGATGAGCAGATCGCGGATGGTGATGCGGCCTTTGCCTTCGATGTTGGCCGGACGGGTCTCCAGTCGCACGACGTGCGGCTGGCGAAGCTGCAGTTCGGCGGCATCCTCGATGGTGACGATGCGGTCCGTGTCGGGGATGAAGCTCGACAGGTTGTTGAGCAGCGTGGTCTTTCCGGATCCGGTTCCGCCCACGACCACGATATTCAGGTGGGCCTTGACGCACGCTTCGAGAAAATCTCGCATCTCCTGCGTGACAGAGCGATAATTGATGTAATCGTCCCAGGTGAGCGGATCGGCGCCGAAACGACGAATGGACATGCTGGCGCCGTCGATGGCCAGCGGAGGAATCACCGCGTTCACGCGGCTGCCGTCGGCCAGTCGGGCGTCCACCAGCGGACAGGTTTCGTCGCAGCGGCGGCCCACGGCACTGACGATCTTGTCAATGACGTGCATCAAGTGCGGGTTGTCGCGGAACTCCACTTCGGTGGTTTCGAGTTTCCCGCGGCGCTCCACATACACCTGCTTGGGGCCGTTGACCAGAATATCACTGATGGTCGGGTCGCCCAGCAGAACTTCCAGCGGCCCCAGGCCAAAGGTCTCGTCGAGCACTTCATTGATGAGACGCTGACGCTCGTTGAAATTGAGCAGCGTGTTTTCCTGATCGGCCAGCTGCGAAACAACTTCCTTGACCTGTTCGCGAAGCGTTTCGTCATCGCCGACCATGCGCGACAGATCGAGCTTGTCGATCAGTTTGCGGTGCAGCCGCATCTTGAGGGCATTGAACTGCTCAACCTTTTCCTTGGACGGTCGCGCCTTCGCCGGCTGCGGCGGCACAGGGGCGGGGCGGGCGGCAATGGTCGGCTTGACCGCCACAGGCGCAGCAGGCGCTGGTGGCGTGGGTGTGACGGTATTAGCCGGGCGCTTCCCGAACATGACAAATCCCCCTGAACAGTTCCCTCTAGATCCCCCAGGCCCAAACCACAGTGCGGTATGGCGAACCACCCCATGGACTAACTATTGGCGAAAATGCGCCCAATAAGGCTCTTCTTCGGTTCCTTATCATCGGCGTCTGGGGCGGGTCTGTGGAACCGCGTGGCAATTTCCTGAAGACTCATCCGAACTTTGCTTTTCGGACTGTGCATCAAAAGCGGCTCGCCGAGATTGATCGCGCCGCTCACCATTTCCCAATCGTCCGGGATGGTCGCGAACACCGGGATCCCCAGCGTTTCGCTTACGTTTTTTTCGGACAGGTGTCCCGATTCACGGCCTTCACGATTGCACAGCAACCGCGTGCGATCCATGTTGTATCCGCTCTCGCGCATGGCCTCGACGATGCGAAGGGCGTTCCGCACGCTGGGAACGAGCAATTGCACCACAATGATATTGATATCGGACAGTGCAAAAACAGACTGGGCTCCCTGGTCGAAGCGAGTCGGTCCGTCCGTCACAATATATTCATTCATCTGAAGCAGCGAAGACATCACCCCGACGCAGGCGGCCGCCGTGATCGCGTCAGCTTCCGCAAAGTGAAGCGGCCTGCTGAGCACATTGATTCCTGAGTTGTGATGCACGAGGGCCCGGTTGATGGTGGCGGTTTCCAGTTGTTCGGCTGATTGGCACAAATCGGCCAGTGTATATTGCGGATCCACATCGAGGAATGTAGCCACCTGACCGAATCGAAAATCAAGATCGACGACCGTGACTTTTCGCGGGGCCAGTTGCCCGAGTTCAACCGCCAGATTGGTCGCAATGGTCGTCGCGCCGACACCTCCGGATGTACCCGTTACGGTGATCAACTTGCCGCTGTGCCGGTTGTCCTTCCGGTGCGAGGCGACTTTCCCGAGGGCCTCTTCGAGCATGGCGGGATCAATGGGCCTGGGGAAAAACTCCTTGATGCCCAGCCGCATCGCCTGAAGAATCAGCGATCCCTCGGTGGATTGAGATACTGCGAAGATGGCCACGCCGGGATTCGCGATTGCGACTTCACCGATCAGGGGCAGGATGAGTTCCGGTCCCGGATCGAGATTCGCCACCAGGACGTCCGGATTGAACTGGGACACCGCCTGCGAAATGAGCGCCGGCTCGTCAACTTCAGCTACGATCTTGACGCCGTCGAGATGATGGAGTTGGGCGCGCAATTCGGCAACGCTCGTCTCATCACGGTTAAAAAGAATGAGTTTCAGGTCGTGGGCCATGTTCCCAGCGTGATTCCGATGACCCTGCTTCCCCCCTTGAAGAGCGAGCCACAACCGGTTTGGGCTCGTCACGGGGCGAGGCGGTGGGGTACCAAGGGACACCGCGCACGGCGTTTCCTTCAACGCCCTGCGCCCTCCTGTCTATATTGTCGTATATCGGTCAGCCACGCGGGGCCCACTTCTTAGGCTTGCTCAATCCGGTCTGCGCTCATGCATACGCGGTATTATGGGCCAAAACAGAAGGCATGACGGCGAGGGCTTCAAGATCGCACCGCCTCCTATCTCCGCCTCCGCAAAAAAAAACGACGCCCGTATCCGGGCGTCGTTGCCATGTCTGGCCATGATCTGATTTGAGTTACTTCCCGTCTTCCTCGCTCACGTGTCCCCATTGTCCGTGCAGAGACAAGTCATCGGGATCCGACTTTTGCATGCCTCCGCGATGACCTTTGGGACCACTGCCAAGATTTTCTCTGGCCGGCTCGACTTCGCCCTGAACGTAGAGTTCCCAATCATTGGGCTTCTCAATGCCGTCGCCCGGCAGGCGAACCTTCTGGTGCGCATCCAGCGGTGCGACAATTTCCGGTGTCACAAGAACGACCAATTCGGTAAGCGAGCTTCGGTAATTGACGGAACGGAACAGCGCACCGAGCACGGGGATGTCACCCGCGCCAGGAATGCGGCTGGCCAGACCGCGCGACTGCTCACTGAGCAGTCCTGCGATAGCGATGGTCTGCCCACTACCCAGTTCAACGGTCGTTTCCGTGGATCGAGTGGTGAGTCCGGGAACGACAAAGCCCTGAATCTGAATGGCCGTCGTGGTATCCAGTTCCGAGATTTCCGGCGCGACCCGAAGGCGGATCAACTGATTGCCGCGGACCACCGGCGTAAAGTTCAGCCGCACGCCGTATTCACGAAATTCGATGGTGACTTGGCCCTGATTGCCTTGCGGTACGGGAATGGGAAACTCGCCGCCCGCCAGGAACGTGGCTGTCTCACCACTGATCGCTACGAGATTCGGTTCCGCCAACACCGACAGGAGTTGGTTGTCGGCCATGGCTTTCAGGAACAGCTGCGTTTGAACCCGCGGAAAGCCCAGCGACAGAGTCGGGGTTCGTGCGATATTGATTCCATTTTCATCCGTAAGGAACGGCAGATTTTGAGTGACCGCCGAGCTGGCCGCCGCACCGATGTTGATCGGATTGATACCGCCCAACTGATTGACCAGGAAGGCGTCCTTGAAGTTTTCTCCGGCGAGGAACCCATTGATTCCCAGCTCGCGGCTCGCAGCGCGGCTTACTTCCGCGACGACGCAACGGAGCATGACCTGCTGTTCACCGGCGACTTCCAGGTGGTTTTGAATGTGCGTCAACGGCGCGCCATCGGCGCCCTTCGGGACGAACAGTTCCGCGAGTTCGACGATGCGGCGGGCCCGTTCAGCACTGCTGACCGTACCCACAAGGAGCACGTTGCCGCGCATCGACGTCGCTTTGGCGTCGGACTGCGGATCAACACGCCGGATCGTCTCCTGAAGCGCGTTCAGATCGAGTTCGACGGTGACTTCGAACACATATTGCTTGTCGCCGCCGGTGAGCACGACCGTGGTCGTGCCGAAGGAGTTGCCCGTCACGAGCATTCGCTTCGGACTGACCACCTGAACATCGGCGATCGCACGGTCGATGACGTCGGCCCGGGTCGACTCCGCCGAGGTTTCGATGGTCACGCTGCGGTGAATGGGGACGCTGATTCGCTGGTAGCTGTTCGATACGTCCACCACCGAGGCGCGAAAATCGGCGCCACCCGCTGCGGGCTGCTGGGCACGGGCCGAAGCCACTCCCATGCACGCGGCGAATACGGCCAGCGTCTTGAGTTTCGTAGCCATCGTCCCATTTGTCGGACGACGCTTCTTCGACCCCGCAGTGCCGGGGCCGTCCATGACATTCATTAACATCGTATGGTCCTCCTTAGAACCGGCCTGACGTTATTCTTCGTCGGCGTCGCCATTGTCCGTGGGATCATTTGCGCTTTCGTTGTTTTCAGTGACCGGATGCGCGACCACAGGATGCGCACCGGCCGGATTCGTCGCGGCGGGAGTGGCAGCCGGAGTCGCAGCAGGCTTGTAACCGCTGGGCTTGGTTCCCTTCATGATGGAACCAGAACCAGTGGGTGTACCCAATCCGACTTCCAGCAATTTCCACGAGTCCGCATTTTCAAACGTGACGCGCTCCGTGGCCGCGGGCGTATTGCCCTGTGCCGTGCTTCGGAACACCAGGACCGTGTGCGGCGGAGGCGGAAGTTTTTCCGGCTCGGCTGCCACGACCGGCTCCGGCTCGGCGTGCGGCGGAGGAGCCATGGCAACCTGCTGATGGTTCAGCTTGGCCATGATATCGTTGCCATACGCAGTGGTCGGGCTGTCATTATTCTTGTCGTCACTGCCACGAAGCACGAGCGTGATCTTGCCCCGCGTCCCGGCAAGGTGCAGCTTGGGAGCGTCCTCCTGCTTCACGAGAATGGTGGCTGATTTGGCCGGCTTGGCCTTGCCGCCGCTTGCTTCGCCTTGATCGCTGGTTCCCTGTCCGATGGCGGCGATCTGAACACGCTGAAGAATGACCTCGGCCAGCGTGTCCTTCTTGCCGCGCAATCCCGTCTCAATGTCCATCACGACAATCACGTCCACCCAGTCGCCAGGCTGCAGGTTGTAGCCGGCGCTGGTGGCTTCATCGATTTTGACTGCAACCGCCCGGTAACCCGGCGGAATCCGACCTTCGATTCCTTCGGGAGTGCCCTCCGGCGCAAGCATCGACTTGAGAACGGGGGAATTCTGCGGAATGCTCTTCATCGCCACCCGTCCCACGACGGTTTCGAGTGTGCTCATGCGCTCGGCCTGCGGCGCGAGGACGGAATCAGACGTTTCAATCGCCTGAATCATCTCGGGCTTGATCTTCTCGTACGCCCGGATGTCCTGCTTGGCCTGCACCAGCGTGAATTTCTGCTGGGATTGCTGGGAACCCTGCGCCTTCTTGACGAAGTCCATCACCAGCTTTACCGCGACGAGTCCGATTACGAGTCCCGCCACCAATGGAATTGCTGCTCTACGATTCATATTCCTGCCCTCTTTTGGTCATGCCCGCCACTTCGGGCAACATGTTCGCCGGGACAGCGACTCCAATGGTCGCGCACCCTTCCTACCTGAGAGTTACCGCCCCCAAAGGGGTTACTTGCTTATCGGATTGTTTTGGCCGGTCTTGGAAAATCGTCTCAAATTTCTTGATCCCCCGTATTTTTCGACTTCTGTCCGCGTTTGGGGTCCCGAAAATGAGGAAGGCCGCGTCGAATCGGACGCGGCCCCGTACCCCTGCGAATGCTGGTATGGCGGCCGCAACCTAGCTTGAGCCGCCCTCTTTGCGCATGCTGCACGTCCCGCCGAGGTCGTAATTATGGGTTCCGAAGAAGCCGCCCATCAAAGAGACGTCGTCATAGGGAATCTCGACTTCCACAGTTTCGATCGGGCTTGTCGAAGTGGCATGCGTCATGGTTACTGTATAGCTGGTCAATCCGGTCGGTTGCATCACCTGGAAAATGCGGTCCAGCACATTGGTGTATGGAGTGGTGGTGGTCTGGAGCACGGCCATCCGGCATCCCTCGCGGGCCGCCGTCTGAAGCGTTTGCCGCACCATGAACACCCAACCATACTCGATGATGCCAAACAGGATCGTCAGGAGCAGCGGAAGGACCACCGCGAACTCTACGACGGCGGCTCCGCGGCGCTGCCCGCGCCGACTGGCTACAGTTTGGAACAGTTTCTTGAGATTCATCGCTTACATCCCCCACCAACCGAAGACTTTGCCCGCCAGGATGATGAGCGTGCCGCCGGTCAGCGGAACGCCATAGGGCAACAACTGCGAGGTCATGCCAAAACTCTTGGCGGATCCGAATTCACTGAACATGGACTGCATGTTCGAGCACTTCGCCATGATCATTCCGAAGTTCGCACACGCCATGCGGAGGCGTCCGGTCGAAAGGATCATCGCCACGGCCGCGACGCCGCCGAGTATCGCCCCCAGCGCAAAGGAACAAAGCGTGAGCCAGGGACCCAGCCACACTCCGATCGCCGCCATGAGCTTTACGTCACCTGCACCCATGCCATGCATGAGCCAGGGAATGATGAGCAGGCCAAAGCCGGTGGCCATGCCGAGAAATCCCGTGGTCAGACCGCTCATGCCGAAATACGCCGCCTGCACCAGGAATCCAATGATGATCAGCGTCGCATTGAGCCAGTTGGGTACGCGTCGCTGGGCATAGTCAATCCAGGAGGCCAGCAGGACGCCGGGTACGAGAATGGCGCAGGTGATTTGCCAGTAACTATCCATAGGGCAGGGGCTCCCAAGTTGCAGAGTGCGGACAGGTGGGCGCCACCGCGCGGCGACGCCCACCGTTCCGTAACTTTCCGTCACGCACACCCCGCACGCCTCAGGCGTTGCAGGATTGCGTCGCCATGCGTCAGGACGCGCTTCCGGACGGCAGGCTGCTATCCACGTTCGTAAAGATGCTGTCGACCGTGGTGCCCAGCCCCGTAATCGCGCCCAGGGCTACGATAATGATCAAGGCCAGCATGACGGCGTATTCCGTCGCCGTCGGGCCATCTTCGGATTTCAAAAACGTTTTCACGCACTGGACAAGGCTCTTCATCGAAAATCTCCTTTCCCAATTCGGCGACCGAATGGAAGTTTCAAAACAGACCGACGCATCCAACCCACCCGAGCACGTCAGGCTCACGGCGGAAAAAATCCCTGAAAGCAGGCAAGTGGGCGCCGCCAGACGGCGGCGCCCACCGCCTCGATGTGTTCGTCAGATCGGCGCGCCCGCCCCAGGCGGCGCGAAGCCGAATCCAAGCACGTCTTACGACGAGCTGCCCGTCGGCAGGCTGCTATCCACGTTCGTGAAAATCGCATCGACCGTGGTGCCGAGCCCCGTAATCGCGCCGAGCGCGACGATAATAATCAGGGCGAGCATGACGGCGTATTCGGTTGCCGTCGGGCCATCTTCGGACTTCAAGAACGTCTTCACGCAATGTACGAAACCCTTCATTCGGAACTCCTCTCCAACAAGGGCCGCCGCAGGCAGCCCGGTGAAATCGAAGGTCGCATTGGCCCGCTAAAGCTGGCCCGCCCCTCCCAAGTAACCCGCGCCTCCACCGGGCCCGAGTCTCTGAAAATCCTTGCCCTGCGCCGAATCAGCTTCCCCCGGCGCTGCTGCCGGTGGGAATTGTGGACGCCAGGCTTGTATACAAATTTTCCATGTGAACGCCGAAGCTGGAGAGCGCTCCAATGACGGCTACGCAAATGACGGCGATGAGCACCGCATATTCCGTCGCTGTCGGCCCCTCCTCGGATCTCAAGAAATTCAGAATCGTTTGTGTGATCTTGTTCATTGCCCCGCTCCTTACCCCACAGCCTCCCGGCTGCCGTGCGTTTCATCGCAAAGCGTCCATTACAAAGTCGAATATGCTCCCCGGGTAAGCAAGCGAATTTCGCGCGGGCAAAAGTTTTTCCGGCGATCCACCTGCTTATAGGCCGGTTCGCGGGCATCGGGTCCGCAAAAAGCGACCGGGGAGATGCGCATGAGAAATGTAGGCTTAAACCAGCCGCCCAGGCGGACTCTAACACGAGAATCGGGTTTGCAAGGACGATGACAGAACGAAATCATGAGCTGGCAGGAACAATGCATACAAAGACTGCTTGCAGCATCGCACGCAGACGGCGGCTGGTCCTATCAGCCCGCCGGTAAACCATGCGCAGAACCCACAGCCCTTGCGTGTCTGGCTCTTGCGGAGCGCAACACAAATCATCCGTCGCTCGAGGGCGGCCTGCGCCGGCTGGCGACGCTCCAGCAGCCGGATGGCGGAGTGGCGGTAAATGCAAATGTGTTGCAACCCTGTTGGGCCACGGCGCTGGCCTGCCTCGCGTGGAATCAGACTCGCGCTCCGCGCGGCGCCGACTACTCGTCGAATCAAAAAGCCGCTGTCGAGTGCCTGCTCCGCAGCGAAGGGAAACCGTTCAAATCAAACCCCGCCATTTATGGACATAACACCCAACTCAAGGGCTGGTCCTGGGTTGACGGAACGCACTCGTGGATTGAACCGACAGCGTACTCCATTCTCGCACTTCGGTCGGCGGAACTTGCGAAGCACGCGCGAACGCGAGAGGGAGTCTCGCTCCTGTGGGATCGGGCCATGCCTCACGGAGGATGGAATTACGGCAACAGCATGATGTTCGGCAGCGAGCTGCGGCCATTTCCCGCCCAGACTGGAATGGCCCTGGCGGCGCTGGCCGGCGAGCCGCGCAGGGACTGCATCGATAAGGCCATCGAATTCCTGCACGAAGAACTGCCGCGCATTCGAACGCCCCTCTCCCTGGGATGGGGCTTGATCGGGGCCACAGCATGGCGCTCAAGGCCCGAAGCGGCGGACGACTGGCTGAGTGAATGCGCCGATCGCGTGAGCCGCAGATCCGCCGCACCGGTTTGCGATGCAATGCTACTGCTCGCCGACAGCACATCGTGCCCGCTTGTGGCCGCACAAAAGGAGCTGGCCCTTGGAATCTGAACCCAGACAGGTTGTCGCGCCGGGGGTTCACTCGGCCATTTCGCGCCGCGAAGTGCTGGGCCTAGGCGCGGCCGCCTTCCTGGGCAGCGGAATCGCCGCTTTTCTGCCTCGTTGGAGCCGCCACGAAAATGGACTTCGCGCAGACGTATTTGTCGGGCGCGCGGAACGATATGACAGCAATCTGGCCGCTCTGATTGCCGACGGTCTCGCAAACATCGGCGTAACCCGCGACCAGGTGCGCGGAAAACGCGTCCTGCTGAAACCAAATCTTGTCGAGACCGCGCTGGGCCATGCACACATCAACACACATCCGTCGGTGATCCTCGCCGCAGCGGAGGTCTTCCGCCGACTCGACGCTGCCGCCGTCATCGTGGCCGAGGGGCAGGGTCATCGCCGGGATAGCTGGCTGGTCCTCGATGAGTCGGGAATGGGCAAGGCGCTGGAGGAGGCCAGGCTCGAATTTGTCGATCTCAACCACGACGACGTTGCACCGGTGGCCAATGCGGGCGGCTGGTCGCATCTGGACAAACTGTTCCTGCCCAAGACGCTGCTCGGCGCGGACCTGATTGTCTCGGTACCCAAGATCAAGACGCATCACTGGGCGGGCGTCACATGTGCGATGAAAAACTTCTTTGGGGTCATGCCCGGCGTCGTCTATGGCTGGCCGAAAAACGTGCTTCATTACGCTGGAATCGAAAACTCCATTCTCGACATCAACTCCACCGTCCGGCCGCATCTGGCCATCGTGGACGGCATCGTCGGCATGGAAGGCGACGGGCCGATCATGGGCACGCCGAAACAACTCGGCTGCATCGTCATGGGCAAGAACCTGCCCGCCGTCGACGCCACGTGCGTCCGGCTCATGGGGTTGCAACCCCTCGGCGTGAAATATCTCAGCGAAGCCTCTGGAAAGCTCGGGCCGATCCACGAGCCGAACATCACCCAGCGCGGCGAATCGATCGCCTCGCTCCGCACGCGCTTCCAACTCTTTGACGTACCCCACCTCCGCAGCGTGGCCGGCTGAGAGTGTGAGTTTCGCGTTTTTTCTTGCGGAAAAAAGACAAACGGAGTTTGCACTCCGAATCATTTCTTTTCTGATTTCAAATGAACGCGACGGTCAATCCGTGCTTCCCGGTACACAGCCTCAAGCTGCGTATTGAATTGTTCTTCGGTAATCATGTGCGCATTGTAAAGCTTCAAGACCGAATTCACTAGACGAAAGAAGGTCTCATGCAACTCGATCATTTTCTTCATTCGTGTGATCACGGGATCATATCGAGTTCCTCGTTGTTGTCGACGCTGATACCACGCCCTTACCAATAGCCCCATAAGAAGTGCTAGACTGGTTATACAACCAGTAGCTGCAAGTGTCTCCCCAGTATACCAGAGAACACCGCTTCCCCCGCATGATACTCCAGCGACTGCGATCGCGCTTGGCAACGCACCAGCAGTTCGCTCTTCATCAGATGCGAGTTGCTTAACTGCTTCATTTATCTCTTTGGGATCGAACTCCACATTGGCAAGATGATCCAGAGTTCGTTAGCTGTCAATGGTTACTCGGCAATTGCTAGGTGCCTGCGGAGCACGCGAAGGCCATGCGAGGCTGCGCCGCCAACAACCATTCCAGCAATGGGCAACCACGCTGCTGTGGTGCCACCAACTATGACCGATGCGGCAGTTGTTATGGCAAGTCCGTAACTTGCGGCAGCCGCTTCTCTGTTGGTTTCATCGCCTAGCAAACGACGCACAACCTCGTCCGATCTCGATGGTAGAGACTCTGGGCGATCCAAGACTTTTACCAGTCTGACAATTGTCGCATGGTCAACCGCTATTGGAGATTTTGGGTCATCGATACCTATGCCCGATCGGAGCGCGATCAGCACAAAAATCAAATCAATCGCGTCAGATCGATCTCTTGGCATAAACTCTTCATTAGGTACACCGATGCTCCCCGTGACGACCGCACCCTTCTTCTTAATTAGTAACGGATTCGCTCGTTGAGAATCATTCGAAAATATGCATGCTGTAAAATAGGCATCAGTTAAGCTTGACTTTTCGAGGCTATTCGAGTCGGAAAAGTCCACACCAACGAAAGTGGCATCATCGAAGCGAGCAAATTCCATTTCGGAGCGGCGGACGCCTGACAGCCGAAGTTCACAAGCGAAAGCTCGTAGTTTCCGAAGGTTGCAGCTGACAAAATAACTTCTTTCGAACCGCGCTGCTCGCAATTCAGATCCCATCCAATCGCAGCCATCCAAGAGGACTTCTTTGAACATAGCGGCATTGGCGTTACAAGCACGAAAATTGCACCGAAAAAAGTCTAGCCTTTTGAATTTCGCATGCGTTAGCCTTGCGTACTGAAAGTTTGTACGATCGAATATTGCTTCGTCCCAAGTTGTTGATGACAGATTGGCTTTCGTAAACGACGAACTTTTCAAAGAAGTCTCTTTGAAAGTAGCGCCCTCTAGCTGAGAATGGTCAAAGTGCGCAAAGTTCAAGTTTGCTCGGGAAAAGTCAACGTGCTCAAGCCAAAGGTCACGAAAATCCTTTTCATTCGAATTGATCCGAGAAAGGACCGTCTGCTCCCACCATTTTGAATACGCTTCGTGATCGTCTTTCAAATGGAAATAACAATAGGGTGATCCAGAGAGGGCGTTCCCTCCACACTTTGCTCTTGTGCCTGAGCCTGCACAGATAACAGGTCCAAGCCCACCGGCGAACTTTTCGTCCACTACGCCTCTATCTTCATGCACATTTGTATTAGATGAGATAGCAGACATTGGTCTCTCCACATGGACTACAAGAACCTACGCAAGGGCGGGGATATGCTTGTTAGAAACGTGACCACAATACTAATGGTCCCTTGCTACAAGGGGCTTGCATCCACATGAGCAATCAAATTGCTAGCAAACGAGCCCCCAAACAACATCTAACCATCACGATATCGCTTCTACCTCCTTAAGTCAACATAAGGCGATGTTCGCGCGCTCGCTGCCGTTTCGATGAGTCTAGCAGTCGAGCATACCCGAAACATTATTCGGACTAAATTCGCCCCAGTCATTAACAAGCTTTCCTCGTCCGGGAAAAACCATCCTTTGTTAGGCTCTAACCGGTGGGGTGGCCAAAGCCCTGTAGGGTGCATCTTGATGCACCACGACTGCCTTGTAAACTACCGCTTCTCGCTGATTGCAATCCCGCAACCAAATCCGCGCGCCCACGATGTTATTGAGGTTGATGCATTCGACCGGGCAATCTCTGCGCGCACACGCCGTGGTACCACCCTTCGCCGCGCCGCCATCGAATGAACCCCCTCTGCAGGGCGAAACAAAAAATGCGCGAACGAACCCATCCGCTCCCGGCACTTCATCCAAAAACTGTGTTTTCTCACCTGCAATCGCGGTTTTCCTGCCTTCGCGGACCCCTTCGTGCTCCCTTCGTCCCCCCTTCCTGCCGCCTTCCCCGCCCATGGCTGCGAACCCCGCGAGTTGGCGTATACTCCGCGAGCAATGCACGGCGAAGGGCACGGACATCACCAGGAAGGCGCGCATGGGGGGTCGCATGGGACGGCCCAGCCGAAGCCGCGCGAGACGCTTGTATTCATCAGCGCGGCCGAGCCGAGCGCGGATCAGCATGGGGCCGACCTCATCAAGGCGGCACGGCAGATGCGCGGCGATCTGCGGTTCGTGGGCGTGGCCGGTCCGAAGATGGTAGCCGCGGGGTGCGAATCCATCTTCGACATGACTTCCCATGCGGGCATGCTGCTCGGTGCGCTGAAGGTCGCGGGTCGGGCGGCGAAGATGCTGTCAGCGGCCGGACGGTATCTGCGGATGAACCCGTTTGCGGCGGCTGTGGTGATCGACAGCCCGACGCTGCACCTGCCGCTGGCCGCCAAAGCTCAGGCCGCAGGCGTCCCGGTGATGTACTACATCGCGCCGCAGATGTGGGCGTGGGGGGCGTACCGGATTCACAAGCTGCGGAATCGCTGCGACAAAGTGGCCGTGATTTTCCCCTTCGAGGAGGAATATTTTCGCAATCAGGGTGTGGAGGCGCGATGGGTGGGGCATCCGCTGGCGGACCAGGTTGAGGCGGAGCGGCCCGACGCAGCGAAGGTGCGCGAAATTCGTGCGAAGGGCGCGCCGGTGATCGCGCTGCTGCCGGGATCGCGAAAGCACGTTGTGCAGTCCATTTTGCCGGATCAATTGGAAGTGGCGCGGCGGATTGCGGAGCGATTTCCGCGTGCGTACTTCGGCGTGTCGGTGGCCGGGCCGAATGTCGCGCCGATCGTGGCGGCCGCGGTGCAACGTTCACAAGTGCGATGCGAAATGTTCCCCAGCCGTCGTGAGGATTTGATCGAAGCGGCGGAGTTGGTGCTGGTGGCCTCCGGGACGACGGCGCTGGAGGTCGCGTTTCGTCAGAGGCCAATGGTCGTGATGTATCAGTCGTCGCCGCTGTTCTACAATCTGATCGCGCGGTTCATGATTCGCACTCCCTTCCTGTCGCTGCCGAACATTCTGGCGGATGAAGAGATCGTTCCGGAATTCATGCCGTATTACCGATCGACGGAGCCGATCGCGGCCAAGGCAATCGAACTGCTGGAAAATCCACAATTGCGCAGTGAGATGACGGAAGAACTGGCAGGCATCGTCTCGCCGCTGCGAGGTCCCAGTGCTGCGAAAAATGCGGCGAAAATGCTCGTGGAACTCGTCGATCGTCACCACTAAGCCTTGAAGAGAAAAGGCTGTTCGCCTCTACACAGGTGCGATCGTGCGTTCCCGGTTTTTGAAGACGGCCAGGCCCTGCAGGCCGGCGCTGCGCAGCATGGTCGCGGCCGTGTCGAATCCCGCGCCGATGGTTTCGGCGCTGTGAGAATCCGAGCCAAACGAGATGGCCTTGCCGCCAAGTTCGGCGTAGCGGCGGATGGTCGCGGCGTTGGGCATGGTTTCGGTGAGGCCCTGTCGAAGTGACGACGTGTTGATTTCGGGAGTCAGGTCGGCGGCAATGCAGGCGCGAAGAATTTCGTCGATGAGGTCGGCGTTGGGCGAAACGTCGTACGTTCCGTAATAGCGCAGCGTGTAGCGTTTGACCACGTCGAGGTGGCCCAGCACGTCGAAGACGCGGCCTCGTCTGGCGTGCAGCTTTTCCACGAATTGGATTGCGGCCAGCATGTCCTCCAGATATTGGCGCGTGCCCGCGACGGCGTCGATCCCCTCCCAGTTATCCTTTACGTGGATCGGAACTCCGGAAAAGTAGTGGAGGCTCAGCATGACCATGTCGAAGGAATGCTTGTCGAGAAAGTTGAGAATGTAATCCATTCGTTGCGGCTGGTAGCAGACCTCAATGCCTTTGCCGATGAAGATTTGCGAACCGAATTCTTCGCGGCAGCGATCGATGCTCGCGGAGTAATCCGCGTAGTCGAACACGCAGCCCGGGAAGTCGAGCGGGTGGGTGTCGAAGTGCTCAGTGAAGGTCAGTCCGGCGAGCCCCCTTGTGATGGCCGACTCCACGTTGGCGCGCGGCTCTGTCTTGCAATCGCAAGAGTGTCGAGAATGAAGGTGTTGATCGTAAAGAGGCATAGAATCCGCAACTCTGGAGCCTTGCACCCAACTGACCGGGCCACGCGAGAGTAAAAGCGATGGCGCAATTTCACAAGGCGCGATCGATCGCAATTTGCCCAATGAATGCACGCGGAACCGTCGGAATCGGCGAAAACACCTGTGGACTGGTGGACGCCGGAGTCACCCTGTTCATGCTGTTCCGGTTGTCATTCCGATACATGCTGCATGGCCGATGGCCCTTCACCGATTGCGTCGTCGTTTGCGGGTGCGCCGCTCCAAGCCCGCGATGCCGCTGAGGCCGGCGAAGCCCGTCGGGCGGGGCAGCATAACGCGATTCGCCAGCACGCCAAGTCGGTCACCGATGCCGGGAACACGGTGGAAACCACCGATGCGGATTCACGGGTCTATGGCGACACGGAAGGAACCGGCAGCCAGGGACGCGAACTCGGCGAGGACGAATCCCGCAAGGACAATCAGGACGAGAAAAAGAATCCACCCGGCATCAGGACCGACAAGGACGGACAGCTTCACCTCGATCTTGAGGCGTAAGCGTCGCTATTTCGTCGGAAGCGCCTTGATCGTATCGAGAATTTCCTTGTCATCGGGGAAGCGGCCAACATCGTGCTTGCTCCAGATCTGCTTGCCGTCCACGTGAACATCGAAGACGCCGCCTGATCCTTCGATCAGCTTGGAATCGACGCCGAACTGTTTCTTGATCGCAGCCGCCAGACCGGCGGCCTTTGGCAGGTAATTTCACTGCGTGCAATACTTGATCGTGATCGTCACTGGCTCGCTCCTTCAAGAATGTTGTATTCGGAATGCGAAATGCGGAATCGAGGTTCAATTCGAAATTCCGCATTCCGCACTTGTCATTTCGCAATTTGGGTTACGGGTTAATCGAGCTTCATGGTCATCAGGAATTCGGCGTTGGTGCGCACCTTGCCAAGCTGGCCTCGCAGCAGTTCGATAGCCTCGACCACGTTCATATCCGACAGAACTCGCCGCAGGCGGTAGACCAACTCCAGCTCCTTGGGATCCATGAGCAATTCTTCCTTGCGGGTGCCGGAGGCGGCCACGTCAATCGCCGGGTAGACACGGCGCTCAACCAGACGGCGATCCAGGTGCAACTCGCTATTGCCAGTGCCCTTGAACTCTTCAAAGATGACTTCGTCCATCTTCGACCCGGTATCCACCAGGGCCGTACCGATAATGGTCAGCGATCCGCCTTCTTCGATATTGCGGGCCGCTCCGAAGAATCGCTTGGGCTTCTGCAGCGCGTTGGCATCGATACCGCCGGACAAAATCTTGCCGGAGTGCGGGATTTCCGTGTTGTAGGCCCGGGCCAGGCGCGTGATGGAGTCGAGCAGGATCACGACGTCGCGGCCATACTCGACGAGGCGCTTGGCCTTTTCAATGACCATCTCGGCCACCTGTACGTGGCGGGAGGCCGGCTCGTCAAACGTCGAGCTAACCACCTCGGCGGAAGTGTGTCGCTGCATTTCGGTCACTTCTTCAGGCCGCTCGTCGATGAGCAGAATGAAGACGTACACATCAGGGTGATTCTTGGAGATGGCGTTGGCCATCTTCTGCAAGAGCACCGTCTTGCCGGTGCGCGGCGGAGCGACGATGAGCATGCGTTGACCCATGCCGATGGGCGTCACGATATCGACGATGCGCATGTTGAGCTCGTCTTGAGCCGTTTCGAGATAGAGTCGGCGCGTGGGGTGCAGGGCCGTCAAATCCTCGAAGTTGGTCTTCTCGGTGACGACGTTGGGATCTTCGAGGTTGATGGCCTCGACGCGCAGCAGGGCGAAGTACCGCTCAGACTCCTTGGGCGGACGAATCTGACCCGCAACGATGTGCCCGGTGCGAAGGCCAAACCGACGTATCTGCGACGGACTGATATAGATATCATCCGGGCAGGGTAAATAGTTGTATTCCGGGCTGCGCAGGAATCCGAAGCCGTCCGGCAGAATCTCGAGCACGCCTTCGCCGTACATCAAGCCGTTGCGATTGATGCGGTCCTTGAGAATCTTAAATATCAGGTCCTGCTTTTTCAGGCCGGTAAATTCCTCGAGCCCTTCCTGACGCGCGACCTCGTGCAGCTCCTGGACGCTCATGCGCTGAAGCTCCGTGATGTGGATGCTTCCCCGCTTGATCTCCTCGTACTTTGCGTGCGTTTCCGCATCGATCGGACTGACCGGAGCTTCCGCCTCAAACGAGACCGGCGAAGCCGCCATGACTTCCGGCTCAGGCGCGGGCGCAGCGGCCACGGGTTCGGCGTGCATGGGCGTGTCTTCCATTGCGCCGTCTCCGGCGGATGAAAGGCGTCTTCGGGGTGTGCGTAGCTTGTTGGGTGTGGTGGCTTTCGCCATCGATTGTTTCCTCCTCTTGGGATTTGCGACTTAACGCTGACTTGTGATTGTTTTCTACTCTATACCGTTGAACTTGTTCGGGAGCGCCGCAGCGCGAATCCATTAAACTATTGTTTGGGTTTTAAACCGACCACGCAGTCCAGTATCCGCTTCAACTCGGGGGTTAACGAATCCGGGCCGGAGTGATTATTGACAACCACATAATCGGCCATTGCTCGTTTCTTGTCCAGCGGAATCTGCATTTTTTCCCGCCGGGCCAGCTCTTCCTGACTCCAGCCGCGGCTTTGGGCCACCCGACGCAGACGAGTTTCGTCGTCCGCATCCACAAAGATGACTGCGTCGCATTCCTTGTCGACACCGGCCTCATGGAGTTTGGGGGCGTCCAGAACCACCGCTCGAAACTCAGGCCGCCCGGAGTTTGAGGCAATGATTTCGCGGCGACGGCGGTTGATCCTTGGATAGAGCAAATCCTCGAGCCTTTTGAGTTCTGCTGGATTGGCAAAAACTCGCCTGCCCAGGGCTGCTCGATCGATTTCACCGCCAGGGGTGCAAACCTCGTCCCCCCACAGCGCTTTGATCGCTTCGACAACTTCGGGCGACCGAAGCTCCTGATGAGCCATCGTGTCCGAGTCGATGACCAGCGCGCCGAGGTCTCCCAGGATGCGAGCCACGGCGGATTTCCCGGCTCCAATCCCACCCGTAATTCCGATCACCGGAAGATTCTGGGTCAAAGGCAAAACCACACTCGAAGGAATTACGCCTTCAGGGATTCAAATGGTCTACATGGAAGCAATACACGCCTTGAATTCGATCAACCGCAGCAACAAGACCGGCAAGATTCCGCTGTACGGGCAACGATCGAATGAGTCCTGAGGAACACCCCGAGATTGCCATCCATGGCTTGCCGACCTGAATTCAATTCCGCTCCTGTGCGTGTCTGCCGAACATCCCTTGGGGATCGTGTTTCTTGGGGAGTCGTCAGAACTGTAAAACAGGGAACGAAAACCAGTAGACTCTGGTACTATACACTCGTCGAAATCGTTTGTCACCCCCCCACGAAAATAATTTGGCGACGCCGGCCTCCGTCAGGTTTTCTGCGTTCATTGCTGCCCGACTTCATGAATTCGAAGCGCGAATCCCCGCACCAGTTGGCCTTCATGAATCCCTGTTTTGTCGATTTCATGACAAGGTTGTTACGGAACGCGATTTCCTGGGGAAATGGCAAGGTCCGACGCATACAACTTCTGATAATTCACCGGCTTTGTGCTTGCGGAGGCCTCGCTTCACTCCATACCCATGCCGGAGATCCGGGGGAGTCATCGATACGGACACAAGGACTGTGTTTTCCGAACAGTGGGGCGTGCTCTCGTCACGGAGTGCTCCATGGCCGCAGGGACTGGCTGGTGAGTCGAGCGGAAAGGAGCTGCCGGGGCAGGGTCGATTTCAGGACCGCGGGCGCCGATTCGTCTTTGTCCAGGTTGGCCTGCTCGCGCATCTGCCATTGGCGATCGCACAGATTGAAATAGCTGACCGAGATGGCCGCATCGGCCACTGGAGCGAGCTCGCCGGAACGGCCCAATGCCCGCTCCAAATCGGCGATGCTGGTTCGAGCCAGCTCCAGGGAGCGCCCGGCATCCAACGGAACAAAGCGACTCGCTGCGAAGTCACTCCAGTTGCGACCGGACTCAGCTGAGGCAGCAACGACGCTACGCCTCCCATCGCGATCGTAGGCCCACTGCATGACGGCGAACGGCGCTGAAACACCATAGTTGGTGTTGATCAACATCATTCGATCGGAGTGATTTGTCAGCGAGGCGACCAGGTCGTTTTGGTCACGCTGCAGCGTCAATTCGGCCTGTGCGCCCCGGCGCGATATCGACTCGGGCGCCGCCTTGGAAATGCGCAGCGTGAGTGTGTTGCTGCGCACTTCGCCGACACGCTGCTCCGCCAATACCGGATCGATCCATTCGGGAACGTAACGAAACGAGACGGTGTGGGCGCCTTCGTCGAGCATGGGATAGCGTGCCCAGCCACGATTGAATGCCGTCAGCGTCACGGAGGCCCGCTGCCCCGGCTCCATCCGCGATACCGGCCCGCCGGCCAAACGGTCTTGAATCACGCGGAGCACGGCCGGGTCGTCGGAAATCTCATCCACGCGAAGCTCGACTTCGCGCCCTTGTGCGTTTTGCACGACCAGCCAGTCCGACGCATCAACCATCGACGCCACCTGCCGGGCGTCCGCGGAATCGCTGTCCGATTGATCCGTGCCGGTCAAAAAGGGAATGCGCGCAGCATAGTGCGACCGGTTCTCCAAAATCATCCGCACCTCGATCGGCTCGTCCCATTCGAAAGAGGCGCGATCGCTTTCTAGGCGAACCTCCACACCGCCGAAGTACACCCGCTCCAGCACCTTCAAGACCTTCCTGGCCCGTAAGGCTGCTTCCATGTCGTCGCTCGCCGCTGCGCGGCCAAGCGATTCCATCGCCGGAGTTCCAATGGCACACAACCGGCGCGTCGCGCCAACACGTTTGGCGTAGACCGGATCGCTCAGTTGCGCGGTCAAGGCCGAAATCTCTGCATCTGTCGCCGAATCACTTGAGGTTGATTGTCCGTACGATGTCGGAGAAAACGATATGGCGGCCAAGGTCACCAATGCGCCAAACCACGGCTTATATGGAAATTCGTTTCGCATCCACCAGAGCCCAAAGGAATCATCGGGATTACCAGGTGTTCTATCTCTAATACTATGGATCGACCGCTCCTGTTTCCTAGAATAGACCCGATGGCCGCATCCAACGTTATCGCCCCTGAAGCCCAGCCCATGAAAACCGCCGTTTCGGCGCGGCCAACCCCAACCCCGCCCCGGAGCCGGCTCTCCTTGATCCCATGGCCGATGGTGGCTCCCATTGCCATTGTGCTGTTCACCATCGCAGCATTTCTCCCCGCGATCATGGCGGAATACGTCTATTGGGACGATGACGATTTGCTGATCGGCAACACGATCTACCGCACGCTCGATGGCGACAGCCTGCATTGGATGTTTACCACCTCCTATGCGGGGCACTTTCAGCCTCTGACCTGGCTTAGCTACTGGCTCGACTGGACAGTCTGGAAGCGCGAGGCTTCAGGTTATCACCTGACCAACGTGCTGCTTCACGCCGGCACGGCGCTGATGTTCTACTTCCTAACCAAGCGCCTGATGATCATTGCCCAACAATCATCAATGGCGCAGACTTGGATGGCACAAGCCGGTCGTCCCGGGCGAAGCGAAGAATCTCTATCCGCAAGTCAGGTCCTTCGCTGCGCTCACGATGACGCCATCGCCCCGCCAATGATCTTGTTCCTGACATCGGCGCTAGCCGCTTTGCTCTTCGCCATCCATCCCTTGCGCGTCGAATCGGCTGCATGGCTGGCCGAGCGCCGGGACGTTCTCTCCGGCTTCTTTTTTGTCGCGTCGATCCTTTCGTATGTGCGCTGGCGGGTGCGCGAGCCGGGACACGCGTCGACGCGCGGATGGTACTGGCTCGCTGTGTTCCTTCAGTTGTTGTCACTACTGGCCAAAGCCAGCGCCGTCTCGTTACCCATCGTCCTGCTCATCCTCGATGTCTACCCGTTGCGCAGACTCTCTGCGACGCCCCTGCTCCGACGGCTGGCGGTATTGGTGTGGGACAAGACACCGTTTTTCATCCTGGCTCTGGCGGCAGGTTTGCGCGCCTGGGCTGCGCAGGCGGAAACCGGTGCGATGTATCCGCTGGCTGAATATGATTTCCCGTCGCGCACCGCACAGGCGCTGTATGGTTTCAGCTTCTATGCATGGAAGACCCTGTTTCCGTTGCATCTGGGTCCGCTGTACCAGATCCCGCAACGGGAAGTGCTGATGGGATGGATTTTCGCGAAGGGTCTGACTGGGAGTGCCATTCTTCTGGCACTCGCTGTGGCCTATCGCCGGCGCTGTCCATTGCTGACCGCCGCAATTGGGGCGTACGCCGCCGTGCTCCTTCCCGTGTCGGGCCTGTTTCAGAGCGGACCGCAGCTCGTCGCCGACAGGTACAGCTATCTCTCGTGCCTGGGTTTCGCGGTGCTGCCGGCCGCCGGACTGATGTCGCTGGCCCGATCCAGTTTGTGGCGAAAGCCCAACGTCGCCGGCCTGACGACCCTCGCATGCGCCGCCACGCTGGGCGGCCTCTTCTTTGCCACGACAAGCCAATCGCTCATCTGGTCTACCGCGCTGGACCTTTGGAAACACGCCGTTACTGTCAGTCCTGACAGCTCCATCGTTCACACCAACCTGGCGGACGCCTATCTGTCGCTTCCCATTCCCAACACGCACGAAGCGATTGAGCACTACCGCCGCGCATTGGAACTTGATCCGCGCGACGCGATCGCCACACATCATTTCGGCGATGCACTGAATGCCATCGGTGACGACCGCGGCGCAGAGTCACTCTACATGCAAAGCCTTCGTCTCGACCCCAGCCGAACCCGCGCGCTGTTGAGTCTTTCGCAATTGTGGATCGCGCGAGGCCGGGCCTATCAGGCGACATTGATACTCCGCGACCACATTCGACGAGCGCCGTACGATCTGGCTGCGATGGGCTTTCTTGCGGAATTGCTCGCAACGCACCCCGATCCCGACGTGCGCGATGGTTGCGAGGCCTGCGAATTGGCCTCCAGAGTTTCGCTCGCCCGCGGACACCGCGACCCCAACGCGATGCTGATCCTCGCTTCGGCGCAGGCCGAGGACGGAAATTTCGATGACGCGATCGCAACGGCACAACGAGGGATGGCCCTTGCCGACAAGCTCGGACTCGACTCTCTCTCCCTCGAATTTCGATATCGCATGGAACTCTTCAAACAGGGAATCCCCTACCACTTCGGCGACTGAAATCACGAATCGTCGCTTTTGTGAATTCTTTCACCAAGGTGAGTCGGGGAAAGCGTCATCGACGGGGCAATTCCATTCCGCGCGGGTCTTGCGCGATTCACACGAAAGCGCAGGAAATGCCATGTTTTTCCGCAAATTTCCTTTGCATTGCAGGCTGCGTGGCATACGTTGTATGCATCCCGAACACATGGAGTCGAGCATGCAAATGAGCGACCACAACCCGGCTGGACGATGCGCGAGAGCCCTCCTCGCCTTATTCCGTAAACACGCGAACCATCGACTTTCGGAGTCCGAGCTGAATCATCGCCGCGAAGAAGTGAACCGGGAGTTATCCGAAATGGGCGATGAGGCCATCGCCGAGGCTCTGCACTCCATCTACCGTCTCGCCGAGGCCGACGCCCGCCGCCGGGCGCGGGACGTGTCCCGGGCGATGGCCGCGCGCCGCTCGTTCTGATGGCGCTTCACGGCATCTTGCTTTCGTCAGACTGCTTGCGATTCAAACGCTCCTCTTCAATCATCTGCTCCACCGCCTCCGGAGGCAGGTCGCAGGAGTTGTGGTTCTCAAGATAGCGGTCGAAACGCCAGCTTCGGGCGGCCGCGAGCCGCAAACATCCCTTGCCCCCCATGTATTCGTACATCCACATGGTGGCCGTGTCGGTGTCGATTACATACACGCCATAGGTCGACTTGGTCAGTTGCCCGGAGAAGGCGAAGACTCCGCGCGCCCCGGCACTGGTGGTGGGCTGCCCAAAGGCTGCGCCGGACAGCGATGGCGCGCCCCGCTGCGTCACCAATGTAAAGGCAATGGTCACCAATGCTCCGGCGATAACCCAGAACACCGGATGCGGCGTGTTCTTTCGCGGAGCGACGGCCTGCGGCGGCTGTGATTGGTGCGTTGTCGAGTTGATTTCTGATTGCGTCATGTTTTCCTCACCGAGCGGCTGGGCGGGCGATACCCGCCGAAAATCTTACGGCTCCCTTACGACCAATCCTCTTCAAACAAGGCGTAGTGCGTCCGCTCCATGCCGAGGTTCAGGTACGCTTCCATGGCCCGGGCGTTGTCCTCATGGACATAGAGCCGCAGTCCGCAGACGTCCTTCTTTTTCCGGGCGGCTTCGCGGACCTCCATGTGCAACGCACGAAACACCCCGCGACGGCGAAATTCCGGCGAGACGTACACGCTTTGAATCCACCAGAAAAATCCGTTTCGCCAGTCGCTCCATTCGGTCGTGACCATGGTCTGGCCGACAATCATACCCTCGATCTCGGCGATAAAGTAAAGGCCCAGCCTCGGGTCAGCCAGCAACCGCCGGACACCCTCGCGAATCGTGTCATCGGCGAGCGTCTTGGACTCGGTCTCGCGGGCCAGCCCCTGGTTGAATTGGGCGATCACGTTGAGATCGTCGGCGCGGGCCGGACGGATTTTGATCGCAGGATCAGTCATGGCGCGTCTCCCGACACTGCGGGCCGACGGCGACATACGGCTTGCCGAGCCACTTCTTAATCAGGATGACTTCGCCCATGTCGTTTCCTTCGATGGCGTGGCCGATCCCCTGCAACACATAACTTACCAACACCAGTGCGACCGGCCGCCACCACAGGTTCCATGCTCCGTCGAAGAGCTGCACGACGATCAGCCCACCGGCCACCACCAGCATCGGAATCGCAACCACGTGGAGAGCGATCGACGCGGGATGCCGATGCCGCTGCCGCCAGTTGTTCCACGCCGCGAGCATGGGTGGAAAGTAACACTAGGGAAGCAAGGCAACAAGGTAACGAGGCAACAAGGGAAGAAGATTTCTCGAAGTAGAAATTCCAAAGGATTGAAAGCTGGGATGCGAAATTCAATGCGCTCGGCCTGATTCACCCATCCGCATCCACATTTTCAGTGTGTGAGGACTCTTAGGGAGACGCGATTGGAATGCCCAAATTGGTGTGGCATTTCGTCGTAGGTTTTGCCGTCAAGCTCCCGGCCTGTTTTCTTCTTGTTCGTACCACCCCATTGCTTGAAGAAAAAGGCCACTCGTGCCGCGCGACACTGTCGACGGATATCGACGATCCATTCTCGCAGCATCGGCCTCGCACCGGGGCCGGATTCGCCTCCCACAATCACCCAATCAATGCCGCAGAGGTCCAGACCGCCCAGCGGCCCTAGCAACGGTTCCAACGAAAGAAACTTCGTCCGCGCCCGCGTATCACGCAAGCAATCGATCCGCGAAACATAGGCCTCGCTTTCAACGCTGACACCCATCCAGACATTGGCCGGCCAGTCGAGAATGGAATCAAGGTCGGCCAGCCGCTCCGCCCGCTTGGTTAGCACCTGAAACTCGTGCCAGTGCGCAAGCCGCATTACGTCGAAGACCTGCTGGATGTACCCAAGCGGAACGCCGTCATGGAACAGGTCGCTCATGGAGTTGACGAAGATGCGCTGCGGTTTCCGCCAGTGAAGCGGGAGTTCCAGCATCTGTGGCTGGAGCGTTAGTTCGAACCCGTTGCGGTAATTCCGCTGACCCATGGCCTGCAGCCGCCCGGCCATCCGCTCGGCGTAGCAGTGCTTGCAGCCGGGACTGATCTTGGTACATCCAGTCACGGGGTTCCACGTTGATTCAGTCCATTCAATCGTCGATGTCGCCATGGGTTAGATACCCCTAATGATATGTTCGGCAATTCTCATTGCGATTGGCGCACCTTTTTTGTCCCCTGCCGCAAACATGAGCTGAAATAGAGGTGCGTGGCGGCTGTTTGATAAGATGCACGGTGTAGGAGCGACTGAAGTAAAAACGCTTTGTAGCCGTTTGTGGTAGAATGCACCCAATCCTTTCAGGTTGATTCGGCGTTTTTCGAGTTTCACATCATTTCTTTCGTCAAAGAAGCCACTTGGAGTTCGTTGGTAGAATTCTTCGAACCAAGAATGTGTGCCGAATAGTCGATCCAGCCGATCACACCATTTCGGGGGAATGCTCTCAGGCGACCTCGTTAATAATCGGTTGACGGAAAATGGGAAGAGAATCCAAGTGTCAAAACATTCCGTAGCTCCGACAGCTTGAACTGTGGACCAATCAACTTGAAGTCCAAATGGATCAAGGAAGAGTACAGCACGATTGCGTCGCCGATCCCACGTAGAGCAAATCCTTTGAATTTCTTCGTTAGCTTCTTTGTGCCTAATTTCGATGCGGTCCGAGCGCGTAGGGTAAAATGTGCGTAGCTTGTCCAATTCGTCTACACGTTTTGCCTTGCTCTCAACGAAAATGTATCCGTCGAAGGGCGGATCAACTCTTAGCGCTACTTGTGCTGAGCCTTCCAAGAACTGTTGCGATTCATTCTCATCGAGACCATCCTCGAAGAGAAACGCTTCAGATTCGTCCACATTGAGGCGTTGTTCTCGATAGCCTGTGCCCGCGAACGCATCGATGTAAAGTTTTTTGAATCGGGTCCTTTTCAATGCCGTCGTATAGGCAGCGAGGTACTTCCCCAGTACATCGAGTTTTATTTCGGTCCAGTCGCCACCGAAGAGTTGCAATCCCTTTTGTTCCGTCATAGACGTAAATAATAACTACCACCTGAACAAAAGCCAAACCAATTCTCAAAAATGATTATGTCGATTTGATCACGGACCGCCTTGTCCGATCTTAACATTGCGGGAGCTGAGTTCCGCGACGACGTGGTCGAAGACGCCGTGTTGGCGGACGATGAGTTCGGGGGGCAGGACGCCGTGGGCCGCGAGGCGGCCCTGTGCCAGCATTTTGGCGACGATAACGCAGGGGAAGCCGGTGGTGCGGGCCATGGACGACATGCCGCGTACAGAGTCATTCTCGTCGAAGAGATCAAACTGGACGCGCGACTTCTTTCCGCCTTTCTCCCCTTCGACGATGACGCGCAGGACGGTGAATTCCGCCTCGCCGGGCTCGGCCTTCCACTTCGGGAAAAGCAGGGCCGAGGTCACGTCCAGCGGGCGGACCTTCTGGCCGAGCACGTCAATTGCTTCCTCCCCGAAGAAGCCGGTCTCGCGCAGCACACGCATCAACTCGATGTGGCCCGGATAGCGAAGCGTCTTTTCCTTCATGTTGGGGATGTCGAGCGTGGCGAGCAGGCTTCGCAGGCCGTCGGTGTTGAAGGCCTCGAGCGTGCCCACGCCGGCGAAGTCCATCAGCTCCGGCTCCGAGAGCGCGGGCCGCACGACGACTCTGCCGTTCTCGCGGAAGCGGGCCGGGCGCGTGTACTCCTCGATCACGTCGGACGGCGCGAACGGGGCCTTGTACTGGTAGGGCCAGGTACGCGCTCGCGGCAGCCCGCCGACGTATATCTCGGCCCGCTCCGCTCGATCGAACATGGCCGCTCCGTGCGCGACCATCATGTTGGAGAGACCCGGCGAGACGCCGCAATCGACGACGGCGGTCACCTTGGTTTCCTTCGCGAGTGCGTCGAGGGCGAGCACGTCCTGGGGCATGAAAGAGATATCGCAATACGGTTTTTTCGCGCGGATGACGGTCTCCAGCGTGGCGAACCCCAACTTGCTGGGCAGGGCACCGACGACAACGTCGGCAGGTGCGATGGCGGCCTGAAGTTCTTCGGGCTTGCTGAGATCGACCTGTTTGGGAGTGATGCACGAAATGCCGGAAAGCCGCTGGAGATTCTGCGGCGAAGCGTCGAGCGCAATAACCTCATATTGCTCGTCGGCGGCCAGTTCGCGCGAAATGGTCGAGCCGATCAATCCGCAACCCAGTACAACGGCTCGCTTCTTCATATCGAAATTCTCAGCTCGTTCTACGCGGCACTTACAAAAAACGCGGCAAAGCCAGCGACAATTTCGCTGACTTTACCGCGCGTTGATGGTCTTGCGTAGTCGTGACGACGTTGTCAGGGTTGCACGTTCCGCCGCCCCTCGTCAATCGTCGTCCTTGTCCTTCTTGTCCTTGTTATCGTTGTCATCTTTGTCCTTGTCGTCTTTTTTCGTCTTGCCGGACTTGCCCGGCGGCGGATTCTTCGGAGGACTCTTTTCCGGAGCCTTGGACGTTGTCGGATTCGCAGGCGCCTTATTGGCGTCACTGTCGGGCCTATCGGGTTGCGGCTTCGCAGTCGGCGCAACTCGCGTGGCCGGCTGCGGCGGAGCGACAGGCTTCGCGGCCGGCGGAGGCGCCGGAGAATCCGGCCTCGCGGCAGGAGTCGGCGAGGGTTGCGGCTGAACAGGCTGCACTGTCGCAGGCTGGGTCGGCGTCACGCGCTGCACCTTTGGCTTGGGCTTGGGCTGAACCGTTCGATCGACAGCAGTGGCTTCCGGTTTCTTGGGTGCCGGGGCCTTGTTGGTCGGAGTCTCCTTCTTTGCGGTCACAGTCGGCGGAGGCAGTTTCGCACGAACCGGGGCCGTACGCTTGGCTGGTTCCGGAGAGGTATCTGTGTCCCGCGATTCAATCGACTTGCGCTCTTCGCTGGTCTTGCTGGCCGCACGGGCCTTTTGCACATTCACTTCGCGTTCCGATTGACTCACGGTGCGAAAGCGAGCGCGGTTGGCCTGAGCCACTTGCTGCAGCGTCTTGGCGACGATGAAGCCCTTGACGGCCACTTCGCCTCTGTCGCCCATGTGAAGTTGAACATCGAGTGTACGCGGCGGTCGCTGGCGCACGTCGTCGCGGCGGCGGTCATACGAAACTTCGACACTGCGCCGCCAATCCGGCTCGTCGCGATGACGCCAGCAGCGCTGTGCGTAAATCGGATCATACGCAACGCGACGGGCCTGAACGGAGAACCACGGATAGATGCCTCTATCAATATACGTCGCGGCATAATAGTCACCGAAGTAATAGTGGCTGTACCGCGGGCGCACGAACAGGTGGTCGGTGAAGACATCGAGGTCAATCACCGTGGCGGGAGCGTACACATACGTGCGGTTCATGCGAACGACCGGGCTGATATAGACGGGTGCGAAGAGTACGCCCCGGTCCTCGACCGGAAAATCCCAATAACCGTCAACGAATACGTAACCGCGCGGACTCCAGACGTAGTGAGCGGGAATCCACATCCAGTTCGGGCTGGCCTCCACCCAGTGGCCCGGACGCCATGCGTAGCGGTCCTGATCCCACGTCCAGATGCCGGACGTCCAGATCAAGTTCGGCGAGGGAGAAGGCGGGGGCGGACCGGCCTCCACCGGGTCGGGAGGCTCCGGCAGATATTCAATATCGGTGGCGTCAGAATCGACCCAGAAGCCCGATGACCATTGGAAGCCGTAGGCGCTCCGCGACCAGAACCCCGGGATGTAGCTTCGGCCCGGAGGCACAGATCGCCAAATGCCACTCACCCAGAGAAAGTCATTGCGGTCGTCATCCCAGGCCCAGTAGCCGGGAATCCATGTCATGTTCGGTCCATCGGGAATTTCGTCGGGCGGATCTTCGGCGATGGGTTCCGGAGGATATTGAACGATGACCAGGTCCGGCTCCGGATCGTTCACGATGGTTTCCGCGAAGGCCTCGTGGACGGGCCCGCTGGTAAGGACCTGCACTTCGGTTGTGCGGACAGTCTCGATGGTCCGCTCGACGTACTGCGCAGTGACGACTCGCGCAGCTGTCGCCGCGACGACGCCGACCATTACGATCGTATTCCTGAACTTCGATGTCATTGGACGATTCTCCTGTGTTACTTATTGGGTTCGGACGAGGACCTTCCCGTTCCAGCGCCCGCGCGAACGGAAGTTCGCGGCTCGCAGAGCTATTCTATGGTCAATTCAGGTCAAAAGCTTCATTTCCTGGGGCCACTTCTTCCAACCTGGTTGCCAAGTTAGACACGATCGAATCGAATAGGTAATGAAATCGGAAGTCTCTAGCGGAAAGGATGCTGCATGGCCGGAGTTTTGGTGACGGGCGGGGCGGGGTTCATTGGGTCGCACCTGGCGACGCGGCTGGTCGAGCTGGGTCATAAAGTCCGTGTAATCGACAACTTATCGACCGGGCACCGTAAGAATCTGTCGCACCTGGGGAGCAAGGTCGAGCTGCTGGAGGCGGATTTGCGGGACTCGGCGGCGTGCGCGAAGGCGTGCCGGGGAGTGGAATTTGTCTTCCATGAGGCCGCGATGGGGTCGGTGCCCAAGTCCATCGACGATCCGCAGACGAGCCATGACATCAACATCAACGGGATGTTTAACCTGCTGGTGGCGGCCGCGGAGGCCAAAGTCCGGCGCGTGATTTATGCGGGCAGCAGTTCGGTGTACGGCGACTCGGCGGAATCGCCCAAGCACGAAGGAATCATTCCGCAGCCGCTTAGCCCCTATGCGGTGCAAAAGCTCACCGGGGAATACTATTGCAGTGTGTTCGCCAGTTGTTTCGGGATCGATTCGATCACGCTGCGGTACTTCAACGTGTTTGGAGCGCGTCAGGACCCGGCCAGCCAGTACGCGGCGGCCATCCCGGCATTCGTGACCGCGATTCTTCGCGGCGAGTCGCCCACGGTGTACGGCGACGGAGAGCAGTCGCGCGATTTCACCTACATCGATAATGTGGTGGACGGAAACATGCTGGCGATGAAGGCGGATCGCACCGGCGGGGCGGTAGTCAACCTCGCCTGCGGAGGAGAGATCACGATCAATGAAACAATCGCCGCGATCAACCGATCGCTGGGCACAAACATCAAACCGAAATATGTTGCGCCGCGCGCGGGCGACGTGCGCCACTCGTGCGCCGATATCCGACTCGCGCGCAAGCTGTTGAACTTCACTCCCAAGATTGGATTCGACGAGGGACTGCAGAAATCCATCAACTTCTACAAGAACTTGAAGTCTTAGCGCCTTTCTCTGTGTCTTCTGTGACCTCTGTGGATAGCAAATGGAAATTCGTGACCTACAAGCGCTCATCGAGAAGATGTACTCTGACAAGGATCGCGCGCGGGGCACTCCGGCCACGTTTTTATGGTTGATGGAGGAAATTGGCGAACTGGCGACAGCGCTGCGCGAAGGCACTCAGGAAGAAAGGAACGGCGAATTCGCGGACGTCGTGGCCTGGCTCGTGACGCTCGCCAATATCAATGATATCGATCTGACGGCCGCGCTCGAATCCAAGTACGGCCAAGGCTGTCCGGGGTGTGGAAAGCTGGTTTGCACCTGCAACTCCAAGCAGTAGCAGATTGAATTGCACATTGAGAGCCGCAGAATTGGCTACCAAGACCACGGGTGCTTGTACCAACGCATTACAATCTCATTTGGCTCGCCAGAAAGATAATCAATCTTGCCGCTGATCTTGTCTTCGATAAAAGGAATGACGAGTGCGGCTTCTGTTGAGCCATTGGATTGAGCGCGGCGAGCCCAGCGTAATCCCTCTTGGCAATTCTTGATGTCTCGCTCAGTGTTTAGCGGCCCCGAGCTCACCAACCTGGCGGCCAATTGTAGTTGTGCCGGCACATATTCCTTTTCCGCCGCTTTCTCAATGAGCGCGAACCCCTTATGGGGATTAAACGGAGCTCCGTGGGAATAGAGCATATAACTGCTACCCAACATGTATTCTGAATATGCATCTCCCCGACTCGCGCCCCACCCATACCAGATTTGAGCAAAATGGTAGAGTCTGACATACGCAACCATGCAAAGAATGAGCAAAGTTAGTGCAACGCGTCTTAGGCGACGACCACCCGGAAGAATTTTGAAGCTACCGAGAATAACGAAAAACAGAATGATTCCCGCTACGATCATTGCGGGTTGAATAAGATCCACGGGCATAGTCACACTTCGGTCAAGAAAGGCTTACAGTGGTCGAAACCAGCCTTATATAATCGGTACGAATTTGTTCGACAACAACGGTCGCAAATCCTTGCATGCGAAACTCTATTCCTCATTGTGCTTCGGAAACACTTTTCTTCTCGGCCGTTTCGGCGGCATGCGGTCCTCACCAAACGTCTGCTTCTTTCGCAACGTGTGGTGATAGGCCTGGGCGAAGCGGTGGGCCTCGTCGCGCATTTGCTGAAAGATTCGCAGCGCGTCGTTGTTGCGGGCCAGTCGTACCGGCGCTGAGCGAGCCTGAACGTAAATCTCCTCCTCGCGCTTGGCCAGCGAAATCACCATCGGCGGTCTGACATTCATCTCCGCAAAGACTTCCATTCCCGCGTGCAACTGGCCCAGTCCACCATCGATCAGAATGACATCGGGGAATAGCTCTTCGCCTTCTGCCGCATATCGATATCGCCGCGAAATGACCTCGCGGATGGCGGCGTAGTCGTCCACGCCCGCGACAGTGCCAATGCGGAATCGACGATATCCACTCTTGAACGGCCGGCCGTCAATGAAGCAAACCAGCGACCCCACCGTCGCCTCGCCCTGCAAATGCGCGATATCGATGCACTCCATCGCGCGGGGCGGCGATTCCAGCCCCAGCAACTCCGCAATTTTCTCCAGCCCGCGGCGCGGATCGGTATAGAATACTTCCGGCTGCACGTCCTCGTTGACATCACCCTGCAGCGCCAGCGACTGAATTGCCTTGAGCCGGTCGCGCAGCGTGGCCGCCTCCTCGTAGCGCTTCTCCTTCGACGCGGCCTCCATTTCCTTCTGCATCTGCCGCACCAGCGTTTGCCGCTTGCTGGCCAGAAACTTCTTCAGCCGGTCCACGTCCTTCGCGTAATCGTCCTGCGAAATCAGCGCGGCGCAGGGCGCGGTGCATTGCTTGATTGCATGAAGCAGACACGGGCGGAAGAACTTGCGCGATTCGTCGCCTTCCGTGATCTCCAGTTCACAGGTGCGAAACTTGAACACGCGTTGCAGCGCGTTGACCGCATCGCGCACCGACGCCGCCGACGTGAACGGACCATAGAGCTTGCTGCCTTTGAGTCGCGGCTTGCGCGTGACGTACACCGCCGGAAAATCGTCGCTGGTCGTAATTTCGATATAAGGGAACGTCTTGTCGTCCTTGAGCAGCGCGTTGTGCGGCGGCTGGACATCCTTGATGAGCCGGGCCTCCTTGAGCAGCGCGTCCACTTCGCTTTCGCACTCGATGAAGTCGATGGTCCGGACCTTATCCACCATGCGGCAGATATCCGGCCCGCGTGTGTTGAGCAGATCGGCCGACGGCTGGAAATAGCTGGTGACGCGGGCGCGCAGGTCCTTGGCCTTGCCCACGTACAACACCCGCTCCTCGGCGTCCTTCATCAGGTACACGCCGGGCGATTTGGGGAAGGCGGCAATCAGCCCCCGCAGCTTTTCCAGACACTCCGCGTCCATTGCTTGATTGTAGCCAGACAGACGGCAAGATGTACGCCGATCCCATCTCTACCCGCGCATCGACGACGTTGCCATTCTCAACCGTAACTGCACACCAATTGGGTGACGCAGTTGAAACTCGCAAATTAAGGGGCGCATTCCATATCTGTCAGAAGAATTCACGTTGCACATTTCCGTTTTTCTGGTAGAATTTTGACACTCATCGCACTTGGTCGAGGAGAAAACCAACATGTCCAACACGTTCAAGTTTCCGAAAATAGTCCGGTTCGTTCTTGTTGCGGTCGGTTTGAGTTGTTCTATGCCGGCTGCTGAAGCGGGTTGGGACGTTTTTTTTGTAGCGGTCCATTCGAGCGGACCGCGAACACAGAATGGCAACACTTTGGTTTTTCAACCTACTGACCTACCCCAAACCCTCACTCTCGAACTGAGGATGGGAAACTCGTGGTTTTGGACGGTGATTGATTATTGGGTCGATATTGACTGCGCCAGCTTCACCAATGGCCTGGGCGCTGATCTGCGACTTGCCGAGGTTTCTTGCAACGAAGACGCGGACTGTGCCGCGGCGTTTGGAACACCGGGATCAGCCTGTACCAACAACCAATGCCAGGCTATTTTTCCGGACATCCATCGGTCGAACTTCATTTTTGCCTCGCCCTGTCAAAGCGCCGGCGGAGTTTCGGACAGCTCGTGCGACCCTTCGGTAGGTTTTGGTGATTCGTCGGATTGCACCATACTGGGGAACTCAATTCGATACACTGGCACCATCGTTTTGGAAATTCCTGCGGACGCGGCTGGATCATACAACATTGAACTATCGCCTGCGAGCACAATCACACTTCGGTTCCAGTCGGGCCTCTCCGGTACGTATTCTCTCCATGAAATTGCGGCAGACTGGGGTGGGTCGGGCGTCATCGAACCTGCCCACATCAAGATCCAGGCTCGAATTCCACCCGCACCAGTCGCAAGTTCCAACCCCGAGGCGGCGCCCGCTGCACGAAGCACAGGAGTGGAATTTGTCCCGCAGACGCCCGTCGTCGAGCCGTTTGCCGTCCGGGTCACGCTCGATTCGCTTCACCATCCCGACCCGCCGTATTCGGGCGGATCGGTGGCTGATTTTTCTTCCTTTGAAGGCCAGCATCGCTGGTTGGGGCCGCCGGTTCAATACGTCGAGTCCGTTGCGAATCCCTCCACCTTCTGGGCGTCCACCCTGCAATGCACCCCGCACTACATGGATTGGTCCACGGTCGGGCCGATTCACATTGTCGGCAGCGAAGTCGTGCCCAGTTCCACACTGAGTGTGCGGACGTTTGGACTGAATTGCATGAATCTGGAACCAACCTGCACCAACGTTTCGACTCCCTTGGAGATTTCGACGGCGCGGTGGGGAGACGTACAGATTCCGTTCGCCGTGCCCGGCGGCCCCACGCAGCCCGACCTCGGCGATGCCGCAGCGCTGGTGGATAAGTTCAAGAATCAGCCCGCCGCGCTCAGCAAGGTGCGGACCAAACTGCAACCTGCCATTCCCAACATGGCCGCAGACGTGGACTTTTCCGATATTTCGATTTGCATTGACGCCTTCAAGGGCAAACCCTATCCGTTCACGATGCAAAGCTGCCCGTAGTTACACGATCCCCTGCCGAAGTGCCTTTTCTAGGCTCCCCCGACAGATTTCGACGCGGTTGTCGCTTCGTTTTGGCGGCCTGCGTCGTTATCATGTCCTGCCAATGTGCTGACTGCATGGACGACTCGCAGGCCCACGGAGAGCGGCCACCTGGATTCCATGGAACAACAACGAGGAAAGATTATGACGGCTCAATTCTGGAACAAGCGGGCGTACCTGGTTCGAACTCTTGGATTCGTACTTGCCGCGGTGGTGTGCGGCTCGACCATTCGCGCCGAGCAACCCATCGCCTATCCCAAGCCCAAGAAGGGCGACACGGTTGACGAATATCACGGCGTCAAAGTTCCCGACCCCTATCGCTGGCTGGAAGACGCCGACACGCCCGAATCCAAAGCCTGGATCGAAGCCGAAAACAAACTCACGTTTGGCTTCCTTGAGCAGATTCCGCAACGCGAGCAGATCAAGAACCGCCTGACGCACCTCTGGAATTTCGAGCGCTACGGCATCCCCTTCAAGCGCGGCGGACGCTACTTCTTTTCCAAGAATGACGGCCTCCAAAACCAGAGCGTCGTCTACTGGGTGGACAAGCTCGACGGCGAACCCAAGGTGCTGATCGACCCCAACAAACTCTCCGACGACGGAACGGTCGCGCTGAGCGGCTACGACATCACCGAGGACGGCAAACTGATGGCCTATGGCACGTCCGCCTCCGGCTCCGACTGGCAGGAGTGGCGCGTCCGCGAAGTCGAGACAGGCAAGGACCGGCCCGACCTGGTCAAGTGGGTGAAATTCTCCAACGCTGCATGGACGCATGATCAGAAGGGCTTCTTCTACAGCCGCTATGACGAACCCAAGGAAGGCCAGGAACTCAAGGGGGCCAATTACTTCCAGAAACTCTACTACCACACGCTCGGCAAGCCGCAGTCCGAAGATCAACTCGTCTACGAACGGCCCGATCAAAAGGAGTGGGGATTCAGCGCCGGCGTCACCGATGACGGCCGCTACGCGATCATCACCGTCACCCACGGAACGGAGAGAAAAAACCTCATCTTCTACAAGGATTTGCAGGCTCCGGATTCGAAAGTGGTGGAACTGATCCGCGAATTTGAGGCCGAGTACGATTTCATCGACAACGCCGGCACGATGTTCTACTTCCGCACCGACTACGGCGCTCCGCGCGGGCGCGTCATCGCCTTCGACATCAACAACGCCGGCCGCGGCAACTGGAAGGAAATCGTCCCGCAGGTGACGGCGGTACTGCGAGGCGCGTCGAGCGTCGGCGGACGGCTCGTTGCCCAGTATTTGAAGGATGCCTATTCGCAGGTGGCGATGTTCAACATGGAAGGCAAACTCCTGCAGACCGTGGACCTGCCCGGCCTGGGGACGGTAAGCGGCTTCGGCGGCCGCAAGGATGACACCGAAACCTTTTACGCCTACACCAGCTACTACCAGCCGACGACGGTCTATCGTTACGAAGTTTCCGCCGGCAGCAGCTCCTATTTCAAGAAGCTCAAGGTGGACATCAAGGAGGCGGAATATGAAACCAAGCAGGTCTTTTACAACAGCAAGGACGGAACCAGGATCCCGATGTTCATCACGTCCAAGAAGGGTCTGATCAAGAACGGGCTGAACCCGACGTACCTGTATGGCTACGGCGGATTCGATATCGCCATCACGCCATCTTTTTCCGTGGCGAACATGGTGTGGATGGAGATGGGCGGCGTCCTGGCCGTGGCCAACATTCGCGGCGGCGGCGAATACGGCAAGGAGTGGCACGAAGGCGGCATGAAGCTCCACAAGCAGAATGTCTTCGATGATTTCATCGCGGCAGCCGAATGGCTCATCAAGGAAAAATACACCTCGAAAGAAAAACTCTCCATCGGCGGCGGCAGCAACGGCGGCCTGCTGGTCGGCGCGTGCATCACTCAGCGGCCCGATTTGTATGCGGCGGCGCTGCCCGCGGTCGGCGTCATGGACATGCTCCGCTTCAACAAGTTCACCATCGGCTGGGCCTGGATGAGCGACTACGGATCGCCCGACAATGCCGAGGAATTCAAGGCCCTGCAGGCCTATTCCCCGCTGCACAACGTCAAATCGGGAACGAAATATCCGGCGACGCTGATCACCACCGGCGACCACGACGACCGGGTTCACCCGGGTCACAGTTTCAAATTCGCGGCGGCCTTGCAGGAGGCGCAGGCGGGACCGAACCCCGTGCTGATTCGCATCGAGACCAAGGCCGGGCACGGCGCGGGCAAGCCGACGTCCAAGCAGATCGAGGAGGCCGCCGACCGCTGGACCTTCCTGGTCAAGGCGCTGAACATGTCGGTCGAGGAGAACGTCAAGGCAACTCCGGCGGGAACCAAGACCGGCACATCGGGCTGATGAAGCGGAAGCGGGCAGGCATGTACGGGAGATTTCCGATGAAGGTTGCTTCGAAACGATTCTGGCTGGCTGTGGTTCCGTCGTTGTTTCTTGGTGACTGCCTCGTTGTTCTTGCGCAGCAGCCGGCATCTGCGCCGCCCGCAAAGCCGCCTGAAGCAAAGGCCCCGGCCCCTGCGAGTGATCCGGCAAAGCCCGCCGTCCCTCCGCGCGAGCAGCTTGAAAAGGAGTTTCAGGATTCGCTCACCAACGCCACGCTCGAGGGCATCTGGCAGATGACCGGCGAGGGCGGGCTCAAAGGAACCGCCGGACTCACCGACGCCAAGCCCGACAAGTACACCATCACCTCGGCGACCAAGGCCGGCGGTGACAACTGGATCATTCAGGCCCGCATCCAATTCGGCGACAAGGACGTCGCGGTTCCCGTGCCGGTGCGCGTCATCTGGGCCGAAGACACGGCCATCATCACGCTGACTGATCTTTCGGTGCCAATGATTGGCACTTACTCCGCGCGGGTGATGATCCACAACGGGTTTTACAGCGGCGTCTGGTATTGCAACGCGAAGAACTACGGCGGCGTGATGCAGGGCCGGATCGCGAAAACTCCGCCGGCGGCGGAAAAAGCTCCAGAATCCAAACCTATTAATAAACCCTAGAACCTATACCAAAACCAATCTTTCACCGCAGAGGCGCGGAGGACGCGGAGGGAACTTCTTTATTTCTCAACTCTGCGCTCTCTGCGCCTCCGCGGTAATATTCCTTTGAGAGGTTTCGGTATAGCCTCTAATGCCTAGTCCCTAATCCCTGCCTTTCCGGCGTCTTCATGCGCGATGCCGAGGATCAGCGACGCGCCCACGCCAAGAATCGTCAACACGAGTTCTTCATCCACGTGGAAGCCCCGGTTGGCCGCGAACGCCGCGATGACGGTCGCGAGCGCCACTCTGACCTTTCGAGATTCCAGTGGTTTCCAAGCGCGCTTGAAAGCATCCGTGGGCTTCATGCTTATTCCTCCGAATTGGGATTTTTGTTTTCCTGCGAATTCCATGTCGGTGAATGCCATTTGCAAAGGCGTGTTCCCGCCGGGGACGCGCGGCTCAGCGCGCCCCCGACGGGCTGAGGAGGAGGGAGGCAGGAGGGATTTGGATGCCCTCAAAAATGAGTCGAAAGCGCAATTCATCCGCCACGGCGGCGCGGAGCTCGCACTACGCCGACCCATCAGTTCCGCAACCCCGTGGGAGTGGTGTTGGCTGTAACAAACGCAACAAATCCGAACCCGGAGCGCGAGCGACGGGCGGACCGCCCCGCGCTTGCGCTTGGGGTTCCGATAGTGTTTGTTCGCGACGCCACAAGTAATAGACGGGTCGCACGCCGATGAGTCCGCGAAAGGTGCGTGCCAGGACTTCGGGGCTTTGTCGGTCGGCGCGTTTGTCGCCGCCGGCAGTGGTGGCCGCATACCAATCCGCGACGGCCCGCGCCACCACGGTGCGCACGATCGGTCGCCGGGCGATGCGAACCGCAAATTCGCCCGATTGCGGATCGACATCCAGCTTGCGCAGCGCCTGAAGCGCCGCCTGCGGACCCGGCGGAGTTTCGTATTGTCCGATGCGGGTCATTCCGGCGCGCTCGAAGACGGGGTTGAACTCGCCCATGGCGGCCAGGCACTCGACGTACTGCGTGCCAAGCAGTGGCATCGTTTCGCGCACCAAGTGGTGACCCAGCCCGCAGCCGCGCACGTCCGGATGAATGACCAGCCGCCGCAAGACCCGCAACTCGCTGTTGACCCGCTGCGGATTCCGCGAGAACCAGCCGTCGGTGGCCTTGTTGCGCAGCGACAGCTCCAGCGCAGCGTGGGCGTACACAACAATTCCCAGCGGCTCGCCGCCCGGGCCTTCGCGCAGCACGAACACGCAATCGACGAAGCCGAGTTCATCCGTGCTGCGATAGTGCATGCCGGCGAAGCTTTCGTAGTCGCGCTTGCCGCCCGGTTCGATGCTCAGACTGCTTCGCAGAGTTGGAAGTGCCTGGATGCACGGCGATTGCTCGATGATTTCGCAATGTCCTGACGGGCCGAAGTTCACCACGGTGTCGGGATTCAAATCCTCCGTGAGATCGCCGGCCGAACAGGCGAGCACGACGCACAGTCCGCGCCGCGTCGCGAGCTTGCGGAGATTGTGGGCGATGGCCTGGGCCGCGCGGCGGTGAAGCCCCGAGCAGAACTCGTCGCACAAGAGAACCAGTGAGGGTGCGTTCACCATTCGCGCCCCCAGGTTCGATACGGCCGAACCCGGGCCACCCAATGGTGCATCAAGATGCACCCTACAATGCGAGATAGCCTTGGCGAAGCGGGCGCGGAATTTCTCACCTTCCGAAAGCGCGGCGTATGGCCGGAGCCAGAGGTTCGGCTCGCCGAGTCCGCAGGCCGTGAGGATCGAAGCCGCCTGGCCGAGTTCGCAATCCGGGGCGATCTCGTCGATGAGTCCGCAATCGTCGCTGAATTGAGTTTGCTGGACGTTGAGTGACGCGCCCTTGTCGCTCGTTGCGACGGCGGGCGATTCGCGTGCAAGCTGCGATTCGATGGCGGATAGCGCGCTGGACTTGCCGCTGCCCGACGGACCCGTCAGCAGGATGATGCGACCGGGGCCAAGCAAGACGCTCGTTCCCTTCGCAATGCAGACCGACCGTTCGCCCGGTGGCACGCCAAACCGCACCTGCAACTCCGCGGTTCGCCCGGACGGCCGAACCGGACCGCTGGTGCGCAAACAGGCAAGCGAAACTGTTTGGTACTGGTATCGTTTGGGTGCCACGGGCGGCTGGTCCGCCCGTGCCGGCACTGGCAGCAAGCTGCCAGTGGCACCCGAACTCCGAACGATACCAGTGCCAACCGTTTGGCCGCCGGGCGGAGTCACCCCCGCTCCGCCCGACACCGACCGCAAACTCGCCTTTTGTTTCCCCATGTCCGGCACCCCCAAGACCGACAACCCCAACCACGAACCGACCAGAATCCTAACAAACGTATTATGCGCTGTCAATATTTTTATTGGATTATTTTCCGGGTGGGTTTCTACGCATGAAAAGGCACAAAAAAGCCCGTCTTGATGGGCTGTATGTATTAGGTAGCGGGGCAAGGAATGTATGGAACCAGACGCGAACGCTCGCCGTAGCCCCCAATTGGGCGGTCTTGCACGTTGATGTCCCAGCGGGACACATTGAGAATAGCCCAGCCATTCATGGCTGGGAATGGGTGGACATATTTATGTCGAGTCCCGTAGGGACGACTGATCGTTTCTGTCGTCCCTACGGGACTTGGGATTTCGGGTGAATGGCTTTCCCAGCGTTAAAACGCTGGGCTATTTTCATGGTGTCCCGCTGGGACACCTCGCCGCGCAAAACAATTTCCGGGAAACATCAAACGCAAGGCCTGGCCTACGTCCGCCGATTGCCGGGCGAGGACGCCGGAGCGGCCTGAAGAATCTTGGCCGCGATGAACAGCAGCAAGGTAAAGATGATCAAACCCCAGGTTGAGGCGGTGGGGATGGCGGAGGCGAGGCAGTCGGGAATGCCGTCATTGTTGACGTCAATGCGGTCATCCTGGCCGGGGCATTGGTCGTGGCAGTTGGGGATCGAATCCAAATCGGAATCGATGTCGGAAATACCACACCCGCATAGGCCGGGAGAAAGCTTGCCTTGGTCACTTGCGCAGGCATCGTCGCAAGCTCCGTCGTGGCCATCATGATCCAGGTCGCCTTCGCAGGAACTCGTGGCGGGCGATCCTCCCTGGGTGGAGCAATCTGCTGGCGCGAGTGACTCGCATGCGCCGCCAGGAAGGCAGCAAGGTTCGAAATCTACAAGCGTGTACTCCACTATTTGTGGCGTGGCGGCCCCCGTGTTGAAGGTAAATCGCACCTTGCCATCGGCGACTGTAAGCGGGCGGTCAAGGACGATTTCGACCGTTTCGGGCGGACCATTGTCCTGACGGCGCGTTGCGATGACGGCGGGCGCGCTCGCTGCTGCATTATCATTGCCTTGCTGCCTTGTTTCCATGTTGCCTAGCACCTCAACGGTCACATCGTTGACGTAAACGTAGTTGGGCTGATCGAATGTAATAGTGAATCGGTCGAGGTTGTAGTGCATGGCCGCGTCAAGCAGGCCGCCGGACGGATCGGCGGCTACGATCGTCTCGCCGGTGGTCAGGCGGCCATAACGAACATAATCCCAACTGTTAATTGTTTGCGTCGGGCTCTCGCCGTGTCCATACATTTGAACGTAAGTTGCCGCACCAGGGTCTTGATTGTTCGCTGAGCACATGAACTGCTTCCCATCGTACCAAACGCACCATTGGTTGCCGTCGGGCGTCTCAAAGCGAAAAGTACGAAATTGGTTCAGCGGAAGTCCGGCGACAAACGTGCCGCCATCATCGGAAACGATGGCATCGCCGTACATATCAAGCCCCAAAAATACAGTATTATAAGAGATCACGAAAGTTCCATCCCCGCCAAGATACCCGTGCACGGCATTGTTGGAAGCATAACGCCACTCCACCCAGAAGGGAGGCTTTGGTGGAGCGACACCCGGATTTGCGATGCGATAGCTGTAGTTGGTAAAACTCCCCCCTGAAGCGGGATAGGTCAGCTGCAAGAACCCTTCAACCACTGACTCTGAGCAACCTTTATCGCATGGGTTACCAAGAATCCAGCCCGCTGAAGGATCGTAAGGAAGCACATCGGCTTCGTAACGATACAGAAGCTCATCTGCCAGAATGGGGCGCCCCAAGGCAATGGTTATTACGGAAGCAATGACCTTCGATCGGCGAATCAAGAGACCCCCTTTGCACACGAAGTCCATTCGATTCCCCGGCCCTCGTGCGGGACCGTGAACGGTGCGATACTACCAGAGTTTTCTTGCATTTGAAAACTCAATCGGGTAATTATCGGCCTCGGGCTGCAGGAAACGTCTCATAACAAGAGTTCCGGAGGTTTTTTCATGCGCAAGAGGATCAGTTTCATCGGATTCGCCATGACTGCAATGGTCTCATACTTGGTACAAGCCGGGTCGGATGTTCCTCTCGATGCAACGAAGTTATTCCTTCAGCACAACGAAGGCTGGAAGGCTATTTATGACGGCCGAAGACTGGTTGGATTAGTTTCGGGAGCAGGCATCGAAAACACTACGGCGTCGAGCGCCGAAATTTTTGTGCAAGGCACGACCAGCGACAACCGCGCAGCCTTTGGGATTTACGGCGTTAACACCGATGAATCCACTCTCGATCTTATAGATACGAGAGTCCTAAATAGCGGAAAAATTGTCTACACTTTTGCGCAAAAAGTTCACGGCGTTCACGTACATGGCAGCATCGTGAAAGCTATCTCTAACAGCGCCGGCACTATCCTATCCTACAGTCTTCGCACCGCCCCAGCGCCTTACCCTGCGTCTTTTCCTGCGGACGTCTTGACGGAAACGCAGGCCAAGGACGTCATTCGCAACGATCCAAATTATGATGGAATCGATACCTTTGGTACGGGCTTGATGGTCGCTCTCGAAGCGGCTGACGGCAGCTTGAAGAAAGTTTGGCGGTTCGGTGGCTGGGGAGGAGCACGCAGCTACGAGTTCTTTGTTGACACGAACTCCGGCCATCTTGTTGCCGCCATAAACGCCATGCTGGGGGTCGATGTTGCGGGCCAGGTGGGCGGGTGGCCCAGGTCGTAAGCCGTATCCGACCTGGGGCCGTGATTTAGCTTTCCACCAACTTCCCAGCAATCCGCGTTCATCTGCGTTAATCTGCGGCCCGTCAACTCCGGCATTACCCTGATTGTAATTCAATACGAATCTGCGCGCGCTGCGCATGTTATGAAGGGTAATGGGGCGGGTGGCCCAGGTCGTAAGCCGTATCCGACCTGGGGCCATGATTCGTGATCGAGCTCACCGTCAGAGCTGTTGTCAGATTAAACCCCCGTTTATCCATTGATTGCAAATCGCCGCGAAATTCCGCGCGCCACGCATGTTATGAAGGGTGATGGACGCAAAGCGCCAGTCTCTTCGCCTTCGCGCCTCCGGAGAGGGACATGCCACAATATGCAGCACCCAAACACCAACCTACCACAACGACGAAACAGAAAATTTCCAAACGAACCTGGATTGTGGCCCGGCTTTATTTTGTTTGAACCACTTTCTTGGCGCCTCTGGCAAAACGATGTGGCACAGACTGAAAGCCAGTGCCACACTGGGTGCACGCTGCGAATTTATTTCCTGGATTTTCGATTTCCTGAAATCAGCAGGAAGCCTCGGCGGCGCATCTGGGCTTTTGCGCCGATCAGCGAGGCCCCCAGGAGCCAGAGGCCCATGGAGCCCATCGCGCCGCAGGCGGCGCCGCTTCCGCAGACGATGCGACCTGACCCAGGCTCCTCCGGCACGCCCTGACCGGCGTCGGGCTCGTCGCAGGCGTCGCCAATGCCGTCGTTGTCGCTGTCGGCCTGATCGGCGTTGGCCGTGGTCGGACAATTGTCCGTATCATCGCCCACGCCGTCAGAGTCCGAATCGATGGGCTTGGGCGGGACGACCACCGGTGTTTCGCAGGCGTCGCCCTTCCCGTCGTGATCGCTGTCGGCCTGATTGCGATTGGGGACGTTGATGCAGTTGTCGCAGACGTCGCCGACGCCGTCGGAATCGGTGTCGGTCTGGTAGTGATTCGGGGTTGCGATGCAATTGTCGCAGGCATCGCCCACGCCATCGCCGTCGGTGTCCTTCTGGTCGGGATTTGCAATGGCGATGCAGTTGTCGACGTTGTTGAGCAGGCCGTCGTTGTCCTTGTCGCCGACCTGGTATCCGTTTCCGTCGCTGCCGCCATCGCCGGAGCCGGTCGGATCGCCGCCGTTGCCTTGGTTTGAGTCGCAGGCGTCGCCGGATCCGTCATGATCGGTGTCGTCCTGGGACGGGTTGTACGCGTTCGGGCAGTTGTCGCAGACGTTGCCGATGCCGTCGCCGTCGGAGTCGGACTGATCTCCGTTGGCGATTCCCAGGCAGTTGTCCACGTTGTCGCAGACGTGGTCGTTGTCCGCATCGGAACACGGATCGGTCGGTTCGCTGTCGCAGCCGCTTTCCGTATCTGCCGCGTGCAGCGGACAGTGGTCGATCACGTCGGGCACGCCGTCGTTGTCGTCGTCGGTATCGCAGGCATCGCCGGCCCCGTCGCCGTCGAAGTCCAGCTGATCCTCGTTGGCAATGCTCACGCAGTTATCCACGGTGTCGCACACACCGTCGTCGTCGGCGTCGGCACAGGGCTGATCAACGGGGCCGGGGTCGCAACCGTTGGGCGCAGTGCCCGCGTGCAACGGACACTGATCCGAGCCGTCGGGTACGCCGTCGTTGTCGTCATCGGTGTCGCACGCGTCGCCCGCGCCGTCGCCGTCGAAGTCCAACTGATTCGCGTTGGGCACGCTCACGCAATTGTCGGTGGCGTCGCACACTCCGTCGTTGTCCGCATCGGCACAGGGCGGGTCGGTGGGAGGCGCGGTGCATCCGTTGGGCGTATGGGCGGCCTGCAGCGGACATTCATCCACTGCATCGGGCACGCCGTCGTTGTCGTCGTCGTAATCGCAGGCGTCGCCCATTCCATCCCCATCGAAGTCCAACTGGGCGGAGTTGATCAGGCCAAGGCAGTTGTCGATGTCGTCGCAGACGTGGTCGTCGTCGGTGTCGATGCAGGAGGGGGGATCCACCGGGCCTCCCGGGCAACCATCGCTGGTGGGACCGGCCAGCTGCGGGCACTGATCCAGCACGTCCGGAATTCCGTCGCCGTCATCGTCATCGTCGCAGGCATCGCCCGCGCCGTCGCCATCGAAGTCCGCCTGATCCGGATTGGAGATGATCGGGCAGTTGTCGACGCCGTCGTCGACTCCATCGCCGTCGCTGTCGCTGTCACCGCCGTTGTCGCCGTCGCACAAATCGCCGATGCCATCGCCGTCGGCGTCGGACTGATCGGCGTTTGAGGCCAGCGGGCAATTGTCATGGATGTCGGGAATGCCGTCGCTGTCGTCATCGTCGTCACAGGCGTCACCGAGCGCGTCGTTGTCATTGTTGGCCTGGTCGGGATTGGCCACCATCGGGCAATTGTCGTTCTCGTCGGACACGCCATCGTTGTCGATGTCGTCGTCACAGGCATCGCCCACGCCGTCGTGGTCTGTGTCGAACTGGTAGGAGTTGGGAACCGTGGGACAGTTGTCCACGCCCATGCACCAGGCGGGTCCGATGGAGGGAGCGTTGGGATTGCAGAATCCGTCGAGGTCGGCATCCACCTGAATCGCGGCGCAGCCAACATCATCCACCCAGGCCCCACGCGGACTGCCCGGACAGATGTCCGCAGTGTCCGGGACGCCGTCGTTGTCGTCATCTGAGTCGCACGCGTTGCCGGACAGATCGCCATCGGTGTTGGCCTGATCGGGATTCGGCAGGTAATGGCAGTTATCGATCTCATCCGAAACGCCGTCGTTGTCGTCATCGTCGTCGCAGGCGTCGCCGAGTCCGTCGCCGTCAAAATCGGCCTGATCTTCATTGGAAACAGTGGGGCAATTGTCAACGCCCGTGCAGCCCGAATATCCGGCGGTCGGCGCGCCGGGGTCGCATCGATGATCAGCGTCGGCGTCCACCTGCGGGTTGGCGCATCCAGCGGCGTCTACCAGGTCGCCAAAAACCGTTCCCGGACAAATGTCCGACTCATCGGGCACGCCGTCATTGTCGCTGTCCATGCCCACGGCAACGGACTGCACGTCAATCGTGACGGTCCAATGTGCGGCGCCGGCGCCACCGATGGCTCCGATATTGAACAGGTAGGTCTCGGCCCCCAGTGGGAACGTGGGTGAATGGGTGCTGAATGGTCCGTCTACGATGGACTCGGAAGCATCCACGCCGGTGAAATGGTCGACGACGAACGCGCCGTTCGAATAGACTACGAATCGTCCCTGGGTTTGCGGGCCGCCTGACGTGTAATCAAAGGCGATGCCCGAAATCTGGAATCCGCTCGCGATGTAGACGAACCATCGATCGTTGGGGTCTTTCGAAGCATTGACGCCGCCCGACCATTCATACGAGCCGGTCGAACTGAGGTGGTACCCCGGAGCATCAATGATGTCGCCGATGTCATCCTGAACCGCCTCATCGAAGAGCACTGTCTGACCCAGTGCGGTCATCGGCGACAGCAAGAGCAGCGACACGAGGCAGCGACGAAAAACGTTGAACCATCCAGAAGACATTCTTTCCCTGCTTTCACGATGTACGTTTCGCGCGGCCGCTGCGCCGATCGGCGCAAGTCCGTTTCGGAAACGCAAGTCTGTGTACGAACGCAAGACGCGGACCTGCCCGCGCAGGTCCGGCACTTTCAACATGCACTTCTGAATTCGATTAAAGGAATGAGAAATTGGAATTCAAGCGGCGATAACTGGAAGTTGGGGAGGGGAGTTGATCGCCGAGTGATGCGATCGGCGCGAACCGACTTTATCGCTCACTGGTCGAATAACGAAAATTGGAAATTCGGCCGCGCGCTTTCCGGATTGGTTTTCGGTCGCTGGTTTTCGGTCCGCTCGTCCGATCGCCGGTTTGGTGTTGAAACTCTGATGCGCTCTTCGATCGCCTCTTTGTCGTGAAAACCAAAGCGCTTCTTCGAGATTTCGAACAGGTCACGAATGCTGTCCCAGTACACACCCGTCCCGCTCATGCGGCTCCCGAAATTCGGATCGTTGAGCTTTCCTCCGCGAATGTCCCTGATGCGATGAATGACTCGTTGAGCGCGATCGGGCATTGCCTCCCGCAACCGCTCAAGGAATACGGGCCGGACGCTGCCGGCCAATCGCAGCGGCACATACGCAACCGACGACGCTCCACTGGCCGCGGCCTGCTCAAGCAGGCTGGGAATATCGCGGTCATTGAGGCCCGGAATAATCGGCGCAACCATCACTCCCACGCGAATTCCCGCCTCGCTGATTTTCCGCACGGCTTCAAAGCGTCGCTGCGGCGTTGGGGCCTGCGGTTCTATCAATTTGGCCGTCTCCGCGTCCGCAAACGGTATGCTCACAAATACACGACAACCGGCCACGCGATCGAGCTTTGTGAGTACGTCAATATCGCGCACCACGAGATAGGATTTCGTGATGATCGACGCGGGCGTTTTGCATTCGATGCAAACCTGAAGGCACTCGCGCGTAATCCCAAAGCCCGCCTCAAGAGGCTGATAACAATCCGTAATGCCCGAAAACGTCACCCATTCACGCTTCCAGCTTTTTTTTGAAAATGCCTTGCGAAGCAGTTCCGGAGCGTTGGTCTTGGCGAAGAGCTTGGTTTCGAAGTCGGTTCCAGCGCCGAGGTCGAGGTATTCGTGATAGGGCCGGGCGTAGCAATAAGCACATGCGTGCTGGCATCCGCGATACGGATTGACCGACCAGCTAAATGGAATGTCCGGACTGTCATTGTGTGTGAGCACCGACGCGCTGGACTCCTCATAGATTTCCAGCCGGGCAGCCGGCGGCGGCTCGAGCCACTCGGCATGCTGCGATTGGTACGGACTTTTGGGATTGGCAATGGGCCGGTGAATCATGGACACATCCTGATCATTCCGGCATCATATTAGGGTTTTGTTTGGATAGCAAACCAAAAACACCCTCCGAACCGTTCCCGCGGCCGTCGCGCGACCGAAAATCACTGAATAATTGCCCCGAAAACAGTCGAAATTTTCTTCTTTTTCAACGCCAGACTTACTATACTGACTACCTACTGCACAAAATGGATTCAGGCCTGTTGGGGGAATTGAAGCGATGAGAAATGTTCAAAACGCCAGAGGTGCGGTTTTTTTCGCGGACCAGAAACAGGAAACACCGCAAAGACATGCACGTCGTCGGTTGGTTCTGCTTCTGGGCCTGGCTGCGGTAGCGATGGCTCCGGCCGTTTCGGAGGCGGCGCAATCCGTCGCCCGGCAATGGAACGAGCTGATGATCGCCGCGATTCGCCGCGACCTGGCACGGCCCACCGTCCACGCCCGAAATCTCTTTCACGTTTCGATGGCCATGTACGACGCGTGGGCCTCCTACGACCCCACGGCCGATCCCTTCCTGACTCATGAGTACGCAATTGCGAATGACATCGAGGCCGCACGCGCCGAATCGATCAGCTTTGCCGCGTACCGCGTGCTCAAGGCCCGCTTCGCCACTTCGCCCGGAGCGGCCACCTCCCTTGCGTCCTTTGACGCCAAGATGACCGAGTTGGGATACGACAAGAACTTTACTTCGACGATTGGCAATTCTCCGGCGGCCATCGGAAACAGAATCGCGGCGGCAGTGATTGCGTTTGGCCTTGCAGATCATTCGAATGAACAAAACGGTTACGCCAATCAACATTACCTGCCGGTGAACCCGCCGCTGGTTCCGGCCCTTCCCGGAAATCCGAACATACTCGATCCCAACCGCTGGCAGCCGCTGGCCCTCAGCTACTTCGTGGATCAGGGCGGCAACGTCATCATTGGCGGCTATCCCGCGGCGCTCACTCCCGAATGGGGACAGGTCACGCCGTTTTCGCTCACCACCGACGATCTGACGATCTACCACCGGGATAATTTCGACTGGTTCGTGTATCACGATCCGGGACCGCCGCCGGTTTTGGGTAGCGGAGAGGACGACTACTACAAATGGGGGCATACACAAGTCGTGCTTTGGAGCGGACAGCTTGATCCCACCGACGGCGTCATGTGGGACATTTCGCCTGCATCGCGGGGAAATTCCCCTCTTCCCGATCCCGCGGATTACGAAAACTATTATGATCGTTTCAACGGAGGCGATTCGGGCACAGGCTACGAAGTGAATCCCGTCACCGGCCAGCCGTACACTCCGCAGATCGTGCCCCGCGGCGACTTCGCCCGCGTCCTCGCCGAATTCTGGGCCGATGGTCCGGCCTCGGAGACACCGCCCGGCCACTGGTTCACCATTCTCAACTACGTGTCCGACCACCCCCTGTTTCAGAAGCGATTTGAAGGCGTCGGCCCCATCGTCGGCGACCTCGAATGGGACGTGAAATCCTACCTCGCTCTCGGCGGTGCATTGCACGACGTCGCCATTGCCGTCTGGGGCGCCAAGGGTTGGTACGATAGCTCTCGGCCTATCTCCGCCATCCGCTACATGGCGGATCGAGGGCAGTCTGATAGTTCAAAATTGCCTCATTACGATCCCTCTGGGTTCCACCTGTACCCTGGATACATTGAATTAGTCACCTCGGAGTCCAGCGCTCCGGGTGAACGCCATGCGCATCTAGCAAACCACGTGAACGAGATTGCGATCCGCGCATGGCGTGGACCGTCGTACATCGTTAATCCAGCAACCGACGTGGCCGGTGTGGGCTGGATCCTTGCGGCGGATTGGTGGCCGTACCAGCGGCCTACGTTTGTCACACCGCCTTTCCCCGGATACACGTCTGGCCACAGCGCCTACAGCCGCGCCGGGGCAGAAGTGCTGACACGGCTGACGGGCAGCCCATACTTTCCCGGCGGCCTGGGGGAGTTCGTCTGCCCGCAGAATCAGTATCTCGTTTTTGAAGACGGCCCCAGCGTGACCGTGAAACTCCAGTGGGCCAGTTATTACGATGCGGCGGACCAGTCTGCCTTGTCGCGCATCTGGGGCGGCATCCATCCCGGCCAGGACGACCTGCCCTCTCGGCAAATCGGCTCGGTCATTGGGGTCGAGGCCTACAAGTTCGCAAAGCGGCTCTTTAGCGGCGACGCAGGCAATTGCGCCGAAAGCAACGACAACTTCGACTTCGACGGCGACAGCGTGTGCGATTCGAATGATATTTGTCCCATCAGCACACCGCCGGGCGGCTGCGATTGCGAAAGCGGAAACTGCTGCCGCGAAGGCTGCATGATCGGGGACAGCAACGACAACGGCCTGCGCGACCTGGTTGATTTCGGCGACTTCCAGAATTGCTTCACCGGAGATGTCGCGCGAGCCATGTCGGAACAGCGGGGGAATGTTTGCGCGTTCTCGTTCGACGTGGACGGTGACACGGATATCGACGCCGCCGATGCCGCGTTCATGTCCGCGGAACTTGCCGGTCCGTGACGAAAATCATGGCCGCCGGGGAGAAACAGGCTTCTCCGCCGAGATATCCAGGCTGGTGATGAAATCTGCCGCTGTCGTTCCGGAAGGTAGCGCCTCGGCAATCTTCCGATAGAGCGGATCCTCCCAATTCGTGAGCGCTTTGACGTATCCCGGCTTGGGATTCAATTTGATATTTGCAAAGCCGGCCTCGCGCATCATTCGCTCCATATCGGCGACCAGCACCGCACCGGCCACACAACCAACCAGAGCTTCAAGCATCCCCCGCACCACTTCGGGGAGGGGGCGCAGGAGCGCCAGGTCCGAAACGGCCACTCGTCCGCCCGGCCTGAGTACGCGGGCGATCTCCTTCCAGACCTGATCCTTCTCCGGCGAGAGATTCAAGACGCAATTGGAAATCACCACGTCGATCGAAGCATCGGCAACGGGCAGGTGCTCGATCTCGCCGAGGCGAAATTCGACGTTGTCCAGTCCGGTCCGATTACGGTATTCCACAGTGTTGGTCCGCGCTTTGGAGATCATTTGCGGTGTCATATCGACGCCGATGACGCGACCGCTCGGCCCGACCTTGGGTCCGGCAATGAACACGTCGAACCCGCCGCCGCTTCCCAGGTCAAGGACGATTTCGCCGGGCTTCAACGACGCGATGGCCGTTGGATTTCCGCATGACAGACCCATGTTGGCCGAGTCGGGCGCGCTTCCCAACTCCGACTGCGAATATCCGATGCTCTCGGCGAGCGCTGTAACGTCAAACGTCGCCGGACCACAACAGCCCCCGCCACTGCAGCAGCCGGATGAGTCCTGCATCATGCCTTTGTCGGCAATGGCCGCATAGCCCTCCCGCACCGCATCTCGCACTGCATCGCTTCCTGACAACTTGCTCATGATGGTTCTCCCTTGTCATTGGTTAAGCGCTGGCTAACGCGCGCTGCCGGCAGCACAAAACTTCCGGCTCCATTTTGAGGATGGCGCTGAGCCTCTTCGCGTCTTGCGCCAGCGTTTTGTCTTTGGCCAGGACGGCAAATACCCAGCGAATGGCCTCGCGCACCATCGACGGCGCGCCAGCGTCGGCAATACGGTAGTAAAGCCAGCGACCCTCTTTGCGAACATCGATCAGCCCTGCGTGCTTCAGCACGGCCAGGTGCCTCGATACGGTCGAAGGCGCCAAATCCAGGAGCTCATTGACCTGACAAACGCACCGTTCGCCGTTCTTCAGGGCGCCGAGAATTCTGACGCGGCTCTCGTCCGCCAGGGCACTGGTGATGGCTACAAAATCCTTCATCCTATTTCCTCAATTCGTCAATTATAGAATTATACGCCGCCGGAATTCTCCGTCAATGAGCTTGTGGAAATACGTCGCAAGTCCATGCATATCTAGGGCGGCAGGGGGCCGGTGAGGCTTTTGCGAAAGTTCTCAAAGTCCGAGAGTTCGATGGTGTTGTTGTCATTGTAATCGAAGTGCATTTGGCACGGGGATGAAGGCGGCTCGATCGGTTCGCCGGTGAAGCATTGCAGAAATTCGCTGAAATCGGCCAGGTCGAAATCGCCATCGCCATCGGCATCTCCGACCATGCAACCTTGACGACAGAATGAGGTTGGGCAGGCCGGCGGATCGAGGCCGCAGCTTCCGGGATTCTCCGCCTGGCAAAGCGGTGTACCGCCCTGACCCAGGCAGGCGAAATACGAATAATTTGGAATCGAGAGGTTCGACTGATAATAGCAGCAGACAAATTCCGGAGGGAAGCACCCATTGGGCGGCGTAGTGCATGGACATAAGTCCTCGCAATCCGTTACGCCGTCGCTGTCGCAATCGAGCACGCCTTCACAGCTGTCGGGAATGCCATTGTGGTTGCAGTCCTCCTCGCACTCATCGGGCACGCCATTGTGGTTGCAATCCTGGCTGGCGCCTTGAGGCACGAGGTCACATGGATCGGCGATGCCGTTGTGGTTGCAGTCGGATTCGCACTCGTCGGGCACGCCATTGCTGTCGCAGTCACCGCTCGTGCCGCAGGGTTCACTACAGTCCCAATCAACTCCACCGCAACTCACGTCGCACTCATCGAATACACCATTTCCATTGCAATCGATCGGACCGATGATCGGGCCCAGGGTGTTGATGTTGATATGGTCCGGAGCGCCGGGCTTGAACAGATCGAGTACAACGGTGGCGTTCCCCGGAGGAACATTGGTGTCGAAACGGAAATTGTAGATTGTTCCCCAGCGCAAGGCGTTGGCGTTGGGATTCACCGAATAGTCCTGCGTGGTCCAGGAAATTGTTCCGGTCAGGACGCTGCTCTGCCAGTCTGTATTGGAAATCGGTTCGCCACTGTGATAATCCACATCGTGAAATCCGACGTTGTTTATCGTAGCGTCAACGGCAATGGGAATCGTCAATGATTTTCCGGAGCGGTCGGAGTTCAGGTTTTGCAGGGCATACTCGTAATGCCAGAAGCCTGTCCCCAGGTCGGTCACCTTTGCGGACAGGGTAAACAATCCTTCGCCGGGAACCTGCGCGTCGGTCTCGGCCACGCTGGGATCAAAATCCTTCCAGGCGCGGATCGGCGACTCCGTGGCGTGAATGAAATCCGTCAGAAACACGCAAAACCGCTGCGGATCATTGCCGGTACACTCGTCCTCGGAAAACGCAGGCGCACTCACGACGTTGGCCCGCTGATAGGAGGCATTATTGTGGGCGTTTCCGGCGGACGCGTCGTCGGCGGCGATGTATTGAGCTCCCATGTAATAGCGTGCGCCAGTGTTCAGATCGGGGTCGAGGTCGACATTGTGCACCTGGAGGCGTGCATTCTGTCCGGTGGGAGCAGGATGGGTAACCGGCATGGTGAACGCACCGGTAAACGCGTTGATGGGCAGCGTGGGTCCTAACGAGCTTCGATCGCCATTCAGATAGGAAAGATACGGGTCGGAACAACCCGGGAAAAGCAACGAACCCTCATCGTATCCTGGCGGGGCAGTGCAGTTCATACCGCAATCGGAATTGTTCTCGGCATAAAATCCGTGCTTCACCCACGACATGCCGATTTGTTCAAAACGGTTGTTCTTGAGCCGGTACATGGAACTGCGAATCACCGGATGCCGGGGGGTGTTGTATTCCCATGAGAGAGGTTGATCTCCGATGTTGCACGATTGCGTGCCTATTGCCAGGCCGGTGATGTAGCCGGTCAGGGTGTTTTCGTACGCGTAACTCACAATGGAGCCTGGGAGACTGCTGACGATCACGTCGGGGCCGGTCGATTCGATGATGCCGGCAGTCCCGCCGGGCTGTGCTTGGGGCCCTGCCGCCCGGATAAACCGGGAGTTCACGGAAAGCGCAAGCACAATGCCCAGCCCTGCAGAAAAAACACAAGCACGCCGATTTCGCATTTGGTATCGCCCCACGAAGATGAGAACAGTGGCACAGCCCCACGGACACTGTACCAAATCAAGGAGGGCGATTGCAAGCTTTCGCCGGGTAATCGTGCTTGAAGAGTGCTCTATTTTCGGAGGTCTTCAGCGATGAGGCCGTCGCGAAGGGTGATTTTGCGGTCGCAGCGTGCGGCGACGGAGGGTTCGTGCGTGATCATCACCACGGTTTTGCCCTCGTCGTGGAGCCGGTCGAAGATTTGCAGGATCATTTCGCCGGTGGCCGTGTCGAGGTTTCCTGTCGGCTCGTCAGCCAGAAGGATGAGCGGGTCGTTGATGAGTGCGCGGGCGATGGCGGCGCGCTGCTGCTGGCCGCCGGAGAGTTCGTTGGGGCGATGATGCCCCCGCTCACCCAGGCCGACCATGTCAATCAGCAGCCGGGCGCGGTCGCGTCGGACATGTGGCTCGACGCCCTGATAGAACAGCGGCACTTCGAGGTTTTCGAGAATCGAAAGCTGCGCGATCAGGTTGAAGCTCTGAAAGACAAATCCGATGCGCCGGCCGCGAATGTCGGAGAGTTCGTCGTCGGGCATTTGCGAGACGTCGGTTCCGCCCAAAAGATACTGGCCGGAGGTGGGGCGGTCGAGGCAGCCGATGACGTTCATGAGCGTGCTCTTGCCGGAGCCGCTGGGGCCGCAGATGGCGACGGACTCGCCCTCGGTGAATTCGAGATCAACGCCGCGCAGGGCCTGGACGTTTACGTCGCTACCGGGCTTGCGATAGGTCTTGGTGAGTTCGTGGACGGAAGCGATGATCATCAGATAGGACGATATGGTAATGTGGTGATTTGGTTATGTGGTAATCTCATCAACATTGTTCCGAAGCCATTTTGATCCCAACACCGCTCCTTCGCTGTCGCGGTACTGATGGGTTGAGCTCCTTGCATTCAGTGGTGCATCAAGATGCACCCTACTCCTATTTTAATTTCAACACCGCTTTGCAGTCGCGGTACTGATAGACACGCAGTATTCATTACGGCGAAGTTCCGGAGGATGAACTGCCGGGGCCTGCCTTCGCGGCGTCGGGCTTGGCGTTGGCATCCACAGGCTTTGACCTCTCCTCGCCGGGCTTCATTGCAACGTCTACGGGCTTGGCCGCAGCGTCGGCACCCGAAACTTTTTCCTTGCCCTGCCCAGCATCGGCCGGTTTGGCTGCGGGGTCAGCGGCCGTCTGTTTCGCAGGCCCACCACCGGGCGCGCCGCCAGGACGTCCGCCTTTGCCAGGACCGCCGCCTGGGCCTTTGCGGCGCTGCATACCCGCTCCACCGCGATCTTCGCCCGCCGGAGCGTCAGGAATCATTCGACGATGATCGTCGGTGAAGGCCATCAGAACACGATCACCGGATTCGAGACCCGAATCAATCGCAGCCCACTCGTTACCCACCGGGCCAACCTGAACCGGCACGGGCTCGGCACTGTTACCCTTCTGACGAAAGACGAATCGCTTTCCGCTCTTGGCATAGATGGCCTGTACGGGAATCGCAAGCTGATCCTCGACGGTTGTGACCATGATCTCCGCGTGGGCCGTCACGCCGGGCTTGAGCGGCACGTCGGTCGGGTCGAGGATGATTTCGGTTTCGTACTCTTTGAGGTCGGGGTTGAGCCAACTGCTCTGGCTGTCGGCCAGCGGCGCGATCTTGCGGACCCGTCCCGGAAACGTGCGACCGGGAATTCCCTCGACGCTCACATTGACGGGTTGATCGACGCGGAGCTTGTCAGTCTTGGCTTCGTGAATGCGGACGGAAACCATCATCGACGAGGTGTCGGGAAGCTGCATGAGAATCTGCCGCTCGATGACCTCGGCGCCCTCCTTGATCTGCTGGTCGCCATTCATGTTCCACCGACCGCCTCCGCCGGAGTAATAGACGACGAAGCCCTGCGTCGGCGCGAAGATGCGACACTTTTCCTTTTGTGCACGGAACTTGGCAAGCTGATCCTGGATGAGGACCAACTCCTTCTGGCGACCCTCGACGTTGCGGAGAGCCTTGATTTCCTCGGCTTCGGCGTTCTTGCCGACTCGCTCCGCCTCCTTTTGCGCTTCTTCAAGGTCCGAGACCTTCTGTTTTTCCTCGGCGAGATGGGTGTACTTGTTGAGCACATCCAGTGCCATCTTCGCCTTGTCGAGCTCCCAGCCGGCCTTCTTGAAATTGAACTCGGCCTCTTCGTACTCCGTCTGCGTGGTGTATTTCTTATCGTAGAGCTTCTTCGAGGCGTCGAAATCCTGCTGGCGACGCTCGAGTGTGATCTCGGCTTGCTGGATGGCGACCTGCGCGTCCTTGAGTTTCTGAGCCCAGTCCCCCTCCTGATACTTCTTGAGTTCGAGGCCCTTGAGTTCGATCTGCAAATCAGCCTTGCGAATGTCGCTGGCGTTCTTATCTCGCTGAATCTCGAGCTCAGCTTTGGCGCTCTCAAACGCCGTGATCGCGTTGGATTCCTTCATTTCGGATTCACGGATCTTGTTTTCGATTTCGTCGCTGGCGAGCGTGACGAGCAGGTCACCCTGTTGCACGGCGGTTCCCTCGGGAATCAGGCTGATGATCGTCGAGCGGCCTTCGACCTCGCATTTCACGTCGGTGGACTTGGCCGCCTTCAGCTCGCCCTTTTCCTTGAGCACGACATTGAATGTCTGAGGGGATACCAGGGCCGATTGAATCTGGTCAGCCCCGCCGCCCGAGCGGGCGCCAAATGCAGTCCAACTAACCGCGCCGAGCAAAATGACGAACGCGAGCAGGACCTCGATTTTCCAATAGCGAAAAATTCCGCGGGACTTTGCGCTGGCGCCGCCTGATGGAACTGACGCAGCAGGAGCGATGCCGGCGGTTTTCATGGCCTGTGAAGTCATTGTTGTTGCCATTGCAGAACACCCCCATGGTCAGGCAGGAATCACAGGACATATCCTATCAAAAACCGAGCTTGAAACAAAACCCGTGACTCCTGGGGTTGTACAAAATCGTAGAACCAACGATTCACGCTCAAGAGTCAAAAGGCTCAAGTGATTCAAGGGTGGGGGTTGGGGCGGACCCACTGGCCATCTTCGGTGACGCGGAGAGTCTCGGTATCGCGGCGGAATTCAAGGATGGCCTCCCGATAGGCACTGACCGCGGCGGCCAGCTCATTGCGGGCGGAGAGCAGGTCGGTTTCCGCATCGACGACATCCTGATTGGTGATTTTGCCCAGATCGAATTGGGCACGGGCGGCCTCAAGGCGAAGCTGGTTCTCGTCCACGTTGGCGATCTGGATGTCGCGCAGCTTGGCCTGCTGCAAGACTCGCCGGGATGTCCTGCGCACGTCAGCCCGAACCGTGTCGGACGCCACATCGTAGTCGCGCTGTGCCTTGCGCAGGGCGATGAGCGATGCACGATAGGCGTTTCGCTCCTTCTTACGATCGTCGGTTCGCAGCGAAATCAGTCCCCGCCAGGTGTCTCGATCCTCATTCAGATTGACGGAGTTGAAGTGTTCGGGGTTGGTATCCAGCGCGACGCTTCCCGTGGCGTTGAGGTCGGGCAGAATCTGATTCTTGGCCACCAACACGCCTCGCCGCACGTCGTCGATGTGGTCCGCACTATTGAGCAGATCGAGACGCAGGCGCAGTGCCACCTCAACTGCCGTGGCAATTTCCACATCGGGAAGCAGATCGTCGAGAGCCGCCGCGTCAGCGTCGGAGTTCTGCTCCAGAACGTCGAGCAATTCGGGCACGGGCATGCCGATGAAAATCTTGAATCGATCGAGTCCGGCCTCGTAGGCTTCCTTCGCCCGGACAAGCGAAGACTCCGCCTGACGAAAGCTCGACAGCGCGCGGGGGGCCTCGAAAATCGACTTGCTCTGTCCCATGCGATTGATGAAGTCGGCCTTCTCCCAGTCGATCCGGCGGTTCTTATAGCTGATGTACGTGTTGGCGATCGCGGAGCGGAGGAGTTGAAGGTCGAAGTAGCCTGACGCGACCTGCACAAGATATTGGCGGCGGAAGCGCTCATACGAGCGAACGGCGTAGATCAGATCGCGCTCGGACTGATAGCGGGATTCATACGCGACCAGGCCGGCCCCGCGAAACAGTGGAATGTTCGCTTCGAGGATGAGATTGCCGGATTCGCCGGTGGTGGTGTGGTCGCGGAGGTCGCGTACGAGCGTGCTGACCATGCGGGCGGTGACCGTGCCGCCCAGCGGAAGGCGCTGCGAGACTGCGGCTTCGGCGACCGACGTGGAGGCCCGGTCGGATTCGACATCCTGCCACAGGTCGATGAGCTCACTCTGGATTCCGGTGGTAAATTGCGGCGTCCAGAGGTGGCGTTCGAGCGTGAGGTCGAGGGCGGCGAGGTAGAGAAGTTCCTTGGCGTCCTGCACTTCGCGCCCATGGCGCTGAGAGTAGGCCAGAACTTCGGTCAGACCAAACGTCTGCACGCGTGGCCGTTGTTCTTCCAGAAAAATATCGGGAGACATCATCTCGGGCACGGAAGGATCTATGGCAACGTCGATTGCCGATTTTCCACTGTCGATTTCGTCCGGAATATCCCGGGAACCATCGGTCTCGTCGATTTTCCCCGGGGTGACTGCGTTGTGGCTTGTCGGCGTATCCGATTTGCCTTGCTGTTTTGCAGCGACCGCGTCGCCCGGCGGCCTGGCCTTTGTGCCTTCAAATTCCGGTGGAATTTCGGGCGTCGTTGGATGCGGCGTGAAGGAGTACATTTCGTCGGTTCGGCCAATGCGGCCCGTCTCGTGGCCGATGTCCACGTTTGTCGTGGCCCCTAGCGCGTCGCGCTGGCGGTCTTCGATGACGCGGTAGACCTGTTTGTCTGTGCTGTTAATGATGAAGGATTGGCAGGCAGTCAGACCGAATCCGACGCAGGCGCAAAGCGATTGGAAGATCCAAAGTGTCCCGCGACGGAATGGCTGATTCGTCATCAAGACGTATTGAGTACCCGCAGACGGCGATACCCGTCAAACGGGGAGGCGGCACTTACGAGTTTCGACGACGCAATGGCCTACTCCAAGTCCTTCACGAGCCAGCCGATCGTCATGGGCAAGACTGGATCGCATGCGGATAGGCGGCGCCCTTGAACGCGTCCACGCACGCCGCAATATGAGCGAATCCGTAATCCAGGCTCATCGTCGCAGGCGAGATATTGCCGAACGCGTCGTCACCCGCCAGCAGCGCCTGGGCCTTGATCGGTGCACCGGGCACATTCTTGAACTTGTCCACCAGCGAAGACACGTCGCCCAGGTCCGGCTGCGAAGTCGCGGACGGCGGATTGAATGGCGACACCACGTCCGACCAGCGCGACGTGGTCAGCGAAAGCGGCGGGGAGTAGTTCCCTTCGACTCCCGCGCTGCACCCGACCGCCAGAACCTGAATGTCATAGGATGAACTCGGGACCACGGCCGAACCAGTCACGTGCAAAAGACCGACCGTGCTCCAGTCCTGATAATTCGGCGTGCATTGCAGCGTCGAAACCAGGAACGTCGCCGCTGAGGAGGTGGACTCCTGAAACTGCTGTGGCGGGCCAAGCCAGCGATACTGCCCTTCAATTGAGGAAAAATCGGCCGCCGCCCCGCCGGAATACCCCGGAACCGGATGATGAAGCGAACTCAGCTTGACGCGAATGGCCGCATTCGTGGAAGCGCCGGGATCAAAGGAAAGGAAACGACTTTTCACTTCCTGTCCAGGTTCATTCATGGCGGGAGACACGAGGAAACAGTCATTGGGTGTGCAAGCAACTTCCATCACGCCGGGTCCCGATGCGCCTTCCCAGCCGGCCACGCGAATGGTGTAGCACTGCCCGAAGGTGACATCGCGTGTCAGTGTCGGTGGTCCGCCGCCCACGCCGCACGAGTCATCGGCTCCCAGGCCAAGCTGGGTGGAGCTGTCCGTTGGGCAGACACACTGCGCCGTGCCATTCGTATACACCGCCATAATGGCGTCATAACCGGTTCCATCACACAGACTCATGGTCAAACTGCCCGTGCAGGTTGAGACATATTCAAACCAGATGTCCTTGCCGAAGCCCTGCGAGCCGTTGTCGCAGTTGACCGGGGTAGGACCGTCATTGGTGGCGCATCGATTGTCGAAGGGGTTGGCCCCGTCCACTGCGGTTTGCATTTCCACGGCGCAGACGTCGCCGACCAGGTCGCAGGAAACCTGGCCACAGGTCGCTCCTGCCGTCCAGCGTCCATCAACCTGGTCGCAGTCCGCGAGTGTCTCTGTGTTGCAGACCCCCGAAGGTGCACACCCGGAACAGCAGGCGCCGGTTGGCGGGCAGGTAAACGTGCCGCAATCTGTGCCGCCGTACCACTCGCCTGCGCAGCTTGCCTCGGTCACGGTTCCCGAACAGATTTCGGCGGCGCAGCACGCCCCCGTCACCGTCGGACCCGCAACCAGCCCGCTCAGAACCAGCGAAAACCGCTGAAAGCCGCCAGCCAAAGCACCCTTGTTGGTCACCTGAACGGTGTACGATCCTGCGGAAGGCGCGGCCAGGAACACAACCTCCACGTTATCCACGTCATTGTCGCCGGTGGTCGCGGCCGCCGAGGGCGTGGCGCGATTCAGCTTCCACGGAAAGATGGTCGTGCTGCCCGGGTCGATGATCCGCAAATCCAGATCGTTCACCAGCTTCTTGTCCGGCGGGTCAAGGGCAGGTGCGGAAGGAACACCGGGCGGATCGGTCCAGACGATGGTGGCCTTCACCGGTCCGCTGCCGGAATAGGTCCACGACTGAGAAATCGTCTGCCCGCTCACCAGGGCCAGCTCTTGAATGACGCCCGGCTCGGCCTGGTCGTTCGTGATGACCCCGGCCGCCTTGGCCGTGTTCACCAGACCCCAGCCATTGGCATAATCGGGCCCGGTGGCGGCCCCACACTCATCCGCAGTATGGATGACCACAGCCTTCATTGTTGCGGCGCGCATGTCTTCGTTTGCGTGCGTGTTTCGATAGTGCTGAATGAGCAGACCCAGAGATCCCGTGACATTGGGCGCGGACATCGACGTGCCGCTGAGCCCTGTGTACGCGGTATTCGAAGTCGAATTGGCCGACCAGAGATCCACGCCGTTGGCCACCACGTCGGGCTTGATGCGACCGTCATCCGCCGGTCCCCAACTGGAAAAGGAACTCATGACCACGCCGCCGGGTGTTGTATAGCCGCCCACGACGTCATTCACCGCGCCGACCGAAAGAAGGTTCTTGGCCACGCTGGCATGCGACATGGAGTCATACCCGGAGTTGCCGTCGAGACTGCGAACCGCGTTGCTGGTGACCCAGTTCCCATTGATCATGACGAAGTGCGTGCTGCCCGCAGACGGGCCTTCGTTTCGATCATTGCCTGCCGAAACGACAGGAAGGTAGTACGGCTTTTTGTAGGCGACATCGTCCCATGCGGCCGATTCAATGCTGTAGAATCCAAAAGAGTAGTCCTCAAACGTGCTGACATTTACGTCGCCCAGCCAATACCAGCCCGATCCGGCGCCCAAATCGTCAAATCGCCAGCCGGTGATGAGTCCGTAGGAGTGGTTCGAGGCCAGCAGGCCGGCCCCGGCCGCGGTGGACATCTCCGCAAGGTCGCTGTTGAAATCGTAACAATCGAGCGTCGCCTGATTGGACATTCCGCGACTTTGACCCGCAGGTCTACCCGATGCGGCCGGCGAAAGTCCCGCGCCGATCATCGTGCCCGACACGTGCGTGGAGTGCGCCAGAAGCGTGGGCGATCCGTCGCGCTGCACGGCGCGTCCGCCGAATTCCTGATGCGTCGTGCGCACCTTGCCACCATCCCACACTCCAAGACGCACGCCTGCGCCGGAGAGCGACAGGCCCGCCGATCCGCCGGGCCAGACCTCGTCACTGCTGATGGAGTCGGCGGCGGTGCGGTTGAACGTGGCGTAATACATGGGAATGTCGTTGACGATTTTTTGAAGCTCGATGACCTCGCCGGCGGGGGATTCCTTCCGAATCGGCCAGCCGCGCTGACGGGCGATAGTCTCGGCCTTGTCCTTCAGGATCACTTTCTGAGCGAAGGCGGCCGGACTGAAAATTACGCAAAGCAATAGTGCGAAAATGGCCGACCGCGCAGAACTTCCATTCTTGTTGCGCGAAGCGTGATCAAATGAATAACGACGTGCGGAATCAGCATGACTGGCGGACAAGTTGTACTCCCTCCCCTTAAACGAACTGCATGGCGATGACTGGCCGTCCCATAGACCTGCGACGGATAACGCCATGAACAATCGGGCGACTCGCTTCAAATGTGCGTCGCGGACATGGGAGTCGATTCGACCCAGCACCGAAACGCTTGCCGAATTGTATCAATTTCGCTGGATTTCCCCAAACGAAATATGGATTTCGGGGGCTTTTTGGCTGATGTCAGCAGAAAAATGGTCACCAGGTCCGCTGGGTGCGGCGGGTTTCGATCTGCACGTAGTCGTAGGCCTGTCCCTTGTTCATGCCAGGGCACTTCGACTCCGCAATGCCGTTCCAGACTTTCTCGCTTTTGAGATTTTCCGTCCAGAAGGGCCAGGTCCGGCATTGCAACGGCCGAACGGGATAAATGGTGCACATGGCCTTGCCATCTTCACGCTTGAGGAAAACGCACTCGCCGTTGGCATGTTCCGTGAGGCTATAATGAAGTCCGACGCGACGAAGATGCTCGCGGCCAAGCCAGCCGTCGGTCCGGCCCAGAAACGCCGAGATTTTGCCGATCTCCTCCTTCGTCGCCCAGACGTACCCCGGCTCGCCGCTGCAGCAGTTGCCGCATTGCGTGCAGGTGAACTTGAGACCCTCGCTATACCATTTGTCAGCCATCGTACACTCAGGCATTCATGCTGGATTGCATGGTCTATCCTAGGCACAGCAACCGAAAGAAACCAATTTACGGTGCGATGATTTCCGTCAGCGCAGCATCATTGTCCCGCACCAATCCCACGCCCGGACAGTACCACTTTTCACTGACATCCGATTCGATTGGAGTGGTCTCCTTCACATGAAGGCAATTTTGATACGTGCCCGCCGGAGTCACAACCGTCTCGATGATGGAAAGATGCTCGGCCCGGTCCTGAGCCACGCCGGGCGCGACCTCCTGATAATAACGATCTCCGACTGCAGCATCCCCCGGCATCATCAATCCGAATCTCGCACCGTTTTTCCCGGCCAGCCACGCACCTGAATGACTGACCAGTTGGCCGTTCTTGTACTCGTCCACTTCTTCGCCGAAATAATAGACATCATTCGTGGATTTGTCGGCGGCGAAGAAATTACGAGAAATTTCGACCGGCTGTCCGCCTTCTTCTTCACGCTCCTCGATCACCCGCGTGGTTACGCCGTCCACAACGCGGGTATCATCAAGAACAGTGATCGTCAGACGCTGATTGCCCTCGCTGAATTTGAGCTGCCTGCCCACGTCCAACGAAAAAAACTTGTTGCCGCCATCTGGGCCCAGGTTGGCCTTATTCACGTTGAACGTATCCCGGAAAGATTGCTGGCGGATGGGGCATCCCGTAAGGAAAACCAGCGCGACGATCCATGGGAAGAAACGAAAAGGAAGAAGGAAAGAAAAGGTTCTGTTGGCAACTTGCATGTTCTTCTCCAATATTCGAGGAACGATCGACCAGAAATCATAGCCGGAGTGCCGACGATCCGCACTCTTGAAAATGCAAACAATCGACAATCGACCATCGCCAATCGACAATCAGGCCATGAATGATCGTGGACACCTGAGCACCGAAGTCCGCAATCCGCGGTCGATGCGGCTGGATCGTATGAGCGTCCACGAGGCGTTTGATTTGATCAACGCCGAAGATGCCGCAATATCGAAAGCGGTGGCCGTTGAACGAGATCAAATCTGCAAGGCGATAGAGCTGGTTGTTACGGCCTTGAAAGCAGGGGGTCGGCTCATCTACGTTGGCGCTGGGACCAGCGGACGGCTGGGAGTCCTCGATGCCACGGAGTGTCCGCCGACATTTCTCACCAATCCTGAAATGGTGCAGGGGATCATCGCCGGCGGGGCCGCGGCTCTGACGCTAAGCATCGAAGGAGCGGAAGACAAGGCCGAAGGTGGCGGGCGGGCAATCGACGAACGAGAAGTTGGAAAGAATGATATCGTGTTCGGCATCGCCACGGGCGGAACAACTCCGTTCGTTCACGGGGCAATCGCGGCCGCGCGGCGGCGGGGGGCCAAGACCGTTTTCCTGGCGTGCGTCTCCAGCGAGCAAGTGAGCGACGACGCCGATGTATCCATTCGCGTGCTGACGGGCCCGGAGGTCGTGACGGGCAGCACGCGCATGAAGGCAGGCACGGCCACCAAGATGGTGCTCAACATGGTCAGCACAATTGCGATGGTGCAGCTTGGCAAGGTCTACGAAAACCTGATGGTGGACGTGAACACCGGCGCCAACGCGAAACTCGTGGATCGTGGAACGCGAATCATCCAGACCATCACGGGCCTGCCGCGCAAAGAAGCGGGGGAGTTGCTCACGGCGGCAAATGGTCGCGTCAAAATCGCGCTGGTGATGCATGCCAAAGGTGTGGATCGAGTCGGCGCAGAACAATTCCTCAACAAAGCCGAAGGCCGCGTGGCTCGCGTCTTAGAGAATAAACTTTGATAGATCGACGTCCTGGCTGATTTCGCGGAGGCGTTGCTCGACGTAGGCGCGGTCGATGCGAATGGTCTGGCCGCTGCGGGCGGGGGCCTCATAGCTGATTTCTTCCACCAGCGTCTCCATCACCGTCATGAGCCGCCGCGCACCGATGTTGCTAAGCGATTGATTCAGCTTGTAGGCAATGTCGGCCAGCGCCTCGATCGCGTCCGGGGTGAACTCCAGTAAAACACCTTCGGTGGCCATGAGCGCCACTTGTTGCTTGGTGAGCGCGTTTTGCGGCTCGGTCAAAATCCGCACGAAATCCGCCTGCGTCAGGTCCTCAAGTTCGACGCGGATCGGCAGGCGACCCTGCAATTCCGGCATCAAGTCGCTGGGTTTGCTCGCGTGAAACGCCCCAGCCGCGATGAACAAGACGTGATCGGTCTTTACCGGCCCGTATCGCGTGTTGACCGTGCAACCTTCGATGATCGGGAGCAAATCTCGCTGCACGCCCTGACGCGATACGTCGGGCCCGTGCGTCTGACCGGTTGAAGCCAGCTTGTCGATTTCGTCGAGGAAGATGATCCCCGAATCCTCCGTGCGACGAATGGCCATCTCTGTCACCTTGTCGCGGTCGATGAGCCGATCGGTCTGCTGCCCATAGATGACTTTGCGGGCCTCCCGCACCGGAACAAGCCGCTTCTTTGGCGAGGGCGGCATCAGCTTTTCGAGAAACCCCTGCATATCAGGGTCGATGTTCTCCATGCCCAGCGGGGCCATGATGCTCACTGCCGGGGCTTTGCTCTCCACCATGATTTCGACGTTGGTGTCTTCATGCTCACCGGCGCGAAGTTGTGCGCGAAATTTTTCGCGGCTTCGACTTCGCCGCTCAGACAACTCCAGATCCTGCGCGGCCAACTCCGCGTCCTGTTGCGTGGGCGGAAGCAACGAATCGATCAGGCTTTCCTCGGTAAGCCGCTCGGCCTCTTCCTTGACCACCTCGGCCTGTTCGTCGCGGACGATGCGAATCCCGGCCTCCAGCAGGTCGCGGACCATACTCTCCACGTCGCGCCCGTGATAACCGACCTCGGTGTACTTCGTAGCCTCAACCTTGATGAACGGGGCGTTGACAAGTCCCGCGAGGCGGCGGGCGATTTCTGTTTTACCCACACCCGTGCGGCCAATCAAAATCATGTTTGCGGGCATGACCTCGTCGCGGATGCCTTCGGGCAATTGGCGGCGGCGCCACCGGTTGCGGATGGCGATTGCTGCAGCGCGCTTGGCCGCCTTCTGGCCGACAATGTGCCGGTCAAGGGCTTCGACAATTTCCCTGGGTGTCAGATGATCCATGATTTTCGGCGTTTCGGCGTTTCCGTGTTTTGGCGTTCTACAGCGTTTCGACCGTAATTTGAGCGTTCGTATACACACAGATGTCGGCGGTAATGAGCAGAGATTTCTTCACGATTTCGGCCGGCGGCAGCGACGTCTCGGCCAGCAGCGCACGCGCCGCCGCGACGGCATACATCCCGCCTGATCCGATCCCGATGATCCCGTCGCTGGGTTCGATCACGTCTCCCGATCCGCCGATCAGCAACATTGCTTCTGATGAGGCCACCACCAACAGCGACTCCAACCGCCGCAACACACGATCGGTCCGCCATTCCTTGGCCAGCTCGATCGCCGCCCGCCGCAGATTTCCCTTGTACTGCTGCAGCTTTCCGTCAAACTGGTCAAGCAGGGCAAAGGCATCGGCTGCCGACCCGGCGAATCCGGCCAGAACTTTTCCGTCGGCCAGCCGGCGAACTTTTTTGGCGTCGTGCTTGACCGCCGTGGCTCCGAGCGAAACCTGACCGTCGCCGCCCATGGCCACCAAATCGCCGCGCCGGACCACAAGGATCGTGGTCGAACGAATCTTCAGCGGTCCGCCGGAACTGGTTTTTTCCGATGCATCATTCACGGAAGATGACCGTACAATAAGGAAGCCGGAATGTCGAATGGCGAAGGTCGAATCGTCGTGGCGACCCAGGAAAATGACGCGTAACTCGTTTTCAGTACAACTGCTTGTCCTCGCCATCCTGGCCTTGCCTGGATCTGGGGCTTGTCGCAAGTCGGAATCACCGCCGGAGGCCAAGCCTGAGGCAAAATCGCTCCCGGCAAGCCCGCCCGAAAAGCCCGTGGACATTCCCACACGCGTCGAAATTCCGATTCCAATCGATGAGTCCGACCGCTGGCTCTTTGTCCGGAAAGTTGCGGAAAAGTCCAAAGGCGGCTGGGTCACCGGCTCTTTCGACGCCGATCGAAACAAGCTGCGCATCACGACCAGCGAAGTGGAAGAGTTCTCGCTCGACACCAGCCGCGTCCGAATCGACTGGCAGAAACTGGTCGTCCTCAGTATTGACGGCCGGAATAGCGAACTGCGAAAACGCGACTTGGACATCCTTCACTTTGTCCGATCCGTGCACGGCGAATGGACCGTACGCGAGCCCTAATACCGTTACACCGCTGCTTCGGATTCCGAACGACCGTTTTGACCGATAACATATGGATGTGGAGCCGGTCGCACGAGGATTCCGAATCATGCCGACACTGACAGATGAATACGCACACGACACCGGCGATGCGGTCGAAGGCGCACGCATGTCGTTCGGCGATCATCTCGAAGAACTGCGCTCCTGCCTCATCCGCGCACTGATCGGAGTCGGCATCGCGTCCGCCGTCGCGCTTGCATTCGGCAAATCCGTGCTGGGTGTTCTCTTCTGGCCGCTCTTCATGGTCCAACAGGCCAACGGCATGCAACCCCGGCTCCAGTCGCTCAGCCCCACCGACGCATTTTCCGCCTACTTCAAGATGTCGCTGCTGGCCGGACTCATCGTCGCCATGCCGTGGGTCCTTCATCAGGCCTGGCGCTTCGTCTCCTCGGGTCTGTATCCGCGCGAACGGCATTTCGCCCGCAAACTGACCTGGGCCTCATCCGGGCTCTTCGTGATCGGGATACTATTCCTCTATTTCCTCGTCCTGCCGATCATGCTGCAGTTCTTCATCAGCTTCAATCGGGAGTTCGACATCAACGTCGGCGAGACCTCTTCGTTTTATCGATCATTGATTCAGGCTCCGGCCCCGCCACCCGCCACGGCCGACAAGGATGGCTCGCTGAAAATTCCGGTCCTTAAAGAAGACCCGCCTCCTGGCGGTCAGGATGTTTACATCAACTCGACGGACCACCGGCTCGTCATTCGATCCCAGGACCGCACCTATTCTGTGCCGCTCGATCCCGGCCCGACCGCGCCCGCGATCTACAGCGAGTTTGCGATCGACCCTTATATCGCCTTTGTTTTGCAATTGGGACTGGCGTTTGGACTGGCCTTTGAAACGCCGCTGATTGTCTGCTTCCTTGCGTGGACGAATCTCGTTCCGGTCAAGACGATTGTGGCTGCGAGGCGTTACGTACTGTTTGCCATCGTCGTCATCGCGGCTGTGTTGACGCCACCAGATGTGCTGAGCCAGATGCTGCTGGCAATCCCGATGTACGTTCTCTTCGAACTGGGCGTCCGCCTCGCCAAAATGCGCGCCGCAAAATCGGAAACGCGCATTTGAACCACGAGGGCATGAAGTGTGCGAATTTGGATGGATCGGCTCGGACTTTACCTGATGCCTTGCTGCCTCGTTGCCTCTTCTACTTCCGTTTCCCCTTCGGCATCCGACTCGCCTTCTGAGCGTCTTCCGCATGTTTTTGCAATCGCTCGAACCACGAGAGCTTGCGATCGCGCGAGGCACTATCATCCTTAAAGTCCTCGCGTTTTGCTCGCGCCGGTTTGTGGAGCGTACCGGCCGCCTCATGCTCCTGAATGTGCTTTCGAATCACACGTTGCTCCAGCCAGCCGAATAGCGAACTGAACATGACGTAGAGATTGAGACCGCTGGGCATTTTGTAAAAGATGAGCACCATCATCCCGCTCATCATCGGCATCATCTTTTGCATGGACTCCTGCTGTTGGCGCTGCTGCTCAGTCATATTCGGATTCGGCTTGGGCTTGGGCTGCGTCTTCTGCTGAATGTACATGAATACGCCCACCAGCAAGGGCATGAGATTGAATGATGTAATGACCCAGCCGAATATCGGAATGGTAATCGGCGCGGAAAATGGAATCAGCGCATCTTGCGCGGTCAGGTCGGGAATCCACGTCAGCCCATAGAACGGCGGCTGATGGCGCATCAAAATGTTGTTGCTCAGACTTGCGTACAGCGCCACCCAGATCGGCATCTGCAAAAACATGGGCAGGCAGGTCAGAATCTGCCCGGCCGGATTCATATCCAGCTTCATCATCTCCTGATTCATGCGGGCCTTGTCATTGGCGTACTTCTTCTTGATCTCCTCGATCTTCGGCCCCAGCTCACTCATCTTGTGCTGCATGCGGACCATGTTGACCTGGCCCTTCTTCGTGATGGGATGAAGCAGCGCCCGCACGATCAATACCAGGATGACAATCGCCACGCCATAGTCGCGGAAGACAAAATGAACGCTGTTGAGCAGCCAGATCATTAGCTCCACGAGAAAAGTAAACGTACACGATCCGAACCCCTGCTCGATCTGGTAGTAGTAGTTCCGCGCCGCGTATTCGGGCACTTTTCGAAACGCCTTGCCGTCCTTTTCGCCGAGATAGACCGACGCGGGATAGACCACCTGTCCGCCCGGGCGCACCTCCACCGACGCACTGACAATCTTCACGGTGACGTCGGAACTTGTGAGTGGATTGTCGTCCAGATCTACGGCGGAAAGTTCCGTCACATATTGGGCCGGCGATTTTCCGTCCGGCTCAACCGGGGCAAACGTGCAGGTGAAATACATGTTGCCCGACGCCACCCAGTTCAGCCGCTTGCCGGGCTCCGAACTGGACCACGCCCAGGACTGGACGGTTTTCTTTTGAGCCACTGTCGGCAGCATCGTGCGGCTTCCAACCACGTGTCCCGTGGGCGTCAACACGCCCCAGTCGATGACGCGGTCGTCGCGCGGATTTTCCTGCGCCACTCCGACCGCGCCGCGCGTCGTGACCACGATGCGGTGCGGTTCCGCCGAAAGATTCTCGACGGTGAGCGAAATGTTGAGGTCGTGTCGATCCTCCTGGATGGCCTGACGGGGCAGCGTAATCGAGCGCCTGATCCGGAGAACCGGCGCGCCGTCCTTGTTCACGTCGATCGCAAAGTCCGCGCCGACCGTGCCATCCTCCTTCGACGGACTTCGTTCCATGTGCCACTTCTTGTCATGCAGGATGACATCATGGCCATCAACGTTAATCTTTTCGACTGCGAGCGAACGAATCCTGGTTCCGTCAGATTCCGTGACCGGCGATATCAGCGCATATCGATCCGGCGCTCCAAGGCGGGCGGCATGATCGGCCAGTAACGCGCTCTCGACCGACGCCCCGACGTTGGAAAGCGTCAACCGCGTCCGATAGGGCGAATGTTCCCCCATCGCGGCCTCGGACTCTTCACCGAGCGTGAGAAGCTGCTCGCTGGAGTCCTCCACGACCGTGTAGCCTGACTTGCTCTCTTGCGGTTTGGAATCTGCGGGTACATTCGTTTCCGCGCCGGTTGCTGTGCCCCCTGCGACTTGCGATCCGTTCGAAGCATCCGTAGTCGAAGGAGTCGTACTGGCCGGCGGGACCAGCGGAGGCGTCGGCAGCAATTTCGGCCCGATCGCCACCACGACGAGAAATACGCCGCCGGCGATAAGGAGATTGCGCAGAAAATCCTGTTTTTCCATCAAAAAAGCCTAATGCGAGCCGCGATCGTCAGGGAGCGGGGTTCTGGGAATCCGCCTGATTACGCGTGCGGCTCGACAATTCAACAAAGTTCTCGAATCGGTGAAAAACAACTTCCACTCTACGAAAAACGAATGAAGGATTAGCGTAACCCCGAATCGCCCGGCACACAAAGGCGACACCTGATATTGACATGTTTCCGGCTATTTCAGCGGCCCTCGAAGAGCCGTGTGCCCAAAAAGTCGTCCAACTCCGGCACGTCATAAATCTTTCGTGCCGCCTTCTCGATGTCATACTCCAGCCGCACGAACTCCACCATCAAGTACTGTTCGCCCTGGCCGACATTCATCGGCTCCGCGTCCGGAGGTGACTCGCCCGTCTCGTATACCACGACATAGCAAAGGCGCGGGTCACGATCCCGGGGCTGGCCGACGCTGCCCACGTTGATGATCGCCTTTTCGTCCGCCGTAACCGTGTAGACACCGGCCTCCGATAGCTCATCGGGCGGGTCAAAACACGGATCGTCGAGGAAGACGCCCGGGACGTGCGTATGCCCCACAAGACAGGCGAGCTGCTGCGGCTCAAGCCGCTTGAAATTATCCAGAATCTTCCCCGGATTGGTATAAACATCCTCCGGGAACAGGTATTCGTTGATTGGCCGCCGCGGCGAAGCATGGACCATCAACAAATCCTTGGCCTGCTTGCGAATCGGCAGCCGCCCCAGAATCTCCCAGCGCCGATCGCGCTTGGGCTTGTTCGTTTCATCCTCCAGCACCTGCCGGGTCCAGTAGGCCGCCCGCTCGGCCCCGACGTTAAAATTCGACGGTTCAAAAAAGACGGCCTGATCGTGATTCCCGCAAAGCGAAAACTCGCAGCGTTCGATGACCGTATCGAGGCACTCCTTGGGACTCGCCCCGTACCCCACGATGTCACCCAGACAATAAATCGTCTTCAACGACCGGCGGTCAATATCCGCCAGCGCCGTTTGCAACGCCTCGTAGTTCCCGTGAATGTCCGAAATGACCGCAAACATCGTGCAAAGCCTCCCCCCTTCCTAAGGGGGGACAAAGGGGGGTCGGGAACAAGCCTAATCGCCCGATACGCTGGCTACAATGAACCAACCGAAGCGCCTATTGCTCTATTGAGAGCAATGGTCCCCAATCAATTTCACAGTTTCGACTGTAGGGTCCGGGCCACAACGCGTCAATTGCGAGAAATATTGCGAAGCGATTGAGTCTCCACGCCGAAGGCGTGGTCGTAAGTCAGCCCTGGACAATGTCTTGGGGGTGAGTGATCCGAGATCCTCATCAACCTGTATGGGTAACAGCATTTGTCGCTCGACTTGTTATGATTTCGCAATGCCAACGAACCCCACCGCCGCTCTGGCCATCGAGACTTCCAGCGCCGCCGGCTCCGTCGCCATCGGGCGCGGCCAGGAAATCCTCGGCGCGGTCCGCTTCACGCAGCCCCGCGCCCATGCCGCGGAATTCCTTCCGTCGATCGCCGATCTCTGCCGAAAGCACAGTGTACGACCCGACGACATCGGCCTCGTATTCGTATCCGCCGGCCCGGGCAGCTTCACCGGCCTGCGCATCGGCATCACTGCAGCTCGAACTCTCGCGCTGGCGGTTGGCGCAAAAATCATCGCGCTGCCGACGCTCGAAGTGATTGCACAGAACGCCCTCGAACTGGCTGATCCGCCGCCCCGCGTCTGTGTCATCCTCGACGCCAAGCGCGCCCGCGTTTACACCGCAACGTTTGCCTTGGAATACCTGACCCAGCCTCCCCCTTTGATAAGGGGCGATGAAAGCGGGTCGCTAACGCTCATGCGATATGTCCCTGTCGATGATCCCTGCGAAGCCGACCCGGCCACCTGCCTCGCTTCGCAACCGCGCGACTGCGGCGTCCTCGGCGAAGGCGTCATGTATCACCAACCGGCCGTGCAGAATTCCGGCCTGCGAGTGCTTCCCTCCGAATTATTTCCCCCGCGCGTCGAAACCGTGTATCGCCTCGGAACGCAGCGCGCATCCAACGGAATGTTCGTCGCCGCCCGCGACCTGATCCCTGTCTACATCCGCCCTCCCGAAGCCGAGGAAGTCTGGACCGCCAGGCACGGTTAGAGAAATCGATTTGTCATGCGGTGGACGATTCGGGCGGCGGACTCACCGCCAGCGGTGAGCGCTCGGGCATGGTCTTGTAGAGTATCAACAGGTAAACGACACCGACAAGAAACAAGACGATGCTGACGGACTGCGACACCGTCAGGCCGACAACGTCCTGCGGGTTATCGCTGCGGATCATCTCTTCCAGCGTGCGCTGAATCGGATAGAGCAACAGCACCAGGCCAATCACCATGCCGTGGCGCTTGCGGCGATGGAACACCAAGGCGAGCAACATCGAAAGCAGGACCGCACCGATCGTGGCGTAGAGCTGCGCAGGATGCACGGGCAACGATTTGCACTCGCCCGCCAGCCGCTCCAATTCCGACACCGAGGTTTGCCGCTGCGGATTCACCCGCGAGGGAAACCTCTGGGCCTCGAGGAGCGGCCCCAACTCGCCGCCAACCTTCTTCCGCGCGGCCTCCCAATCGTGCTTGAGCTTCTTGGCCTCCAGCGATTCCTTGTCCTTGACCGCCTTGTAAGCCTCTTCCGCATCCTGCAGGGACCGCAAGAGGCCCTGCCGCTTTTCGACGGACATGAAAATCTGCGACTCAGGAACGAGAAATGGCTGGAGCAAATCCTTCGACGTGCTCACCAATTCGGCGGGGACAGCGACCAGCCCGTCCTCCCAGTGGCGCTGCTGGGCCGGACTCCAATACGGGAACTGCACGGCCCAGGGCACGGTGGCCTGCCAGGCGTGGGTCGCCTGTAGTGCCGGAGATTGTCCCGGCACTGCCGCGGCATTCGGAACTGCAGTTGCAGCGATCGCACCATAGCAGCAGCCATTGAAGAAGCAGCCGATGCGCCCGATCCCCGCGCCCCACATCGCGCTGGGGGCCATGATATCAAGATACATCCGAAGCGAATATTTCTTCCAAAACGCGTGAAGAACTGTGGCGATGACCGCGCAGAGGAATCCGCCGAGAAATTCGAGGCCTCCGCCGGTAATGTCGATCACGGCGAAGAGCGGATTTGGCGTGTCGGCGAACTGCGTTTTCCAATAGTGCACCACGTAGAAAATTCGCGCTCCTGCGATTCCTGCGATGAGGCAAACGAGAGAAATGTCCAGCACGATGTCGGGGTCGGCCTTGACGCGGCTGGCCCGTCGCATCGCCATCCAGACTCCGCTCAGAAAGCCCACCATCATGAAGAACCCGTAGGTCTTTACGGAAAAGCCGCCAGGAAGCGTGAATAACTCTGGGTGCATCTTGGTGATTCTCTCTCGCGTTGATCTCGTTCGAATCGTGCGGCGCTATGCCCGGAATCGTACTCGCCTTCGAGCCGTAATGGATCGCAGTTCGCTCAACCCCAGCAGTACGACAAGAATGGCCGCGACTCCGGGAGTGCAACCGCGCGGAGCCGATGACCCACCGCCATTGTCGTTGCCATTGCCCGTCGCGCTGTTGTCATTGCCACTGCCGGGACCATGATCGTCCAGGTTGTCGTTTTCACTTCCGCCGACGTTATCGTTCTCATTCACGTTGCCATTGTCATTTTCGTTGGAATTCACATTTGCGTTTTCATTTTCATTGCCACTGCTGCCGGAATTGTCATTCGCGCTGTTGTCATTTCCGTTTCCGTCGCCCTGTCCCGAATCCTCGCAATCGGGCGTGCCATCGCCGTCAGAATCGAGATCAGATCGCCCGCACCCGCAGACACCCGGCTGCGTTTTGCCCGGGTCTTCCGGACAGCCGTCGCACACGTCCCGAAGGCCATCGCCATCGGAATCGGGCCCCGCGCCGTCGGTGTCGCTGCAATCGGGCACGATCAGTGTGAACGTCTCGTCGGAATTGTTCGTCAACGTTCCTGGTTCGTCGGAATATTGGTAATCGGCCGCATTGGACGTGCTCTTGGCCTCGAAATCTGCGGAGAATTCCAGCACCTGCAATCCATCGCTGGGCAGCCGGCCGCCGAACGCAGGACCGAATTCGCGGTCATCGTCGTTGGTCAGTGCTCCGGTGGTTTCACCGCTGTAGGCCGATCCGCCCCAGCTCGCCCGCCAGACAATCAGCGTCTCTTCGTCATTCTCGAAAATGATGCTTCCCGCCGCCAGGTACGATTCGGGAATGAGGGCATCCATGATGAAGTTTTGCACGACCGGGGGATCGGTGTATGCGGTCATCGCCTGGCTGGTGGCCAAAATGCGCGATCCGGCCGCATCGATGGGAACCGAATTCTTGAAGTCCACGAGCACCACCGGGTTTGCGCCTGCCGCGTCGAACGCGATCAACTTCCCGCGATAGACCTGATTCTGCCCGGCCTCGCGCATGCGCAACTGAATGGCCTGCGCGGAGGTGTCTCCGTTGACGCCGCCCACAATCTTTTCAATCTGCATGAAATGGAACGTCGCAAAACACGGCGCCGACAGCGCCAATGCCGCGCAGCACACCAGGAGTCCCGCGGCTTTCGAACGCAAGGGTGGTGCCGTCATACGAAGTCGTTCAACAGTTGTGCGCTTGCTCATGATGAAAACTCTCTGAACTTCATGTCCATTGGACCTGCATCCTTGGCAAACTAACTGGAATCTTATGGGTCGTCGAGCCTTCAACGATTGTCGCTTCCCGTCTGCCGATATCCACAACGAGTCCGGTCACGGACGCAGGATTTTGCAGGTGTTATCCGATTCGGATGGGATTTCGCTCACTCCAGTGGTTGTATCTGATCACTTGCGATGGAAATGGATCATGCCGACAAGCCCGGGAAAGCAAGTGCGATGCCCAATTCGACCGGCATTCAGCCTCGTCGAACTGGTGATCGTCGTGGTCATTATCGGCATCATTGCGGCCATTGCAGTTCCCCGAATCTCCAGCGGGTCGGCCGGAGCCGGAGAGGCCGCCCTCAAGGGAAGTTTGAAGAGCCTGCGGGATGCGATTGACCGATATGCCGCGGAACACAACGGCGATCTTCCGGGAGCCAAGGCCGACAGCCTGGGCAATGGCCCGAGCAGTCCGGAAGCCTTCATTAGCCAGTTAACCAAATATTCCAACAAAGCCGGCGCTGTGTCACTGACTCCAGCGATAACACACCCTTACGGTCCCTATCTCCGGCGCATACCGCCCCTGCCTGTGGGATCCAACAACGGAAAAATCGATGTGGGTATCGACGCGTCGAACTCACCGCCGCTCGTCATCGTCGGTTCGCAGGGCTGGGTGTATAACCCCACTACTGGCGAAATCATCGCCAACTCCGACGACACCAACCGCGACGGCAGCCTGACCTTCGACGAATATTAAGAGTAGTAGCCGCTGATCTGCGTCGTACGCTGTTTGCGAAGCAAGACCGTGCCCGAAATGAGTGTCGCGAGGGAGAGCGTCGCCAGACCCCATTCGGAAATGGTAGGCACGGGGTCGGAGCAGGCGGCCAGCGTCGGAGGCTGTCCCGGCCCCGTCCAGGCGGCTTGATACTGCGTCCAATCGGAACATGCCACGTCGCCATCGCCATCAAAGTCGCCATGTACGCACGATTGCGGCACGATGACGCCCTCGCCCGCGTAGCAGCTCGAGAACGCAGTGAAGTCGGCGGGCCCGACCTGCAGATCGCCATTGAAATCGCCCAGCGGAGCGATGCCGCCATTCCGCTCGACAACCAGCACATCCGCGATTTCGTCGCTGAGCACGAGATCGACGTCACGATCGTTGTCGAAATCCAGAAGAACCGCGCAGGATGGATTTGACGGCGCGTTGATCGTGGTCAACAGCGAGAACCCTCCCGCACCATTGTTGAGGTAGATGCGCCACAGCCCGCCGCCGTAGGACGACAGCACCCAGTCCAGATCGCCGTCGCCGTCGAGGTCGGCCAGGTCAGTCGCCACCACGTGCTGCGCCATCGGCGTCACGGTCGGTGCCCCAAGCCCTCCAGCGCCATTGCCCAGAAGGATCGATCCCGTGTCGCTGCCGCTGTTGGCCGTGCTGACGTCCATGTTGCCGTCGCCGTTCACGTCGCCGCACGAGAGCATCCACACTGATCCGCCGGCGCTCCGTGGGGGCTGGGCAGTAAATGTTCCGTTGCCATTGCTGAGGTGTACGATGATCTGCTGGCTGCCAATCGCGCCCACGACCAAATCTTCGATGCCATCATTATTCATGTCGGCCCCGCCAAGGGCATACTCACTGCTGCCACCGCCATCAAACGTCGCTCCCGGCGAAAACACTCCACTCCCGTTGTTGATATACAGTGCCACGTTGTCGTCACCCGTGTTGGACGTCGCAATATCGGTATCTCCGTCGCCGTCCACATCAAGAATGGCGATGCCGTGCGGAGCGTCGGGCGTGAGTACCTGCTGTCCCGGCAATACAAACGTTCCGTCGCCGTTGCCGGTCAGCACCCAAACGCGATTGGTCGCCGTCGAAGCCGCCGCGATGTCCGCCTTGCCGTCCCGATTGAAATCGGATGGGTCGTTGGGGCTGGCCTCAAAGCTGATCGGATGCGGTGTCAGAAAGGTTGCAAACGGCGTCGTGGGATTTCCAGTGTTAAGAAAAACGCGAATATCCGAACTGACTTCGTTGACCGTCGTCAGATCCAGTTTGCCGTCTCCGTTCAGGTCGGCGGCCGCCGCGCCATAAATCCGCGTCTGCTCGTTGTTCGTGCGGTTTGATATGTTGGCGATATTGGTGAAGGTCATCGGCGATGGCCGGACGCGAGTGTAAAACTGCCACATGTAGCCCTGGGGCCGCATCGGCGAGCTGTCCGCCGCCACCAGCGAATCCGCAAGGAACACGGACACCAGATCGCCCGAAATAAAGGGGCGCGAAGGCGTCAGCGTCACCGTTTGATTCCCATTGGAATAACTGAACGTGCCACCCACGGCCCCGCTCCAGCGGCCAAACGCCCAGAAGCGATTCAAGTTCACCGTGGCCGGGTTGATGGGCCGGTCAAACGTAACCGTGATCGGCGTACTGATCGGCGCGGTGATCGTATGCCGGGCCGGATAAATGGAAGTAACGGCCAGGTTGTCTGCCCTTACGCTCTGAGCCGAAATAAGCATCCCCACCAGTACGATCATCGAACCCATGCCGCGATTTTGAATCATGCGTGCCCCTCCTGCCAAAGTGCCTTGATTGTTGCTTTGAACCCCGATATACGCCCACTACCACGACGCTCAAACAAGTGAGGAATGATTGTATCAACCGACCCCCTCAATCCCAAATGCCGCAAGCGAATCAGACGGATCGCCAGTCTCTCGACGCACCTTTGTGCCCGGCATGCTCGTGTCGCTGCTGTGCGGCTTTATCTATTGTGGATTTGGAACGCAGTGGACTCTTCAGCCTCGACCATCGCTCTACGTGCATCACACTCTGACGGCAAATGCGTGGCTCGCCGGACGGACCTATGTGACCAAGGCAGAAATCGAGCGGCAGTTCATGGCCAATACGCTACTCCGCGATCATCGCGGTGCGCAGGCCCTGGGGAGTGCCGATCAAATCCGCGTCGCATTCGAACAGACGCAAACTGACTATTTCCGATCCCTCGGAGTTCCGGAAAAGGATATCCCCGCTGAAGTCGCCGGTTCGCTCCACCGCGCATTTCTCGATTGGGTGCGCATCGGCGATCGCTATTACGCCTACTGGCCTCCCGTTCCCGCCGCGCTCCTCGTTCCTCTGGTTGCTTTCTTTGGCACGAACTTCAGCGATGTCGTCGTCGCGAATGTTCTGGGCGCGCTGACCGTATTCTTCGTATATTGGATGCTGGTTGGTTTGCGCCGTCATTGGCCGGCGATGACGCCGCGAGCATGCGTTGCATTAACTCTCTTTTATGGCCTGGGCACCTGTCATATGTACCAGGCCTCAACCGGCCAGGTCTGGCTCATCACGCAACTCACCGCGACGCTCTTTCTCGTGCTTGCCATTGGCCTGGCATTGCGGGCACTACCACTGGCCACCGGCGATACCAATTCGGACACAGAAATTCGTCTTCGATACTTCGTATTTGCAGCGATTGCCCTGGCGGTCGGATTTCTCTCTCGAAATACAATCATCCTGGCGACGCCATTTTTTCTTGTCCTCTTGTTGATCGCATCACATCGATCAACTCGACCGTTCCGAACATTCTTCAAGGTGTCCGCGCCGTGCGTGCTCGTGCTGATTGCCGCGATTTGCATACAACTCGCGTTCAATCACGCGCGATTCGGCGACGCGATGGATTTCGGCCAGGGCCACCTCGCTGATGCAGGCGGAAACGATTTGTTCGCTGCCGAATTTCACCAGCACGGGCGCTTCAACCTGCACTATCTGCCGCGGAACATCTGGTATTACTTTCTCAATCCCACCATTCGCCAATATCCCGCCTACGATCCCTCGCAAGTTGGCTGGACGTTCGACCCGATGGGCAACAGCTTCTTTCTCGTGTCGCCGGCATTCCTCTACATTTTCCTTTGCGCGCGACGTTTGGTAGGGCGGGCTGTGCCCGCCACCGGGTCAATCATCTCGAGTTCCGGCGGGCATAGCCCGCCCTACGCGCCTCCACAGAATCTCCTTTGGGCGACACTCGCCAGCGCAATTCCCGGCCTGACCGCGCTCATGCTGTTTCATGGCACGGGCTGGTACCAATTCGGACAGCGATATTTGCTTGATGTTCTCCCGTTCTTCCTGCTGCTTGCGGCATATGGCATGCGCGGCCGCCTGACACGCGCGTCGCTTGCATTGATCGGCGTGAGCTTCGTCATAAATGCGTGGGGGACGCATCGTTTCATTCTTGAGCAGGGATAAGTCGGATGGCACGGCTGTGCCTGCCCCGCCCGGCTTCGTTGGACAGGTGGGCCTCCGTCCTTCGGATCGAAGCCGAGCAGGGTTACAGGCATGGAGGGATGTTCTCTTGGCCTAGACGACCTCGCACACTCGAATCGAATCCTCTTCAAAATCGATGACGACGAATGCGGATCGTCGGATCATGGGTCCGTCGTTGATTGCTTCCCTGCCCCAGAAGTTCACGCGGTAGAACTGGCGCCTCGCGCGATCCCAGAGATGGCGGATGTCGAGGTCTTCGAGACGCTCACAGTAGAAATTGGCGATGGCCTTTCGCGCCATTTCCGTTCCGTAGACCGATTCCCCTATGGTTGCATGTTTGAAGAGTCTTTCAGTTTTCGCGGGCATCGCCGTATCTCCATCAGAACACCATAAATTGTGCGGCACCCGGGCCGCGACAACCGTTCTGCCAGAGAGAAACGCGACATCGACGCCAACCTACCGCAAAACCCTCACGGGCTGGCCGCCGGGGCGGAAACGTGGATCAACGCGGATAGCAGAAAACAAGGGGAATGTACGAACGATGAACCCCACGACCCTATTTCTTGGGTGAAGTTCTTGTTACAATGCCCCTACATATTTTTCGCGTCCATGTGTGGCAACTGTTTTGGGAGGGGATTCATGCGTCGAGCGATACCAACCATTGCGCATGTTGCACACTTGGGCCACTTCGGGTTACGAATCTTCGCTTGCGCCTGGATGATCGCGGCAGTTCTCGGCACGAGCATCGTGCGGGCGCAGCCGCCTCAAGGCTCGATCGTCGCGTGGGGAGACAACGGCGAGGGCCAAATCAACGTTCCAGCGCCCAACTCCGGCTTCATTGCCATCGACGCGGGCTTGTTCAAAAACCTTGGTCTCAAGGCCGATGGGTCCATCGTGACGTGGGGAGCGAACGACTACGCCGTCCCCGAGCCGAACAGCGGCTTCATCGCCGTCTCCATAGGCTGGTTGCACAGATTGGGTCTCAAGGGCGACGGGACCGTCGTGGCGTGGGGAAACAACCACTATGGTCAGACGAACGTCCCCGAGCCGAACACCGGATTCGTCGGCGTTGCCGCGGGCGTCCATAGCCTGGGCCTGAAGGGCGACGGGGCTATCTTAGCATGGGGCTGTGCTGACCCCTACAACCACGAGCAATGCAACGTTCCCGCGCCCAACACAGGTTTCATTGCCGTCGACGCATGCATGGAACACAGTCTTGGACTTAAGGCAGACGGGTCCATCGTGGCGTGGGGATCCCAAGAGCTTGGCCAAATCAATGTCCCTGAGCCCAATACCGAATTCATCGCCATTGCCACCGGGACAAACCACAGTCTCGGTCTCAAGACCGACGGCTCCATCGTGGCATGGGGAGACAACACATTCGGCCAAACCGACGTCCCGGTGCCCAATGTCGATTTCATAGGCATCGCCGCCGGCGCTGCCCACAGTCTGGGCCTCAAGGCCGACGGGTCTATCGTGGCGTGGGGTTGTGGAGATATTGCCGATCGGGGGCAATGCAACGTTCCCACCCCGAACACTGGTTTTGTAGCCATCGCAGCTGGAGAGACCCACAGTCTCGCCATCCGTGCGACCGGGTCATGCTGCGATACCAATGGCGCGGACCGGGGTTGCCGTGACAACATACCGCAGGCCGATTGCAGCGATGCAGACGAGACATGGAATGCAAACGCTTCGTGTGCGGAGGTGTCGTGCCAGTGCATCCCAAACTGCACCGGCCGCGAGTGCGGTGATGACGGGTGCGGCGGAAACTGTGGAATTTGCGATGACGGTCTGTTCTGCAACGGCGTCGAATCCTGCAATCCGCAGGGTGGCTGCGTTGCAGGAATTCCGCCATGCCACCTCGGCACTGAGGACTGCGACAATGTCACGGAATCGTGTGTATCGAATATGATTCCAACCGTCAGCGAGTGGGGGCTGGTCGTCCTGGCGCTCCTGCTCCTCGCCTCGGCCAAACTCACGTTGGGTCGCAGGTCATCCCTTGCGGCCTGACCATAGAAGATGCGGGCGCCTACAACCTGAGCGGCTCGGACTTCGTCAACCGGTCGCAAATGCTGGTCAGCAATTCTCGCGACTGCCGCAATGCCTCGCGATACGTGGGCGTGTCGGTATGGTGGATTTCCGGCCCGATCGCCGCGATCCGCGTTTCCAACAGCACCGTGAGGGCTTCGACTTCCCTTTCATTGAGTTCGAGGATCATGGGTGTTCTCCTGTTCGAGGCCAGGGATGCGGCCTCCTCCACCCAATAATACGTCTCAATCAAGCCTTGGTGCATGTAACAGTGACGTTTAGCGAACCGCGAAATTCCGTTCGCACGGACGTTTAGACGATTCTGGGGCTCGCAAGGAGTAAGTAGGGTGCATCTTGATGCACCGACTTGGATGTCGTCGCGCTACGGGCACGATTCCGGTCCGGTGTGCGGATAGGGCGCGCCTTTGAACGCATCGACGCACGCGGAAATGTGTGCAAAGGAAATATTGTTGCTCAGATCAATATTGCCGCTGGCGTCGCTGCCGGCCAGCAACGCCCGCGCCTTGATTGGCGCGCCGACCACATTCTTGAACTTGTTCACCAGCGCCGATACGTCGCCAAGATCGGGCTGCGTATTAGCGCTCGGTGGATTGAATGGGGCCTCGATATCCGCCCATCGCGTCGTGGCCAGCGTCAGCGGAGCCGAAATCTCCGCGCAAGAATTCTCGTTGCCCATGCAGCTCGCAGGAACAAACTGAACATCGTACAGCGAACTCGGCACAATGGCCGAACCAGTCACGTGAAGGTATCCGGCGGAACTCCAATCTTGATAATGCGGAGAACACTGCACGCTCGACGCAAAGAATGGAGTCGCATTCGAAGTGGACTCTACATACTGCGTCGGAGGACCAACCCAGCGATACTGCCCCTCGAACGACGTAAACGGAATCGATGGCCCTCCGGCATACGGCGGATCCACATGATGCAGCGAAACCAGCTTCACCCGGATCGCCATCTGTTCGCCGGAATGTCCCGGCACGAACGAAATGAACCGGCAACGATTGATCCCCGTCGCGTCCGACCGCGTGCCGATTTTGAAAACGGCGGGGAAGGTTGCACTGATCGGCAAATCCTCCGTCGTGTACTCGCCCGCGACTGCCATAGTGTCATCACCGAGTCGAACTTTCAGTGTATAGATATGACCGGCGGCCTCGGCTGGAATGTCCACTACCATTGTGCCGATGTAATGGCGATTCCCATCATCGAAGAGCCATTCCCCGAGGTCTAGCACCGCCCCTACCATCGGTCCATTGACAGGAACCTCCGTAAAAAAACTAAGGCAACTCTTATCACGACAAATCCAATCGGGCGCTTGAACGTTTATGTATGTCGCGATGCAGCGTTGATGAGAACATCGAATGCTCACTGGTTCTCCAAAGGCAGTTGTGCATTCGGCGGAATTAACGCAAGATTGCTCGGCCATTGTCACATCCACTCCCGGGATCGGCGGATCGGCATTGACACCCAGAAGACTGTCGCGGTCGAGCTGAATCTGCCATCCTCTCGGGGGCGGGCAATTGTCAAAGGGCTGGCAATTGTCCGGATTCCAGTCCTGCAATTGAATGTTCAAGAACGCCCGAAATCCACCCACCGGAGCGATTAATTGCTGCCCTAGAATTTGAGCGCCTGGGGGGTAGCTTCCAGTCCCTTGTGATGGAACCGGCGTAACGAATACCTTCAGGGTCGCGCCATTACCAAGAACCGTGTCCTGTTCCGCGATTTCACCTGGGGGGCTCTGTACCATCGTAGTGGAAGATTGCCCGCAAGCTGATGGCCCGCTCCACGGATAGGCGGCAGCACTCATAGCATTGACGCCCATAAGGACATCAGCAACGTTCACCGTTCTGAAGGGGTCTGGAATGTTTGCTTGCAATTGCAGGGAAGCCTTACTCGCTGCGTTTTCCTGGAGTACTTTGTCAATAACCGCGAACACATCATCAATCTGCGGTTGAGTTGATACATCCGGCGGGTTGAATGCCGCAATCACGTCTGCAAAACGCGAGGTTGTTACTTGCAAACCCGGCGAAGTGTCGGCACACAGGTCCTCAGATCCCTGACAACTTTGATCGTAGGCCGCAACGTCGTAGATCGAACTCGGCACAACGGCATCACCATACACATGGAATAACCCCAGCGTACTCCAGTTGTGATAGTATGGAGCGCACTGCAGCGGCGCGGCCACGAACGGCGTGGGATCATCGGTGTTTTCAGTCGCGAAAACCGGCGGGCCGACCCACCGATGCTCGCCCTCGAACGACGAAAATGGAATCGAAGGCATCCCTCCGTATGGCGGATTCACGTGGTGCAGCGAAACCAGAGTCACACGCAGCGCCGTCTGCTCGCCGTCGTTGCTCGGAACCGACATGGAGATGTACCGGTTTTTGGGAGTCCCACTCGGATCGGCCAACGGAGCCGGCGGAACGGCAATTGCCACACCATAGGTTAGACCTACCATAACCGAGAACATTCGCGTCATGATGACGCTCCTTTTCCAATAAGTTATGGACACGCCTCCGGTCCGGTGTGCGGATAGGCCGCTCCCTTGAACGCATCGACGCACGCGGAAATGTGTGCAAAGGAAATATTGTTGCTCAGATCAATGTTGCCGCTGGCGTCGCCGCCGGCCAGCAACGCACGCGCCTTGATCGGCGCACCCGCCACGTTCTTGAACTTGTTCACCAGCGCCGACACGTCGCCAAGATCGGGCTGCGTATTAGCGCTCGGTGGATTGAATGGGGCCTCGATATCCGCCCATCGCGTCGTTGCCAGCGTCATCGCCGAAGAAAAGCTGGCTTCGACGCCGCTATCGCACGCATCCAGAATCGCCCGCACTTCATAGATCGAACTGGGCACGATCTCCGGCCCGGTCACGTGCAACAGGCCCACCGTACTCCAATCCCTGAAGTGGGGCGTGCATTGCAGACTGGCTGAGTAAAAGGGCTCCGGATTCGACGAAGACTCTGCAAACTGCGCGGGCGGCCCCACCCATCGGTACTCACCCTCATACGAGGAAAAGTCCGTCGCAACCCCGCCTGCATACGGGGGATCGGGATGATGCAGCGATGTGAGCCTTACGCGCAGTGCTGATTGCTTTCCCGCGTTGCCCGGAACGAAGGAAATAAAACGGCTCTTGCCCAGTGGATCGGGCTCCCCCTGCACCGCGGCCACCGCCCCGCAATCCGGAACTTCAACCTGCCATTGCCGCGACTGCGTCATCAATGCGTTGCGCGCGCCCTCATCGCGCACACGAGTGGTCATATCCCGGACCGTCACGGATACTGTGTAAATTCCCGGCGCAGGCCATTGATCGGCCAGTCGAAACGCCGTCCCCGTCGCACCGGCCACATCCAGCCCGTCCACCGCCCACTGCACGGAAAGAGTGTGATCGTTTGGCGCAAGCGGGGTAACAAACAGCGTTGTCAATTGCGATAACGGCGTCGGCGATGAAGGCGTCGCATTGTCGATAGGCGAAACAATCTCATACATGGACAGCACGAGTTGCTCGACATTGACCTGCTCATAGGGCCGGTTCAGCGATCGCATCTTGGAATTGAAGGTCGGACGGTACACGCCAAACTGGTTGTAGGCCGCGCCTTGAAATGCGTCCACGTTGGCCAGATTCATCCACAGATACCACTTGCTGCTCATGGAAGTCTGCTGTGCCGCGTTGAAAATGCTGGCGTTGGGCTCGATGAACTCCGGGCCGGAATACGTGGCGCCGTCGCCGTAGTCATATTCATCGGCGAGGTCGGCGAAGGCGTGCCCGAATTCGTGCAGGGCAATCTCCACGGCCGATCCATTGTTTCCCGCCAGCGTTCCGATTTCGTCCCCCGGATACCCCGCGCCCCCATATCGAGTCGAGTTGGCCAGTGCGAGAATTTCTTCATAAGCAGGGGCCGAAGCGGCCGCCTGGTGCGCCTTGGAAACGTTGATGCACAACAGGCGGTCGATTCCGAAGCAGCCGTAGGCCATGTCCAGCGCAGTGTTGTGAAAGATGTTCAGGTCGATTTCATCGACGCCGGACTCCGCCGAGGACACATCTACGCGATGAACATTGAAGTACGTGGAATAGGCTGACCAAGGCTCCTGGGCAAAGAATGAATTGTTCACGTTGCCCGCGTGAGTGGCATAGGCGCTCATCTCCGCCGCCGTATACCCGTCACCAACGAGCGCGATGTCAATGCGATTGGAGGACGGCCCGTTATTCCGGATGGTCGTGTAGGGGAGGACCAATGCGGTTGTGCCCTCCTCCGGATCAAGCCCGAATTCGCGGCGGTGGTCCGGATTGCTGCGATCGAGCATGACCCGCCCGCCTCGCAGAGTTCCGTTTTCAAGATAATCGTAGTAGATCGGCGTCTCCTGCGCAGCGACCCCAGTCACCAGCAAAGCCCAGACCGATATGGTTCGTAAGAACATCGCAAACTCTCAAGCGGATCAAGGGAGTGAATTCGGAGACCCTTGGACCCTAACAGAAAAAGGTTCGTTTTTCAAGGCTGTTGATTGATCAGCATCCGAACAACCGGCAAATTCCCGCCGCATTGCAGCCTTTTTGCCCACCGCCTAAACTCGCCCATATGCAAGCGACAAGAACTACGATTACCCAGCTTTCCAGGCATGTCGGCCAGACGGTCACACTCCAGGGATGGGTGTACAACACCCGCTCCAGCGGCAAGGTCGCCTTCGTGATCCTCCGCGACGGGACAGGCCAGTGCCAGTGCGTCATCGAGAAAAACGAAACAACGGACGCGTTCTTCGACGAAGCCCGCAAGCTTTCGCAGGAATCCTCCGTCGAAATCACCGGACTGGTGCGCAAAGAGGAGCGATCCGTCGGCGGCCACGAACTCGCCGTCACCGGGCTCAAGACGCTGCAAGCCGCCCACGAATATCCCATCTCGCCCAAGCCGCACGGGATCGAATTCCTCATGCGCCACCGCCACCTGTGGTTTCGCTCAAACCGCCCGTGGCATGTCCTGCGAATTCGCGCCACCGTCATTGACCAGATCCGCCGCTTCTTCAACGACCGCGGATTCCTGCTCATCGACACGCCGATTTTCGCGCCGGCCGCCGGCGAAGGTTCGCAAACGCTTTTCAAGGTCGACTACTTCGGCGACCAGGTCTACCTCGCCCAGACTGGCCAGCTCTATCTCGAAGCCGCGTGCATGGCCCATCGCAACGTCTATTGCTTTGGCCCCACTTTCCGCGCCGAAAAGAGCAAGACCCGCCGACACCTCACCGAATTCTGGATGGTCGAACCGGAAATGGCCTACGCCAGCCTCGACGACGTGATCGCAGTGGCCGAGGACTTCGTCTGCTCGCTCGCCCAGCGCGTGCTCCGCGATCATCGCGAAGAATTGGTCGAGCTGGGCCGCAACATCGCCGACCTTGAAGCCATCCAAAAGCCGTTCTATCGACTGACCTACTCCGAGTGTGCGGATATCCTGCGTGGACCGCGGGCCAAGACGCTGCTTCAAGACGACCTCGCCAGGAAGACAACTGCGCTGGAAGACACCGCAAAGAAAATCGAGCAGCTCGAAGCGACCGCGAAAGACAACAGTGCCAAGCAGTGGCAGAAGGACAAGGCCGCCGCCGAGCTACTCGACGCCCGCGAAGAAAAATCCGAACTGGAAGAACAGATCAAAAACATTCCGCACCATATGGAGCTGTCGGCCAACTTCGAGTGGGGCGGCGACCTGGGCGGCTCGGACGAAACGATCATCTCGCGCTTGCACGACCGGCCCGTCTTCGTCACGCACTATCCCAAGGGCTGCAAGGCCTTCTACATGCGCGAGGACCGAACCAACCCAAAGGTCGTGGAGAACTTCGACTTGCTCGCTCCCCAGGGAGTCGGCGAGATCATCGGCGGCTCCGCCCGCGAAGAGGATTACGACCGCCTGCTCGGCCGCATCAATCATGAAGGCCTTCCGCAATCCGACTACGAGTGGTATCTCGACCTGCGCCGCTACGGCAGCGTCCCCCACGGCGGCTTTGGCCTGGGCGTCGAACGCACCGTCGCCTGGCTCTGCGGAGTCAAACACATCCGCGAAACCATCCCCTACCCCCGTATGATGGGCAAGTTTTACCCATGAGGAATGTAGCAATCGTTATCCAAGGCCTGATCTGCGTCGTGACAGTGGCGAGTAGTTGCGCTGCCGGACAAAAGGATTATCGCCGTCCGGTTTTATCACCTGACGGAGCCAGGTGCGCCTACGTCATTACCGACTGGCTTAATATTGGAATTGGTCCAGAACCATCGGGTTTGGGCGGGGGACACACACGGGTGGAATGGGCCTCTTTGTCGAATCCTTCCGCTAAGAGTGGTCTGCTGGTTAGTAAGTACTCGGGCAAACAACCTCGATATGATTACGAGGAAAAAAATTGCCTTCTCTCCCGACTCTAAGTTCGTCGGTGTGCTGGATCGACAGCAGTTATATTACATCGATTTGGACTCCTCGAAACTGATCACCGTTAGTGTGCCTGGCGAGATCATTACTAGCTTCGGTTGGTCAGGCTCGAACGCGATAATGTTCGTGGGTGGCAGCGAAAACGAACGACAGGTCTTGCGTTACGACCTTGATTCAAAGACAAGAAAGATTATTGCCCAAGCAGGCTCGACGAAGCATAAGTATGGCTCGGGAGGGGAATTTCGTATTCAGGAGTTCTGGTCGCCGAATGGGCGATTCCTGTCTTTTGTAGGTCCCGACCTCAAGGCGAATATTCTGGACACCATTGACGGTTCAATACGGGTCATCGGCGGCGGCCAAAGCGGCGGTCACCAGGCTGCATGGAAATCCGACAGCACTGCCGTTTTTATCACAGCCAGTTCGGAGCCGGTAGGTGCTCCATTTGAAGCATACTATGTTTCCACTAACAATTGGGTTACTTCGGATCATAGTGCTTGGATAAGAGAAAACTTCGGATCGTCGCAAACGTTCAGATCAGCTCCTCTTTGGACCGCTGAGAATCGATTCGTAGGTATGAATTCCGATGACAAAGGCGGGGTCCTGTTTGATCCGGGTTCGAAGGAAGCAATCTTCGTTGGGAAAAAACTGAAGTCACAAATTGGATGTATGCGACCCAATCCGGATGGTGCGTATTGTTATCCACCAGAAGTTTCCATAACCCCGATCACCGGATGCGTGATGGCGATCTCGCTGTGCAAGGAATATCTAGTAGACTATGGCGGGGAACAGGGGTTGTTGCTGAGCAAGGATCATGATTCGTACACCGATGCTATGTTCATGACGTCGATTACTGACGATGGAAAGAGTGCGGTTTACATAAGCAAAGCGAGAGGTCAAATCAAGATTCGCAAAGTTGATTTCGCCCAAGCGCGCCCTTTGGAAGAATTGAAAGAGGATAATTAAGCCGGGTAGGTCGTGCTCAACGTAGGGCGGGCTCAGCCCGCCGCAACTCGTCTCCCTTTTATCGACGCTCGCGACATCGTGAAGTAGGGCGGGCTTTGTCCGCTTTTCCAAAGAACACGGGTTGCGGCCACGTTTATTCCCCCTTAGGGCGTCAGAACATTGTTAGCGTGCCTGAACGCCAGAAGCCACTTACCATCATGTCGCATCCAGGCGTTCGTATAACGCCTGCGAAGCACCTTGCCTTCATTGGGCGCTCCCGGTGCCGGGACTACAGTCTCATCTCCCATCACGACGACCAAGTCCCTATAGAAAAGGAACTTCTCCGGTCGACGTTCAAAGCGAGAATAGCGAATTACGCCATCGCCGATTAGCTTTAGAAGTTCGGCCTTTTCTTGGACAATTCGATTCGTTGGATGATTCACGGTATGGTCGTCCGGAAGTAGCGCCTGCAATGTGATTGTGTCGCCCTTGAAGATCGCCTCTGCATGAGCCAAGTCCAGCTTTCGGATCTCTTCTTTGAGTGCCGGATCTTCGGGAAGCTGAAGCTGCTTTGCGGTGGACGCGATGCACGCCAGGGTCAGGAAACTGCCAACGCCCAAGAGAATGCTTTTCATCTGACGCTCCTTTAAAGAGTAATATTCACCTAACTCTTTCGTCTAGACAAAACGCCGTTGATCCTCACAGACGAGCTTATCTACAAGGAGATTCTGATACCTTTGGTCAAATCGCGGAAGGAGTCTACTTTTTATCCGCGTTTATCAGCGTTGATCAGCGTTGATCTGCGGCCCGTTACTTCTCCATCTCCCCTGTTACGATCTGCTTGATGCGTTTGACGGTTTGTTCGAGCACATCGTTCACGACGAAGAAGTCGTAGCAGCCGCTGTCGCGGGCCGTGGCAATCTCGCCGTCGGCCTGGGCCAGCCGCTTGCAAAGCTGTTCCTCGGCCTCGCTCTTGCGACCCTCAAGCCGCGCCCGAAGTGAATCCATATTCGGCGGCAGCACAAAAATCCGTACCGATTCCGGCATCTTCGCCGCAACCTGCACGCCGCCCTGCACGTCGATTTCGAGAATGATGTTCTTGCCTTCGCTCAGCGCCTCCTCCACCGGGCGCCGCGGCGTGCCATAGCGCTGCCCGACGTACTCGGCCGATTCGAGAAATTCACCCGCCGCCTCGCGGCGCGCAAATTCCTCGCGCGAAATGAACTCGTAGCTTGATCCGGCCGTGTCGCCCGGGCGCGGAGCGCGCGTCGTGGCCGACACGCTCCACACCCCGTTGGGCAGTTCCGCGAGCAGGGCGTTGCAGATCGAAGTCTTGCCCGCCCCCGAAGGCCCACTGATGACAATCAATCGCCCGCGTGGAATCCTTGTTGCCTCCTTGCCTCGCTGCCTCGTTGCCTTTCGCTCATCACGTCGGCGGCTGGGGCGTCACGGCCTCCACGATTCGCGCAATCGCCTTGGCCGGTACATGCACATCCGTCCGCGCATATTCGCCCGACAGCGAAGTCGAAATCGCAACCGGCGGACCGGGCTGAACATTTTCCGGTACATCCATTCCCATGAGCGGGCCAAGCGCCGGCAATACGCCGGCAGGATCCAGCAGGATCACCAGGTTGGTTTTCGACGGCAGCGCCTTGAGAGCCTCGGCGACCAGTGCGTTCGACGCCAACGGCTTGCTCACCTTGCCTGAAAAATACTTCTCAGCCGCCGCTTCTGTCCCGGCAAAAAATCCAACGCGCCCCTCCATCGGCCCCATGTACAGCGTCGTGTTAGGGCCCATCATTTTCTTCGCCTGCTCGGCCGCCTGGCTGGCCGGATCAATCTTCACCGTAAACTGATTGACGTCCTTGCCGGCCAGCTTCTTGCTGCCCGAAGCCTCGTAGCTGATTCCGTTGCTCATCATGCTTGCGAGCGGGTTTTCCTTGAGCATCGACTTCTCCGCCAGTTGCTGAATGCCCGCGACATCCTTGCCGACATAGTCGCCGGCGCTGGTCATCCCGTCCTTGCTCATGTGCATCATCAGATTCATTCCCTCGACCTTGCGATACAGATCGCGGGCGATCTCGGCCCCTTCGGCGCCGGCCGACTTTTCGCCGCCCGCCGGAGGAGTGCCACCGCCTGGCACTGAGCCCATCTTGTCAAACAGGTAATTCAGAAACGGCGAATCCTCTCCCGGAATGCGCCATCCGGCCGCCATGGTAAAGGGCTGCTCCTCAAACATCGTAAACATCTGCGCCCCGGCCGGCTTGTTCTTCGCCAGATAATTCTTGATCTCGCCATCCTTGAAACCGGTGGCAATCGTCGCATCGGCCGAATCGGGAGTGATGCCCAGCGCAATATCCACAAACGCCGCCTGCTCGGCGAAATTCTTGACCGCATCCATTACGCCGGAAAACACAGCCGTCATCGCCGCCGGATCGCCCCCGCCGTTTTGCGCAGCCATCATCGCCATCATCGGCGCCATCTGCACTCCCTGCGCAATGCCTCCCAGGGCCATCGGTCGCACGGGATCAAAATTCAAATGCACGTACACATCGCGATTGGTCAAAAGTTCGAGGCGCGGCTTGAGGTCATCCGCCAGCGTGCGCCCCTCCTTTTTCATGGCCGACTCCAGCGTCGTCTTGTCGCGCGCCGCAACCACGAGGTCGCCCTTCACTGCGGCGTACATGTCTTCCTTTTCTGCGAAGGGCAGAAACCAGATGCCGCCTTCCTCCTCCTTGGCCTCGGCAATGGTCTTCACCTTGTCCTTGAAATTCGGGATCGTCGCCCAGAGGATCGGCTCGCCGCCCTGCAAGTTCGGCTGACCCATGCCCACGGGCTTGGTGAAGTCGATCCACGGCGCAATCCCTATGTCCTTCTTCATGTCCGGCAGCATGCCCTTGAAGTCGCTCTTGGGATTGATCGCCTTCATGTAGGCAATGAGGCTCTTGTCGAATTTTTCGAAGTCCGCGACGACCGCACCCAGCGGAAAATCGGCCGGCATCTGCTTCAGCACGGCCTCCACGTCCGGCGCGCCCCGGACCACAGTGCCAAGGCATGGCACCAACAACAAACCCGCAACCAAACTGCACACTCGTCGATTCATCGAAGACTCCTTGCGACAGGCCCCGAAGCTGCGTAACCGAACACGTCCCTGGGGCCCGAACCGTTCAATTTTCCAAACAAACCGCGAAACCTTTAGCGTACCTCGATTGTAACGCCTGCGAAAGACGGGGATGTCGAAACTTATCTCTTCTTTGGGGGCTAATCTGTCCCAATACCGAGTGCGGTTGCAATTCGATCAAAATCGTCAAGGGAATAGTATTCGATGACAATCCGCCCCGATCCCTTCCGCCGGCCCTCGATAATCGTAACCTTTGTTTTCATCGAATGTTCGAATCGTTGCTGAAGATCTCGGAGATGGGGTGAAACTTTTGTCACAACCGGTTTTGCTGGATGCACACTGGCTCCGGGAAGCTCCTTTTCCTTCCGAACAGCATCCTCCAGCGTTCGCACCGACCATTCGCTCTCGGCGCAACGCCGGCCCAGCTCCTCTCGCCGCCGCAAATCAGTGATACCTAACAGACACCTACCCTGTCCCATTCCAAGCTGGCCGTTGGCGACCAGCTCCTGGATGGTTGGCGACAACTCCAGCATTCGCATGTAGTTAACGACGGTTGAGCGATCCTCGCCGAGCCGATCCGCCAGCTCTTCGGCCCGCAAGTTGAACCTTGTGCAGAATCTCTTGTATGCTTTCGCCCTGTCGATCGCATTGAGGTCTTCGCGCTGAATGTTTTCAATCAGCGCCAACTCAAGCATTTGCTCGTCATCTGCGTCGCGAATGATGACGGGAACGGTTGTGAGGCCAGAGGCCTTGGCGGCCGTCCAACGCCGCTCGCCGGCGATGATTTCGTGCCGCCCGTCACGAACTCGCACCGTAATCGGCTGCAAAATTCCACTCTTCTTGATCGAAGCAACGAGCGACGCCAAGGCCTTTTCGTCCATTACCGAACGCGGCTGATATGGATTGGGCTGTATGACGTCAATGGGAAGCATAACCAAGCCATCGCGCTGAGCTGGCGGCGGCGAAGCTTGTTTCACGTGAAACGGAGATTCAATGTTCCGATTCGCGCTCTTTTGTTCGATTACGCCGGTCCGGCTTGCTACCGGTTGACTTGATTGATCCGGAGGCGATTCTGATTCCTGAGTACCACGCAGATTGGAAACCAATGAATCCAAACCTCTTCCCAAACGCTTCACCGTCTTCGACATGCCTGTTCCTCCATGAAAGTAGCCGACATCCGCAAGCGATTTCCAACTAGCCAAAATTATCGCAGACCGTGGCCAAAGGCAATGAAAATATCTCTACATTAAGTTGCATGTTTCACGTGGAACAGGATGCCATAGCCGACGAGACAGCAAACGGCGAACGATCGCGCCCCAACACCAAGGGGAATATTGTTTAGTAATATTGTTTGGCAAATCATGCAAATCTGTCTTGCGGCCAGTGTGTGCCGATGCATCATGCTCCCCAGTGACCAAGGACAACAATCAAGTAATGGCAAAACCTTCGGTAGTGCCATGCGATGGCACTACCGGCACGACGCCGTGGAAGAGCGCAATGGGAATTGCTCTTCTGGCGCTCCTCATCCGACTCATCCACAACTGGGCCACGTCGCAGGTTCCCACCGCGCGCCACCTCATCGGCGACGCAGCCGGATACTACGAATGGTCGCAGCGCATCGCCACCGGAGACTGGCTCGGAAGCAAATCCTTCTACCAGGCACCGCTCTACCCCTACACTCTTGCGGTTTGGCATTTGTTTGGTTCGCGATCGGTCGACGGAATTCGTGCTCTTCAGTCGCTGTGGGGAAGTGCCGCGTGCGGACTCCTTTGCCTGGCCGCGTCTCGAATATTCTGCCCCCGCGTTGGAATCGTATCGGGTCTGATGCTCGCCTTGTTCGCACCGGCCATCTACTTCGACGGCATCGTTCAAAAGGCCTCGCTTGATTGCCTGCTAGTGTGTGCAATGCTCGCGGGCATTTCTCTGATGATTGTGCGTTGCACAATCTCGCGATGCGTACTGCTTGGCGCGATCGTCTCACTCCTTTGTCTCACGCGCGAGAATGCCATCGCGTGGCACTTGGTCCTCATCGCCTGGATTGCGTGGTGGAGTGGAAGAGAAACACCAAAAAGCCAAAACACCGAAAAGCCAAAACAAGAACAACGCAGAACCGACCCGGCATCAGATACTTCGCCACATCCAATTCATACGTTACCACGTTACTACATTACCATATTGCCAAATGTACTTGCCTACGCGCTTGGCGCGGTCATCGTTCTCTTGCCGGTCGGTGTCCGAAACTACTGCGTGCAAGGCGAGTTTCTGCTTACCACGGCACAGGCCGGGCCGAACTTCTACATTGGAAACAGCGCCAACGCTGACGGCAGATATCAACCTCTCGTTCGCGGCCACGAAACGCCGACCTTCGAACAGCGCGACGCAACGCAACTCGCCGAACAGGCCGCGGGCCGACAACTTTCCCCGCGCGAAGTTTCGCACTATTGGATGGGCCTCGCATGGCGCGACATCGCCGCCGATCCCTTCCGCTGGATCAGGCTCACGGCCTACAAACTCTTTCTCACATGGAACGAATACGAAATCGCCGACGGCGAAAGCATCACCATCTACAGCCGCCACTCACCGATCCTCGGCCCACTTTGCATCATGTGGAATTTCGGCGGCCTTGCGCCCCTTGCGATTCTGGGGATCGCACTCACGTGGAACGCGCGCTCGCGTCTTTGGGTTTTTTATGCGCTCATCGCCTCGATGACTTTCGCCGTCGCCGCCTTCTATGTTCTCGCCCGCTATCGTTATCCACTGGTTCCTTTGTTGATCCCCTTCGCGGCTGCCGGTTGCGTGGAGGTTTGGCGCAGGAGAAGGCATTTGCCAACGCTTGTCCGCCCCCTTTGCCTGGCCATCCTCGCCGCGATGCTGACGAACTGGCAGACGAAGGGCGAAGACCGGCTCGACGCCATGGCCGAAATGAATGCAGGAATCGCCCTCGCACAGGCCGGCGAAATCGAGGAGGCCGCCCAATATTTTGCCAATGCCGTCGCGGGTCATCCCACATCGGCCGAAGCCAACCATAACCTCGCCCAGGCCCTCGCCGTTCAGGGAAAATATGCCGAAGCCATTCCGTATTACGAAACTGCCATTCAAAGCCAACCCGCTCTGATCGGCGTACAATTCAATCTCGCCGTCGCACTCGAACGGACTGGCAGCGCCGCGCAGGCCCTGAAACATTTCGAGATTGCCGTGCAGCAAGACCCCGGCGATGCTGTGGCGCAGGCAGCCATCAAGCGATTACAGCCAAAGAGTGGCGATTAATCGAGCGTAAGTTAATGTCCGGCGACGTCCTTTTTTGGCCGCTATGATCTAGGAATCGACCGAGGTAGTACGACAAGGTTTACCATGCCCGCAACCACAGCTGCCAGACATTGCACCGCGTCGCCGGCCGAGCCGGGAAGCAAAAGCGTTGCGCTCACAGTTCTCCCGAGTCAGCCCGGTGGAATTCGCAAATCGAAGAACGGCCCGCGACGAGCTGCCGTCCTCATCGGTGTACACCTCCTCGTCATCGCCCACTTGCTGCATTGGTGGTGGAAGGGCCGGACGCTTTCGCCGGTCGAGCCTTCCGAGGCCATGTACACACTCAATCAAGGCTACCTCAACGCGGGATTTATTTTCTTCGCGGTGGCCATCCTCGCGACGCTCATTTTTGGACGGTTCTTCTGCGGCTGGGGATGTCACCTCGTCGCCTACCAGGATTTCTGCGGATGGCTGATGAAAAAAATGGGCGTGAAGCCCAAGCCGTTTCGCTCGCGTCTGCTGGTATTCGCGCCGCTTGCACTGGCCATCTACATGTTCATATGGCCGACGGCCTATCGCTATTTTGCAGGGATACCCGGGCCTGACTTCGCCAGTCATCTCACGACAACGCAATTCTGGAAAACGTTTCCGGGCGTCGTCATCGCCATCATCACCTTTGCAATTTGTGGATTCGCCATCGTTTACATTCTGGGCGCAAAGGGATTTTGCACGTACGCCTGCCCGTACGGCGGTTTCTTCGGTTTGACCGACAAAGTCGCGACGGGCCGAATCCTGGTCACTGACGACTGCGAGCAGTGCGGTCATTGCACGGCCGTCTGCACGTCCAACGTGCGCGTACACGAAGAGGTCGCAAAGTTCGGCATGGTGGTCGATCCGGGTTGTATGAAGTGCATGGACTGCGTCAGCGTGTGTCCCAACGAGGCGCTCTATTTCGGATGGACGAGTCCACTGGCAGGCATCAAGGCAACGAGGCAACAAGGCAACGAGGAAACAAAGGAGCTTGGCGTAGGTGGCACTGCTCTAGCGCAGTGGCACAATGGCCCACAAACAACGAATCGACAATCGAAAATCGGCAATCGCAAATCTCGTTATGATTTCACACTCGCCGAAGAAATCGCCATGGCCGTCGTCGGCCTCCTCGCGCTGCTCGCCTATCGCGGGTTGTACGGACAGATTCCGCTCTTGCTCGCGATGGGAATGGCCGCCATCACCTCGTTCCTGCTCATCAAGTTCACACATTTGATTCGCCACGCCAATGTCAAATTGCAGAACAGACAGTTCAAGCGCGGCGGATCGATGACCAAAACCGGATGGGTGTTTGCAACTTCATCGGTTGTCCTTTTTGTCTTTGCCCTACACAGCTTCGCGGTGCAATTGGAGTTTTGGCGCGGTCGGCGGGCCATGGATGCGGCAAGGGTCGGTGATGAAATCTGGCTTCCTGGGGCCGTCTGGTGGCAAAACGCGACGCAGCAACAGAAGGACAGCGTCGATTCCGCTCTTGCGCATATCGAACACGCCGAGCGTATCAGCCTGATGGATACGCCGGTGGCGATGCTGGACAAGGTTCGGCTCCTTCTGGCCAGGGGCGAAACCTCCGCAGCGGAATCTACCGTCCGCAAACTTCTGCTGATTAATCCTAATGAGGCCGAGCCGCATCGAGGGCTGGCTAATATTCTCAGAATTACAAGCAGGTCCGGTGAGGCCGAGGAGTCTTATCGCCGTGCATTACAATTGGAGAATGCGCACGACGCAGCTCGCGGAGAACTCGCGGGATTGCTCATCAGCGAGCAACGATTCGATGACGCGCTCGTCGTCTTGCGCGAGGGTGAGTCCGCCTCGCGTGATTCGCTCCGATGGAAAATGCAAACGGCAACCGTGCATGCTCAACTCGGCATCGCGGACCTTCAGGCGGATCAAACCGAATCCGGCATCAGCCATTTGCGGCAGGCTCTGGATCTCAATCCAGCGCTCACGCAGGTGCGCTACAATCTGGCCGTTGCCCTACTTTCCGCATCAAAGGTCCCCGAAGCAATCGAACATCTTCAGCGCGTCGTGCGCGAAAAGCCGGACATGGCCGAGTCCCACTACAATCTTGCGGTTGCGATTTTCATGTCCGGTCGCCCGGCCGACGCAATCCCCGAAGCCCGCGAAGCCCTCCGCCTCGCGCCACAGGACCAGCAGGCTCGCGATTTCCTGCAAATGCTTCTTCAATCGCAACCCGAATAGAGTTGGCGGTCGAAACTCTAAGGAAATACCCTATTTGTGACCGGCCCACTACGATTTTTGTCTTGCAGGACTTTCAAATTTCTGGTAGGGTACGTTCCACTTCCAATCCTGAATCGACAAGTAAATAGGAGGTCTGGAACCATGTCATCCGGCAACAAGGTATTCCGTTTCATGCTGTTGGCACCCTTCGGGGGGCTGCTTACTTCGGCCGCCGTCGCACAAACCATCGTTTGGACCGACGCCAACGCGCGAAAGATTCAGAGGAAAGACGTTAGTGGCGGCGCAGTTTCGACGATTGTCCAATTTCCCGCTCCTCGCGCAGCTCAATTCATCCACTACGATCCGGTCAATAAAAAGCTTTACTATCTATTTTTTGATGATGCCGGCAATCCGCTTTTTCAGCGGTGTAATCTGGATGGAACCGTACCGGAGAATATCCTCACTCCAAGCTGGGGAAACTTCGCGATCAATGTTGAATCCCGGAAACTATGTTGGTGCAATAATTCCGGCGGCATACACCAAGCAGAGCTGGATGGAACCGGGGTAGAGTCACACAATTATTCTTTGTGTTGTGTTAACTCGGTGGAGCCTCACGGCGACACACTGTACTTCACCGCTGGCGGGGGTTTGCCCAAAGGCTTTTGGCGTGCAGATGCCGATGGTTCGAACGAGCAGTTCCTTCACCAAAGCGGCGTGCCGTTCGACCTTGCGTTCGATCCTGTCGAGAACAAATTCTATATGGGCGCGTTGCAGGATATCTTTCGAATGAATCCAGATGGAAGCGACTTTCAGATGGTCGTTGATCAAAACCAAAGCGGCGATGTCGAGCATGTCGAAGTAGATCCTCGTGGACGGAAGTTGTACTGGGTCGATATCACTGCGAAGGTCATACGACGATCCAATCTCGACGGAACAAACATAGAAAATTTTGTCACTGCTGCTGATGTCGGGAATCCTGATTTTTACATTCAAGGGCTAACCATCGTAGATTCACCAACCATCCCCACGGTTTCGGGCTGGGGGGCGATATGCGCCGGAGTGTTGATCCTCGTAACGGGGGGTACTGTGCTCAAGAAACGCGGTTTGGTTGGTTGATTATTCCAGTGCAATGCTGCGAGGAGGCATAAAATGCGCGCGAATTCAATGTTTGCAAGAACTGGTTCTCAAGCCATGCCCTCCATTCCATGTGGCATCATTGGGATAGTATTCGGTATGTACATGTTCCAATTGATTTCACTTGCGCAAACCGTTGGTCCGGATGCAGTTGCGGAGCCGGGAGATGGTAATGTAGCGTTCTATATTTGGGGATGCGTGGACGAGATTCAATCGTACTCGATGAGAGGCGGAGTAACAAACTTTGGCGATGAAGTGCTTCCCGCAGACATGGCTGGAGAGCATCCAATGTGGACCTCGAATTTCTATCGACTCCATGAAAGCCGCTTTGAACAGATTGGGATGAGTTGGATAAAACATGATGACTGGCGCGCTGACGGCCTGCCTGAGTCCTGTGAGCCATCTATTGAATGCGATCTAGGCAATAATAACGACTCGGATCGTTTGGACCCAGGATGCACGGACGTCTACACTTGTTGGAATGGTCTACAGGACCATTACGGGTTCTGGTTGGGACCTAGATCGCAAGTCAACCCCTGGAGCGGATATTGGCCACCGTCTGGCGACCGCTGCAACCCCAATGATGGCCTGCTGGCTTGCCGGCTTCAGATTACAAAGGCCGATGTTAATCCTGAATCTTATGACGAAGCCCAGTACTTCCTGGAGCAGCAAGTCATCATGCCCGGCGAATCAACCGCTGTGCGAGGCAACAATGTGTCTTTCAAGAGCGCAACGGTGGGCAGTTGCCAGTCAGGGCTTGGATTTTGTTCTGGAAGCCTTTGCGAAGAAACGCGCGATTGCCAAGGCACCTGCGAATGCGTGCATTCTATCACACCGTTCGATAGTCCTACATGTCAAGAGCCCGCGATTCATGCTTGGCATGATATCGATTCCAGCGTTGTGGAGACGGAGTTTTCCGTCACCGGAGACGGCAAGTTCATTCTGGCCGCCAAGGCCTGGCCCGTCGGGGAGGGTCTGTATCAGTACGAGTATGCGCTCTACAACATGAACGTCAATCGTGCCGCGGGGAAGTTCAGTGTTCAGTTGCCTACAAATTTTTCATCGGGAGAACGGACTGCTATCGCGGCCTCCGCGGGATTTCATGACATCAGTCACCACAGCGGAGACGGCGTTGTCTGCCCGAGCGGCTGCACTTGTTCAGGCGGCTCCAACAACGGGCTTTCGTGCGACGATCCCCCCGATTGTCCCGGCGGGGCCTGCACCGGCGGCACCTTCATCGATTTCGATGGCACGGACTGGCCACCGACCGTGGTCTCGGGGTTAATTTCCTGGGAAACCACGGCGTATACAACGAGCCAAAATGCCAACGCCTTGCGCTGGGGCACGTTATACAACTTCCGTTTTGTGGCCCCGCGCAAACCTTTATCCACCTCAACTGTCACCGTCTATCCTTTTAAGACGGGTACGCCCTCCAGCGTAACCGGCACCAGCCTGGCCCCGAACGCGGACCCGCTGAGAGCATGTTGCTATGGCGGAGATTCCTGCGAGGTCGATACGGAAGATGAGTGCAACGAGCTGTCTGGATACTGGACGAATTCGACGTCCTGCTACACAGCCGGATGTGCCATGCGGCCCGGAGAGTGAACGGCTGGGTGGCCCAGATTTTCAAATCTGGGGCCTTTACTTCCTCACTTGTGGTGATCGAATTTTTCCAGAAATCTCCACGCGCCCGGGATGTTATGAATGGTGATGGATAGAATTCGCCAGACCCTTCGCAGCAGCCGCGCAATGCTGAATCAGGCAACAACATATGGCGTCCTAACGCACGCCTATCACAACGACAAAACAGAAAATTCCCAAACGAACCCGTTTTGTGGCCCGACTTCATTTCATTCGGCAGGCGGCCCATCTTCGGCCTTATCGAAGGTGGGGCCATCACTTCGTTTTTACAAACAACAGTCGAAAGAACTCGTGGAGATAAACTCAGGCCACCTGAATGAAGCGAATGGTTTCGCCGTAGGCGGCCACCAGCGCGGCGCGAAGCCGACGATGCTGCGGGTCAGCGAGTTGCGGATCGTCTTTGAGTATCTTTGCCGCGTCTTCCTTCGCCTGCTGAATCAGTTCGGCATCGCGGGTGAGGTCGGCGACTTTGAACGCAGGAGCGCCATGCTGCCGCGTGCCAAGGAGTTCGCCGGGGCCGCGAAGCCGCAAGTCTTCCTCCGCGATCCGAAAGCCGTCGTTGGTTGCGCACATGATCTTGAGGCGCTCGAGGGCGACGTCGGAAATGCTTGCGTGCTTTAACCCCCCTTGGTCCCCCCTTGCCAAGGGGGGAGGCGCAGATTCTTCGGTGCGCTCAGAATGACGAGCCCGCGCGAACGGAAGTTCGCGGCTCGCACCGGCGAAGAGGAGGCAATGCGAGTCTTTCGCGCCGCGGCCGACGCGACCGCGAAGCTGATGAAGCTGGGCGAGGCCGAAGCGATCCGCGTGCTGCACGACCATGATCGTCGCATTGGGCACGTCCACGCCGACTTCGATGACAATGGTTGACACAAGCGCGTGAAGCCCGCCCGCGCGGAATCGCCGCATCACCTCCTCCTTGGCCGCCGGTTTCATCCGGCCATGAAGAAGCCCGACTTCGAAGCCGGAAAGGTGCGACGCTCGCAGAGCTTCCATTTCTGTTGTGGCCGCCTTGAGGTCAACGCTTTCCGATTCTTCCACCAAGGGGTAAACGACAAAGGCCTGCTCGCCGCGGCCAAGGCGCGAGCGGATAAACTTCCAGGCGTCATCGACTTTCTCCGGGCCGACCATTTGCGTGCGAACGGTCTTGCGGCCCGGGGGCAGACCGTCAATCGTGGAAATGTCGAGGTCGCCGAGCAACGCCATCGCCAGTGTTCGCGGGATCGGCGTCGCGCTCAGCACGAGCACATGCGGCGATTTGGCCTTGGCGCGCATGGCGAATCGCTGACTCACGCCAAATTTTTGCTGCTCATCAATAATCGCAAGTCCCAGGTTCGCAAATTGCACTCCCTTTTCGAGTACGGCGTGAGTTCCGATGAGCAGACTGATTTCGCTTTTTTGCAAAGCGCTCATCGTTGCGGCCCGCTCAGCGGTCGCCGACGCCCCGGTCAAAAAACCTGTGCAAACACGGCTGCCCTTGAGATATTCCGCGATTTTTCCGGCGTGCTGACGGGCGAGAACTTCCGTCGGCGCGAGCAGTGCAACCTGGTGTCCTCGTGCAATCGCAGCGAGCGCCGCGTAGACTGCGACGGCCGTCTTACCGCAGCCGACATCGCCTTGCAGGAGTCGATTCATCGGAGCGGTGCGTGCGAGGTCCTTGCGAATCTCGGCGACGGCGCGCTCCTGGCCTTTCGTCAGTGTAAAAGGAATGCGCTTGCGAATGCGCTGATCGAGTCGCTCGTCCACCGAAATGGCCGGGGCTGTCGATCGCTCCAGCCGCATCTTGCGGGCGAGCTGCAAGGCCAGCTGCGAAAGGAGAAGCTCGTCATAAGCAAGGCGCTTGCGGGAGAGTGCCACGTCAGTGGCATTGGAGGGGCGGTGATATCGCATGATGGCCGTGGCGAGCGGAGGGAGGCGCCGACGGTTGCGAAGTTCCTCGGGCACCGCGTCAGCAATCTCACGAACTGCACGGTCCAAAACACCTTCCACGAGTCTCGCGAGTTGTTTGCTGCTGAATTGCGCGTTGCCCGAGTAGACTGGCTCCCAGCGGTCGTGATCGTTGACCAATGGTTCTTTCGGGTCCACAAATTCAATGGCCGGATTGGTGAGCGATGCCAGTCCGGCTCGAACGTCTGTTGTGCCGCTGACGCGTAGAATCATGCCGGGCTTGAGACGGTCGAGAAGATGCTCGCAGTGAAACCATCGCAGGCGACAGGTTCCCGTTCCATCCACCAGTTCGCCGTAGACCGTCTTGTCGCCGTGCCGACCGTAGCCGCGCACGCGATGCACGGTTCCCACGAGCGTGGCTGTCACGCCTTCGGTCAGCGAGCCGATGGGAATAGACTTGGGAATGAGTTCGTGTCGAAACGGATAATGCTCGACGAGGTCGCGAACGGTGTTGATGTTTAGCTGTGCGAGTTGCTTCGCGCGGGCCGGGCCGACGCCGGGCAAATACTGAACACTGTTCTCAAGGAAAAAGGATCGCGGCCGCGCGCCGGTTTCTCTGGGCAACGTTTTCGTAATCGTACCCACAAAGTAACCGGCGCGCGCCGCGCGATGCTGATCAGACCACTACTGCGGGATCACCAATTTCTGGCCGACGCGGATCTTGTTGGGATCGCCGATCTCGCTGCGGTTGGCGGCATAGATGTCCTTCCACTTGGAAGGGCTGCCGTAATACTGCCGCGAGATGGAGCAGAGCGTTTCTTTCTTCTGCACGGTGTGATACCGACTGCCGCCCGTACTCGCGGTGGTACCGGTTTCCATTGGTGGAGCATAGGCGCCACCGCCATATGTATCAGTCGGGGCGGTAGTTATTGTGGGGTCATACATGTCGGCAGACTTATCCTTCTTGCCCCAGCCGAACCAGCTACAACCCGTCGCGCTGGTAAGCAGGATAATGCTGGCGAGTGACAGTGATGCAATCCGTTGCATGTTTGGTAACCTCCTGTTAAATGGGGTAAACGAGTAAAACACCAAAAACCGCCCGGATGATAATATCTTCATTGGCCGTGTCAACAAAAATCTGGCCCGACCCTTATCGTCCATAGTTGATCTGAAACTCCGCAAGATCAAGCAGATCGATGTCCAGATCATCGTCAAAGTCAAATGCGTTATAACAATCCACTTCGCAAGTTGTAATGGCGGTTGGCTGGGCGATAATTTCGGGGCCGCTCAAGCAGGCAAGAAAGGCTTCCCCATCCAAGTTCGTCACATGGTGGTCGGCATTGAAGTCCCCGTTGGCCGGCGTGTCAGTGGGGGGGAATTCACCTCCTCGAACGGGCACGTTAGAGAAATACAGGCTAAATGGTTGTGACGGAGCCAGCAAGCTTCCGGTGTCTATCAGTCGGAATCGCCCCTCCCACACGCATTGGTCCGGGTCGAAACCGGGATCGGTTTCATCGACGAACCAGGTCAGGTGGGTATGAAGCGTTGCACCTCCCAGAAGCGTTCGGTCGCCCGGCGAATCGAGCACGTTGAAAGCGTTGTCAATCACAAAGAGCGCCGGATCCAGCGTGACGACTTCCAGCCGTATTTGCACGGGTCCCGAGAGAGACCCCACCCCGCCCTGGGCTCCCACAACGTGATCAAACCCGGGATTGTTGTTCGACCAGCCGTGGAGAAATGTATCCACGCGCAACAGAGGGCTGTAGGTGGTGCCGGGCACCAGCCCTGAGGTGCTCCATGATACGACTCCGCCGCCATCCCCCACCCAAACGTCCCTGTTGTGTTGTGCGAATACGGGACCCCCCGCCACCATTGCGAACGCGGCGATGATCACAATCCTCCTTTCATTCATGATTCCTCCTTTCGCGCACCCGTTGAAACGCGGCGTCGCGCAAACAAACCCATCGCACCGAGTCCAGCCAGGAGAATCGTCGTGGGTTCGGGGACAGGGGTGAACGAGAGGCTGAACGGCGCTGAGGCGCCATATCCCGTCGTGCCGGTGTCCACAACACGGAGCGTGGCTACGAGCACATCCTGGTTGGGATCGAAATTCGGATCAGTGGAATCGATATGAAACGTCCCGTGCGTGTCAAACTCCGCACCACCCAGAAGAAATGACTGACCGGGAGTGGACAGAGAAGTGTTGAATCCCGGACTCCATACCTTCAACGCCGGGTCGATGGAAACGAGTTCCAGGTTGATAATGGCTCCGTCGCCCAGCATGAAGAAGTCGTTTTCTGGTTCGTCGGCGTCGGGGGTCTTGTTTCCGGGTTCGTCGGCCGCCCAGCCGTGGATGAAGGTATCCACTGACGGCAATTCGTTTGGCCCCGGAGAATTTACCACGACCGTCAATTGACCTGCCGCATTGCGGCCGATGACAGTGTCCTCCTCGTGTTTGGGCCCGGCAATGACATTGAGCGATGCCATGACATGGGAAATGATAAAGGCGCCTAACATCAACTTGATTTGGTTTGTAGAGTTCCGTTTCATAAATCCCTCCTAAGAGTTTTCGTAACCCGATCGCGCGTCAGCGTGCGACTTCGGGGTCGTAAAAGTTATGTTTCCACGCAATGCCGCCACGAAGGCTGCTGCGACCGTTATCAATCGAGTAGGTGTCTTCGAACCGGTACGTTTCCGCGTGACCGTCGAAGAAGTTGTAATTGGACTTCTTGAGGTGGCGTTTGTAGGCCATCTCGTTCGATGCCAGCTCAAGTGGATTGGACCACCAGGTTTCGGGGTGCACGTGGTCGGAGGTGGCGAAAGGGCCAATCTCGACCAGTTCAACCATCAAAGTCGTGGTCCCAGGCCGCTTGATCATCCCCAGGCGCTTATACGGTCCGCGATCGCCTACGATGCCGGCGATGTAGTAGTTGGTGCCGTAGCTGCTGCGGCGGAGGATCGGCAATGGGCTGGGTTGCTCTGCGCCGGGCTTGGTAGCCACCGGCTCCGCGGCTGGAGCGATGGGAGTGTCCCAGTAGTCGCTCTGATCGGTCGGACAGCGGACGATGACCGTGTTCTCGCCGTAGTCCTTCTTGAGCGTGTTGATCCACGAGGCCTGTTCATTGTTTTCGCCGCCGCCGTGACTTAGACCGACCGTAACAAGCTCGTCCTTGTGATCATTGGCATAAAGGTAGACGGCCTGCATCAGCCCGCGCAGATTGCTCACGCAGACTGCACTTTTGGCCGATTCCCGTGCCCGCGAAAGCGAGGGCAGCAGAACGGACAGGAGCAAGGCGATGATCGCAATGACGACCAATAATTCAATGAGCGTAAAGGCTCTACGCTTCACTTTGGAATCTCCGTTTTCAATGCGGTTGCGGAACAGTCATCAGCGAACCTCATCTGTCCAACCCCGGTCTTTGGAGGTGGTACGGATGAATCGCGCGAACTGACGTTCGCGGTTCCTGATGCGCGGATTTACACAAGAGGCATCACGATCGAGTCGAGCGCGTGCAAGGCGCGGAAAGACACGGCACGGGCGCACGAGTCGGATCGAACAAATGAATGTGGGTTAGGCCAGGGGAGGCGCTCGCGGAGCGATGGATGAAAGAACTTGCGTAGCGGGGATCAGTTCAAACCGGCCGGGACGGCAGGGTTTGCTGTGCTCACCGAATTGTGGAAGCGCGGTACAGAGAATGAGCGTTGCATTGGCGGCGGAGGCCAGCTGGTAACAAGTGGTACATTCCGGATTGTGAGACTTGCTGTGAGAATGATCGTCCCGACCGTGGTCATGGGTGGCGGCATGCGATGTGTGGACCAAGGATACGACCGGCAAATCGCAGCCGTGGGCCAAGGCTTCGTGCAGGGCCGCAGTGATGCCGGAAGCGTAGACCGCATAAGCGACCAAACCGGCCAGGGAAAAATAACGATGGAAATGCCTGCTCATGCACGACCCTCAAGCAGATACATCATGCACAATTGTATCGTCCACGTCAAGACCATTTCGAGAGTTCGAGGCAAATTCCGTGAGTTCTTGTAAGTGCGGCGCAAAGCAGGGACGATTGGTTCATGGAAAAGAGGCCACGGCGATTGGATCGAAATGCAATTCGCGCGGTAGCTCGAGTGGCCGCGCCGGCAGGGGCGGTTTCTCCCTGGGCGCAGCTTCGCTCGGCAACGGGAAATCCGGTCATCTATCAACGGATGGTGGGGAGCGTGGACCCGGCGGCCAGGCCGGGTGATGTCGTCACGATCTACGACAAGGCGGGCGGATTTTTCGGGCGGGGGCTGTACAACCCGCGTTCGATCATTTCGCTTCGCGTACTGACGCATCGAGATGTTCCGGTTGATGATGCGTTCTGGCGCAGCACGCTGTCGCGTGCACTGGAACTGCGAAGGAAATTGCGGATCGATGAAGTCAGCGATGCGTACCGACTGGTCCACGCCGAGGGCGACGGACTCAGCGGGCTGATGGTCGAGAAGTACGCGGACGTGCTGGTGTTCGAGGTGTTCTCGCTGGGAATGTATCAGCGGTGCCAGATGCTGGCAGAGGTCATAGGCAGCGAGGCTGCGAAGCACGCAGGCAACGAGGGGGAAGTTCAAAATTCAAAGTTCAAAGTTCAAAAAGGGGAGAGGCAAGGAGGCAACAAAGGAAAAGTAAGCGGCGATACCAAACTAATCGACAATCGGAAATCGCAAATCAACAATTTTCGCCTGGTCGTTCGTGCTGACGATTTCATCGAACGCACGGAAGGGTTTCGCGTCGACAAAGCGTTGCAGCCGAACGTGGGGCGGCTGATCATCCGCGAGCATGGTGTGCGCTATCGCGTGGATGTGGCCGGTGGGCATAAGACGGGTTTCTTCTGCGATCAGCGCGACAACCGCAGGAAATTCGCTGAATTCTGCCGCGATGCCAGCGTGCTCGACCTCTGTTGTTACTCCGGCGGATTCAGCATTTGCGCGAAGGTGCTGGGCGGGGCGCGCGAAGTGATCGGCGTGGACCTCGACGAGGACGCCATCGCCATTGCGAAAGAAAATGCAAACCTCAACCAGGCGCGGATCGACTTCGTGCACTCCGATGCGTTCATCTATTTGCGACAGATGATCGCCAATGGGCGGAAGTTCGACGCGGTCGTTCTCGACCCGCCGAAGCTCGCCGGCTCGCGCGAGGAACTCGAGGAAGCGCTCATCAAATATCACGACCTGAACGCTCTGGCCATGCAGGTCGTCAACGTGGGCGGCCTGTTTGTGACGTGCAGTTGCAGCGGACTCGTTTCGCGCGAGATGTTCAAGGGGACGGTGATCCGCGCCGCCCGGCGGGCGAAGGTCATGCTCCAAATCTTCTCCGAAACCGGCGCGGGGCCGGATCATCCTGTCATGATGAACTGCCCGGAGTCGGAGTACCTCAAAGTCATTTGGTCGCGAGTAGTGTAGATTTTCTTCCTATCCGCAGATTACACGGATTATCGCACATTAAGATGCCTTTTTTGGATGACCTCGACCTGCTTTCGTTTCCTTGTTGCTGATTCGTATCTGAATTTATGACCGGATAGCCATTTGAAATATCTGTGAAAATCTGCGTGATCTGTGGATCCCTCGTCATTTCTTTTTGAATTTTTCGCTGAGGAAATGGCCGGTGTGGGAGGTGGGGGTTGAGGCGACGAGTTCGGGGGGGCCCTGGGCGATGATCTCGCCGCCGGAGTCGCCTCCTTCGGGGCCAAGGTCGATGACCCAGTCGGCCGCGGCGATCACGTCGAGGTTGTGCTCGATGACGACGATGGTGTGGGTCTGATCGACAAGGCGCTGGAGCAGGCCGATGAGGTTGCGGACGTCGGCGGGGTGCAGACCGGTGGTGGGTTCGTCGAGTATGTAAATCGTTCGCGTCTCGGCGGACTTGTGCAGCTCGCCGGCGAGTTTGACGCGCTGCGCTTCGCCGCCCGATAGCGTGTTCGACGCCTGGCCGAGCGTGATGTAGCCCAGGCCGCAGTCTTTGAGCGCCGCGAGGCGACGGTGGATGTTGCTGAAGTTTTCGAAGAAGGCAACCGCATCGTCAATGGACTTGGTAAGCACGTCGGAAATGTTTTTGCCGCGATAGCGAATTTCGAGCGTTTCGTGGTTGTATCGCGTGCCGTTGCACTCGACGCAGGTCACGTACACGTCGGGCATAAAGTGCATCGAAACGCGTTTGACGCCCTGGCCCTCGCACATTTCGCAGCGGCCGCCTTTCACGTTGAAGCTGAATCGCTGCGGACCGTAGCCGCGAATCTTGGCTTCGCGAGTCTTCGCGAAGAGATCGCGGATGAGGTTGAACGCGCCGACGTAGGTGGCCGGGTTGCTGCGCGGCGTCCGGCCTATCGGCGATTGATCGACCTGCGCGACGCGGTCGATGTGCTGGGCGCCGCGAAGCTCGCGGAACGGGCCGGGGCGTGGCCCGCCGCCTTCGACCTGGCGCTTGAGGGCGCGGAGCAGGACGTTGTCGATCAGTGTGCTCTTGCCGCTTCCCGACACGCCGGTGACGGCCACGAGGCAGCCGAGCGGGATGCGCACGTCAATGTTCTTCAAATTGTGGGCGGTGACGCCAAAGAGTTCGATCGCCTGCGACCAGTCCGGAGTGCGACGCGAGTCGGGAAGTGCCACAGCGCTGTCACCGCGAACGAAGCGGGCGGTGATCGAATCCGGATGGCGCAGCACTTCTTCGAGCGGACCCTGCGCGACGAGGTAGCCGCCTTTTGCACCCGCGCCGGGCCCGATGTCCACCATGTACGACGCGCCGGCGATCACTTCCTCGTCGTGCTCGACGGCGATGACGGTGTTGTCGGCGGCGGCAAGTTGCTTGAGGATTTCCGTGAGCTTTCGCGTGTCGCGTGGATGCAGGCCGATCGTCGGCTCGTCGAGGACATAGCACACGCCGGCCAAGCCGCTGCCGATCTGTGTGGCCAGTCGAATTCGCTGAAACTCTCCGCCGGAGAGCGTCGCGCTGGAGCGGTCGAGCGTGAGATAGTCGACGCCGACCTGGCGGAGGTAGCGCAGGCGATGGTGAATCGCGCGAAGGAGCGGTTCAGCGATGGCGGTAAGCTCAGGAGAAAGTGGTGATGTGGCGATGTGGTGATGTGGTGATATGCCCTCACCCTGGCCCACACCCGGTGGGAGAGGGGGAAAAGCGCTGAAGAATTCGTCGGCCTGGGCGACGGACATGCGTACGATCTCCGAGATCGATCGGCCGTCGATCTTCGCTGAAAGGGCCTGTCGATTGAGGCGTGCACCATTGCAGGTCTGACACGGTGTTTCGCTCATGAACTCGTGCAAGCGCTGGCGGGCGGACTCGGATTTGGTTTCGTCCCAGCGGCGTTTGAGATTCGGCAACACTCCTTCGAAATTTGCGATTGTCGATTGTCGATTGTCGATTCTGGCGTTGGGGTTGACATTAACTTGCTCACCGCTTCCTGACGGGCGCGGCTCTGTTTGGCCGTAAAGGAGAATTTTGGTCTTCGCTGCCGGGATATTGCGAAATGGTATGTCGGGGAGGACGGCGAAGCGTTCGCAGAATTGCTGGATCATGGCGTTGTATTCGGCGGTCAGCGTGCGGCCCTGTCCGCGCCACGCCGCGATGGCGCCGTCGCGCAGCGATTTGTTCGCATCGGGAACGACGAGTTCGGGGTCGAACTCCAGCGTGGTGCCAAGTCCGTGGCACTCTTCGCAGGCCCCCAGCGGAGCGTTGAAGCTGAAAAGCTGCGGAGTCAGCTCCGGCACGCGCACGTCGGGATGATCCGGGCAGGCCAGCGTCGAGCTAAAGGGTAGATCGGTCCATTTGTCCTTTTCCGTTTCGGCGGAAATGAGAACCAAACCGCTGCCGAGGCGTGTGGCCAGCTCCAGGCTGTCAGCCAGGCGCTGACGAATTTCGGATTTGATGGCGAGGCGATCGACGACGACTTCGATGGTGTGCTTTTTGGAAGGCGAAAGCTGCGGAGCGTCTTCGAGTACGACGACGTCTCCGTTGATGCGGGCGCGGACGTAGCCTTCCTTGATGAGTCGGTCGAGGCGCTCGCGGTGATTGCCTTTTTGTTTCGTGACGATCGGCGCGAGGATCAGGATTCGCCGGCCTTCGGGCTGCGCGAGGATGGCCTCGACCATTTGCGAAACGGTTTGTTTGACGATCTCGCGGCCACAGACCCAGCAGGTGGGCGTCGCCGTGCGGGCGAAGAGCACGCGGAGATAGTCGTAGATTTCGGTGGTGGTGGCGACGGTGGAGCGCGGCCCCGCGCCGGTGCTGCGCTGCTCGATGGCGATCGTGGGCGAGAGTCCTTCGATGCGGTCGACGTCGGGCCGCTGCATCTGTTCGAGGAACTGGCGGGCATAGACGGAAAGCGATTCGACGTATTTGCGGCGGCCCTCGGCGTAGATGGTGTCGAAGGCCAGCGAGCTTTTGCCCGAGCCCGATACGCCGGTGATGACCGTGAACGACCCTCGCGGAATGACCACGTCGATGTTTTTGAGGTTGTGCTGCCGCGCGCCGTAAACGCGGATGGAAGAAGAATCGGAAAGGTGCGAGTTAGAAACGGATTCGGTCACGCGATGCACTGTACTATTGATGATCGCCGCTTGAAACGGGCTGAAATTTGACGGTGAAAAATTTGCCCATTCCCCGTCGGGGTTGACAACCTCCTCTTATGTAGATACATTGTAATTACAGGAGAATTCGATTATGAAGGTACGGATTGTACCCATAGGCAATTCGCAGGGCATTCGAATCCCAAAACCGCTGCTTGAGCAGACGGGCATATCCGGCGAGGTTGAGATCAGCGCGGAGCGCGATTCGCTGGTGATTCGTCCTGCCAGACGGCCGCGCGCCAACTGGGCGGCGGCTTTCCGGAAAATGGCCGATCGCGGCGACGACGCGCTGCTTGATGAAACGCCGGGCCTGTCCAACTGGGACAAGGAAGAGTGGCAGTGGCGATAAACCGTTTCGAGGTTTACTCGATCAATCTGGACCCGACGGTGGGCAGCGAGATCAAGAAGAGGCGGCCGTGCCTTGTCGTCTCGCCGGACGAGATGAACCACAACATCCGCACAGTGATCATCGCGCCAATGACGACCAGAGGACAAGCTTACCCGACGCGGGTACCTTGCCGGTTCAAGGGCAAGACCGGGCAGGTCGTGCTCGACCAGATTCGGACCGTGGACCGGTCGCGGCTGATCAAAAAACTGGGGAGCGTCGATGGGAAGACGGGGGCGGTCGTGCTCGAAGTGCTCCAGGAGATGTTCGCCCCGTGAGGTCGACGTTGAGGCGGCGCTCTTTTTTTGGTGGTCGTTATTTTTTCTTGGCGGCAGCGAGCGTCGCAGACACATCGATAATCCATAGTCGTTCGTTGAGTTCCTGGTAGACAACATAACGTCCATCGGCTGACCACAATGGATAAATGGAATCCCTATCAGTGGCCACCTTGAGCTTGATCGGTTTTCCTACCTCACTCCCATCAGACATTCGAAACAACTGATGGTAGCGATCGCCCCGAACGGTCGGATAGCCGAACAGGAACCCTGACTGGCGACGTCTGCCTTCGGCCGACAGGAAAGCTACATAGGTTTCAGTAGGATCAGGCTGCGCCTGCAATACAGTTGGGCCCACGGTCGCAAGCATCTTGCCTTGGAGCGACACCGGCTGCGTCAAAGAATGGCTCATTTTTCCCGTGCAGGTGTCCCAGCTTTCCAGTGGGACCTGCACCACTTTGTTTTGTTCGGCTATATAGCGAAGTAATGGTGGAACATTTCTCAGCATCCTCGTCGGAATCGATCGTAATTCATCTACTTCGAACAAACCCGATTCAACATCTATGCTCATTAACAATAGATCTGACGTTCCATCGTTTGCATCCTTTATGAAAAGAGAGCCTCCAGATCGCCAGGACCATGGGCGCAAGTCAACTGCAGGGATAGTTGGATAGTGATCTCGTGGATACACAAAGTAGATTACGAGAATCAAGGAAATTGCAGAAAACAAAGCAACAACTTTGCGTGCGGGTTTGCTCATGGCACTTCCATCAGCCGTTTCTCACGCCTCTCCTGCGCATCCTTTGCATTCACTTTTCGGCGTAGAGATTATTTTCGGCGGTGCGGTCGACGATGATGGTGTCGGCCAGGCCCAGGTCGTTGCCAAAACGCAGCCTGATCATTGGCGTGCTTTTAACGGAAATCGCTCCGGGTGTTCGATCATTTCTTCTGTAAGATCAATGTCCAGGTCTGGCCAATGGTAATGCCCCGGTATTGGTTCTTCGACGAACAGGATCTTCCCGACGGGCGCGTCCTTAAACCACGGGAACTCTTCATAAGCCAGAAATAGTTCCTTTTCGCCGGCGAGCATCCAAACCCCGTGATTTGAAATGTTGGTTACCTCAGCGGTTGAAATGTGCGTTCCAGGCGGATTCGATTTCATCGTAGTGGTCTCTAACGATTCGCTCTATATCGTTCAACTGCGAGCGCGATAAACGATGATTCCTCGCAAGTTCCACATTGGGTTTCAGCCAAAATTTCGCTTCGCCGTCTCCGCAAATCGCGTGGACGTGCATTCGTGGCTCCTCGCGGGAGAAGAAGAAAAAGCGAAAGCCGCCCTCGCGAAAGATGGTCGGGCTCATAGAGATACCGTTCCAGTCATGCCCGATGCCACGATCATCATCCTACGAAATATTGGGGTTCCAGGTCAATTCAGCGTCGCGTCATCATGTCATTGTGCCGGATAAAGGCTATTTTCGGCACTGCGGTCGACGATGATCGTGTCGGCGAGGCCGAGGTCGTTGCCCTTTTTCTTAATAACCTTGCCGTGTTCGTCGAATTCCATGTCGGCTTGGGCGGTGTATTTCTCGGCCAAAGCGTTGAGTGATTTACGGAAGTCATCTTTATTGATCTTCGCAAGTGCCCCGGCGGATTCGACCACTTCATTGATATAACGGGTGAAGACGTCGCGGCGGCGGGTGTAGTCGGCGCGGGTGCGCTTGCGGCGGAGAAGCGTCGCGAGGCGGCGTCCACACTCGGAGATGGCGAGCTTCACCTCCTTGCGGATTTCGTCGTAGTCCGCGATGGCCTCCTTGCCCTCGGAAATAAACGGAACCCAGACACTGGCCATGTGAATGAGGATGAGCATCGGGGCGCGGGGGATTGAACCGCTCGACTGCGGAATCGCGTAGTTGCTCCACTTGGTATCCACCACCGACTTGAAGAGGCAGCACGAACTCTGCTGATAGAGCAGCGGTACGCGGTTGGCGAAGCGGATGATGCGGGCCGAGGGTTCGACGTCTGAGTCGGATTTTGCAGAGGATCCGCGCGAACTGAAGTTCGCGGTTCGGCCCTCACCCCGTCCCTCTCCCGAGGGGAGAGGGGGACCGGCCCCTTCGTCGGCGTCGGTGTCGTGACGATCGAAGCCGAGTTCGCCGCCGTAGGCCAGGCCGACTTCGATCGCAAATGGATTGCCGCGATAGACCGCGGGCGGTCGCGTGCTGGCGGTGTAAAACTCGGCCTTAATACCCTTGAGCAGGCCCGCCAGGATCGCCTCCGCGCCCATCGGCGCGAGGCAATCAGTCGAAGGCGCCTTGAGCTTTGCGGCCTGCAGCGCCTGATAGATTTTTTCGGCGACCGGCGGGGCAATCGCACTCACCCATGTCTGTCCCGTAACGTTGGCGGCGTTGCAGACCTCCTTGGCGACGGCCGGACTGACCCGCGAAAATTCCTCCGTCAGAAACGCGCCGAGTTTTGTCTCGCCCGTTTCCTTGAGCATTTTCAAGAACGTGCCGAGTTCGATGCCGTAGGGATGCGGCTTGATCTCTTTGGTTTCGTCGGGAAGTTTTTCCGTGCCGCGCGGCATTTCCAACGCCGGGCCTTCGGGGGAGCGGAGCGTGAACTTCGCGTGCGGATTGGCGATGGCGGTCAGTTCCAGATATTCGTCCACGCTCTGGCGGCCTTTGTTGTAGGTCGCCGAAAGTTCGATGCTCACTTCTGTCCCATGCGGCCACTCCACGTCGATCGTCTCTTCCTCAATGATATCCGGCCGATTCTTCTTGGTATCGATCGCCAGGATGTAGAGGTGGGCTTGCGAGCGGCTACTCGTGCGGCTGACGATGCGGATCGGCTTGCCTGTCGTAATGAGGCCGTACATGCCGGCGGCGCTGATGCCGATGCCCTGCTGCCCGCGCGACATTTTCAAGCGGTGGAACTTCGAGCCGTAGAGCAGCTTGCCGAATACGTTGGGGATTTGCTGTTTGACGATGCCCGGCCCATTGTCGCGGACGGTGACGCGGAAGCGATCGACATCGGTCTGCTGAATGATGACATCAATGTCGGGAAGGATTCCGGCCTCTTCGCAGGCGTCGAGGCTGTTGTCCACGGCTTCCTTGACGGTCGTCAACAGCGCTTTGCGTTTGTTGTCGAAGCCCAGCAGGTGGCGGTTCTTGGCGAAAAACTCGGAGACGGAAATTTCACGCTGCTGTTTCGCCATCGATTCGGCGGTGGCCCCACGGCGCGGCGCTTTTTCGGCAGGCGGAGGCGGTACGATTGCATGAGGCTGGAGCTCCTCCGGCTCCAATGCGAGCTGCGCGGCGGGTCCTTCTTTCCGCTTCGATTTTGATTTTGGGCCTGGTTTTGGCTTTTGTTTCGACATGGGTTCGTCGTCAAGTTCGAGGGACAATTGGCTCGTGGAATCCCCTGGGCTCACAAAAACACCCTCCATAGAAACCGGCGAAGCGCGGCGAGATCATCCGTAACCCCAGCACACTCCACGATCTTAGGTCGATTATAGCTGCCGCAGTCTCACCGAGCGAAACGTCGGGGTTGGGGCGAAATATGCGTAGAGGCTTTGCTCTGCCCGGCATGACATTTTTGGAAACTTTTCACAGCAGTTTTTTGGTGGCGGAAATTCACGTTTTCGAGTACGATCTCATGCGTTGGGTCGCGGCGTTTCGGCACTGATTCGAGCGCAAGATCAAGGGAACGTTGGCGTTGCCCGTCGCGGGTTTATCGGCTCACGCGGACGCATCGGCAAGCATTCATGACGCATATTACGCAATCATCCTGGGAGCAGGTTTTGAGCGAGCTTCGCCGCTGCGAAAAAGGGCTGTTGCGGGCGTGGCTGTATGAGCTCGATCTGCCCACGTTGTCCGGCGGCGTCCTGACGATTGTCGCTCGCAATGATGCACAACTTCGACACCTCGAACGATCTCGCGGGGCCATCGCCCGAGCGGCGCAAGTGGCCCTTGGTCGGCTGGTGTCCGTGGACCTTCAAGCCAGGCCGGAGGATGCGGTAACGCCAGGCAGTGTTAACGATTTATCGAGGAGCGGGTTACGTCCGGATTTCACCCTGGACCTGTTCGTGGTCGCTCCGGAGAACCACTTGGCCCACGGGGCGGCCCTTCGATTCCTAAATGAGCCGGGGATCACCTATAGCCCGCTGTTCCTACACGGGCCAATTGGCGCAGGGAAGTCTCACCTTTTGCAGGCGGTTTGTCAGAACGCGATGGCCCAAAGCGGCCCCCCTTCGTTTCCCGTTGGTACCGGGGAGGGCCAGGGCGCTTTGTACATGACGGCGGAGCGGTTCATTGCTCAGTTCACCGAATGCATAGAGGCCGGCTCTGTCCAGCATTTTCGGCGACAGTTTCTTGAGGCAGACCCTGTGGTGCTGGATGACGTGGAGTTTTTCGCGGGCAAGTCCCGCAGCCAGGAAGAGTTGTTTCACGTGGTCAACGGCGTGCTTGCGGGCGGCAGGCGACTGCTGCTTGGTGCGGATCGCCCCCCGGCTGCAATCTCTGGAATCGAGGAAAGGCTCGCAAGCCGCTTCAGCGGGGGATTGGTGGTTGCGATGGACTGCCCAACCGCTGAGACGAGGCTGCGGATCATCGAACAAAAAGACCGGATGGGTTGTTTTGAGTTCCCGAAGGAGGCCCTTCGCCAGATCGCCGAGCGATGTGCCCCGCGCGACCTTGATCGGGCGCTTTCCCGGCTCGACGCGCTCGCCCAGAACCATGGCGGGCAACTGTCGATGGACCTTGTGGATGAAGTGTTTCGGAGCCAAACGCACGAAGCGGTCATCGCTTGACGGTCCTTGGCAGCGTCTCGACAATGGTGTGTTCGCGTGATTGTACCTGTTGCATTCATCGACATTGCTGACACGGCGGCGGCGTACGGCGTCCTGGGAGTGTGCGAATCGCCATATGGAGAAACATGAAACGCAACAGACGAGTGCTCGCGGTCCGGTATTCAAAACGGTCCTGATCCCTGCTGGCTGGTGCCGTTTTGAACCCCGTTCAACGACTGGATGTGACGGATATCACAGACCATATGATTGTCGTTGGTTTTATTTGAACCGATTGATTAAGCATGGCACGAAGCAAGACTGATGTGGAAGGAAGCGGTTGTCTAATGAAAGTTCGATTTAACCGTCAGGAAATGGCCGACGCACTGGCTGCGGCGTCATCGGTGGCCGCCGTGCGAACTCCCAAGGAAATTCTCAAGTGCGTTCGGCTCGACGTTCTCCCCGACGTGCTCATGGTTTCAGCGACGGACCTGGAGCTGAGCCTTCGCTGGGCGGTGACGCAGGTCGAAGTGGACAAGCCCGGTGAGGTGCTTGTCGTGGCGGACACCCTCTCTCGCATCGTCCGCGAGTGTCCCGACGAGGTTCTTACCGCCGAAGTGTCGCAGAATCAGCTGCATATTCGAGGACAGGGAAGTCACTTCCGGATCGTGACGCAGTCGGTGTCGGAGTTTCCGCCAGTGCCTAACATGGAGGGCGAGCCGGACTTTCGCGTTGATCAAGCCGAATTGCAGCGGATCATCGAATGGACCGTGTTTGCGGCAGCGCGAGAAAGCACGCGATACGCGATCAATGGAGTGATGTGGGAGATTCAAGGCGACGACCTTACACTGGCGGCCACTGATGGTCGTCGATTGTCGGTCGGCAAGACCAAAATCAAGAAGACACACAACAAAGCCATCCCGTCAGTGATTGTGCCCATCAAGGCACTCACCTTGTTTGCCCGGCTGCCGGCCGAGGCTGACGCCGTCGCCCAGGTGAAGATCACCGGGAATCAGATGTTGCTCAAGATCGGCCGCGAACTGCTCAGCACCAACCTCGTCGAAGGCCACTTCCCGAAGTATCAGGATGTCATCCCGTCGGATTGCGACCGCGAAGTGACACTCGACACGCAGGAATTTCTCAGTGCATTGAAGCGGGCTTCTCTGCTGACCAATGAAGAGTCCAAGGGTGTGCGGCTTTCGTTCCACGATAACGGCCTGACGCTTTCCAGCCGGGCCCCGGAGCAGGGTGAAGCCACGATTTCGCTTCCCATCAGTTACAAGGGCGACGCGATTGACATTGGGTTTAATCCGGTGTTTCTGACTGATGTGCTACGGGCGGTGCACACCGATGAGATTACGTTTGCGATGAAGGAGCCAAACCGGCCTGGCGTGGTGCGTGTGAGCAAAGACTTCACCCATGTGGTCATGCCAGTCAATCTGTCCTCGGCGTGAGCAAGCTATGCACGAACCTAAACCGTTGCAGGATCGTAAATTATACTGGGTTGCCAAAAATCGGACTCGGCCCGATTTTGTCACCAAGGTAGGCGAACTTCTAATTCCACTCAGCGGGCACTTGGAATCGGAAAGTGAAGGACTCCAGGCAATCAAGGAAACTCTCTCTGCAACTCTCTGTGACGAGTTCTACGATTTCTGTTGGGTTGGATCATTTCAGGGTGATTGTGTCGTCATCTATGTAAGCGAGCCGACTTTGGTTTCGGCCTTGCAACGACAGTATTTAGAACCTATTCAGAAAATTCTGAGAGAGAATAAGAACTACAAGCAAGTAAAACGAGTGATTTTCAAGTACGGTAGGAGCGGAATCAGTTTCCGAGGCAGTCGTTTAAGATCAAAACAAGCTTATGAGTGATACGATCACACAACCACGATACGACGAATCGAGCATCACGGTTCTGGAGGGCCTGGCCGCCGTCCAAAAGAACCCCGGTATGTACATTGGCGGCGTTGGCTCGACGGGGCTGCACCACCTCGCCTACGAGGCCATCGATAACGCGGTTGATGAATCGCTCGCGGGTTACTGCGATACTGTGCTTGTCCGCCTCAACTCCGACGGAAGCTGCAGCGTGGTGGATAATGGCCGCGGCATCCCCGTTGGCCCCATGGTTCATGAAAACCCGGCGATCAATGGCAAGCCGGCTCTCGAAGTCATCATGACCGTGCTCAACTCCGGCGGGAAATTCAACCGTAGCAGTTACAAAGTTTCCGGTGGTTTGCATGGCCTGGGCATCAGCGTGGTCAACGCCCTGAGCAAGCGGCTGGAAGTCGAAGTGCTGCGCGAAGGCCAGCGGCATACGATGGTGTTTGAGCGCGGGGCAATTGATGAGCCGTTGCGGTCTGAGCCGTCCGGTTCGGAGGCGACGGGCACGACCGTTCGCTTTCTCCCCGATCCGGAGATTTTTAACGATGGCAGCGAATTCAAGTTCGATATTTTGCAGGCCCGGCTGCGTGAGCTCGCCTATCTCAATAGCGGTCTGCGCATCCGGTTGATCGACGACCGCTCCGGCAAGGAGGCCGAGTTCTGCTACCAGGAGGGCCTGAAGGATTTCTGCATCCATCTGGCGGGCGGCGCGGAATCGCTTCACCGCGAACCAATCGTGATTCGCAGCGAGGACGTTGAGGGAGGCATCGCCTGCGAGGTCGTCCTGATCTTCACCGACAGCTATACGGAAAACATCCTCTGCTTCGCCAACAACATCCACAACGTTCACGGCGGCACACATATGTCGGCGATCAAGACCTCTGTGTCCCGAGTGGCCAGCAGTTATGCGAAGAAGAACAACCTCATCAAGGGCGATACCAATGTCACCGGCGATGACTGGCGCGAGGGGCTTACTGCGATTGTTTCGGTCAAGCTCCGCGACCCGAAGTTCGAGGCCCAGACGAAGGTCAAGCTGCTCAACCCCGAAGTCGAAACGTTTTTGCAGCAAGTGCTTAACGAGCAACTTGGCAACTACTTTGAAGAGCACCCCACCGAGGCGCGTAAGATCGTGCAAAAAGGCGTGCAGGCCGCGCAGGCCCGCGAAGCCGCAAGGCGCGCCCGCGAACTCTCGCGCAAGAGTGCGCTTTCCAGTGGAGGCCTGCCAGGCAAACTGTGGGATTGCCGCAGCAAGGACCCCGACGAAACCGAACTGTTTCTCGTGGAAGGCGACTCGGCCGGCGGCATCGCCAAGCAGGGCCGTGATTCGTACACGCAGGCGATTCTTCCACTCAAGGGAAAAATTCTAAACGTCGAAAAAGCCCGCGTCGACAAAATGCTGGCCCACGACGAAATCACCAAGCTCATCTCTGCCGTGGGCTGCGGCATCGGCGTGGATGAATTCGATGTCACCAAGTGCCGATACGGCAAGATCATCATCATGACCGACGCCGACGTGGACGGCTCGCACATCCGCACGCTGCTGCTGACGTTTCTCTTCCGGCACATGAAGCCGCTGATCGAGCAGGGAAGAATTTACGTGGCGCAGCCGCCGCTCTACCAGGTGAAGCGCGGCAAGCAACTCGAATACGTGCTGGACGACCGCCTTCTCAATCGCAAGCTCGCGGAACTCGGCTTGAGCGGCACGTCGCTGCTCATCCGCGAAGGCGGCAAGCCCGAGCGCGTCGTGCAGGGTGATGAGCTTCGCAAGCTGGTCAACATTCTCGATTCACTGGAGGGCCAGGCGCGCGTTCTAAGTCGGCGAGGGATCCAGTTTGTTGAATTGGTGCATAAGTACCGCGACCCCAAGAGAGGGTTGCCGCGCATCGTCGCCCACATCCACCGCCCGGGTGATGAAGGGTCTCTTCCGCAGCGCGTGTATCTCCGCGACGAAAAGGAATTGAACGAGCTGCGAGAAAAGGAATCGCGCGAGCACGGCATCGTGCAGGTGACCGAGGCCCGCCATGCCCACCTGGCCGATGACGACAAGGAAGATGGCGAAAAGGGCGTGCCGCTCCATCGCATCGTCCGCTACGAATTGCCCGAAAGTGCGACCATCGACGAACTGCTAACCAATCTGGAGAAATTCGGCCTGACGGTCGACGACCTGTTTCTCGTCCGCGAGCAACTCGTCACCGGAGAACTCCCCCCGGCGAAATTCCTGCTCAAAACCACGTCTCAAAAAGGCGAGCCGCGGGCTTCCGCTCGCGCGGCCCAGGGTGACGCGGAGCAATCTGCCGAAGCGCAGTCCGGATCGGAATCCATATCACCTGCCGGCGATCTCACCGAGGTCGACAACGTCTGGGAAGTCACGGCTGCAATCCGCACGCTGGGCCGCAAGGGGATGCTGGTCAAGCGCTTCAAGGGTCTGGGCGAGATGAACGCGGACGAGCTTTGGGACACGACCCTGGAGCGGAAGAACCGCACGCTGCTGCGGGTGAGCATTTCCGACGACATGAAGGATATCGAGCAGGCCGACCTCGACGCCCGCGAAGCCGACCGCATCTTCCGCCTCCTCATGGGCGACAATGTCGAAGACCGCCGCCGCTTTATCGAAGACAACGCAGTGAACGTCAAGAACCTCGACGTGTAAGAATCAGCGTCCGACTCCTACAATGTTTGCAGCCTGTCCACGTTGTGAGTATCCGCTAACTGGCCTGCCGGAAAACCACGCCTGTCCCGAGTGCGGCCTTCGTTACGATTCCGACAGCAAGATTTATCGCCCGGCCGCTGGGTTCGTGCCAGCAATAGGGACTATCGGCTTTGTCGGCAGCATTTTCTTTGCGCTTCAAGTTCTACGTCTCATGCACCGGGCATCGGCAGGCTTTCGTCCGTACGTCCTTGGGGGAGGTATGGCGCTTGTGGGTTTGTTTACCTGGCTGATCTGGCGCTATCAGGGGTCAGCCAAGAAACAAAAGCTCGTTGCTGTACTGCCGGATGGCTTGCTCATTCGCCTCGCGTCAGACCGCGCACAGGAGATACCGTGGACGAATATATCTAACGTGACGGCAAATCGCGGGATGCTGGCAGTGAGCATTTTCATCAGAGATAAGAAAACGATTCAAACAGTAGGCGGAGTCTTCCGGTCAAAAGCCGAAGCCTTTGATCTCGCGAACCGCGCTATGAGACGGATAATCTATGGGTCGAATTATCAAATACAAGATGGGGTTGTTGAAGAAAAAAGTATCCTTGAGGTAACGGATGAGAACTCTGTAGCGGTCGATTTGAAAATGTATCGCAAAGCAAACCCACGTTGGTATGCATTTCCAATCATCGCTGGCGGGCTCATCGCAATGACGGTTGTACCTATTAGCGGGCGAACTCGAATATTTCTGGCCTTGATAATTGTGCTCGCTGCGATTGTCGCTGAAATCATTTCTTTTGTGCAAGCCGTGCGTATTCCCCAAAGGCTTCTGATCAATCGGGCTGGCGTAACCCTAAAGCGAGGCGATGAGTCAATCCTTCAGTTGCCTTGGAGCGAAATCAAGAATGCAAACCTGTCGCGCGTGCAAGGCATGTTTTCCATTGGGGGTGACGGCGGGCAAACATTATTTATGAGCCCGTATGCCGCGCTTGGGCGGTTCAATGTAATCAAGCATGCGGCAGGCGAGATCGTGCGGTTGAAGGAAATTTACGGATTAGAACGGAGTCAGTGCAGCAAGGATATTGAAAAAACGAGCGTGTGATTGCCCATAAAAGACTATCCAGTCTCGTCACGCCGGGATTTGGACTGCCGAGGATTTTCCGGAGGCTTCGTTTAGGATGGTGAAGCCGCCATTGCCAGTGCCTAGTTGCTGATTGGCGTTCAATAGTTCGATTCCATAAATGGTCCCATCCGGCGCGAGATCAATATTGAGTTCATCGCTGATGCGGATGGTCTCCACCTGCTCTGTCTTGTCGCGCAGAGCGAGGTAGGCGATGTTGTGTCGAGGATCGAAGGTAAGTTTCATGGAGCGCCTCTAGAAAAACTTCACGACCACCGTGATAACCAGCCACCCATGTTCATCGACGGCGATCGCTTCAACTTGCTTGTTGGCATAGAAGCATCCCCGCCACACTGAATTATACTCGAAATTCCGGCGAAATCCCTTTCGACCCAATTTGGCCGCGAATCGCTCACCTTTCTCCACAGTGGCGATAACTTCGGCTTCTGTAGCTCCCCGCTCTGAAATGCGCGTTGCCGCATGTGGGTGTAGGCGTACGGCCATGAATACATCTTGCGCCCGGTTGGGTCTTCGTCAATCACGACTCTTTCCACCGGGTTGCGGCCCGGCAGATTTTGGGGGCGAAGAGGACCTGCGCGCTCGAGGTCATGTCTGTAGTGCGTGAGGGCTGTTTCCAGTCATGCCGGGATTTGGACTGCCGCGATGTTGAATGTCTGTCCCTACGTTTCAATGTTCAAAGGCCACTGCTGGAACTGCGGATTCTCGGTTTGGTATTTGCTGATGAATGCTTTCAGGTCTCGACGGAACTGGATCAGGGCCTGGTTCCTCGGGTCGTCCGTACCGCCGGGATAAAAGAGATCCGCTTCGAGGCCATCCGCTGGAATAAAGGGCACGTACGGCGCCGTGAACGCAAACGTAAAATAAAACGTCACCATCAGCCCAATGGTCCCGGTTCGAGGCAGATACGATAGCAGAGTCTGTGTATCGAATTCTGCGGTCGGGTCGGGAATGTTTGAGTTTTGGAGGCATGGTGGGAAATTCGGCACGAAGCTCATAGCTGGGTTGGCCGTGTTCACCAATCGCGCTATCCCATGGACCGTGATTCGATAGATCAAGCTCGTAAGGACGCCGGCCAGCGCCGCTTTGGTGTTGAGTTCGGGAAGGCCTTCGATGTTCCCCGCCGACCCCTTGATGGACTGCGAATACCACGATTGCAGGTGTCGGTCCCGTTCCACGGCGCGATCGGTCTTGTACGATTCGTCAACAACGCTGTCGACATAGGCCTCGGCGGCGTCCCAAATCTCCAGAAAATATCCCACAATAGGATACTGATCCCAGGGAGTATTCGGGTTGGTCGTGAAGTCCGCGACGTCGAGTCCGAGGTCGGCGATCGCCTGCCTGGGGTTGTCGGCGTCAAAGGGTCGGCCGTTGGCGAAGTTGTTGAGCAACTCAAGAAACTGGAATGGCGTGCTGACGGAAGTGGGAGGCGCGATCTGCCGCCAATTGAGCAGAAGCACGTCGTCGAAACCGAAAAGGAAGTTGGCTTGCGGCGCCAATAGCTCATGGACGGGATGAGAGCGCGGCAATTCGTTGTACATCGTCATCAGCATGGCGGCCGCGACGACATGCCATTGATACACATGGCCCAGCCATGTGCCGTATACGGTGATGCTCGTCTTGGCGGCGAGCATTGCATACAGCCAGGCGGACGCGGTGGCGGAGTTTGGGGTGTAGGTCTGCGCACCTGCGCCGTTCTCGCCGGAAATCCGAATGCATATGGGTTTCAACGCCTTGTCTTCAGAGTTCTGCTCAAGAAGTGTGATTGACGCAGGAGTGAATCGCTCGAATCCATCGACTATGTTTGGCCGCAGCGACTCGAAGATGCTCATGTCGATGGCATAGAGCCGGCCTTCGTCGAGCAATCCCGTGTAAACGTCAGTCCATGCGCGACCCAGCGATTGTCTTATTTTTCCACAGTTGTCCTGTGTGAGTTTTTTTAGAACGAGCAGATTGTAGGCGACGCCGTACCGTGCGATGGTTGGCCAGAACTCCTCCTCGGCCACCGTTGCGTCGGTCATCGTGGCCGCCCATCGCGGAAGCATCGGCAAAGATTGTTCGTACATATTCTGGAAGTTTGTCCAGGAGATCGTCCACTGCTCAGGTGTTTCGAGCGGTAGTCTGGTCTGATCGCCGTCATCCAATACCAGGCGGGTCGGAGCATTCCGATCGAGAAGGTCTCGGTACAAATCGTTGATGACCTTTGTCGGATTCGCGTGGATCTTCTTCTGCAACTCTTCAAGGGCATCACGAAGGCGACTGTTTCGCCTTTCGCCGAACAGGAACTCATGCCCCGTTTTCGTCTGGCCTGCAATGGTGTAATTGTTTGACAGCCCCTGCTTTGCCGGCTCTTCTTCGATGAGCCGCTTCAGCAGCCTTGGTATAGTCCCGATGGTCTCCGAAATGTCGATGGGCAGCGCCGGGAGATTTTCCAGGCCTGCGAGCTGCAATAGGGATTGAGGTATTTGATCGACGGAGCCGGCCGCCATGAAGGCAGGCTTACCAACAACGGCGCGCGACAATGCCTGCGCCAAGGCCGAGCCTCCGCAAAGCAGTGTGCCGGCACCTGCGGCGGCCAGCTTCACCGCATCACGCCGCGTCATTTCTGACATCTTTCGCCCCTTGGATTTTCCCTTGGACTTGACTCACTGAAATTCGCGGCGGCTCACCAGCCGCGAGCTAAACGTTTCCATCATCCCCATTACGTGCACCGTTGTCACTCCTGGCACACCCATCGGAGGGATTGGGAAATCGCCCATCGGTGAGGAGGCCCGATAAAAATAGTCGCCAATATGGATCGCCATGGGGTAGGTTGAATTGCCGAAACCAAGTCGCTGCGATATGAACAAATCGAAGAAATTATGGCCACGCTAGTAACATGCAACGCGATCTCGAAACACTTTGGGACGCGAGACCTATTTCAAAACCTTTCCATTAGTTTTACGGAGGATGAGCGTGTCGGGTTCCTTGGGCCCAATGGGGTCGGCAAGACTACGTTTCTAAAAATTCTGGCCGGTTTGCAGCAGGTCGATTCGGGGGAGGTATTCAGGCGAAAGCCGGCTCGAATCTGTTTTCTTCCACAGGAGGACTCGTTTTCCGAAGGGGCCACCATTGAGACCACCCTGGCCGATGCGCTGATCGATCAACCTCTGGAGCCCTACGAACGTGACACACAAATCAAGATAATTCTGAGCAAGTTCGGCATCGATCAGCCGCATCGCCGTGTCGACGAATTGTCGGGCGGCTGGCGCAAACGGCTGGCTCTTGCGCGAGCGTTCATCCAGCAGCCCGATCTGCTTCTCATGGATGAGCCGACGAATCACCTGGACCTCGAAGGGATTCAATGGCTTGAGCAAACGCTTCTGGCCGTGCCTTTTTCATTCGTGACCGTGAGTCACGATCGATATTTTCTGGAGCGGGTGACAAGCCGTGTGGTGGAACTCAACCCCATCTACCCCGACGGTTACTTCAGCGTAAGCGGCAATTACAGCATGTTTCTGGAGAAGCGGGCCGAATTTCTGGAAGCCCGCCAGGTTCAGGAAGCCTCGCTCGCCAACCTTGTCCGGCGGGAAGTTGCCTTCCTGCAGTCCAACTCCAAGGCCCAGAGAACAAAATCGAAGGATCGCATCGAAGAGGCGTATCGACTGAAAGACCAGCTTCGTGAGATGCAGCATCGCAACGCTCAAACCAAAGCCGCAGGCATCGACTTCGAGAGCAGGGGTAGAAAATCGCAAAAGCTATTGGAGGCCAAAGGGCTCGCCAAGTCGCTCGGCGGCAAACTGTTGTTCGAAGATGTCTCACTCGTGTTGTCTCCTGGCACTCGGCTGGGAGTCTTGGGGGCCAACGGCAGCGGAAAGACAACGTTCATACGGGTGCTGACCGGCAGCCTGCCGCCCGACGAAGGCACGATCGAGCAGACCAACGATCTGCGCATTGTCGTGTTCGACCAGAAGCGGGAGGAGCTGCCCAAGGATGTGACCTTGCGCCGGGCTTTGGCGGGCAACAACGACCGGGTGCATTTTTCCGGCCGCGACGTTCACATTACCGCATGGGCCAAACGGTTTCTGTTCTCCATCGATCAGCTTGACACGCTGGTGGGCGACCTTTCGGGCGGCGAGCAGGCTCGAATTCTCATCGCCCGGCTGATGTTGCGTCCGGCCGACCTACTTGTTCTGGACGAACCGACCAACGATCTGGACATCACGTCCCTGGATGTTCTGGAGGAAAGCCTCACCGAATTTCCCGGTGCGATCGTATTGGTGACACACGATCGATTCATGCTCGACCGTGTCTGCACGGAATTTCTGGGACTCAATGGCAAGGGGCGGACCGGACGGTACGGTGATGTCGCTCAGTGGCAAGCGGCACAGGCTCGCTTTGTCGACGAGGATGAAAAGGTCCCTGCCAAAACCAAACCGGAGAAAGCAAAAGGGAAGTCGGGCCGAACCGGCCTGACTTCCAGCGAAGAATCAGAGCTCAGAGACATGGAAGTTACCATTCAGGAAGCGGAGGGCCGCGTGGAAGAACTTCGCAAAGCGGTTGAAGATCCGGCGGTCGCCGGAGACCACGCCGAGGCACAAAAACGCTGGGAGGTATTGCAATCTGCTCTCGGACAGGTGGCGTCCCTTTATGCTCGCTGGGAGGAACTTGAAAAAAAGCGCTCGCAGGTTGGAAAGTAGGACTGCCAAGTTCTGATTTACAATTTCACCAATACGCCCCAAAAATCTTATAGACCTGCCAACTTTGTGACACTGGCACCGATTGATGAGATATCGCGCAGAAACGGCGCATATTCATCCACCCCGTCGCTGATTTTGAGTCAAACAAACACCGCGTGTGTCTATCAGCTTATGGCAGATAGCCGAGGCAAATGGCAATCTAGGAGGGATGGCCAGCCTTTGGAATCCGAAATGTTGTGCCCGAGGGGGTACGACTCGTGTGAAATGATCGCTCCACCTTCCCCCGTAGCCCGGCTGGACTCCCCTGCGATTGCCGGCCGGGCTTTTTTTGCAGGAAGTCCGGCACGGAGTAAGTGAGAAATGCAGCCTGATCCTTTGTTTGAAATGTCGGATGAGAAGGGCGTTGTTCGGACAGTCCGCATCGTCAGAAACTACATTGACGGCTTCGGGGCGGAGCAATTCCGGGTAGCAGTGGCCGATGTGTCGGACGTATCTACAGGCGAAGAAATCATGAAAGTGCCGTTGTCAACGCTGGTACCCCGGGACGAAGCGCATCGCACTCATTAACGTAAACTCAGTTCTTATTGCCCGTTTTCGATCCATTCCTGCTCCGAACCGCCTCGGCGGCTGCATCGCCTCTGCGCATTTCTCCGTGCCATCGAATCAAGTATAACCTTTTGGATCACCATGTTTCCGTTTCAGATTTCACACGCTACCGGTACCGCGCGAACAGCAAAGTTCCTTACCCCGCATGGGGTCGTCGAGACGCCGGCATTCATGCCCGTCGGCACGGCCGGCACCGTCAAGGGCGTTACGCCTTCTCAGCTGCGCGCGACCGGCGCACAGATGATCCTGGGCAATACCTACCACCTTCAACTTCGCCCCGGCGCTGAGGCGGTCGCCAAGCTGGGGGGATTGCATCGTTTCATGGGTTGGGACGGCCCCATCCTCACGGACAGCGGCGGATACCAGGTCTTTTCCCTGGCCGAAATCAACCGAATCACGGATGACGGCGTGGAATTCCGTTCACACATCGATGGTGCGACGCTGCGGCTCGACCCGCAGAGCGCGACAGCCATTCAGAACAAGCTGGGGGCTGACGTTATCATGGCCTTCGACCAGTGTCCGCCGCTACCGTGCGACGCGGAAACGATGGGCGTGGCCGTCGATCGAACGATTCGGTGGGCCGCTGCCTGCAAGGGGTTCCACGCACGGCGCGATCAAGCCCTCTTCGGCATCGTTCAAGGCGGGCTCGACGCCGAGTTGCGTGCCGAGTGTGCGGCGTCGTTGATTCAAATCGGCTTCGACGGATACGCCATTGGCGGGTTGTCGGTGGGCGAATCGCACGAAGAAATGGCGCGGATCCTTCCCGCGATCACGCGGTGCCTGCCCGAGGACCGTCCTCGCTACCTGATGGGAGTTGGAATGCCGCGCGACTTGCTGGTGGCCGTTCTTGCCGGGGTCGATCTATTCGACTGCGTTCTACCTACGCGAAATGGCCGCAACAGCCAGGCCTTCACCCGCCACGGAATGCTCCGACTGCGAAACGAGCGACATCGGCTCGACAAGGCCCCCCTTGAAGACGACTGCGACTGCGAAACCTGTCGAAATTTCTCGCGCGGTTATCTGCGTCACCTGTTCAACGCTGGCGAAATGCTCGGACCGACCCTGACTTCGATTCACAATCTGCGATTTTACCAGCGATTCATGGCCCGGCTCCGGGAGTTGATCAAATCGGGCGCTCCGGCGAGAATTGTGGATGAATTTCCCATCGCGGCGATTGAAGCGGCCGACGATCAGGCCGATATCGAATCCTGATTTGTGAACAATGACGGGAGTGACCATGGTTCAGAGTTTCGGCGTTATGACTTTTTTGGCACAGACAACCTCTCCGTCGGCGGCACCCGGAGGCGGTGCGGGGGCCTTGTTCCTTCCGGCAGTGATGATCGCGATGGTGATCTTCATGCTGCTGTCGGCCCGCAGCCAGAAGAAGCGTGAGACCCGCGAGCGCGAAGGCATGTTCGGCCGGCTGGCGAAAAACGACCGCGTGCTGACCGTCGGCGGCGTGATCGGGACGGTGCTGACGGTAAAGGACAACGAGGTCGTCCTCAAGGTCGATGAGACCACCAACACGAAGATGACCTTCGTGAAGTCGGCGATTCAGCGAATCATCAGCGACATGCCGGGGGCGACGGAAGGCTCCCAAAGCAAGGGCTAATCGCTCATTGTCGCGTTAATTCGCGTTGGAGAAATTCGAGTACACAAGATTCGCAATCGGCGTCGCCTGAAGTACGGCTACGAGCGTGAGTTCCGCCGCTACGATTTCGGAATCGCCGCCGGTGTCGCCAAAGTACACACCTGTGTTGCCTGACACGTCCGCTACCAGAACCAGGATCCCATCGCCGGATCCCTGCACCGTGATGGATTGATTTGGATCCCCCGTGGCTGCGAGCAGGTTCGTTCCGTTCAGCGAATTCACGTCGGTGAAATTGGCAACGGTGGCGGATGTGACTCGGACCACTTCCGTTGCGGCGGCGGCCACGAGCGCGCCCGCAGCGGAATGGGTCTGGAGCGCTGCCGAAGAAACAAAGTCGTCCGAACCGCTCAGCGCTGCGAGGTCATCTGCGTCAATATTCACCACATCGCCGCCCACGCCGGCCGTAAATCCTGTGACAAGTTTCCGATCCGCGCCGCTTACGCCGGCAATATTGATGCGGATGGTATCGACACCGGCCCCAAGCGGGCCGATGTTGTCGATGCCCGATCGACCCTCGATGACGTTCGTCCCGCTGCCGGCATTCAGCGTGTCGGCGCTGGCCGAGCCGAACAGCGTGTCGTTGCCCTGCCCGGTCGTGATATTGATCGCGGATGCAGACGTGGCCCGCATGACCAGCGCTCCGGTGAAGGCAGTTCCACTGATCGTGCCGGCGGTCACAACCTGGGCGATGGTCAGGTTGGCCGCTCCCGTCAGATTGACCATCCCCGTCGCGCCCACGGTCAACGTACCGTTGATGAGGTTCACGCCGCCATCGGCAACCGTGCCGTCGGCCCGATGATTGGATTGCAAATTCAAGGTTTCCACGCCGCTCAATGTCAGTGCCAACGTGTCGTGGTCCCGCAGATTCACTGTCACTGTGTCCGTTGTGCCCGCGCCATCCACTGTCACGGAACCGGCGGCGCTGCTATCCGTGGAGGCGCCGTCCGAACCCAGATTGATGGTCGTTCCTGAAGCGACGGTCAACGCCACGGCGCCAGTGAATCCCTGACGCAGGTTGACGGTGCTGATGGTTCCGAACCGTGAAGCCGTTACTGCGTTGGCCAGCCCGTCCGTGATGGTCAGCACAGAGATTCCCGTGACATTGCTTTGCGTTGCTCCGACTGACGCGGCGGCGGACGTGATCAACAGCGAGTTGGTCCCTCCCCCGCCGGCCACCACATCCGAAGCCCCATAATTGGCCCCGAAGGTGAACGTGTCATTCCCGGCTCCGCCGGTGACCGAAACGCTGCTCGCATTGCCGGAAAGATCGAGCGTGACACCTCCGGTTGCGCCCGTTGCAGTCACCGTCGATAGAGAAGTGGGCAGGGCATTGGTAATGGTCAATGGCGCATTGCCTGTAACGGTCAGTGTCGCAAGGGTCGAGCCTACATTTTGGTCAACGGATGTCAGCGTATTGCTCGATCCATTGGAGATGATGGCCACCGTTTCGATGCCGTTGACCGTTCCCGAGGTGATCGTCAGCGCGCCGCCGGAAGCGTCCGTCAAAATGACATCCAGGACATCCGCATTCCCTACCGTTGCGGCCGCTGCGAATTGGACCGTCAATCCCGATCCGGTGTTCTCGATGCCAATGTCCGTTACTCCGGCCAGATTGGAAAGAATCAACGGGTTGGGATTGGAACTTGCGCTCGTGACGTACTTGGTTGCACCTGTGACGAGCGCCGTGGAGAGGGTTGTGGCCGCTGTGCCAAGGTCTGTGATGGATATCGTTTCAATGGCGCTGAGGGTTGGCTGAACGGTGGAAGGCGAAGTGAACTGAAAAGAGGCCGAAAGCGAATCAATACCGTCCGATCCGTTTCCAACGTCGCCAGTCTGCAGTGTCGGGCCGTTCGCGGTCGAGTTCCACGTCGCACAGAAGGAATCGCTGCTCGCGGAGCCGGATTTGGTTTCGATGGCCGTGGTAAAATCAATGCACGCCGGGGGCGGCGTCGTGCAGGATCGCGTACTTTCGGTGCACGTCAGACCTGCGGAACAAGGGTTGCCCTCGGAGACACAGGTTCCGTCGTCTCCGCAAATCTCGTCGCCATTGCAGAATACGCCATCGTCTTCACATTGACTGTCTGCCTGGCACTCCACGGCCGGCTCGCACTGCCCCGACGTCAGATCGCACTGCTCTCCGGAGGGGCAATTGCTTTCGTGCGTACACTCGCCGGCCTGTAAGTCGCACGAATCGTCGGTGCAATCCAATCCATCGTCGCAGGCCAATTCATGTCTACAGGTTCCCGATTCACACGAATCTGTCGTACAGGGGATTTCGTCCTCGCAGTCGCCATCGACTGTGCAAGATTCCGGCTTCGGGACGCACAGACCCGTGTCAAGATTACAAATCTGATTTGCTTCGCAGTCGTTGTCGGATTCGCAGCCGCCAACTCCGACGCATCTGCCCGTTGGCACGTCGCATGTCTGGCCCGCCGCGCAGTCCTCATCCGATGTGCAGATCGCTGTGCACGCATGATCGACGCAGACTTCGCCGTCGCCGCAGTCGCCGTCCTCATTGCAGCAATCGGAGCCGACGGACACGTGAGTGCAGGTGCCGGCGCCGGTATCGATGTCAATGCTGGAACAGATATCCGTGGTGCATGCCTTGTCGTCATTGCAATCGGCGGCCAGTTCGCAGCAATTATTGACTGGCTCATGGCCACATTCGCCATTCGAACATGTGTCTGCCGTGCAGGGGTTCCCGTCGTCGCAATCGACGTTGGCACATGGGTTGAACAACGGACATCCCGTCAGGAGGACAAGCCCCCACAGGCAACCAAGAATGAGACCGACTCGACACGCAAAACCGCTGCCGTCCGACCCTACGACGCAATCGCTGCTGCCACGTACCATGTTTGCACACCTCTCAGGATTCAGGGGAAATCTCTTCCCTTCAATGACCCGCGCAGATTCGATTATCACCCCAACCCCCCACATCGCAAGCCGGATCGAATCCTGGCCAACCCGCCGGAAAACAAGACCGCCCCTGGCCGGGAGAGCAGCCAAGGGCGGTACCTGTTAATCGAATCACTACTCCATCAAGTTCCGCCGCCTCCGCAACCCGTGGCGCATGCACGGTAGGCGTAGCATGCGTTGGGATAGGTCACGCCATTGCTGCATGTAACGGGGTTGTAGACATCCGGGCACTGGATGTCGCGCGGACAGGCTTTGAATGCCGATTCGACGGGAGTGCTGTCGTCGTAGGGCGTGCAGCCCGTGGCCGCTTCACGCGACGCCTGGCACTCGTTTCCAAAGAATTGTCCATTGTCGCACATCACCGGCTGATAGACGTCCGCACAAACGATGTGAGACTGGAGGCCCGCTGCGCCGGCGGATTTCTTGGCAAGCGCCGTAGAGGAAAAGGCCAGTCCCGCGACCACCAATGTGAAAAGTCCAAGCGTAACCATCGGCATTGTTTTTTTGTTCATTGAAGTTTCTCCAAATTGGCATGGCCGCCCTGTGATGAAGCACGCGCATCCTCAACAGGCAGTCAATATTGATAGACACGAAGCGGCCAAACTTGTCATGGGAGAACAGGGATTTTGGAATCGAACTGCCACCCAGGAAATTGTTGCGAAAGTCGACTCTCGCACAGGAGTGCTAGGTCGCGCGGACGGCCACCAGGTCGCCGACGCGGATCGTGCCGCCGGTGAGAACTTCGCCATGGACGCCGCCGCGCATGTTGGGCTTGAGCGCGTCGCGTAATCCCGCCTGCTGTGATTCCATGATGCCACAAGGCCGCGTTTCGCCGTGAATGCGAATTTGGACCGGACCGATGACGATGATCTGGCCCAGCGTTGAGGACAGGTCGATTCCTTCGATGAGAAAATTCGCGCGGCGCACCAGCCAGGGAATGTTTACGCCAAGTTCACGGCATGCATCGGACCAGGCTTCGGTCGAAAGCAGCGTCACCTCGCGGGGGCCGGTCTTGCGGTTTTCCGAGTCGATCCCGCGACCGGGATGAACTGTGGCCTGCTGCGCTTCGCGCATGGGTTCCCCGTCGGTGGGGCGATGAGCGATGGCTTTCAGGGTTCCGGTCATGGCAATCTATAGTGGGATTGGCCCATCCTGTTCAGGCGGCTTTCGCAGGTTGGTCCATCCCAAACGCCAGCAGCATAATGCCAATCATCACCAACACGACGCCCGCCCACTGACCCATGCTGAGCTTCTCCGCAAGTGTGGGATGAAACCGTGCGACCAACGCGATGATAACGAATCCTCCGCCGACCATGATGGGGTACGCGACGGTGATTTTCAAGGAGCGACCCTGCAAGGCATAGATGTAGAGCAAAACGTTGGTCCCGAAGCAAAACAACCCGAGCAGGATGGTCGGATTGCTGACGAAACGCCGTATCCCTTCCATTGCTCCCCCGTGAAGCATCCCCCCGCCGGATTCCAGCCCCTTGGCTCCAATTTTTACGAGCAAATTCGCAAGTGCGTTAAGGCACATGGCCACAATCAAGGCAATCCAATGCTGCATTTATCATCCTTTCCAGTTCGGCCGGGGAACCCGCCGAAAGGAATATCGTCCTGATCGCGTTCCTGCAACTTGATTCGTACATCCGTCGATTGCGATTCCGCCGCCGCAGCGGTATACCACGTGACCACACGGAGAGCGTCTATGAAGATCATTCGCAGGCCCAGCGTATACCTGGTTGGACGGCAAGCCCTCGATCAGGGAGAAGTGACGCGATTTCTTCGCGATCACGGCGTGCAGGATTGGACCACGGACTCGCAGCGGCCCGGAGAGATTCTGCCGGAAATCGCCGGGCGGCTTTGTTACATGAGCTTTGCCAAGCCCCGGCCGGGCGGAAACTCAGCGTACCTGGGACATATCAAGGAGGTCGGTCACGGCAGCGTCCTCGAGCACACGGTCTGGAATTTCATCATTACAGGCGTGTCGCGATCATTCACTCACGAACTCGTGCGGCACCGCGCGGGGTTCGGCTACTCACAGCTTTCGCAGCGCTACGTCGATGAGTCGGTGGCCGACTTTGTCGAGCCCGATTGCATCGGCGACGACCCGGAATTGCACGAAGTCTGGCGGTCGGCCGTCGAGCACGCCCAGGAAGCCTACGTCAAACTCGTAAATGGTCTTGAAGGTAAGTTCGCGTCGATCCCCGACAAGACGCTCCGCCGCAAAATGGCCCGCCAAGCTGCCCGCTCCGTGCTCCCCAACGCCACGGAAACGAAAATCTTCGTCACGGCCAACGCCCGCGCTCTGCGGCATTTCATCGAGCTGCGGTGCAACGAGCACGCCGAGGTCGAAATCCGTGAAGTGGCCGCGTTGATTTTGGAAATCCTGCAAAAAGAGGCCCCCAACCTGTTCGGTGACTATGAAGTGATTCCTCTCCCGGACAACACCCGCGGCGCCCACACGAAGTTCCACAAGGTCTGATTAGCGCAGCACGCGGTCAACGGGCCCTGTTAATGCACTGGTAATGATTTGCAGTGCAACGTGGGCCCCCTATCGCACGTTGAAGTATTTGGCCTGGCGGTGGTGGGTGATGATGGCGGTGGTGGTCTGCTCGGGTTCGAGTTGGAACTCCTCGCTGAGCCTCACGCCGATTTGCTCGGGGTCAAGCAGCGGCCAGAGCTTGACCTGGTCTTCGAGTCGTGGACATGCGGGGTAGCCGAAGCTGTAGCGAGACCCACGGTAATGCTGCTTGAAGATTTCCTGCTTGTCGCGTGCGTCGTCGTCGGCGATGCCCCACTCCACGCGAATCTGCTTGTGAATGTACTCCGCCAGCGCCTCGGCTGACTCGACACCCAGCCCGTGCAGATAGAGATAGTCCTGGTAGCGATCGGCCGCGAACCACTCGCGGGCCACCTCGCTCACGCGGCGGCCGGCCGTCACGACGCTGAAGGCGGCCACGTCAAACACGCCACTCGACACGGGCCGGAAAAAGTCGCTCAGACACCAATACGGCGGCTTGCCCATGCGCGGAAATTCAAAAGTGACGAGCTGGCGGTCGCGGTCGTCGGGGTCGTAGATGATAAGCGAGTCGCCGTCGGATTGGGCGGGCCAGAAGCCGTAGATGGCCTTCAATTGCAGAATGTTTTCGCGTTCGCACTGGTCGAGCAGGCGGCGAAGGATCGGGCGGACGTCATCGTTGATGAAGCGCGAATACTCCTCCGCGCTGCGGCGGTTCTTGCGGAAGCCCCACTGCACCTGAAAGATCATGTTTTCATTCAGATAGGCCAGCGCCGCTCGCGCATCGATGTGCTGGACGACCCGGCGACCCCAGAACGGCGGCTGCGGCACAGACTCCTCGCGCGAGATGTTCGACTTTGGCGGGACGTAGCCGTAGCGCTCGGACGCCTCTTCGTGAAGATCAAGCGAGCCGCGAACCTCCGTTTGCGCGGATGAGGATTCATTTGTGGTGGAAAGCACCGTGGGGGAGGCCTCCGTTTCCACTTTGAACTTTGAATTTTGCAATTTGAACTTCCCGCGTGGCTCGCTGCGCGCGGCAACAATTTGTTCCATCAAATGCAGACCGGCGAAGGCGTCCTTGGCATAGTGAAGCTCGCCGGAATATTCGGGTCGCAAGTCCTGTTCGACGTATTTTCGCGTAAGGGCCGCGCCACCGAGAATTACGGGCGGGTCCATGCGTCGCTCGTTGAGCACCTGGAGGTTTTCGCGCATCACAACGGTCGACTTCACCAGCAGGCCGGACATGCCGATCGCGTCGGCGTTGTGCTTCTCAAACGCCTCGACGATCGCGCTGATGGGCTGCTTGATGCCGAGGTTGTACACGGTGTATCCATTGTTGGTGAGGATGATGTCCACGAGATTCTTGCCAATATCGTGGACATCGCCGCGCACCGTCGCCAGCACGATGGAGCCCTTGCCGGCGTCGGATGTTCTGTCCATGTGCGGTTCGAGGTGTCGCACAGCCGATTTCATCGTCTCCGCCGATTGCAATACGAACGGAAGTTGCATCTGCCCCGCACCAAAGAGGTCGCCGACTGTTTTCATGCCATCGAGCAGGATGTCGTTAATGATGTCGAGCGGGCGATGGGTGAGCATGGCCTCATCGAGGTCCTCCTCCAGGCCGGTGCGATCGCCGTTGATCACTCGCTGCTTGAGGCGGTCCTCGACATTCTTGGGTTTTTCGGCCTCTTGGGTCGCGCTCTCCACGCCTTCCAGCGCACGCAGGAGTTCGTGAAGTGGGTCGTACCCTTCGCGGCGGCGATCATAGACCAAATCCTCGGCCAGGCGGCGATGCGCCTCGTCGATTTTGAATAGGGGAACGATGCCCGTGACGTGCATGATGGCCGCGTCGAGTCCGCGCTCGCGTGCATGATGCAGGAACACGCTGTTGAGCACGCGGCGCACCGGCGGCTTCACGCCGAAGCTGATATTGCTCAGGCCCAGCAGCGTGTGTACGCCGGGACACTCGTCCTTGATTGCGGCAATGGCTTCGAGCGTTTCGAGTCCCAGTTTGCGGTCGTCTTCGTTGCCTGTGCATATGGTGAATGTGAGCGGATCGAAAATCAGATCGCCCGCCTTGAGGCCATGTCGCCGGGTTGCCAGGTCGAAGATGCGTCGGGCGACTTTGACTTTGCGGGCGCAGGTCTTGGCCATTCCCTCTTCGTCGATGGTAAGAGCGATGACGGCCGCGCCATGCCGCCTGGCTAGGCCGCAAATCCTGTCGAGCTTTTCTTCGCCGTCCTCCAGATTGATTGAGTTGATGACGCACTTGCCGCCGGCGAGTTTGAGCGCGGCCTCGATCACGTTGACTTCGGTGCTGTCGATGACCAGCGGGACGGTCACGTCGGCAACGAATCGCTTGAGCACGGCGGTCATGTCGGCCACTTCGTCGCGGCCAACGTAAGCCGTGCATACGTCGAGCAGGTGGCTGCCGTGTTTGGCCTGTTCGCGGGCCATCTGCACCATGCCGTCCACATCGCTCGCGGCCAGCAATTCGCGGAATTTTTTCGATCCGTTCGCGTTGGTGCGCTCACCGATCGCAAGCACTGCCGCCTCCTGACACAGCGAAACGGCCTGGTACAGGCTGCTCACGGCAGGTTCGCGTTGCACGCGTCGCGGCTTGGGGGCGCGAACGCCGACCGCATCGACCACGGCCGCAAGATGCTCCGGCGTCGTGCCGCAACAGCCTCCGACGATATTGACTCCGTCCACCTCGATGAATTCGAGCAGCCAACGGGCGAGCTCCTTGGGAGTGAGTGCGTAGTACGGTTCGCCGTTGACCAACTGCGGCAAACCCGCGTTGGGTTGCACGAGCAGGAGTCGATCGCTGTTTCCGCTGAGGTAGCGGATGTGCTCGCTCATCTCCTGCGGCCCCGTCGCACAGTTGAGGCCGATCGCCGCCACCTTGTCGAATGCCTCGATAGCCGTCAACGCCGCGGCCATTTCCGTGCCCAGCAACATCGTTCCCGTGGTTTCGATCGTGACGGTGCAAAACAGCGGAACTTCGCGACCCTTTTCGCGCATGGCGTCGAGCGCGCCGACCAATGCGGATTTGCATTGCAGGAGGTCTTGGCACGTTTCAACCAAAAGCGCATCGACGCCGCCGTCGAGCAAGCCGCGCGCCTGCTCGGTGTAGCTATCGAGGATTTGATCCCATGTGGTCTGGCCCAGCGTCGGGAGCCTCGTCCCCGGCCCCATCGAACCAATGACGAATCGCGGCTGGTTCGGGCGGTCGAACTCACGGCAGGCGTCGCGAGCGATTTCCGCGGCCTGCTTGTTCAACGCGTAGGTGCGCTCAGAAATTCCGAAATCGCTCAGCACGATCTTGTTCGCGCCAAACGTGTTGGTCATCACCGCGTCGCAGCCCACGGCCAGGAACGAGCGGTGAATGTCCCGGACGATATCCGGCCGACTCGCAGTCACCACGTCCACGCAGTTTTCGTGCCCCTCGTAGTCCGACAGCGGCAGCCTTCGCGCATGAATGCTGGTCCCCATGGCCCCATCCAGGACCAGGACTCGCTGTTGCAGAATTTCAATCAAAGCTGGCCTTGGCATATTTCGGTCGGACAAGGGACTCTTGGTATCCGGCATTGTCCATTATATCGGTTTGACGCGGAGGAGCATCGGACCGAGTCCCCCACCGGCCAGGTCGTGTGGATTTTCGAGCAATTTGGCCGTATCCTCAGCGTCAATGCAGCTTCCAGTCATCAGTCGAGCCCCTGAAAGCGCCCCAAAGCGGCGGCTGCCGCCGTGGCTTAAGCGGCCGCTGCCATCGGGCGATTTTTCTCGAACGGTCGAAGTTGTAGCGGAAAGCGGCGTGGCCACCGTCTGCCAGGACGCCAAGTGCCCCAACCTTTCGGAGTGCTGGTCCAAGCGGCATGCCACGTTTATGATTCTGGGTCACAAGTGTACGCGACGATGCCATTATTGTGCCGTCGAGACTGCCCGGCCCGATCCGCCTGCCATCGACGAACCGGACCGACTTGCCGACGCGGTGGCCAAACTGGCCTTACGGCATGTAGTCATCACTGCGGTTGCCCGCGACGATCTGGACGACGAGGGAGCTGGGCATTTTGCTCGATGCGTTCAGGCGATTCACGAAGCATGCCCGACTACGACGGTGGAAGTTCTCCCGGCAGATTTTCACGCCCGACGGGAATGTATTCAGGCGCTTTGCGACGCAAAACCGGAACTCTACAACCATAACCTCGAAATGGTTGAGCGGCTTACACCGCTATTTCGACCTCAAGGAAAGTACCGTCGCTCTCTTGAAGTCCTTCGAGTGGTCAAAGAAACCGCCCCGCAGATTCTTACCAAATCAGGACTCATGGTTGGACTCGGGGAGACCATCGAAGAGCTACAACAGGCCTTCCGCGATCTTCGATCTGTTGGTTGCGACGTTTTGACTGTTGGGCAGTATCTTCAACCCACTCTGGAGAGTCACGCTCCCGTGGTTCGCTATTATCCGCCTGAGGAATTCGACGAACTCGCCCACTTCGCCCGGACTCTCGGGTTTATCAGCGTTGCGGCTGGCCCGTTTGTGCGGTCAAGCTATAACGCGGCTGAGGTGTTTGAAGAAAGTCGAAGCCGCTCGAAACACGGCCCCAAAATATAGGTGTTTACACCTATTCAGTTGCATACTTGAAAAAAACGGCCTTTGTTCTTTTGTCGCTGGAAAGTCGTTTGATTTACTCTACAATTGCTTGGGGTGACAGCTATCGATGTCCCGCAGGGATGGACATGATATCTGTACACACATCCTCTGCCAGAAAGGGAGAATTCAGGACCATCCCCTGTTGAGGTGGTTGCAGGCAGGACCGGATTCACGGTGAAGGGAGAACAATGGCGGTAAGGCACCACATCAAAGTACTTGTGATCGATGACGACCCCTCCATTTGCAAGACCGTCGGGCTCTTGCTTGAGGATCATGGGTATAGTCCCAAAACATTTACGGACCCTGACGCGGCAATCCACGCTGCGGAAGAAGAGTCATATCAAATCGCGCTGGTGGACTTGCGCATGCCCGCTATGGACGGCGTCGAAGCGGTCGAAAAGCTCAAGAATATCGACGACAAAATGAGCTGCATTGTCATGACGGCGTACCCTGATCTGGACAGCGCGACGGCGACGATGCGCCGGGGAACGTGCGACTACATCTCCAAACCCTTCAAGCACGAAGACCTTATTCAGGCAGTGGATCGGGCCTGCCAGCGGATGGGCATCATCTACACCGATGAACACGAGCTGAACCGATTGATCGGGCAGCGGATTCGCAGTCATCGCCTGGCGCAGAATCTTACGTTGCGACAACTCTCGGATCGGACGGATTTGACCACGTCGCAGCTTTCTCAGGTGGAGCTCGGCAAGAACGCGGCTTCCGTGTGGGCGCTCGCCCGCATCAGCAACGCCTTGGGCTTGCAAGTTTCTGAGTTGTTGTCTGGTCTATAGGTCAAACGGCTTTCAGGCGAACCACAAAATCTGAGATGACCCATTCGGGCGTTGACGCCCCGGCGGTGACGCCTGCAATCTTCTTTCCGGCCACCATTTTGGGTTCGAACTGATCCCAGGTTTCAATGTGGTACGTGTCCGTGCCGGCCTCGCGGCAAAGGGTGGCCATTTCCCTGGTGTTGGCCGAGTGAAGCCCGCCGATGACGAACATGACGTCCACGTCCTTGCATAGCGCGATGGCGGCTTCCTGTCGCCGCGTTACTTCCAGGCAAAGCGTGTTGACGATTTTCACTTCTCGGTATGGACGAATGAGAATCTTCGCGATGACTTTTGCGACGTGTTCCGGGGCGTGCGTGGTTTGCGCGACGATGCCGAGGCGCTCCTTGTAGGGCAGCGCCTCATCGAGGTTGGTGTGGTCGTCGATGACCGTCACGACAGGAGCGTATCCGATCACGCCTTTGACTTCGGGATGATTCGGGTCGCCGATCATGACCACGTGATAGCCCTGTTCGTACAACTCCTTGACCACGTTTTGTGCCCGCTTCACCAGCACACAGGTTGCGTCCACGACGTTTAGCCCGCGTTCGGCAATGCGCTCCATCATTTTTGGCGTTGCGCCGTGCGAACGGATGAGCACGGTCTTGGATGGGTCGATGGTCTCGAGGTCGCCGGATTGATTCAGCCCGGCCTCTTCGAGTCGGCCAACGACTTGCTTGTTGTGAATGACCGGGCCGAGAGCGACGACCTGCCCCGCGCCATGCCGCGACACGGCCGCCTCGGCCAGCTCAATGGCGTCTTCGACGCCGAAACAAAACCCACGGGACGTGGCGAGCTTTACCTGCAAAACAAGTCCTTTCAATGGCTTCAAATCGGAGTCGAAGCCTGGTTTACGATCCAATTCATTGTATCGTCAATTCCAGCGAGAATCCAAGCAGATATGCTTGCCCGGACACTATGAACTGGCTCTATGATTCGTGGAAATCTGGCGTTCGCCCGCCGCGAGGTCATCGCAGGGACGCCCGGGTTGGGTAAGAAGCAAACTCATTGTGACGGTAAAGCCAAACCCGGCCCGGACGTACCTGCGAACGGCAAGAGACCGCAACACCCCCGCGCTTCTTGCCGAATTCGACGTGCGCATGGGCGAGAGCGCCAGCGGGGCGACCGGCGAGGCCACTTACTGCTCAGGCCCGCCGGTTCTCCCCATCTCGTTGCATCGGCGTCACCCGCCAGTCATCCTGAGCAGAGAGACGCAGCAATTTCGTTTTGAACATGAGATTCTTCGCTTAGAATGAAGAATATTAACGAACTAGAGACTTTGCCAATCCCAACACTCCCGCGAAAACGATAATGGGAATCACTCCGACTTTGAACTTCCGCATTGCGACGAAAGCCAGAACGGTGACACCTGCCGAAAACCACATGACGTGTCCATCTTGAATGAGCACTCGGCTTGCAAACCAGACCGCCAGATTCAAAACCACGCCAACGACAGCGGCCGTAATCGCTGTCAATGCGCCGCTTAACGAGCGGATTTTCCTCATGGTTTCGATGTAAGGGGCACCGAGGAATATCCAGAGAAAACAAGGGACAAACGTGGACCATGTGGTGATCGCTGCACCCAGCGTGGCCGCAAGAAGTGGAGGAAGCGATCCCGGATGATTCCACGCGCCAAGGAACCCGACAAATTGGACGACCATGATGAGCGGTCCGGGTGTCGTTTCGGCGAGCGCCAACCCGTCGAGCATTTGTTGCGGTGCGAGCCAGTGAAAGTTGTCCACGGCCTGCTGTGCTACATACGGCAGCACGGCGTACGCGCCACCGAAAGTGACTATGGCGGCCTTGCTGAAGAACACGCCTTCACGAACCAGCACGTGGTCACTTCCAAGAAGCGCGGCGGACAGCAAGATCGGCGTGAACCATAACACAGAACTGATGATCAGGACTCGGACGATTCTACCCAGCCCGATATCCCTGGAGACTGAATGGAGTGTTTCAACATCGGGGTCTGCACCATGTACACTCCCGGGAACGAGATACGACCAGGGCGTGGCGTGTATGAAGAGGCCAATCAGGGCCGCACCGAAGACGATCGCGGGAAAGGGAACTCCCAGAAAGTAGATGGCGATAAACGCGACGCCTGAAAGGCACCAAAGAAACGAAGTCTTCAGGGCGCGCTTTCCTATGCGGATGATCGCATCCGCGACGATGGCCAGCACGGCGGGCTTTAGCCCCTCGAAAACAGCTGAAATCCAGGGAACTGAGCCGTACACCACATAAACGTAGCTGAGCAGCCAGAGCAAGAATGCCGACGGCAGAACGAACAAAACGCCGGCCGCCAGTCCGCCCAGTGTGCGGTGAAGAAGCCAGCCGATGTAGATGGCCAGTTGCTGTGCTTCCGGCCCTGGCAGCAACATACAGAAGTTGAGGCCGTGCAGGAACTGGGCCTCGCCGATCCAGCGACGGCGTTCTACCAGCTCGTTGTGCATGATGGCGATCTGGCCGGTCGGCCCGCCAAAGCTGATGAAACCCAGCTTGAGCCAGAATAGGAACGCCTCTCGAAACGAGGGGCGAATCAGCGCAGCCGAGGAGTTTGCCGCCGAGGGGATCGAGGAGTGTGGGGTTGCCATGCACTTTGATGATAGCGACAGCCAAATCAGAAAAAAACGAACCCGTGACGGCCTTCTCCAACGGCACGCCACGGGTCGAACGTGGACGCGTTCTTTATTCAAGACATTGAATTATTCGCCGCCCTGATCAAGGATGGGGGCAAGTGCATTGGTGATAATCGTTTCGACTGTTGCGGACACCGCATCATTGAGCCCGCCGTTGAGTCCTTCTCGCAGGCCCTTGATACACCCGCCTCCGAGAAACGTGAATCCAATCAATACGAGTCCCATCAACCACATACTACGGCTTTTCATGATCATTCTCCTTTTCCTTAGACCTCTGCCCGGACGCATCGCCGGCCGCCGCCAGTTGCTGCGTTTCTGTGTCCTGTTTGCCTGGTTCGAGCAGGCCGGCATTTTCTGACGATTTTTGCGCAAGGGTTCCCCGAAGCTCCTGGAGTTGCTTTTCCAGCGCGTCGATTCGCTCGGCGCTCTTGTCGGCCGGCTTCTTCGGTGTTTTCTTCCAGATGGGGTAGCCTACTTCGAGCAGAGCAAGGTTTTCCGTGTTTCCGTTGCCCTCCTGGACTTTTCGGTACCGATAGGTCGCGCCAGTCGTCCAGCCGTTGTCCCACTTGATCTCAACGCCCTGGCCCGCATACCACCGTATCTGGTCAGTGTTTTTGGCCTCGTCGTGCTGGAACTCGGGACCGAACTGATTCTTGCCGCGGACTTCGGCAATAGTCCACCCTTTCGAGGCGCAGCCGCCCGTCAGCGCAACCGCAATCAGACAGCCCACGACGCCGGGGGCATGCGCCTGACTGCAAAATGTTCTCCCCATAGCGGGAGACCCCTTGTTTCTACGTTGGTACATAGATTCCTCCTGAAAAAAATGGACATTGAAAACAATCACAAAAGCTCACGGGCGGAAGGGAATGCGAGGCTTCCACTCGCCAGGCCCATTCCCATGCCGCATGCCGTGCCACAACGCATTGACCGCTGGACAATTCGACCGCCGGTGCCCGACTCAGGGTGCTGCCTCACCACGGAGTCGGCGCACCTTCGGTCTACTGACAGATTCTCCGCCGACCTGATTGGAAATCAGGATCCGATCGTGAGAGTCACTCAATCAAAATGCCCCTTATTCCATGATCGTGATCATCACGGTCCCTCCGGAGACAAGATGCGCTCCTCGCGCAAAGCCCACTCACGAGCTGCCTCCCGTGCCGCATGGCTGTTGCTGGCATCCGCAAATAACCGCAAATCCCGCGGAACCAGAAACACCTGTGCGCCGTGGCGCAATCCCAGCGCGCGATATCGATCCTGCGTAATCTCCACCGAAACAATGTCTCCCGAATCGGTGATCAACTCGAGCCGTGCCTTGGGGCCTGCCGCGTTTATCTGTTGAACCGTCGCACGGAAACAAGGCGAGCCGTTGGCCTTCAATTCGACCGACCAATCGTGCGGCCGAATGAATACACGCACCGGTCCCGACTCGCTGGTGACGCCCGGCGCGTCCATTTCGACATCACCAAAACGCAGCTTCTCCCCGTCGGCACGGCCATGAAAGACATTGACAAATCCAAGGAAATTCATGACGAACTCGGTGGCCGGTTCGTGGAAAACCTCCTCCGGCGTGCCCACCTGCTCGATCTTGCCCTGGTTCATCACCACGACGCGGTCGGCCAACTCCAGCGCCTCCTCCTGATCGTGGGTGACGAACACGCTGGTCACGTGAATCTCTTCGTGCAGCCGGCGGAGCCATTGCCGCAGTTCCTGCCGGACCTTGGCGTCGAGTGCGCCAAACGGCTCATCAAGCAGCAGAACTTTCGGCTCGACCGCCAGTGCGCGGGCCAGTGCCACGCGCTGTCGCTGTCCGCCGGAAAGTTGCGAGGGATACCGATCGGCAAGCCAGTCCAGTTGCACGAGTTTCAGCAGGGTCATCACGCGTTCGCGGATTTCACCCTTGGAAGGTCGAAAGTGTCGTGGCCGCACGCGCAGCCCGAAGGCGATGTTTTCGAAGACCGACATGTGTCGAAAGAGTGCATAATGCTGAAAGACAAAACCCACACGGCGTTTCCCAACGTGCTGGCCGGCCACATCCTGGTCGTCAAAGAGCACGGCGCTGGGGCCCTGATCCGGGAACTCCAGGCCGGCGATAATCCGCAACAATGTGGTCTTGCCGGAGCCTGACGGACCCAGAAGCGCCACCAGTTCGCCGTCGGGCACGTGCAATGAGACATCGTTCAATGCCTTGAACATGCCGAAGGTCTTGCTGACGTTTTTGACCTGGATGCTCATGCGGGAACCGTAGCCGTCACGCGGCGAACCGAGTGCGCTTTTCTTTCGACAATGCTCTTGGCTGCCAGCGTCAACAGCGCCAGCAGCGCGAGCAAAGAAGCCACGGCAAATGCGGCCGCAAAGTTGTATTCGTTGTAAAGAATCTCCACATGAAGCGGGATCGTGTTGGTGAGTCCGCGAATGTGTCCCGAGACCACCGAAACGGCCCCGAATTCGCCCATGGCGCGGGCGTTGCACAGAATGACTCCGTAGAGGAGTGCCCATTTCACGTTGGGGACGGTCACTCGCCAGAACGTCTGCCATCCGCTTGCCCCCAGCGAAAGTGCGGCGAGCTCTTCGTCGTTGCCCTGTTCCTGCATCAGAGGAATGATCTCTCGCGCGACAAAGGGAAATGTCACAAATACGGTGGCCAGTACGATGCCGGGCACGGCGAAGATAATCTTTACGTCATGGGCCGAGAGCCACGGCCCCAGCCAGCCCTGGAGGCCAAACAAGAGAACGTAAATCAGTCCGGAAATGACCGGCGAAACGGCGAACGGCAGGTCGATCAGCGTGATGAGCAGACTCTTCCCAAGGAATTCAAATTTGGCGATTGCCCACGAGGCGATCAGCCCGAATGCCAGATTCGCAGGCACTGCGATTGCCGAAACCAACAGCGTCAGCTTGATCGCAGTCCATGCGTCTTTCTCGATCAGGCTGGAAAAATAGATCCGGACTCCGTTGCGAAACGCTTCCACGAAAACCGCCACCAGCGGGACAAATAGGAACGCGCTCAGAAATGTCATCGAGACGACGATGAGCACAATGCGCACCCACGCTGGTTCGCCGGCGGCAGCTCTGGCCGGTCGAAACGTCTTGGTTTGCGTAGCGTTTTGATTGCTCATCATCCAGCCTTATGCGCGGGCCCGACGGGCGCTCCACCACTGGAGCACGTTGATCGCCAACAAGAGGAGAAACGAAGCAAGCAGCATGACCACCGCGATCGCAGAGGCTCCAGCAGTGTCGTATTGCTCAAGCTTGGTAATGATCAGCAACGAGGCGATCTCCGTTCGCATGGGCATGTTGCCCGATATGAACACCACCGACCCGTACTCGCCGACGGCGCGGGCGAAGGAAAGCGCAAAGCCGGTCAGCAGGGCGGGCATGATGGCGGGGAAAATAATCCTGCGCAGCGCTTGCAAGCGTGTCGCGCCCAGGCTGGCCGCCGCTTCTTCGACCTCCTTGTCCATGTCCTCCAGAGCAGGCTGCAACGTCCGCACGACAAACGGCAATCCGATAAATGTCAGGGCGATGGTTACTCCGAGCGGACTGTAGGCGGCCTTGATTCCCAGCGGCTCCAGGAATCGTCCGATCCAGCCATTCGATGAATAAATGGCCGTCAGGGCGATGCCCGATACGGCCGTGGGCAACGCGAAAGGCAAATCTACCAGGGCATCGACGACTTTCTTGCCCATGAAGCGATAACGCACGAGAGTCCAGGCCACCACAAATCCAAATAGCGCATTGATGATCGCGGCTATCAGCGACGCGCCGAAAGTCAACTTGTATGAAGCCACGACCCGTGGATTGGTAACAGTGCTCCAGAATCGCCCCCAGCCCATCGTCGCGGACTTCATGAAGAGCGCCGACAACGGGAGCAGGACGATCAGGCTCAGGTAGAGCACGGTGTAGCCGAGCGTCGGTCCAAAGCCGGGGATCACGCTTGATTGTTTGAATCGAAGTGCCATTACTTGCCCGGCGCGTAAATCTGATCAAATACTCCGCCATCTTCGAAGTGCGTCTTCTGCGCTTGTTTCCAGGTGCCAAAGGCTTCTTCGATTTTGAACAACTGAATTTGCGGGAACCGCTTCAAGTCTTCCGGTGCCGCGTGTTTGCTGTCTGATGGTCGATAAAAGTGTTTGGCCGCCAGCCGCTGGCCTTCGGGCGAATAGAGATATTGAAGGTATGCCTCCGCGACTTCGCGCGTCTTGTGCTTGTCCACAAACTTGTCCACAACGGCCACAGGCGGCAGCGCCAGAATGCTCACCGGCGGGACCACGATGTCGAACTTGTCTGCGCCGAATTCCTTCAATGCGAGAAAGGCCTCGTTCTCCCAGGTCAGCAGCACATCGCCGATCTCCCGCTGGGCGAAGGTTGTCGTCGAGCCTCGCGCCCCGGAATCCAGCACTGGAACACGTTTGAAGAGCGCCGCGACAAAATCGCGAGCCCTCTGATTGGCTTTTGCCGCTACGTCCACGTAGTTCGGATCATTGACCTTGGAAAAGTCGCCCAGCTCTTTCTTCACAATGTGGCCCCATGCGGCCAGGTAATTCCATCGCGCACCGCCCGAAGTCTTGGGATTGGGAGTAATGATCTGTATGTCGCCTTTGACCAGGTCGTCCCAGTCCTTGATACCCTTCGGATTGCCTTTGCGCACGAGGAAGACCACCGTGGAGGTGTAGGGCGAACTGTCGTGCGGAAGACGCTTCTGCCAATCTTCCGGAAGGAGCTTGGCATTGTCGGCAATGGCGTCGATGTCATAGGCCAGTGCGAGGCTGACGACGTCTGCCTCCAGGCCGTCGATCACCGAGCGGGCCTGTTTTCCGGATCCGCCGTGCGACTGCTTGATGGTGACGTTTTGGTTCTTAGTCTCCTTCCAGTACTTGGCGAAGGCGCCGTTGAACTCCGCATAGAATTCACGCGTGGGGTCATAAGAAACATTAAGCAACTGGACTTCCTGCCCCCGCGACTGCGCTGGCAAAGCAAACCCTGCAACAAACGCGAGGAGAACAATTGTCATTCTCGATTTCATAATCCACTCCTGTATTCGCTTCGTAGCCTGCGCAAACGGTTACGGAAGGACCGGCAAATTCGGATCATTGGGATCCTGTACCCCTGCCGGCCACAGAGTCGCCCCTGTAATTGGATCGACTCCCGTTGGTTCCCACACTTCCGTGTACGAATAAAGCACAGTGGCCGGCGCAAAGAGCGACTTTTGCGAAACGGTCTCGGCGTGCTGATCCATGAACGCCACGTTGTTGCCTGCGGGGTGCCGTCTGCCCGAAACGCGAGGCCGGTTCCATTCGTCCGGAATCTCCGCCAGCTTGTCGAATCGATACGGAGCGTTTGCATTGGCGACGCGGCCCTTGAGCTTTGGTGCGTCGTTGAGCGAGGTGTTGTGTGCCCGGGCGTTGACCCACGTGCTGTCGGCATACATGAGCGTGTGCGTGGGGTCTTTATACGCTGAGAATCCCGCATTGAAGATAAGCTTTTCCGAGGCCGTGGTGGCCTTGAGCCCGGTCATGTTGTTGATGCCGTAGCTCCACCGGGTCGTGTAATCCTGCGGGAGTTTGTAGGTGTCGCCGATTCCCAGAGAGCCAGGATAGGCAGCCGTACCATCGCCCACGGGATACAGCCGGGATTCGTCGGAGTCATTGGGGCAGGCTGCCACTTCCAGTGGACGTTTGTCTTCTTTGAGAATGATGCGCGTCGGCTCGAACGCGGTGTATACGCCGGTGGCGCCTGTCGCCGCCGTGGCCGAGCGCACCGGGAAGTATTCGTGGTTGTTGTTCAGGTAGAGCTGTGTTGCCAGCGCCATCGATTTCAGATTGGAAGTGCAGACCGTATTGCGTGCCTGATTACGTGCCGACGCAAGCGATGGCAGAAGAATGGACACCAACAGTGCGATGATGGCAATGACTACCAGCAATTCGATGAGCGTAAATCCGCGGGTCGACGAACGACGATGATTGTGTGAGTACATGGAATCTTCCCTCCTTATGGAAATGGCCCGGAGCCCGAGCTTGGGCCTTCAAAGGTTTTGCAATAATCAAACGAACGAAGCGATGGAACGCGTCAGACGACGATCGATGAATGGCTACAACAACAGTACATCATCAGCCTCCTCTCATTCCGCCGCCTACGCCGGTCATGGCGGAGATGGAAAATTCGCGCGCACTCCCAGCGCGGACAAACACGTGATGCGATAACAAGGCTATTCGAGATACCCGAGCGCTTTGAGACGCTCCCGAACGATCTCGACTTCGCGGGCAGTAAACCCGCCCTCGCCCTTGGCTTCCTGCTCCAGCTTCCCGCCGGATGCGACATCGCGAAGCACGTGTATGGCAAATTCCGTCACGCTGCGAAATCCCGTGCCCTCAATGAGGGCCGCCAGATTCTTGAACAGCTCGGCCGGGATCTTGAGCGTAACACTTGCCTGTCGGGGTGCTTTCTTCTTGCCCAACAACGACCTCCATGTTGCACTCTTTTCGGAGTGTACAACACTCCAATAGGAGTGTCAAGCCTATTTCGGCAGAAATTTGAAAATCGTCATGGGGGCCTGCTTGTTGGATGGGGCGGGGTAGATTTGTTCAAACGATTCGGGCCGGTCGCGCAGCGCCCGGTAGAGCTTGTCGTGGTCCTCCGCCACCAGCACATACTGGGCCCCGAACTCGGTCCCGATATCCTCGAATTGAATGTCCGGACTCTCGGATTCGCTGCGGAATTTCCTGGGCAACTTCGCAGGCAACGCCGCCTGCGTGATGCGCCAATATCGTTCCCATAGGCCTGGATATTTCGTTCGCGTAAATTCCGGATCCAGTCCCACCGCGTATGTATTGTGGTGGTTGAAGTAAAAACAAATGGGAAAGATGTCCCAGTCATCGGTGAAAACGAGCGAGCCTGCCGGGGAATGATTCTGCAGAAACTCCATCGACTCTCGCACGGCCGTTGCGTCATAGGAGGGTCTCTGATCTCTCCAGACTGGCAGCAGGTTCCACAAACCCAGCACAATCGCCGCAGTGCAGATTCCACTCGCGAGGGCAAGATAGCTGTCAGCGGGATGTTCTTGGCGTCTTGCCTGCCAGGCGACAGTCGCGAACTCGGCGGCGCTGAGCAGCCCAAAAACGGGCCAGTATTCGACGAATCTTCGGGACTTCAGCGTGAGCACGAGGAACGCCAGGTTGATGAAGAAGACCGCCAGCTCCGTTTTTGAGGCGGGCTGCGCCGTACGCAATCGCAACGTCAGACAGGCCGTCCAGATGACGACCAGTGGAGCGGCTTGTATGAGGAATGCCCATGTTTCGTAGGGCTTCCATTCGCCGCCCACGTCGCGCGCCGCGCTCAATCCTGTGGTGAACAATTGTGTTTTGAAAAACGCAATGTTGGCCGGAAAATAGGGGCTGATCACCAGCCCCAACACAATGCCCCCTGCCGACGCAACCAGGGCCCACGCAGCGCGACGAGGATCCTCGCGCGTAATCAGCGCGGCCAGAAAAAATCCGCCGGGAATCAACGGAAACAGAATCGCCCCACCATAAACGTGCGTGAACACAAAGGACAGTATCAGGATGGCCCAAACGCGACTGCCGATGCTCCATTGAATGCCGAGCAGGAGCAAGGGCAGCGCCGCCATCGGCGCCCGCACAAAACTCATCCGTAACCAGAAATGCCAGGGCAGCAAAGCGAAAAATACAGCCCACAACAAAGGAAATGGAACCCCGCGCCTTCGGATGATCGAATCAAAAACCGCAAGGGTAACGGCCATGGCGATACATGCGGCGAACTTCCCGCCAAGAGCTGCGGGGTGTCCGAAGGCATTGGCCGCGTACACAAACGGAACCAGGAGGACCTGAAACCCGTAATGGTGGTTCACGAAGTGTTCGTTGAAAATGGTCCAGCGCAGCCAGGGAAACGTCTGGGTGAATCCCAGTTCCGGCAACAGCGCCGCCATCTTCACGTGGTAGTAGCCATCATTTCCGGTGATGAACGGGGAGGCCGACTGGATCGCCGCCATCGTGGCAAAGCCAAGAATCGCGGCCGGCAGCCAGGGGATGACGAAAACACTCTTTATGCGGTCCGGCAATTTTTTCTCACGTTGGCGGCTACGCTCTCAATATTTGTCAGCATGGTAGTAATGGGATGGTTGAAGGGCCAATCAGGATTTTGGTCAAGTTCCGCTTCACTCCGTCTGTCGAAGATTGGTCAAACGCCACTGTAAAGGCAAAAGTCACATAATCGTTGCAATTCCTTACGCGCCGTGCGTCCAGAAACGTTCCCTAACGTAGATTTCATCTGAGTGTCCAATCATTGAACAATCCCATTGCGGGTTCGGGAAAGGAAGGAGAATTACTATGAACAAAGCATTCACGAGTACTTGCTTGTTAACGTTTGGAGTCTTTGGAGCCACATTCGCTCCGCAGTCAGCACGGGCCGATAGCTGGGGCTTCGCGATCGGCGGCGCGCCGCGCTGGATCGAGCCGGTATACGCGACCCAGCCACGCACCGTTGTCATTCCGGCGCAATATGAGGAGCGCACTCGTCAGGTCTGGCGCGAGCCAGTCTACGAGGATCGACGAACCCTCGTCACGATTCCTCCGCGCATGGAGGTTCGCAAGGTGCCGCGATATGTCAACGGTCGATTCGTCGGGTACGATCGCCAGACGGTGGTCGTGGAGTCCGGACGCGAGGAATGGCGTACTGAGCGGGTGCTCGTTCAGCCGGGCGGTTGGGAAACGGTCGTGGACCGTGTCCTCGTCCAGCCGGAACGTACGGAAACTGTCTATGAACAGGTGCTGGTGACGCAGGGTTATTGGGAAACCGCCCCCGGAATCTCTTTCGGGTATGCAGATCACGATCACCATGATCATCACGACCATGGCGGAGTGTACGTGGGGCCTCGTGGCGCTGTCCGGGTCAGACGCTAATCACAAGGGAAGCTAGGCAAACGCACGTCCGGCCGTTTTCGCGGTCGAGACGTGCGTTCTTGTTTATCCGCGCTTATCATCAATCATGGGACCCGGGGTCGGCGAAACAGTGACACCATGATCGCAAAAGAAGGAATTCGAGAGATCAGCCTGGCCACCCTGATTCTGGGAGGCCTGGCGGCATTGGCCTGCTGGCTGTTTTGGCCGCTCGCCATTCTTCCACTGGTCGTCTGGGTTTGGGTGCTCGCGTTTTTTCGCGATCCGCCGCGACGACGCACGTTTGCCCCTGGCGAGCTTTGCTCTCCCGCCGACGGAACGGTCACCGAAATTTCCGAACTGGATCATCATGACGCAATCGGCGGGCCGGCGATACGCATCGGGATTTTCCTCAGCCTCTTCAATGTTCACGTGAATCGCTCGCCTTGCGCGGGCAAGGTGCGCTCGCTGTACTATCGAGCGGGCGAATTTCTCGACGCCCGCCATCCGGAGTGCGGTCGCCGCAACGAATCGAATACGGTCCTGATTGATTCCGACGCACCGATTCCCGGCCCCGTCGAAGTCCGCCAGGTCGCCGGCCTGGTCGCCCGGAGAATCATCTGCAACGCCAAAGTCAATGACCACATGGCAACAGGACAGCGCTTCGGCATGATCAAATTCGGCTCGCGCACCGAGTTGGTCGTGCCCCGATTTGCTGAAACTCAGGTGGCCGTCAAAATCGGGGACAAAGTGCGCGGCGGGCTCACGCTGCTGGTTCGCCAGCCCCTGGAGACGACGAAGTCCGCTTCCAAAGCAAAAGTTTCCATGCCCGTTGCCGATACACCGCATGAGGTCGGCGTCGAAAGGAAGTAGCCATGCGAACGTTTGGTTCCCCTGCCGGATTTGACTCGCGCCCGCGTCGCCGCCGGCTGCGCTCACTCGCGTTTCTCCCCACCCTCATCACGCTGGGAAACCTGGTCTGTGGATTCGCGGCCATTCACTTCGCCATGCGCGAGTTGTATCGTGCCGCCCCGCTGGGACCGGCAATCTTTGAGAGAATGCTCCCCTCCTATCTTTCCGTCGGCGCACTTCTCATCCTGGCGGGCATGTTTCTCGACGCTTTTGACGGACTCATCGCGCGTGTCACGCGCAGCACAACGACGTTCGGCGGGCAGCTCGATTCGCTTGCTGACGTGATCACTTTCGGCGCAGCCCCCGCCACTTTGATGGTCGCGTTCATGACGCGTGAGCTGGCCGGATCGATTGTCCCTTCGCCCATCAGTGAGCACCCTCTTGGACGCCTTACCTGGATCGCCGCGGCGATCTACGTCAGCTTCACGGCAATACGCCTCGCCCGTTTCAACGTCGAGAATGCCGAAGCTGATCATGACCATCGCGTGTTTCGCGGCCTGCCCAGCCCCGGTGCGGCCAGCATCCTGGTGGCCATTATCTTCTTTCAGGACCAGGAGATCTTTCCGGTCGCCCGCAATTTCATCGTCTATGCGACTCCCGCGATCACGGCGGCCATCGCGGTTCTCATGGTGAGCCGCATTCCCTACATGCGTTTCTATCGTCTGCTGGGTCGCCAGCCATTTCACCAGGTGCTCATCCTTCTGTTTGTCGTGGCGCTCTTCTGGACGTGGAAAGCCCCCATGCTTCTGGTACTCACTGTCAGCTATGGCCTGAGCGGCCCGATTCAGTATGCCCTGCGCGTCCTACGGGAACGCAGCCGCCCGGCTTTGTCCGCTACCGGCTCCGCACCTTCCCAGCTCCGGCCAACAGACAAGGGCCACGCGATTTGATCGAGGCGCAATGCGGCTGCGGGCGGTTGTTACTCCGGGTGCATTTCGGCGTTTTGGCTTTCCGCGTTTCAACATTCCCCGTCTACGGACACGATTGAATCGTGTGTGGATACGGCTTGCCTTTGAACGCATCCACGCACGCGGCAATGTGACTGAAGCCCAGGTCCAGCGACATCGTTGCGGGTGAGATGTTGCCGAACGCGTCATCGCCGACCAGTAGCGTCCTCGCCTTGATCGGCGCGCCAGGCGTGCTCTTGAACTTGTTCACCATGGCCGACACGTCGCCCAGGTCAGGCTGCGTCGTGGTGCTCGGCGGATTGTACGGCTGTTCCACATCGCCCCACCGCGTAGTTTCCAGGGCCAGCGGACAGGAAACGTTGCCGCATGTTGATTCAATTCCCTGGCAACTGCCATCAAAGACGCGAACTTCATAGGCCGAACTTGGCGCGATTCCCGAACCGGTTACATGCAGCGTGCCAACAGTGCTCCAATCCTGGTAATGCGGAGTGCATTGCAAGGCGGAAGCCATGAATGGCACGGGAACGCTGGTGGATTCGATATATTGTTGCGGCGGCCCAACCCAGCGGACCTGCCCTTCGAAACTCGTGAAAGGCACGGAAGGTCCGCCTGAATACGGAGGCGCGACGTGATGAAGCGAAACGAGTTTGACCTGGATGGCAGCGACAGGTAGTCCATCAACGGTAAACGAAATAAACCGGCACTCCGAAAGCGGGAAACCAACGATTGGTAGTGAAGGATCGCACTCGTCGGGACTGCCATTGTTGTTGCAGTCCTCGCTCGCTCCGCCTGCAATGTCGCACCCGTCCGGCACACCATTATTGTTGCAGTCGGCGCACGCCGCAGCTCCCGCGCAATCCGTTATGTCACATTCATCCGGAATGTTGTTCGCGTTGCAATCCTGACTGAATCCGCCGCTGATATCCACGTCGTCGGGAACCTGGTTGTTGTTGCAGTCCGCGCCCGTCACAACCACGCCCCAGATTTCGATGTCGTCGAGGTTCCACCCCGGATAGGTCACGGACCCGTCCGTGGGTCCCATGCCCCAGCGGACGTAAACGGTCCCCTGATGATCCGCGACCGTTGATATGTCGATGGCTTGTGCGTTCCAGCTTGCGTCGCTCACCGAGCCCCCGGTGTGTTCAAACACCGTCGTCCACGTCGTGCCATTGGCTGACACTTGAACGTTGGCATGGTCATACTGCGCTGACTCGACTCCCAGCCACCGCTGAAACCGCAGCTTCGTGCGCGTAACGCTGGAGCAGTCGAGCGCCGTGGTGGTCAGGTACTGCGTGGCACTCATGTTGCTGGGGTAGTCGCCGCTCAGGTTGTAGCCATAAACATTTGCACCAGTGAACCCCGTATTGGGATCGTGATTGTTGGAGCCCGCGCCCGTCGGATCCCCGAAGGCCCATTGGCCCTGAACGCTCCAGCCCGGATTCGCGTCGAGCGGGAAGCTGTAGATGCGCACAGGCGTCGGACAACTTCCGCTGACGGGGGCGATTCGCAGGGCCCAACTGTTAAGCGTGCCAACATCCGAACCCGCATTGTCGGAGACGCTGAGCGTCCATACGCCGATGGATCGTTCAAAATCGAAGTCGGACAACGCGCCGGGGCCGTCGGGAAGGCGACCGCCGCCGTCGTCATCATAGGTGGCGACGATATCCTCGGTCGTGCCCCCGCTGCGGTTGTGCAGCCGAACTACCGTCCCACCCGGCGAAGTCAGATTGATGATCAGGTCGCCGATGTAGGTGTGCGTGATGTTCATGTCCACGTCCACGTCGCCGATGCAAAAATCCTCAGTGACGTTGATCAGGCTGGTGGTTGCACCATTGTCGGGAATGGGCTTGGGTGTGTCGGTGGATGGATAGACGACGCGGCCCACGTCGAGCGAAACCGCGCGGCTGGTATTCCCCGCCCCACCGGAAAGATTACTAAACGACACTGTGCCGTCATAGATCGCCGGAGGCAGTGCATCGGCCGCCGCGGAAAATGCAACCGTCACCGTCTGCGAGTCTCCCGTCCCGCTCAGATTCAGCGAGAGTGGTCCGGCGACGCCATTGAGTGAAATCCAGGAATGACTGGCCGATACCTGAACCGTGACCGGCGTGGGACGCTGGCTCGTCACCGTATACACAATCGACCCGGGAAACGGACCACCCACGGGACCGCCCGACTCCAGATCGCTCGACGGCGTGACGGAAATCAGCGTCTGCCCGATTTCGACCGTGTGCTGCCTCGTGGCCGTCAATCCATTGGTCAGGTCTTCAAAAACCACGCTCTCGACGTAGACACCGGCCCCAAGCGAGTTGATTGCCGCACCCAGCGAGACCGTCACCTGGACCGAGCTCGACCCGTTCAATGTTCCGGTGACCGGCGACGTTCCGGCGTTCAGGAGTATGCCAAACGAGGTGGTCAGTGACACGCTGTAATCCAGCGGCTGATTGGTGGGATTTGTAAGCGTGTAAACCACCGACGGATTCGTGAACGGCCCGCCAACCTGACCCACGTGCAGCACGTTTTCGCCGGGGGTCACGCTGAGCCCGCCGCTGGACAGATGGTCGATGGCCGCTGCGCCGGTGTTCAGCGGATCGAGCCAGTTGCTCAGCCGCGTGGAACTCGTCCCCCCGCCGGTCCACGACCGCGAAAACCGCCCGTAGTAGTCCGAAAGGTCCGACCCTCCGCAGGCCGAAGGGCCGCCGTGAAGCTGCCCGATGATCCGATGGTTGGAGTCAAACAAGGGAGAGCCTGACGACCCCGGCTCGGTCACGCCCAGACTCCACGTCGCATGGACGTGTGTGCCATCACCTGGCACCGCCGGGTTGTTATACGAGGTTGTGGTGGTCGGAGTGCTGTAAAATGTAATTCGCTTTTCGTCCGTGGCGGGGTGGTGAATGCAGGCCCCATTGGGCGACTCAGCGCCGCTGTGATCCCATCCAGCAAACACAACTTCCCACTCTGGATTGGGATCGTCGTCGAGTTCCACGAGCGTGAAGTCAGAATTGGAAACGGCAGCCCGAAATATCGACCCGGTCTGAAATTCATTGAGCTGGCCATCCCCCGCTCCACCACTTTGCGCGCTGCCCACAGGCCGACAGGTGGAATTCTCGTAATTCCAGAAAACCACCAGCGAGGCCGCGTTGCCCGACGTGATGCTGCAGTGATTGGCCGTCATGAAATACGGCTTCAGGTCCTGTGCCGTATTATTCACCATGAAGCCTGTGCAAAATGTGCTTCCACCCGTCGAAATGACGCCCACCGACTTGATCTGATCCCGCCATGGGTCGCCTTGCGGACAAATCACGTCCACGTTGCACGAGCCCGACAACACGACTTGGGGCGGATCCTCCTTGCCGAATTCGCGATAGCCGACGTTCACCGAGCCCAGGACCAGCTGCAACTGTGGGCGCAGGGCCGCGGGAATTTCCACTTCGATCATGACGTCGTCCGACCGTACCGGCGGCGTCCATAGCTCGCCATGCGTTTCATTATCAAGTTCCGTGAAGGACCGGATCACGTGTGTGCCGGCCACCGAATACACGGTCAGCTTTCCGCCCGGCGGCATGACGTACCGCGTAAACCCAAAGTTGATGGAGTTTGCTCCCGGCGAATTCACCCGCAGACGCCATACCAGCGTCGAGCGATCCGGCTGTTCCCACGTTCCGTGGGTATCCGGTGTGATGTGGGTTGCGTTGGGTATGGCATATCGCGGCGGCTTGTCCTGCAGTTCTCGCTGAGCGTCCTCCGTGGCGATCGCGGTCCGATCCACGACCGGTGCGCTGTATTTTTGCACGGTTCCCACGTCTTTGAGTCGCCCGGTGAGTCCCAGCGGCTCCGATCGGGCCACGCCAACCAGGGAAATGACAAGACTACCCATTACGAAAACGCGAAATGCCGACATACTCTCTCCTCCCATACAATTGAACGGTGCAACCAGAAGCCATGGTAGCTATTTCAGGCGGAAAAAACCAGCGTAATCCACAACCGTTGGGTCAAATGATGGCCGAGGTGAGGAGCGGATTTGATGTCAAGATTCTCATTTGCACCCGCACGCGGCCGGTACGGCGGCGCAAAGCAAAACCCTCTGTCCGCGGCGGCGGATATCACTACGTTCGTGGTTCGTGCGGGGTGAATCTCAGGGCCTGGGCTTCTGGTTGGTGTCGTCCCACGCCCCCTGCACGCCATCGATCCATTGCTTGCGGGTGACGCGGCCGCCGTTGTCGAAGTCGATCATGACCGTAAGGTGGTCGTCAGGACGCTGGTAAATCCACATGTCGGACAACTGGCTGGTGGGCTTGCCAATGAGGGCTTCGACATCAGCCTGAGTGCTGGCATTCTGCTGAATCTGCGTGTAGTTGACTCTGCTGAGTCGATCGGGCTTGGCACACCCGGATATCATTGTGAAAGCGGTGGTCGCGACGGTCAGAACTGTTGCAATCTTAAGTTTCATCATTCACACATTCCCAACAGAGATCAACTTTTTGGTTGGCTTTGCGGCCGCGAGGCGCGCGAACCAAAGTTCGCGGCTCATCTACCCCGCGCCCTCCGCCGATGGGTTCCTGACTTTGGAATGCGTCGTGTAGCCATGCACGTCATATTCCAGGACACACTCGTCCATCAAATGGACGGCCTGAGGCGTATCATACGTCACCGCCAGAATGAATTTGCGCTTCTTTGGCAAGACTGCCGGATCAACTTCCAGCCGGAATTCGTACATCTGCGTGAGCTGGTTCCAATGCTTTTGCTGCAGGTCAACGGACGACAGGTCCACGGCCCACCGGTCGATGCGCTTGCCCTTGGGCTCGGCGCTGGCCTCAACGAATTCGTAAAGCTCGACGCGGAGGTCTCCGACAATTTGCAGCCCGGGATTTCCCTGCGAATTGACAGCCTGCATCAAAAGCTCGATACCATCGAGCGAACCATCCTGATCGAAGTCGCGCACGCGCGTGAACGGCTCGACAATTTCGATGCGGCTGGGCATCAGCAGCGAGACCATTGCGTCGCGATCGCGGGCCTTGTCGTGCTGTTTGAGCGTGGGGGTACAGCCCGCAAGCAACAGGGAGGCCGCCGGCATCAGAAGCGATAATCGGAACGTTGACGTAGAGGTTTTGGTTCGCAGTGCATCCATGACCATCCAACCGAAAAGAAGTCTACCGTTGACCATTCAGTACGGCAAGGCGAACAGGGCCCTTCTCGTCTGCGCTCTTGGCGCATTTTTTTGTTTCCAAGGCGGCTGCGCGAGTCCCTCAAAGACTGCGCCACTCAAGGGATACGTATTGGCTGCCCGATACGACCTGGGAAAGAAAAGCACCGTTGCAAGAGCTGAATCCGCACCGCCACTCCTCGACGATTTGAAGAAATTCAAATCGCTGGGCTTCAACGCCGCCATCTTTGACTACGCGGACGACGCCGATCGAGCCGGACTGATCGAGGCCGCCGCGAATTGCGGACTCCGCGCCTACGTCACCGATCGGGATCTGCACTATTTCCTCCTGACGGGGAAGCTGCGCGGATTTGATAGTTTGACGGCGCTCATCGCGGCGAAACTGCGCCCGTTGACCACGCATGCCGACTTTGCCGGGATAGCGATTTTGAGCGGCTATCCAAGGGATCGCGTTTCCGAAGTCTGCACGGCGTTGGAATCGTCAGGAATTCCAACCCTCATTCCTGGCCAGAGCGGATATCCGGCAGGACATGCATCGGTCGTCGCGTGGCTGGACGCAGATGCTACGGCCAAATCCACCGTGTCGCCGGTCGAGAGACTCCTGCTTGAATTAAATGGCGAAATCCAGGCCGGATGGAACGATGGACTCGTGATCGATTTCACGCCGATGGGCGACAAGGAGAAGGCATCCCTTGCGCCCATTCAGAGTGAAGGTGTGAGCGATCAGAATCGAATCCCCCTTGAGGATCCGGATACTCTCCTGGGGCTTGGTGCATTACCCGCCTCGAATCCACGATCGAAAATCTTCGCGGTGGAGAGTTTGCTGCGTCGGGCCAACACTTGGGGGGGGCGGCTGCAAGGATTCGAGCGACAATCCATTTCTTTGAACGGAGTCGAGAGCAGTTCGGCTCTCCAGACGGCGCTCTTTGTGCGAGGTGCGCGCCGATACCTGTTCATCCACAATCAATCGTCCCTTCCATTTCGCAGGGCGATTCGTTTTCCATCGACACTGGACGGCAAACCCGCTGCGAGGGCTGTGGGGATTCCTGCAACCTCCGAGCGCGTTGCAGGCGAGGTGTATGAGGCTCGCGGCGGCGAACTGGCCGTGCAGGTAAATCTGCGCCCCGGCGACGCGGCACTCTTTGAACTCTTCTAAAAGTGTCATTACAACCGACCTGCCTTTCATTCTGAGCGAAGGGAAGATCTTGGGTCATCCTTGAGGTTGTCGGCGGGCAGCGTTTACGAACAGAAGCAGGGCAACGAAGATCACACCGCCTCCCACCAGCGTCCACACCGGGGGCATTTCGGATGCTCCGATCGCTAGAACGGCCCAGATTGGAACCAGCACGGGTTCGAGCAACGTGATGAGCGCGGCCTGGTACGCAGGGATTTTCTTCAGACCCAGCGTGTAGAGGTAGTAAGGGAGGCCAAACTGTACGATGCCCATGAAGATCAACAGCCAGAGCGATCTTGTGGATACAGCCAGGCCGCCAATGGCGACGACCAGCGGAAACAGAAGGATCGCCGATCCCAGCTGGTTCATCACGGTGACGGTTGCGGAGTTGGCGTCACGCAGTCGGCGGATCATCAAGGTAAGCAGGGCGTAAAACAATCCAGATGCGAGAGCGATAGTCATGCCCTTGAGTTTCGTTGATGACGCAGCATCTGCTACGGGGTTGGTTGCCGCAGCCTGGGATGGCGCTCCGACGAAGAAGCAATTCCACATACTTTCGCCGAAGAAGATGATCACGATGCCGATCAGCGCCAGCACGAGAATCCAGATATCGGAGGAACGCGGGCGCTCTTTGAGGATCATGGGCGAGAGGCCGAAGATCCAGAATGTTGAGGTGTATTGAAGGATGATGACGCTGGCGGCCTGTGTGATGGTGTTGGCAATAACGAACGAAAGCGTCATGAGTGTGAAAAACACAACACACCACAACGCCGCCGGTCGCGTGAGAACCGTGCGGCCCTTTCCCCCCGGGTTCGGCGTGCGCCATTTGTTCCATGTCAAAGGAAACAGGAATAAGCCCGCAACCAGCGAACGATAGAAGGCAATGGTGACACCGCCCGGTCCCTGTCCATTGTCGGTAACGATCTTGATGAGCGCGCCATTGAGGCTCCAAAGCATGGAGGCCAGCGCGATGAGGGCGATGCCGGAAATGGCGTCGCGACGTGCCATGACCTGTGGAGATGATTCCGTCACGATACCTCGTTCTGACTTTTGTCACCCTGACCAAGGCGAAGGGCTTCCGTGAGATTCCTCGCTTCGCGCAGAATGACAGGTACTGGTCAACTTTGGTCGAGTGAGTGCCACTGGCAGCTTGCTGCCAGTGTTTGCACGGGCGGACGAGCCGCCCGTGGCACCCAAACTTTACCAGTACCGAATGACAGCATTCATTTTCGATTGCCCTCGAAGTATAGTAGAACCATGCAAATCTTCGACATCACGCCTCCGATTTCGCCGTCGCTGGCGGTCTGGCCCGGCGACACTCCGGCCTCGCGCGAAGTGCTTTGCGACATGACCCGGGGCGACAACATCACTCTTTCGACGTTGCGCGCCACCGTACATCTCGGTGCGCACGCCGATGCGCCGAGTCATTATGGCGTGACCGCGCCGACCATCGACAGGCAAAGTCTGGATTATTATCTGGGTCCGTGTCAGGTCATTCGTGTGGCCGTCAGACCAGGCACTCGAATTCAGCCGGACTCGCTTTCCGTTGAGATTCGAGCGCCCCGTGTGCTTCTGGCGACCGGAACGTATCCGGATAGTCAGGCCTTCCGCGAAGACTTTGCAGCGTTGTCCGTCGAGTTGGTGGACTTTTTGCACGAACGAAATGTGAGCACGGTGGGAATCGATACGCCGAGCGTTGACTTGTTCACCTCGAAGGATTTGCCGGCGCACAAGCGAATTTTGAGTTACGATATGGCCATACTGGAAGGACTTGTCCTCAGTGATGTGCCCGATGGATTGTATGAGTTGATTGCCCTTCCGTTGAAGCTGGTGGGATTCGACGCCAGTCCTGTCCGGGCAATCCTGCGCCGCGAGACAGGTTCAGGTGTGTCACCGTGATGTGCGCTGATCCAATGAGTCCCTGACGAGCCGTGCAAGCCATGAGTGAATCCCGAGCACACCTCATCAAAGAACTCTTCCAACAAGCCTCCGACCTTCCGCCCCAGGATCGGGAACGATTTCTCACAGAGCACTGCGCCGGGGATGGCGCGATGAAGGAGGAGATCGAAAAGCTCCTGGGTTGGGATTCCGCCGTGACGCCGCGATTCCTGCAGGGAAGTCCAGCCCCTCAAGTCGAACGCACGATTCCCAAACAGATCGGCCACTTTGAGATCATTCGATTGATTGGCGAAGGCGGCATGGGCTCCGTCTTCGAGGCCCGGCAGGACCACCCGCGCCGCACTGTGGCCCTGAAGATCATCCGCATGGCGATGGCTTCCGAATCGGTTCGCCGCCGGTTTGAATACGAGGTACAGATCCTTGGGCAGCTCAAGCATCCCGGCATTGCCCAGATTTATGAGGCAGGCACACACGACGACGGGGGCGGACCTGTGCCTTACTTTGCCATGGAATTCATCCGGGGGCCGTCGCTGCTTGCCTTTGCCAGGGACCAAAAGCTCTCCACGTCGCAGCGGCTGAGCCTGGCCGGGGAGATTTGCGACGCAGTGCACCATGCGCACCAGAAGGGAGTCGTACACCGTGATCTGAAGCCTGCCAACATATTGGTGGAGTCAGATGGCGGCGTCACGCAGCCAAAAATCCTTGACTTTGGCGTGGCCCGTGCAACACACTCCGACTTGCAGCAAGTCACGATGCACACCGAGGTGGGCCAGATCGTCGGCACTCTTTCCTATATGAGTCCAGAGCAGGTGTCGGGCCGGGCCGATGAACTCGACGTTCGCTCGGATGTATACGCGCTGGGCGTCATAGTCTTCGAGCTGCTCGCGGAACGCCTGCCCTACGATCTTCGCGGCCGGTCCATCCCGGAGGCCGGCAGCATCATCCGCGATCAGGAGCCATCGCGCCTCAGTTCCGTTCATTCGGCGTTTCGCGGCGACATCGAGACGATCGTGGCCAAGGCGCTGGAGAAGGAAAAGGAGCGGCGTTACCAGTCGGCCGCGGAACTGGCGGAGGATATCCGTCGGTATCTTCGCGATGAGCCGATCATTGCGCGTCCCGCGAGTCGCGGATATCAAATTCGGAAATTCGCAAAGCGCAACAGGGCGATCGTGGGCGCGGTCGTTGCTGTGTTTGTTACGCTGGTCGTAGGCATCATCGCGACAAGCATTTCCATGGTCAGGGCGCGAGAGGCCCAGGCGCTGGCCGTCCAGCGTTCCGAGGAATCGCGCCGCTCCGCGGCCAAGGCAACGGCGGTAAGCCAATTTCTCCAGGAAATGCTCTCCTCCGTCGATCCCGGCAAAGGGTTGGGTCAGGATATCACCATACGTCAGGCTCTGGATGAGGCGGCGGCAAGAATCGATTCAGGACTTCTCGCGAAAGAGCCCGAGCTCGAAGGCGAACTTCGGGCGACCATCGGAACGACCTACATGGCGATCGGCCATTACCCTGAAGCTGAGCCTCAACTGCGAAAAGCGTTGGAAATACGTCGACGACTCACAGGAGATGTCAGGCAGGAGTTGATGGAGAACTTAAATAACCTGGGTTTGCTTCTGGATTCTCAGGGCCGGTTGGTGGAAGCAGAGTCCATGTACCGTGAAGTCCTGGCGATTGCGCGTCCCTGGCACGGAGACAAGAACGTCGATGTGGCCTCAGCCATGCAGAGCCTCGGAGCCGCGCTGCGTAAACAACGCAAGTTCGATGAAGCGGATCGTTATTACCGCCAGTCGCTCGAAATCCGTCGCGAACTCCTCGGTCCCGGACATCTCGATGTGGCGCAAACGCTTAACAGCATGGCGCTTCTGGCGCAGGATCGTGGTGATTACGACAAGGCGGAGCAGCTCTTCCGCGAAGCGCTTGATATTCGCCGGAAGAATCTGGGAAATGTCCATCCCGTTGTCGCCGGCTCGATCAACAATCTGGCCAATCTTCTGGCCGTCAAAGGAAATCGGAAAGAGGCCGAAACTCTGCTGCGCGAGGCCCTGGAAATGCGTCGTCAGTTGCTGGGCAACGAGCACCCCGACGTTGCACAGGGCATGAACAACGTCGCCAACCATATTATGAGGGACGGACAATTCGAGGAGGCGGAACAGCTCTTTCGCGGAGCGCTGGAGATCTGGCGAAAGACACTGCCCCCAAACCATCCCGACATCGGACACGCTACCACGGGTCTGGGGCGCGTGCTCAACGCTCAGGGGAAAAGCGCGGAGGCCGAGCCCTACCTGCGGGAGTCACTGGCCGACGCGGAGCGGGACTATCCGGAAGGACATTGGGCCCGGCCGTGGATGATGAGTCTGCTTGGGGACGCCCTGGCCCGTCAGCATAAGTTCACGGAAGCAGAACCGATGCTGCTGAGCGCGTACCAGGGTCTGGCATCCAATCCGGAAGCCCAACAGAAATACAAGGATTTGGCGCGGCAACATATCGTCAACATGTATGTCGCCTGGGAGAAACCGGAACTCGCCGATCAGTGGCGGAGCGAATCTGAAAAGAAATAGCCCATCCTTCACATCAGGATGATGATTCAACGCCAAAATACGCCAACCGAAGTATTCGGACCGGAGGTCCTTTGTTTTGAATGAAATGGCGATTGGGCGCCAAAAACCACAGGATTTCCGCTGTTACTGTGTGGAAAATTGTGCATGTTTTGGGAATGGTCAGGCCCTGCTACGATGTCCTCTGGAAGCCGATACATAGGCTGACTGAAGTGCGCCTTCCAAACTGTGGCGCATGGGAGCAAGTACGAATGGCAACTGCGAAAATCGTGCCCGTGGGGATGGGCGAACTCGGACTGATCACGGAGTTGTACAACGACGTGTTCACTCCGCGCCAAACGCCGGAGTATTTCAAACGGCGGTTTCAGGGCCGCCATAACGTTTCCATGATGGTGGCGCAGGTCGATGATCGCCATGTGGGGTTCATCGTTGGTTTTGAACTGATGCCCACGACCTATTTCAGTTGGGTGTGCGGCGTGGTGGGCGACTTTCGCCGCATGGGTATCTGCACGCAACTGATTCAGGCTCAGCACGCATGGGCCCAGGACAACGAGTACCAGACCATTCGCTTCGAATGCAACAATCAGCACCGCCCGATGCTGCACGTCGCCATCACCGAAGGCTACGACCTCGTTGGCATCCGCTGGGACACAGCCAGCGGAAACAACGTCGTGATATTCGAGAAAGACCTGACGTAACCACAAGGCGCTCCAGATTCGTTCAACCGCAAGGGGGACGCGTCTTTGTTCTGGTCGGAGCGTTTGTCGGGCGACGGATTCCGCGATCGGGCAAAGGTGCAGTGGATATGGGCGGTCGGGACGGTCTGCCTCGATCTGCATCTACCACGGCGAGTGCACTTGGTTTCGGCCTTGCAGGCTCCGGCGGTTTTGAACAGACGATCTTCACGGGTCGAGGCGGAGCTGCCATCGCCACTTCTTCTTTGTTCCCGCTGAAATACCACGCGCCGCTGCATCCCACCGCCGCAACGATCGCAGCCGCCAGTCCCACATTTTTCCACGTTTCACGTTCCATGAGCGTCTCCTTCGTGACCAGGCATCTCCACGAGGGCGGCAAGCCGCGCGATACTCGTGGCCGATTCATGGGCATTAGACGCTCAAAGGGAAATGAAGTTCCCGCGTTTTCCGGACGTTTCCGGTGCGCGCGAGTCATCAGGATCGGAAAGGCGATAGGCCAGCAGGATCAATGCGGGAACCAGCAGGGGGCGCACAACGAACGTGTCGATCAGCATGGCCAGCGAAAGGGCGATGGCGAACTCTTTCATCATCATCAGGGAGCCTGAAAACATCGAGGCGAACGTGGCCGCCATGATCACGCCGCAACTGCTTACCACGCTGCCCGTGCGCCGCACTGCAGTGGCCACCGCTTCACGTGGACTGTGGCGTTTGAGTTCTTCATGCACGCGCGCGACGACGAAGATGTTGTAGTCCTGCCCCAGACTCAGGACGACGATGAACAACAGAAAATCAATCTGCCAGGCCAGCGCGTGCGAGCCGAACGCAAAGCGTGCGATCATCCAGGTGACACCGTAGGCGGACAAATACGTGAGCAACGTGGCGATGATCAGGATGGCAGACTGAATCGCCGAGCGCAAGAGCCACAAGAGCACAGCGAAGATCATGCCCATCGCGGCAACGGCTACTACTGCAAAATCGCGCTTCCGCAGGTTGCGCATGTCGGCGTAGACCGCGTTTTCCCCGCTGATGTCGATTGTGGCTTCGCTTCCCATGGAATGAAGCGCGGCGGCGACGACCTCGCGAAGATCGGTGACGGCCTTCATGGCCGGGATGGAGCGAGGTTCGACCTCCAGCCCAAGATCAATTCGCACGGTTTTCCCCGATCGCCCGAGATACATCGGCCGTGCAAACTGCTCGATGACCGCCCGGGGAAGAAGACTCTCGTTATTTTTTCCCGGCTCTGCTTCGCGCCAGATTCCAAGCGGGTCCGACAAGTCACGATATTGGATCAATGAATATCCCCGCTTGACTGCGGCATGGATAACATCCAATTGCTTCCGTAGGAGGTCTGCCGATTCGGAAGTGTCCACGCGCTGTGGAATGGTCACCAGCAATGTGGCCTCGGCCACAGGCTTGTTCTTTTGAAAGTGTTTCGCGTAGATGCGCGCCCCGCGAACAAAAGAGGAATCGGCGGGAAACTGGTCCAACGAATCATACATGGGTTCGTTTCGTTTCCACGCGCCCAACAACGACGTCCCAACCAAAATCGCACCTGCAACGAGCGCAACGGCCTGCGGACGTGATTTCACCAATTCACCTGCCCAGGCCCATAATCGCGAGTCGTGCGGATGATTTCTGTCTTTCTGTCGAACCAACCACACGCCTCCAACATGGATCAGCGATGCAGACAACGTCATGACGCACGCGCCGCAAATGACGATGGACAGGCCGATCGTGGGACCGGACGTGTTCAGATCACGGTTGAGGGCGAACCAGAGTGTTGCCATTCCCAGTGCGTTGGTTGCGGCGCTGGCTAGCACGGCCGGACCGGCATGCGTGACCGCCGACATTGCGGCCGTGCGAAGCTCGAGGGATTCAGCAGCATCCTCGCGGAACCGGGCGAACAGGAAGAGACAATAGTCCGTGCCCACGCCCACGACGATGACAATCATGAACATCTGCACGAGGCCGTTGATCGGCCAGCCCATGCTCGCCATCCAGCCGACAAGCCCCAACGAAACGATAAGCGCTGCCGCAATCGTCGCCATTGGGAGAAGCATGGCCAGCGGCGATCGGTAGACGAAGAGCAGGATGGCCGCAACGGCGGCGAGCGCCCACAACGTCGTCTTGTCTACGTCGCGTTTGGTATTGGCTTCCAGAAGTCCGCCCATCGCCGCGCCGCCGGTGATTTCGTATTGAAGGCCCTGAGGTCTGGGTAATTCACGAACCGCTTGCTCGATCCGCCGGAATCGATTGACGGTGTGACGGCTCAAGCTGCCCGCCGGGAGATCGATGACGACGATGGAGGCCTGTCCATCGTCGCTTTCCATCAAGGATCGAAGGACGGGATTGAGTGCGGTGGCCGTGACGCGCCACTTCAGCTCTTCGCTTTTTGCGGCGAGCGTGCGCGCCAGAGTTGCAATCGCCTCTTTGTCTGCCGCGGTCAGACCGGTCTCCCGAATGAAAAGTACAACGGCGCGACTTGCAAAGGCGTTTTCGGGAAATTCACTTCGCAGCAGGGCCATTGCCCTTTGCGAGGGCATGTCGGGCGGAAGGAAGCTCTTGGATTCTTCGCCCAGAAGAATTGGGATTTTCGGCGCAAACCAGAACAGCGCGGAAGCGGCGAGCCATAGCCCGATCCAATACCACGCGGTCCTCGACAGAATCCTTGCCCACGATTGCATTGCGGACTCACCGATCAATGGAAAATGAACGTTTGCGCCGCGTCTGATGGTAATGCAATCATTTGGGCAGGCCAGTGTGAGGTGGTGGCGTCGTCGTGCAGAGTGCGTTAGCCCGGTGGATCGGTGCATTCGTCTGTCGGCTGCGGGGGCGCGCCTTCGTCAAACGAATTCCTTGGCTGTGTCTTGATGTAGCTCTTGCGGCTTTCGGCGTACTGCTCCGGAGTGAGTTCAACGATGCCGAAGCGTTCGGGATCGCCGGCGATCTTCTTTAGAAAGGGAATGCACCAGCCGCACCCGGTTCCGGCGCCGAGACATTCTGTCATGCGGCTCGCCTGGACAGGCCGAACCCGCCGCGCGAAATTCACCAGCTTGCGCATGGAGACGTGATAGCAATAACAGACTTCGTCGTCGGGTTGCATCAAAGTGAATCATACCACGAAGAAGCCTGCAATTTGAGCAGGCTCAGAATTTGTTGGACTTTTCCGTCCTTCTCCATGTCTTTTGTGAAACAGGGAGGCATGGTTTGGACTGCATGCGACACTCTATTGATGGGCCGCCGGAGCCTCGGGCGCCGATGTGGCGGGCATGTCGATGAACAGGTTGAGGGCCGCGTTGGGAATATTGCGAATCCGTTGATACGTCCAGGGCTGGGTGATGCTCAGATAGGCCATCGAGCCGGAAAGCCCGGTGCACACGACAAACATCAGGATCATGAGCGGCGAAATCACCGCGTGCTGCACCAATAGTCTGCGACGATCGTTTCCAGTGACGATTTCGTCAATCGCTTCGAGAATCGGCAGGCCCAGGCTGCGGCCGACCTGGCTCGAACTTCGGTAGACGTGATCCAGCACCTCGGACAGCACGACAAACAGCACCCCCGCCACGCAGCCTGCCAGCACGGCCAGCAACACGATGGTCGTCGCCTTGGGTGATATTGGCATCACGCTGCCATGCGCCGCCGGTCCCTCAGAGAATTGCAACAGCCGATCCTGCTCGGCGGCCTTGATGGCCGGTTCGATCGTCGAAAGAGTCATCCCGATCTGGGCAAATCGCTGCTTGGCTTTGGTCACGCGGGCGATGGTTTCGCTGAATTCCTGCTGCTTTTCGTACAGATCGTCCTTGGCCTTGGTCAGCTCCTGCAGGGTTTGCTCATTCGTATTCAGACCGGCCTCAATGTCGTGCAGTTTGTCGGTCAGCGCCGCAATCTGCATGGTCATTCGCGCTCGCTCACCCTGGAGTACGGAAGTCTGACCCGCCGGGGGCCAGGCCGGAGCACGCCCTTCGTGCACAGGACCAACCATCACCGAATTTTGCTGGCTTTCCTCGCGCTTCTTCTGGAGGGATTCTTCGAGTTCAACTCTTTCAGCGAGCAAATCGCGAATTTCCGGATGCTCGTCCGTCATTCCCCGCGTTTCCCGCAGCTTCACGACTTTGTTCTGGATATCCTGAATTCGCCCCATGATTTGCATTGCGGCCGCACTGGGACGGCTCGCGTCCTGTGGAGCCGAATCGTCACTTGAGATCTGCTCAACGGGCTCCAGGGAGACAAACATCTGCCGTTGGACCCCGATTTCCCCTTCGCACTCCCGTTTGCGAAGCTGAAGCTCGCGGCGCTCCATTTCCAGCTGCGCGATTCTTGCCGAAATGGATCCGGGATCGGCGGGGTTGATGTATGGGTTGGCCAGCCGCAGCTTGGTGTCTTCCCGTTGCGCACTGAGAACTTCCGCCGCGGCTTCCTGCGACTCGCGCAGAAAATAATCCCGCTGGCCGATGAGAAAATCCCGAATCCAGGCCCGCGTGCGCCGGATGTACGTCCGCTTGACCGCGTCAACCAGGCCTCTGCCGATGTTGGGATCCGGCCCGGTGTAGTTGATCTTCACGATATCGATCAGCTCGCTGGGTGAGCTGGACGTAATGATAAGGTTCGCCCCCAGTTCGCGGGCCAGATTGTCCCGCCGCTTCACCGAGGCTTTCGTCAGCACTCCCTCGGCGTCCCGTTCCGCGTCCTTCAGGAGTCCCAGGCTCTCTACAACTTCACCCATGCACTCCGGCGAGGTCAGGTCGCGGACCATGGTGTTGCGGAAAAACTTAAACGACGCCACTCCTGCCGAAAGCGGCAGATCACTCATGACCGGATCGTTGCGTACTTCAAATCCCGTCATCGCGCTATAGGTGCGGGGGTAATACAGGCTGCCGACGAATGCTCCGCAGGTCACGAGACAAAACGGCACGAAGAACGCCCATCGATGCAGGGCCAATAGGCGAAGCGCGTCGTGAAGCGCGCGCCGCATTTCTGCGAATGGACGATCGTCTTCTCCCACGCTCTCCGCGCGACCCAGAATCCCCGGACCCTTGCGAGAATACCGACCCGTTTTCGATGTGCTTTTCGTCGTGCCCATACCACCCGATTCATTTCGCCACAGGAACCGAAATTCAGATGCCTCTCGATTTTTTCGGACTCCCCGGCATTGGCCTTGAGGTGTCCATCGGATGGGCGGCTTTTCCAGTATTCAGACCCCATTACCGGACGGAACCTACAGGGGCGCTGGTTGCGCCGGAGCGAGTCCCGCATCGATGGTTGACAGGTGGACTCGCTGACTCCATCGTGGCGCTAACTTCATTGGCCGTTTGATCATGTTGAACCGTCGAAACCTCATCATTGCGGCAGTAGCGTTCCTGCTGGGAGTTCTCGCCGCACTGGTGTACCTCCGCGAACCCACAATCCCACTCTCATCAGAAGCGTTGACCCAGGCGCGAAAAAAATGGAGTGAGGCTTCCATCCGTTCGTATCACTTGAAGTACCGAATGCACGGTGGCCTGTACGAAGTGGACGTTCAGGACGGGCTGGTATCGGCCATTACGGTCAATGGTCAGACGCTGTCCATCGCCCAGCCCGGCGCCTACTCCGTGGATGGACTCTTTGACATCCTCCAGATGGAGCTCGAAAACATGGCCGATCCTTCCAGTCCGATGGGAACCTCGCCCGGCAATATCCTTGCCCGTGTCCGGTTCAACGGGCGACTGGGCTACCCCGAACGCTATCTTCGCGGCGGAACCTACCAGTCCAACGACAGCTCGCTGGACATGCTCGAATTTCATCCGACACGATGAGACAATAAAGCAGGGCCACAAACCCGGTTCGTTTGGAAATTTTCCGCTTTTTCGTTGTGGCAGGATTGGTTTAGGACTCCGTCTATCCTTAAGCGCGATTTGGCCCTGCGCCAATGCTGCGAGGCGTCTGGCATATTCTGTTCATTACTCTTAATAACATGCAGGGCGCGCGCAGAAATAGGACAAAATGAGATCGGCGCTAAAGGCGTAATTCATGGCCCCAAGTTGCGATACGGCTGCAACGTGGGCCACTCGTCAAAACTCAAAGTGCAAAAACGGACGCGGGCCGGGGATTAAACGCAGATTGAGCGAGAGTTGATGAAAGTTGAATCATGGCCCCAGGTCTGAAACGACCGACCTGGGCCACCCGTCCTGCAATTAGGGGGAAAGGCAAGGATTAGGAATCGGGCATTAGGCATTAGGAACCGGCGGACTGACTCTCGACCGCAGTACGCTTCTTCAAGATGACCACTCCAAAACCAAGGATCAGCAAAACCGTGACAACCATCCCCCAATCGGAGACCGCCGGGATTGGGGGTGAATCCACGATGGTCAGCCCTTCCGGTGTGAAATTCGGGTTTCCCACGTCGGCGGCAGTGACAAAATCCTCTGCATTCGCGCCGTCGAGATTCGACCTTCGAATCACCTTACTTGAAGTTTTCACCCAGTAGAGCTTTCTTCCGCGAACGTCCACTTCCACGTGTTCAACGTCGTCAGTTGCTGGTGGCACGACCACCTGATAATTGGTTCCATCTGCATTGATTCGCACGACCTCATTCAATACGCCCGCGTAAAGCTTGTCTTCGATCGGGTCATAGGCCAGATCGAATGGCGCTCCTGTGTTGTGCAGGAACTGCGCATTGGACCCATCCGCGTCGGCCCGCCAGAGGGCTTTGGGCAGACCGCCCCCGGTAGCCAGGAAAAGCACATCCCCGACAGGTTCCATCGCGAAGACGCCGTTTGCTCCGAAGGAATATGACTGAACTCCGGAGCCGTTCAGTTCCGATCGATAGATGACCCCCGAATTGCTCCAATACAATTTTCGATGCGCTATGTTCAGGGCAGGGTTTCCCAAACTTGGGGTTGGAATATCCTCCGGATTGGACCCATCCAGGTCGCAGCGCTGGAAAACAGACTCGGGACCATTATCGAAGAGATAATAGAGCTTACGTTCAACGAAATCGTAATGAATATGTTGGGCAACTTGAGTAACCGAAAACGTCGTGATGGTCGAAACGGGACCGCCACTCACAGCCCTTCGTTGAATTGTGCGCGCACTGCTGTCCGTCCACACAATGGTCTGGGCATGGACGAGCGAGGGAAGCAGCCCCCCGATGCACAATAGGGCAATCAAGCGGGTCCATTTTCTAACGGCTGGCATGGTTCCAGACCCTCCTTTTGCCTTGTTCGGTTCAGGTTGGATGCGAAGTTGAGTTTAACAAAAATACGGTGAATTCTACAAGACAAATCTGGCCGGTGCCGTATCATTTCAGCGAGTGTTGGTGATCCCATCGATCGCCGGGGATCAGCGTATTTTACGCTTGAAGGACCGTGTTGCGCGTGGGGGAGGGGTGATTCACGCGGCCGGTCTGTGGGGGTCCGCTGCGCCCATGGTGGCCGCATTTGCCGCGGTCGATAGTTCCCGCACATTTCTTTTCGTTACCGCACACCCTGAAGAGGCCGAAGACGCCCGCGACGACGTGGAATTGTTCCTTGGGCGGGAATGCGAATTCCTCCCCGCATGGGAGGCGCTGCCCGGCGAAGGGGCCGGAAGCACCGAAATTGAAGCCGAACGTCTGCGGTTGTGCGCATCCCTGCAATCGAACCCGTCGGGCTTGTTCCTCGTCGCGCCGATTCAGGCGTTGATGCAGCCTGTTCCGGCGCCGAATCTCGTCAAAAGCAACACGCTGGTGCTCGGCGCATCGAGCGGCGGCACCGCGATTTCACCGGAAAAGTTACTGGCCTGGGCCGTTGACCGTGGGTTTGACCGGCTCGACATGGTGGAAACCCCCGGCGACGTGGCCATGCGCGGCGACCTCGTCGATCTTTTTGCGCTCGGCGAAACCGCACCGTATCGCATCCAATTTGATGACAATCGCATCGAGTCCATTCGCCGGTTCGATGTTGGATCGCAGCGTTCCATCGAATCGTTGAACAGTGTCACCATCACCGCATTGCCGAAAGAGGCAACAAGCGAATCAGTACCGCGACCGCGAGGGAGCGGGGTTGATGGCGACAGGCGCGAAGCCGCGACGTTCCTGCAATACCTCCCGAAGGACGCCGTGATCATCCTCGACGGCCCACGCGAGATTCAGGAACTGGGCGCGACGCTGCATAAGCGGCTCGGCGACAATCGTATCTTCGATGTTCGCGCCGTCCTGGCCGGCGTCGCGAACTACACACAGTTGCATCTCTCGCGCTTCGGCGCGGCCGCCATCGACGACGAAGACACATTCGATTTCGGAGTCGCCAGCCTTTCGCGATTTGAGGGCGGCTCGGCGCAATCCGTCGAGGAACTCATCGAGCGCTCCGCCGACCACAACGTCCACGTCGTCTGCGACAACGAAGGCGAGCGCCAGCGGCTTCACGAAATGCTCCTGGAGCAGGCTCCGGAGTCCGCTTCACGAATCCAGCTCGAACTCGGTTCGATCCATCGCGGCTTCGACTGGACGGCGTCACAAACGCTGGTCGTCGCCCACCACGAACTCTTTCACCGCATGCGTCCCAAGCGCCGCATCCGCCGCATCGAATCGGGCCGCACTCTCGACTCGTGGACCGACCTCAAGCCGGGTGAACACGTTGTTCACGTTTTGCACGGCATTGCCGTCTATCGCGGCCTGCAGAAAATGCAAAAGAGTGCGAGCGGGCAGCAGGAGGAATTTCTCACCCTCGAATTCGATGAAGGCTCGGTCATTCACGTGCCCTGCTCGCAAATCGATCTCGTACAAAAGTACATCGGCGCGGGCGGACGCAAGCCGCAACTTTCCAAGCTCGGCGGCAAACGCTGGAGCAACACCAAGGAAAAAGTGGCCGAGTCCGTGTCGGACCTCGCGGAAGCCCTGCTTCGCGTTCAGGCCGCCCGCGCGGAGGCATCCGGCACGGCCTATCCGCCCGAAACGCAGTGGCAGCGGGAATTCGAGGCCGCCTTCCTCTACGAGGAAACGGAGGATCAGCTCGTCGTCGCAAAGGAAATTCACGACGACCTGACGCAGCCGCGCCCGATGGACCGCCTCGTCTGCGGCGACGTCGGCTACGGCAAGACCGAACTGGCCATGCGCGCCGCATTCAAAGTTGTCGAATACGGCAAACAGGTGGCGGTGCTTGTTCCAACCACCGTTCTCGCTGAGCAGCACTACAAAACATTCAGCGAGCGCATGGCGGAATATCCCTTCAGTGTGGGGTCGCTTTCGCGGTTCCGCAGCGGCTCTGAACAGAAAGAACTCGTGCAGCGGATCAAAAAAGGGCAGGTCGATATCGTCATCGGCACGCACCGGCTGCTGAGCAAAGATATCACCTTTGCAAACCTGGGCCTGGTCATCATCGACGAGGAGCAGCGCTTTGGTGTCGAACACAAGGAGCGCCTTCGACTCGCCCGGGAGAGCGTCGATGTGCTGACGCTGTCGGCGACGCCGATCCCGCGCACCCTGCACATGTCACTCGTCGGCATTCGCGATATCAGCTCGCTCCAGACTCCCCCCGTCGATCGCCGCGCCATCGCCACGCAGATCCGGCCCTTCGACGAAAATCTCATCCGCGGCGCGATCCTCCGCGAAATGAATCGCGACGGACAGGTCTACTTCATCCACAATTTCGTCCACTCCATCGCCGCGATGGCCGACACCATCCACAAGATCGTCCCTGAAGCCCGCATCATCTATGGTCATGGCCAGATGAAGGACGACGAGCTTGAAGACGTGATGCACAAGTTTCTCAATCGAGAGGCCGACGTACTGGTCGCCACCACCATCATCGAAAGCGGGATCGACATTCCCTCGGTCAACACGATTTTCATCAACCGTGCCGACCGTTTTGGCCTCGCCGATTTGCACCAGCTTCGCGGCCGCGTGGGCCGTTCGAGTCATCGGGCCTACTGCTACCTTCTGCTGGCTCCGGACAGGCCGGTCCTGGGCAAAGCAGCCAAACGCCTCAAGGCCATCGAGGAATTCAGCGAACTCGGCGCGGGATTCCGCATCGCCATGCGGGACCTGGAAATCCGCGGTGCGGGAAATCTTCTGGGCCGCGAGCAGTCCGGCCACATCGCCGCCGTTGGTTATGAGATGTATTGCCGTCTTCTGGAGCAGACCGTCCGCCGTCTGAAAAACGAGCCTGATCCCACGCCGCCGACCGTGCATATTGACCTGGACGTGGCGGCCATGATCCCCGGAAGCTACATTACCTCGGATCGGGCGCGGATTGAGATGTATCGCCGGGTTGTATCCTGCCGCGTCCCGGAGGACCTCGAGCGTTTGGAGAAGGACTTGATCGACGCGTTCGGCCCGATTCCCAAACCGATGCAGCGGCTCCTCGAGCTCGCGGAGCTGCGCGTGCTTGTGCGTCGCTTCGGCATCACCTCGATCAGTCTCCAGCCGCCCGACGTGATCTTTCTGGTCGAATCCGTTGCAGCCGCACAGCCCGCGTTCGCAAGCGCGCCGGGGACCGTCCGGCTGCCCGATCCAAAAACGATCCACCTTCGTTTGCCGCCCGCGTACCTCGAACCGGGAACTCTTGTCCCTGTTCTCCGCCGGATGTTCCAGAAAGCAGCGACCCTCACGGAGCCCGTCGCATGACGAAGAGGCAACAAGACACAGGGTGGGTACTGGCCGCCGTTCTCGTTGCATGGCTCTTCGCACACGGCTGTGCTTCATCCTCAACGTCAGGGTCGAGCGCATCTGCGACCTCCAAATCGGCTGCGCCCCCACCCAAGAAGTCCGATCCTGCCGCACCGGCCTCCGCCCACATCACCGTTCAGGGAGAAAGGGTCGAAGCCGAAGATATCTGGCATCCCCACATGGACGAACTGTTGAGCAAGTTCAGAGAGTTGCCCCGCCGCGAGTTTGAGGAATATGTCGTCCGCGAATCGGCCCAGCAGATCACCGACAAGATTGCGGAAATGCTGCTCTACCAAAAGGCGAGGCTCCGGCTCACGCAGCCGATGGAGAAAAAAATCGATCAACACGTTGATGCCGAGTTGCGCCGGCGCGTCACATCAAATTACGGCGGCATCCAGCGGCGCATGGAACGCGAACTTGAGCAAGAGGGCTGGTCGCTCGAAGGGTATCGTACGCACGTTCGCCGCTCCTTCATCATCTCCACCTACCTCGACGATGACGTGCGGCCCAGGGTCGCCGAGCCGACCCGTGCCGAATTGCTCGCCGCCTTTAACGAGGCCGCCGACAGTTTTCGCAAACCCTCGCGCCGCAGCATGGCGCTCATTGATGTGCGCGTTTCAGAATTCCTGCCCAGGGGTGAGGACGCCACTCCGGAAAAGAAAGCGGAGGCCCGCGCGCTGGCCCAGGCCCGGATTACCGAAGCGCAGGCTCAGTTACGAAACGGCGTACCGTTCGCTGATGTCGCCAGGAAGTACTCGCAAGATTCGAAGGCCGAGGACGGGGGAGTTTGGGGCTATGTCAATCCCGATAGCGTGCAGGATCGCTTTGCCCCTGCATTGGTGAAATTGCAGACGCTTTCACAAGGACAGGTCAGCGACGTGGTGGAAACGCCGGACGATTTCTTTCTCGTGAAATGCGACGAGCTTGACCCCGGCACGAATCCGGATTTTCAAAATGTGCAACCGCAGCTTCGTGAGCAGCTCTTCGCCCGCGCCTACAACAAGAAGATCAACGAGCTGGTCATGGAACTTCGCAAAACCGCCAGGATCGAACCCGAAAACCTCGAACCCTTCCACGCCGCCGTCGTCAGTTCAGCCATGACACGCGTCTTTGCCTTCGAACCTTCATCTCGTCCGTGAATCATCGTCGCCGAATTCAACCGCCAGCCCTGATAGGCGAATGTGCCTGCCCGCTCGCTCAAGACAAATCGCCAGCCGCGATAACTTGTCCGGATGGATTGATTCGATTTTGCGTTCCCGCTCTTTCGATCCGCCCTTCACACTCTTTTCGCCCCTCAGATCTTTCTCGTACATGGAAGCTTCTCGCATACCCTGGATCATACTGTTGGGCGACGCGTCGCCGGCAAGTTCATACCGGCTCGCTCCCCAAAATCGGAACAACCACAGCGCCCGGCCATTGAATCGCTCCTCGCGCTGCACCAATCCAACGTCGCGAGCAAACCATGCGGTCTCATCCACACGGATCGTCGCCAGCCACCCAAAAGTAAGCTCCGTAGCCGCCTCCATTCGCACCGCGTCGTGGAATTCCTTCCCACCCGCCCGAATCGATTCGACCCCTTTCACGTGCATCGTCCGCCGACAGGTTCCATATGCGAACGGAACCCCGTCATGCTCAAAGGCCGTGATCTGAGCCAGTGCCTCAACAGCCTCGCCGTCTCGCACGTCGGCAGGCCACTCCAGGATCGCGGGCCTGAACTCGATGAAAAAAGCATCCAGCCGCTTTCCCGGCGATGCAGGCCAGGCAAGTTTCGGTCGATTGCCCCCCCGACTATGCGGGTCCAGATATTGATCGAGCGGAAACTCTGCCCGCCCGATCAGGCTCCCTTCAACGCGCCCCCGCGATTGAAATTCCCATTCGTAGGCCCGCGACGGCACTCCGCTTCGTCCAACATCGAATTGCTGAAATGTTTTGGGGAAATTCGCGCCCTCGACCAGATATGCTTCCAAACCCTCGGTATTGCCGCCCCCGGCGTTTGCTGCGTCGTCCTTCGATCCGCGCATCCCGATTCTCGCTGTTGACCCCGCCCGGCATCCCCCGGTAAGAACGCTTCCAGCAAGCACCAGAACCAACGCGGCAAACCCGTTTTTTCGCATCGAATCATTCTAACCCCTGCCTAACGCCAAAAGACACCCATACGATTCACTGGGATTGACGAATCCCTTCCTCAACAATCGGCGTTCCTCTGCGTAGTCTGCGGATGGTTTTCCTTCCGTGCCTTTGTTTGGATGTTTGGAGTTTTCCCCGTGTTTCCTCGTTTTGGCGTTTCCTCGTTTCGGCGTTTATACTATTTTCTTGGCAAACCCCGTTTCCAACATGAAAGGCAGTCCTATGCAAGGCGACGCGCAGCAGCGGTCAGCGTCCACTCGTTTCATCCCCGAAGCCCTGACCTTTGACGACGTGCTTCTCGTCCCGCGATATTCCGCCGTCGTCCCCGACCAGATTGACGTGAGCACGTTTCTGACCCGCGCCATCCGACTCAACATTCCGCTCGTCTCGGCCGCGATGGACACTGTCACCGAATCGCGCCTGGCCATCGCTCTTGCGCAGGAAGGCGGTATCGGCATCATCCACAAGAACCTCAGCGTTGAGGCCCAGTGCCGCGAAGTTCACAAAGTCAAACGATCCGAGAGCGGCGTCATCCTCGACCCAGTTACGCTCGGCCCCGACGCCCCCGTCGCCAAAGCCAAAGAGTTGATGGAGTTGCAGAACATCTCCGGGATTCCGATCGTCGAAGGCGACAGGCTCGTGGGCATCATTACTTCGCGTGACATGAAGTTCCTCGAACGCGACGATCTCAAGATGCGCGACGTCATGACTTCGCGCAATCTCGTCACCGGCCCGCCCAACACCACGCTGGAGGAAGCCGCCAAGATTCTGCTGGGCGCGAAAGTCGAAAAACTTCTGCTTGTCGACAAGCAAGGTAAGCTCGCCGGCCTCATCACCATGCGCGACATCGAGCGCTCCCGAAAATTCCCCGTAAGCTGCAAGGACGGTCGTGGCCGCCTCCGCGTCGGCGCTGCCGTCGGCGTTCACGAATACGAACGCATCGAGGCCCTGCTCAAGAATGACGTGGATGTGATCGTCGTTGATACCGCGCATGGCCACAGCGCCAACGTCATCGAAACCATCAAGGAAGTCCGCAAGCGCTACACCGTGCAACTCATCGCGGGCAACATCGCCACGGCGCAGGCCGCCCGCGATCTGATCGAGGCCGGTGTCGATGCCATTAAGGTCGGCATCGGGCCTGGCAGCATCTGCACCACTCGCGTCGTCTCCGGCGTGGGAGTCCCGCAGCTCACCGCGGTGATGGACACCTCTGACGCCGCCAAAGCCGCAGGTATCCCGATTATCTCCGATGGCGGCATCCGCCTTTCGGGCGACGTGGTGAAGGCGATCGCCGCCGGCGCGCATACCGTCATGCTCGGTTCGTTATTCGCGGGTTTGGAGGAGGCCCCCGGCGAATCGGTGACCTGGAAAGGCCGCCGCTTCAAGGAATATCGTGGCATGGGCTCACTCGGCGCGATGGTCAAGGGCTCGGCCGACCGCTACAGCCAGTCCGCCGGCGCTCCCAAGGGTAAGCTTGTCCCTGAAGGCGTCGAAGGCCGCGTACCGTTCCGAGGCCCGCTTGCGGACATGGTCTACCAGCTCGTTGGCGGCCTCCGCGCCGGCATGGGCTATTGCGGCTGCCCGAATATCGAAGATCTCCGTGCCAATGCGCAGTTCTACAAAATCTCCGCTGCCGGCATGGCCGAATCCCACCCCCACGACGTGGTCATCACCAAAGAATCCCCCAACTACGCGATGGACTACAGAAACGAGTAGTTTGATTCTAAGATTTTGCAACATCAACGAGATGAGAAATATTGCGAGCAAGTCTTCTGAGTCGAACGGAAATCTCAGGCTCCGGGACATTTCCCTGTAATTTCGTAACACGCAGTATTGACGCAATTGCGAATGATTTGATAAATGAAAGATCGCAGGCCCGCATGAGCGAGGTAAGCTCGGAACGACGGGCATCTTCGCATTCAAAGGGATGAGGAAAATAGAGGGCGGCTGAATCAGGGCCACAATGTACCGCCTCGGACTCTAACCAGTAATCCCTTACCTGTAGAGCCAAACCGTCCGGCGTGATTCCGTAGCCTGATAGTGCTTCCACCGCAAGATTTACGAGACCTTTGAACCCATGCGATCCTTGATCGTTAGCCGCGAGGTTTTCTTCAATCATTGAAGATGTATTGCCCACCACGCTTTTGAGTTGATCGAGGGTGTCATCATTGAGACGATCCGGCCATTTATGGATTAGGCCCTCAATATCCTTCTTGAGCCGCTTAGCAGTTGTACTGCGACGATTTCTTTCAGACTCCACAATCGATGTCGATTCTTGGGTTGAAACGAATGCCACGCACACCATTCTCAACGCGGTTTCCCTACATGACCTCAACAAAACCAACGCCGAGCCTGTATGATTCGTTTCGATTAAAAGAAGGACGGCGGAAAAATCTTGTGCCAACTTTGCCCAATAATCCTTCAATATCAAAACCTCAGGCGATTGGACTCTTGATTTTTCAAATAGGGCAAATGGAATGGCTATCCAATCCTGAAAGGCTTCAATAAATGCAACCTTGGTCGCCTGCAATTCTTCCAACGACGGTATTTGCTTCAACATGGTCTGCAATTATATCCGCAAGGAAAGGAGGTCGCTTCAGCGACCTTTCCCCGCCGCAGGCGGGCTTAGGCCTGGTCAATTGTGCCGCAATCTAACCCCGTTTCGTCAGCCCGTTTCAACGGGCTTCTCATCTTTGGATTGATCCTGCCATAAGCCCGTCAAAACGGGCTGGAATTGAAGGGGGTTCGCGCGTCTGATACCGGCCCTACAAGGGCCGGCCTAAGCCGCTTCGCGGACAAGCCCCGTGAACGGGGCTAACCATTCAACCCAACGTTAATCATTGCACCAACGTCATTGAATAGCCCCTTCCTTCTCGCCTTCTTCGCGGTCCACTTGTTCCAATCGTTCCTGAGTCGTCCCCTTGGCGTGGTGCTCTTTCTGCCGCCGAACATAATCAATCACCCACGGCAGATCCTTCGTGCCAAAACTCACCACGCCATATCCTGTCTGCCACTCCAGCACTTTCTTGTTGCAGATTCCGTGATTGATAAAATGCGAACTCCCGCCCTTCAGCTTGCCGATCCATTCGCTGATCAGAATCGTTGGAGGGACGCTGACTACAAGATGCACATGATCCGCCACACCATTGATTTCGTGAACAATCACACCCTCTGATTGAATCGCTCGTTGCCGAAGATGACGATGCGTTTGACTTTCCACCATGTCCACCAACACAGGCACATTATTCAACGTATGCCACGTCAAATGCAGATGAATCTCGCTGTAAACATTTCGGGGCATGATCAAAATCCTCGAAAAAGCCCGTTGAAACGGGCTCTTTGATCGGGGATGATAAATAGTTGATGCCCGCACGACCAGTCCTAAAAGGACTGGCCTAAGCCGCTTCGCGGGTAAGCCCCGTGAACGGGGCTTAGGGAATGTCGAGATGCATTCGGAAAGAGTGAAATGGCGGCATGATGAAGCTCGGCAATAAAATCGAAAAAATCTTGGGAGTAAATGATGACGCGTTTGCCGTCAGGCTCAGGTTTGAGGACGGAGCGGTTGGTACGGTTTCATTATCGCACTTGTTTGATCGCCCCAAATCACTTACCGCAGAAATTCTCAAGGGCGGCATGTTCACGATGTGCTTCGTTGAAAACGGCGCGCTAGCGTGGCCCAATGGTTTCGAACTTTGCCCAGATGTTCTTCGGGCAAAACTTTCGCCTTTGACCAAAACGACGCGACGACCGAAGACTCGTCGACCTATCCGAACTTCTTGATGTCTTTCCGCGACTTCTCCCCGCCGAAGGCGGGCTTAGGCCAGATCGATTGGGCCTGGTCAATCGAGGCGACCTCAGAACGCTCCGTCCGACAGCTGATTTCAACGAGCTTCAGCAACCGGCAACAGGTAAACGCCGGGCTTCTCAATCGGCACCACTTCGACCCGCGTATCGTGTTGAATTTTCTGACGCCACATACGACCAAACACGTCGCGGTCATACGTCCAGTCGCGTTTCGCCTGATAAGCAAACGATTTCTTGGGATGATATTTCCAGACCGGCGGACCGACTCCAGTCGGGGGCGAATAGTCGCCCGCACCCGGAGGCGCAGGATCCGCAGGCCGATAGTCGTCGAACGTTGTACGACGATATTTTCGATTGTCTTCGGGATTGGCCGCGAGACGGGCGAACGTGTTCGAGGGAATATCCAGGAGCAACAACAATTTTCCCGGCATGGTGGACGGTCCGGGGGTTGCCACGGCCTGCGGCGTTACGTCGTCAGCGGCCTTCTTGTCAGACGGTATCGAAACAGCGTTCCGGCAAACATTGATTCCTTTTTCAACCGAACAGATCCGAGTTGGCGGGGCGGATTTCTTCCCGTCTTCAATCGGCTTGGTCTTTTGCTGACCGTTCGCCAGCGAATTCCAGGCCGCCAGGACCAACACTGCCGCAAGCAACGTACGATGATTTCTCATGGTTGTTTCTCCGCCAATGAAGTGATTTCGTGTCTGCATTACATTCAATCCTATCAATTTCCCCTTGCCAATCTCAAGTCCGGAATGCGATGGATATTGCTGCACGAAGGCGCTTCCAATTCGAACACGAAGTGCGGCCGATAATAGGCAATGCTGCTTAGGGAGAAATTCGGTTTACTTTGACATGGACGAACAAAGACGCGAATCTCCACCGGTCCAAACGATGGAGAATTTATTATGTCCGGTGTTCCACAGCCATTCGACCCTACTCCGCGATCCACCGTCCGCCGCATTCCCGCGCGCGGCGTGTACGATCGCACCGTCATCAACGGCATCCTCGACGAGGCCCTCGTTTGTCACGTCGGATTCGTGGACGAAGGCCAGCCCGTGGTGATCCCCATGCTCCACGCCCGCGTCGGCGACAGACTCTATATCCACGGCTCAAACGCCAGCCGCGCATTTGATGTCGTCTCCTCGGGAGTGCCCGCCTGTGTCACCGTGACCTTGCTCGATGGGCTGGTCCTGGCTCGTTCGGCCTTTCATCACTCGGCCAACTACCGATCCGTCGTCATCCTTGCGAAGGGCGAGGCCGTCCGCGACCGCGATGAAAAGAATCGAATTCTCTGGGGCCTGGTCGAACATGTGGTCCCGGGGAGGTGGTACGACGCGCGTCAGCCAACGGAAAAGGAATTGAATGCAACGGCCGTGGTGGGTTTTCCGCTGGACGAATCATCCGCCAAGATCCGCACCGGCCCGCCGAAGGACGACGCCGAGGACTATTCGCTTCCCGTCTGGGCCGGCCTGCTCCCCCTCACGCTTACACCCGGCGCACCCCAGCCCGACCCGGTGCTGACGGCGGGCATCCTCCTGCCGGATTACATTCGCAACTACCAGCGACCCGGGAGAAGTGCATAGTTCATAGGAGAGAAGTAGCCTTCGTGCGAAATGCGCCTTACGACCCGGTCGTGCCCACTCGACGACTCGTGCCGCGCATTTTCGCAAAGCGAATCAGTCCCGACGCGCTGGCCTCATTCCACGTCCACTCGAGCGTGTTCTCATCTATGCGTCGTATTGTTCCGCTTCCCGATGTGTGTCGCCCGTATTTCTGTCCCTTCGCCTTCATGTGCCAAGTGTCGGTCCGCTGGTTGAACGTCGCAACCACCTCAGACGTTTCCCCCAGAGTATCGAACCACCACATTCGGTATTTCCCGAGGGCGGCATCCCACGCCCAGAGCGTCTTACCCTTCACGTGCCCGAAGGGCCCCATCTCCAATTCCGATTTGTCTTCAACCGCGCGCCCATCCAGCGTCCATTCGGCATGATTCCGGCCACTCGTCGCGATGGGCTCGTCGAGCATCGCCAGTTCGATCGTGCCCCTGGTCTCCCAGTCGCCGAGGAACATGCTGAGTCGGTCCAGCTCCGCCGGTCGTTCCGGTTGGAATTCTCGAATCTCTTCGACACTCATTTTGGGAATACAGCCGAGCGTCGAGAAAAAAATGCCCAGGAACACGAAGTGCAGCTTTTTGATTTTAGTCTCTGTCATGATGCCGGGGATTTTAGCCTGTAGGTGGGATTTGTCCTATCCACCGTTCATCGCGTTTGCCAGGTATTCGACCAGGTGACGAGGCTTGCACGGGGTATGGTGTTCGACTTGCTGACGACAACTGAAGCCTTCGATGGCGACTTGCGCTCCGGTCGCGCTGCGAATGGCGGGAAAAAGCCGCTGTTCGCCGATGGCTTTTGCAATATCGTAGTGTTCCCGTTCATGCCCGAAGGAGCCGGCCATTCCACAACAACCGCTGTTAATCTCTGCAGCCCGATCGCCGAACGCAATGCGCATCAGCCGTACCGCATCAGTCGAACCCACCAGAGCCTTTTGATGGCAGTGCGCGTGGTAAAGCAACGGAGCGCTGGACTCGGCGGGCCTGAATCGAAGCGCGTCAGGACGACCATCGAGCACCCGAAGCAGGAACGATTCGAGCATCAGGGTCTGCGAGGCCACGCGCCGAGCCGCGGTGGTGCGAACCAGTTGCGGATACTCGTCGGTCAATGTCAACGTGCAACTGGGTTCCGTGCCAACGATGGGCACGCCGGAATAGGCCATCGGCGTCAGCAGTTCGACGTTGTACTCCGCCGCGAGCCGCGCCTCGCTGAGCAGTCCCTGGCTGATGGCGGGCCGGCCGCAACACGTTGTCAGCGGACATAAAACATGAAATCCGGCGGCCTCCAGCAACGTGACGGCGGCCACGCCGACCTGCGGAGCAAAATAATTCGTCCAGGTATCCGCCAGATAAACAACGTGGGGCTTGTCATTCGCAATAACGCCGCCCCGTTCACGCTTCCTGCCTCGAAACCAGTCGCGAAACGTTTGGCGCGCCAATCGCGGGGGAGCCACCCGGGCGTCCAATCCATATCGCCGTTCAAGGTGCGCCCGCATCCAGTGCGATTGCGCGACACTGTTGGCGACGCGCGGAATCCGGCTGATGCGCCGCAAGCTGGCGGGAAAGTCGGCGATCCAGCGCGCCCGCCGGCTCGCACCGTGCGTGAGGTTTCGCTGATGAAGGTATTCCGCTTTCAATCGGGCCATGTCCACGCCCGTGGGACATTCGCTCGCGCAGGCCTTGCACGAAATGCAAAGGTCCATCACATCTTTCAGCGCGGGATCATCAAGCCCGCTGAGCAGGCCCTTATCGCTCATCGCGACGCGCAGGGCGTTGGCTCGCGCCCGCGTGGTATGCGTTTCATCGCCGGTGGCCATATACGACGGGCACATCGTCCCGACCAGCCGCTGGCGACACTGCCCCACTCCGCTGCACATCCTGGCTGCGCCGAGCATTCCCCCTTGCGCGGAAAAATCCAGCTGCGTCAGAGCCGGCTCGTTTTTCGCGGGCGGCGCGAAACGAAGATGATCGGTCATGGGCAAGGGATCGACGATCTTGTGCGGGTTCATCAGTCCGTGCGGATCGAAGAGCGCTTTGACCTCCTTGAACGCCTGCACAATTCGCGGGCCGTACAACTTTTCGATCCAGCACGACCGCACGATGCCGTCGCCGTGCTCGCCGGTGAACGCGCCGCCGAATTCGAGCGTCAGCGAGCTGACGGCGTCGGCGATGCGCCGCATGCGCTCCACGTTTTCGGCCAACGAGAGATTGAGCACCGGCTTGACGTGGAGGAGCCCGACGCTGGCATGCGCGTAGTATCCGGCATGGACACCCTCCGCTTTCAAGATCGCTTCGACGCGATCGATAAAGTCGGCGAGTTGGGCCGGATCGACCGCAGCATCTTCGATGAACGAATATGGCTGCTCATCGCCGGGTCGCGACATGAGCAGCCCCAGTCCCGACTTTCGCAAATTCCAGACGTCGGATTGTGCCGTCGATTCCCATTGCACATTGACCGAATACGCCGCACGACCAATCTCGGGGTCGGCTGTCAACCGCTTGATGCTCTGGGAAAGTTCCTCCTGCGTGTCGGCGAAAAACTCAACGACCAGAATCGCCTCGGGCGTGCCCTGCATAAACCCGCAGCGTTTGCGGATCGCGTGATTTGCCAATCCCGCATCGATGATCAGTCGGTCGATCAACTCAACGGCTGCGGGCTGATGCACCAGCACCAGGGGAGTTGCCTTCAGCGATGCCATGAGCGATTCAAAATGAAGCACGACCATGCCCACATGCGCGGGTAGTGGTGTAAGCCGCAGTTTCGCCCCGACAATCACCCCCAGTGTTCCCTCGCTGCCGCACAAGATCTTGATTGGGTTCGCATCCGTCCCCTTCGCGCCGAGCCGATCGAGCCCGTATCCGCCGTTGCTCCGCATGACCTTCGGAAATCGCTGTTGAATCTCTTCGAAGTGCGCATCGCGAATCGTTGCCAGGCCGCGCGAGATTTCTTGTGCCGCTCGGTTGGATTGTGGCTCAAAGCGCACGACTTCCCCCGACGACAGGACGACCGTCAGTTCGGCAACATGATCAACCGTGCGGCCAAACACAATGGAGTGCGCCCCACAGGAATTATTTGCGATCATGCCGCCGATCGTGGCCCGGCTGCTGGTGGCTACGTCGGGGGCGAAGTGCAATCCGGCCGGCGCGAGAAATGCGTTGAGTTCATCGAGCACGACTCCGGGTTCAACGTCCACGGTTCGGGCTCGCGCATCCAGCGCGCCAATCCGATTCATGAATCGCGAAAAGTCGATCTGCACTCCTTCTCCGACAGCCCCTCCCGTAAGGCCCGTTCCCGCGCCGCGCGCAATCATGGGGATTCCGGCCGCCCGACACTCGTTCACCGTCGTCACAACGTCTTCGACGGACTTTGGAAACACGACCCCCAGCGGCGTGATTTGATAGATGCTGGCGTCGGTGGAATAGAGCGTGCGTGCAAGCCGATCGAATCTCGCTTCTCCCGCGAGCTGCGGCCGGAGGCGCGCGGCAAAGGGCGGCTCATCGTCCTTCGCGTTTCTGATTACGGGCAATCCGACTTGCAATTCCGTTTACTCCCGCAGCGCGAAGGTGCTTCGCGCCAACAAGAGTTTTCGGTACACAGCGCCGGTCCGGTCGGCCATCGCACTCATCGAATGATGCGTGCGAACGTAGTCCAGTGCATGAGAGGCCAGTCGCTGGGCCAGCGCCCGATCGGCGAGAAGGTCGTCGATCCCATCTGCAAGATTCGACACCGTCCCACCCTCGCATACCAGCGCGGTCTGGCCGGGGACGAAAAAATCCGCGACCGGGTCGGGCACCGCCACGACCGCAAGCCCCGCCCCCATGGCCTGCAGGGCATCCAGATACAGGCAACCTCGGGATGACGGATGAACGAAGATGTCCGCATTCGAAATGACGTCAAAGGGGTCGCCTCCTGGATGCGCAAATGTCACCGAGGAGAGTACGTTCAAGTCACGTGCCCGCTGGCGAAGGGCCGATTCAAAGGGCCCCTGCCCCAGGAGGAAGAACATGGCCCGTCGCCCGCGTTTCTGGATGATCTGGGCCGCCTCAATAATCCGCTCCACTCCGGCCATTTTTGTGAAAGGCGCAGTGCAAACGACGGCGGGCATCCGATCGCCTCGGGCAAAGCATGAGGGCCGAATCGCCGCCGCGACTCCGGGTCGAATGACCTCCGTCTGACTCTCGGGCAAACGGAGTTCCTGGTGCAGCAGCTGTGCGAGCGGTTCGGTAAAGCAGAGAATGCGCCCGATGTGCTGATTCTTGAAGCGCTCCACTTCGGCACAGTCGTCCCGTGAAGTCACCTGCAGCACCAGGTCTGCGTCAAATTCCTCGGCCAGTGCCAGACCCACCGGGTACGTCGGGCCTGACAAGGCGTGTATGACAGTAGGCGGGGGTGCGGTGATGGCCTCACCAATCTGGTGAATGCGCTTTCGCGCGAATGGCCAGCGGGGAAAGGGTTGCACGATCGCTTGCGTGGGGCCCAGGGCAAGTTTCTCGACCCGCCGGTCATTGCTTACCAGTCGAATGCGAGCAACGTGATCCACCAGACCAACGACCAGATGCCGCAGTACCGAGCCGAAATGATCGAGACACTCGCTGCTGATACATAGCGCAAGGCTCGCTGAAGGGACGCGTGTTGTATCGGGCACATTGGCCACGAAAGCATATGAGCAGCCCCGTCGGGCCATGTCAAATGAATCCTCATTGAATCCGGCAGGAACGGGCGCTATGCTGTGCCGCTACGGAGACGTTTGAGATTTGCAATGAAAATCATTTACGGTCTGGACCAGGTTGACCCGCCCATCCCGCGCTGCGTTCTCACGGTTGGGAATTTTGACGGCGTTCACGTAGGTCATCAGGAAATCATCCGGCATGCACGGTCATTGGCAGTCCCTGCCGGTGACCCTGTCGTTGCCCTGACGTTTGATCCGCACCCCCTGGCCGTGGTTGCTCCCGCCAAGGCGCCGCTCCATCTAATGGCCTTGCCCGAAAGAGTGCACCGTCTGGCCCAGGCCGGGGCCGACACCGTTGTGGTCGCCCATAGCGATCGGGGATTGCTCAGCATGGAAGCGGAGCGGTTCATCCGTGATGTATTGATGGCTCGATTTCATCCCCTGCACATCGTGGAAGGCCCGACGTTTGGATTTGGAAAGGGCCGCAAGGGGAACCCACAGTTACTGCGCGAGGTGACTAAACCCCTCGGTTGCGAGACACATATCGTAGAACCCGTTGCCATCACAGGCGATGACGGAAGATCCCTGCCGGTATCAAGCTCCTGCATTCGACAACTACTCCTCGATGGCGATGTCGCGTTGGCGGCCCGATGCCTGGGCCGTCCGTATACAATTGAATCGACCGTGGTTCACGGCGCGGCTCGCGGTCGGTCGCTGGGATATGCAACAGCAAACATCGTTTTGCCCGACGGCCAGGTCGAGCCGGGCGAGGGAGTGTATGCCGGAACAACAGTCGTGAGGGGGAAGCCCTACGCTAGTGCGATCAGCATTGGCCGGGCCGAAACGTTTGGCAAGAACAAGCGGCAAATCGAAACCCACCTCCTCGACTTTGAGGGTGACTTGTACGAGAAAGCGATACGAGTTGAGTTCGTGCAACGAATCCGGGGGCAGATGAAATTCGCAACTGTTGCCGCCCTCGTGGATCAGATTCGTCAGGATGTGCAGTCCGTTCGATCCGCAATTAGGGTGGCTTCAACAGAATCATAACAAGCCGCAACGCCCGTTCGCGCGGATTCACGATTCGATTTGTTGTCGTCTAATCCGACCCTCAAACTTCGATGGTTTTGGTGGTCGTGAAGCGTTGGAGGCGCGAGGAGCGCGCCGTCGAACGGCGGGCTGCGGTCTTCGCCACCACGACTTTCGTCTCGCTCGGTGATTCGAAGAAGCTGCCCAGTTGCCGCAGGCGTTCGCGGCGACGAGCGACCAGCGTCTCCGGAGAGAATCGCTTGAGGTCGTCGAGCGTCGTCACGATGTAGCGTTCGAGATTGGCGGCCGCACCCTCCGGCTCGCGGTGAGCACCGCCAACGGGTTCGGGCACGATGTGATCGATCAGGTCCAGTTTGAGCAATTCCTTGGCTGTCAGGCGCAGCGCCTCGGCGGCGTGCTTGCGCTGCTCGGCGGTCTTCCACAGGATGGCCGCACAACCTTCCGGCGAAATCACAGAGTAGAACGAGTGTTGGAACATGGCCACGCGGTCAGCCACGCCAATTCCAAGTGCTCCGCCGCTGCCGCCTTCGCCGATGACGACACTGACAATCGGTGTTCTCAGCCGCGACATTTCCATCAAGTTCGTGGCGATGGCGTAGGCGATGCCGCGCTCTTCAGCGCCGAGACCCGGATAGGCGCCCTGCGTGTCAATCAGGCATACGACAGGCAACTTGAACTTTGCGGCCAGTTGCATCTTGTGAAGGGCCTTGCGATACCCTTCGGGATGGGCGCAGCCAAAGTTGCAGGCCATGCGCTCCTTGATGTCCTTGCCCTTGTTGTGCCCGATGAACATGACCTGATGCCCGCCGATGCGAGCGAAGCCGGTAAGGATGGCACAGTCGTCGCTGAAAGTACGGTCGCCATGCAACTCGCACACATCACGAAAGGCCAGCTTCAAATAATCGGAGGAATGGGGCCGCTTCGGGTGCCGTGCGACCAGAACCGTTTCCCAGGGCGTCAGGTCGGCATAGAGCCGGCGAAGCGTGGACTTGAACCGGGAACGCTGTTGCTTGATGTCCTCGGAAAGGTCCCGCCCGGTCGCCAGCTGCTCACGTTCCATTTCCTCCACATCATGCTGGATGCGTTGGAGGGGCTTCTCAAACTCTAAAAACGCGCCCATCCCCGCCGAACCGTTAATCGATGTCGGCGAGGGAGCGATCGTTGTCGTTCCGCTCATGTTTTTTGCTCTCAGTCGCCTCGTGACCCCATCGCGCCTCAGGGTCGCAAGACGATCTAGTAGGGTACCTTTTTTTCGGCTGTTGGCAAGCAAACAGGCCACTTTTGCAGCTTTCGACATCGTGTTTTTTTCTTCACTATTACGGATCATATCAGTCGCAAACTCATATATTGCAAGATGTTATGCAAATTCACCAGAATCTTGACTTAACGGTAACTAGGGCAAAACCAGCGGGATGGCCATTTCGAGCAAATCGGTCAACTTGTCTCGAATTTGGGATGGATTCAGCGAACGGTAGGACACCTCTGCCATGAAGCGGTCGAACTCCAGCATCATTGCTTTCCGCTCGCCTTCGAGTGGGTCGTTCGCGGTTGATGGACCTATAACTTTTGGAGCTGCCTTGGAGGTGGCAGATGTCGCGGCTTCGCGTCGGGCTGCCAGTTGCGTGGACAGTTCACCTAGCCAGCCCTCGTCGTCCGGCGAGGTTTTTCTTACGGCGTTGGCAATGGCGAGAATCCGTGCCGTGATTTGATCGGCCCATTGGAATGTCGCTGTGTTGGAATTCGTGGGTAGCAGGGCCGTGGCAATTTCCGCGAATTTTCCGTTTTCGATCCATTCGCGCACAGGAGCCTTGGTTCGGCGCGGCGCGCTCGGCTTGGGCCGCACGGCCGGCGATGCGAATTGTGGAGCCGCCGGCTGCTCTTCTACGTCGCGAGCTCTCTGTTCCTTTGCGATGGGTCGTTGAGGCGCATCGCCTGCGTCCACGGGAACCTGTTTTCCGATAGGAATGACAACAGCTTGTCTAACGTCCTGTGAAGAACCCTCGTCACTTCCGAATTCGGCATCCTGAGAGGGCAACTGGATTACCCTTGTAATCTTTCGCGACGGCTTTGCGTCCGCCAGGATCTCCGTTGAACTGTCGCTCTCCGTCCCTTTTCTCAAAAGGACGGTAGGACTGGCTACAGGCGGGTCGGGAACGCATACGGGCAAAAGAATCTCAGCTTCTTCGATTGTGGTATTCTCTCCGTCCACAGCAAATTGAACGACGGCGATCATGTCTCCGGCCGGAGCCAGGTCCTGCGACCGTGCCCACGATTTGAGCGAAAAGAAATGCCGCATGCTTAGTCCATCAGGTCCGGTGACCGTTTTTCGGACCGCCAACTCAATGGGCCACTCGGCTACCTTGTAGGATGCCGGAGGCTGTTTTGCGTCTGTGAGTCCGAAACCGATGTCCGCGTGCAGTGCCCCCGACGACGTTCCCGTGGAATCATCCAGATAGCGGATGAGTAGCTCATCCTGGACGCCCATGGTCCTGGCGTCGCGGGCGACTTTGTTGATCACACTCCCCAGCGACCAGTACGGCCCGCTGTGTTCGATGAAAGCCACTTTTCGAGGTTGGGTCTCGGACAGTTCGATAGGCGGAGCGGCTGGGACGACCGATGTGGGCGTCGGTGGTTGTGCGAAGGAGGCCGAGTCCTGGAGCATCCCGGAAAAAATCAGCAATACGAAGAGCACATTCACCAAAAGAAACCCCTGAAACACGCTGACCCTTATAGTCTGCCGCGGCTTGAGGGTTGCAAGCCGTTATGGGCCTCCCAATTCCAATCTCTCCCTATCTTATTCCACTTATGGTGGATGATTGGACGGTCGGGGGAGACGGAAGACCGTCGCGCGAAGTAGAATACGCCTTTTCAGGTCTGGCGATAAGGGTGCAATGTGAGAGATGATCAAACCAGGGTGGCGGAATTAAGTGCGTTGGTGGCCCGGTTCGTGGCCGAACGGGACTGGCAGCAGTTTCATGACCCCAAGAACCTGTCGGCCTCCATTGCGATCGAGGCGGCGGAATTGATGGAGCATTTCCAGTGGCTGCGAAGCGATGATCTGGACAACATCGCAAACGATCCCAAAGCCATTGGCGAAATCCGCGAAGAAGTGGCGGATATTCTGGCCTATCTGCTTTCGTTCGCGTCGCGGATGAAGATCGATCTATCGAGCGCGCTGGCGGACAAGATGGCCAAAAACGCGCTGAAGTATCCCGCCGAGCAATTCCGCGGAAAATTCAAGAGAGATTAGTCGCTGTGCTTTTCAAACCTATAATTTCACGGGCTTGCGGTCAGGAAAAATTGAGCCGGGTAGCCGAAGGCGGTCAGCCCACGATGCGTCCGAAAATCGTGTGCATTTGGATCGAGTGGCGAATTCTTGCCGAGAAAATGGGCCTTCGAAAGCCAATGTCGCTTGGGGAACGAAAACTGGTTTGGCCAGATGGTGCGGCCTAGAATAGGTGCCTGATGGCCGGGGTAGGCATCAGGACCACCCAAGCAAATCCTGTTGAGGGAAAAAGATGACCAAAATGTTCGTGCGTTTGTTGCCTGTACTCGGCGGATTGTTCCTGACGGCCATGTCGGCACGGGCAAATGTGATCGTGACACTTGAAGCTTTTGGTCAGGACGGCCAGCCCATTGCCGGGGCCGTCGCTCCGGGGACAAACGCCGTCGTGGACATCCTGCTTTCCGCAGACGGTGCGGACGCTCCGCTTGCCGATGTGCGATTGATTCAATTTGATTTCGACGCCACCAGCGCCGGCATCCAACTGGATTCCTTCACCTGGTCCGTGGACGCCAACGGGTATTCGTTTCAAGACCCGGAGCTGCCGGTGACCAACGTGACTTCCATCCTTCTGGGGTCAAATTCCTTGTTGCTCAATTTGACGACTGAACCTGTAAAGGTCGGCAGCGTGGACATCACGATCAACGCAGCGGGGACACTCGATGCCGTCAATCCCGCCAACACGGATGACAATTATGGCGCTGACGTTCGCGCCGGCTTTACCATGACCGCCCGGTTCAACTTGATGGCCGGAAACATGCAGGGTGGGACCCTGGAATTCTCGGTAACGGGGAACGACGGTGGATCGGGTGGCGGAGGTGGAGGTTCCGGAGGAGGCGGCTCGGGAGGCGGTGGGACTGGCGGAAATCCGACACCGACCGATCAGGACGGGGATAGTGTCATCGACACGAACGACGCATTTCCCACCGATCCCAACGAAACCGTCGATACGAACAACGACGGCGTGGGAAATAATGCTGATCCTGACGACGACAGCGACGGAGTGGTTGATAATCAGGATGCTTTTCCTGTCGATCCGGCCGAGGCCACCGACACCAACGGCGACGGTATCGGCAATAACGCCGACCCCGACGACGACGGAGATGGCATTCCCGACACCACGGATGCTGCCCCGCTTGATCCCAACGACGGAAACGACAATACCAGCGACGGCGGCACGACCGCCCCACAACCCAGGGCATGCGGCGCTGGAATGCTCGGATCGTCACTGGTCGTATTGATGGGTTTGGGATTCATGGCCAACGGATCGCGTCGGCGATACTAATTCCAAAATGAAGCGAGTGCTGGTTACGGCGGGACCGACGCATGAATCGATCGACGCCGTGCGTTACATCGCCAACCGTTCGAGCGGCCGGATGGGTATCGCCATTGCCGAGGCGGCGCGCGACGCCGACTGGGAGGTCACGTTGCTGCTTGGCCCGGTGAGTGCGACGCCGCCGGAAAAATTGCACACCGAACGGTTTACTTCGACTGCCGACTTGCAGCGATTGCTGGAAGTCCATTTTCCAGCGTGCGACGTGCTTATCATGGCCGCCGCTGTCGCGGATTACGCACTCGCGAAACCTTCTTCCGGAAAGCTGCCTCGCGATAAGGAAAACCTGCGATTGGAACTTGTGCCCACGCCCGACCTTGTGGCCGCCTGTGCCGAGAAACGACAACAGCATCAGCAGATCGTTGGCTTTGCGCTGGAGGAGCCGGCCCGGCTCGATCAGCGCGCCGCAATGAAACTGCGAACCAAGCAGCTCGACGCCATCGTGGCGAATTCCTTGGAAACGATGGGTTCGGATCTCATCGCGGCCAAAATTTTCACGCCGGATGGAAGTGTGCACACGCCCCCAAATCACGCACCGATCGACAAACGCACATTCGCCGCGTGGCTGATGGATTGGATCGAAGGGCACCTTTTTGCACGTCGCTGAATTTCGGGCGTCGCTTTTGCAAATAGTGGGCACGGCCCACCCTACTGCTCATTGCAAATCAAAAAAAGTGTTGTCGTCCGACGGTCCGAACCAGCCGAGATTTTGACGCTGCGGGTCGCCTTCGTAGAGCCCGCTCCACGAAGTGAATGTGCGCCGCTCGGGTGAAACGTGGCCATCGCACCAGGCGACATTCGCCTGCCCCGCATGACGAAAGTGGATCGATGGATCGGCACGCGTCCCGTACTGCGGATGAAAGCGCGGCTCCGCAAAGCTGTATTCGATCAGCGAATCATTGAGGAACGCGCAGTCTGCAAACATCAGCGTATCGGCGGGCCGCTTGATCTGATGCATGGGAACGCCGCCCAGGTCCGTCGTCACGACGGTTGCGCCCTTTGACATCACGGCCGTTTGCACTCCGACATAGGCGTTGTTGTAGCCATACCCCCCGTTGCCGCTCTCGAAACCGGGCTTCTCCGGTGCAAACGCAGGGCACGCGCGAATGGCTCCGTCCATGCCGAGAAAGGGAGCCAGAGGCCCGCGCGAAGAATCAAACGCCTCGCTTTTCTTCTTGCGGATCCCGTGCCATCGCTGGAGATTCTTCTTGACGATTTCAGCAGCACCCGGAACGTAGGCTCCGCCGTTGTCATTGGCATACATTGCGTTCGCAAGTACGAGCTGTCGGATGTTGGATCGGCAGACGGCCGACCGGGCCTCCTCACGGGCGCGTCCCAGCCCCGGCAATAACAAACCCAGCAAGAGTGTGATGCTTCCCGCAGTCACCAGCAACTCCAGCAACGTGAAAGCGCGTCTGATGCGGCAATGGACAATCATAACGGTCCCGTCATTCGGTGAAGGATTTGCGCAGCGTCCTGGACGCTGATGATGCCCTGAGCGTCAAGCGACAAATCGATACACGGCCCCAATCCGCGGGGCAATCCCAGACACGTCTGCAACAAGCGAATATCGGCAAGGTCGATGTCGCCATCAGAGTCGGCGTCGCCGAACGGGTCAGGCGACACGTCGGCCACCGCGTCGATTTCCGCGGATTTCTCGCCGAGAGGCCCCATGATCACGTGCAAGGGCGTCGTCAGCCGGATAAAGTCGAAACCGTCGAGGTTGGCTGGCGCGCCGGTGGCCGCATCGACAGCCCAGGCAATATCGAAAGCGTCTCCCCCGCCAGAACCCGGAGTGATACCGACTTCAAAGGGGTCGTCGGGAACCGTGTAGAATTCCTCTTCCGTAATTTCGTCATTGTCGATTACGTCATCGGCATCCATGTCGCCGAGGAACAAAGTCGGCGAATACTCGGCGTACCCGTAAATCCCTTCCGTTTCCGTGCCCGACTCCGGATTGACGACGACGACTGCGCCGAACGGATCAGTTGGAAGTTGATATGCGTACGTAGTTATTCCGCCGGTCCAGGGATGTGCCGTACGGTTGAGCGGCGCTGTCAAATGAGAACCCGGGATCAAATACCAGTCGTCGTCGGCCTGCCCGTTGTCGTTATCGTCGCGGCTGATTTCGATCGTCGCGCACTCCGCCCAGTGGCGATCCGGGTTACCGCCCACCCAATAGGCATTGCTGAACGCGATCGCATCGAGTCCCATGGGATTCAGCGGATCGTTCATCACGGTGTGGTCGAATCCCAGCACGATGAATCCTCCAAAACCACCGAGCGTCACCACCGACTCATTGTTGGGGTCGGCCATTCCTCCGCCCGACGGCGGTCCCAACGCGCGTTGTGGGTCGTTGAACGCAGGGTCGTTTACAAACTGTCCCGGCGCAGGTGCGTATTCGATAACGCGGGTCGCGAAGGGCGATCCCGCGATCGCAGCTGCGCAATGGAATAGCGCGCCGGCCCCGAACATGGCGAAATGGCGATAGGGCGATGTTGCGATACGGGTCATGCAATCCCATCCGCCGCCCGACGATGAATCGCCATGGAACCCGCAACGCAGACCAGCAGTGCCAGGTTTATGACACCCCATGTTGATGCCGCCGGAACATTCGTCGTGTCGAGGTAAACATGTACGGTCGTCTCGCCTGCGTCTTTCGCATAGATACGCGAAAGAGCGGGATTTGCCGTAGTGAAGAAATAATTGAAATCATTGCCCGCATCCGGATCGAGCTTTCGCACCTTGGCCGGGTCGCTTGTGTTGACGGCTCCCTGGCCGGCCAGCGAAGCTGCGATTGCGGACGCTCGCACCACCGCCACGTAATCCGTTTCACCGGATTGCGAGAAATCCCCGCCTCCCGCCAGCAGGTTTCCTTCGCCGTCGAATTCCAGCGGCGACGCCGACAGAACATCCACGATGAGCAGGCCCTGAGTCTCGAAATTCAGCGGAGTGCTGTTGGCATAGGCCGTTTCCCAGAGCGAACTGGAGAACGCCCTGATCGCGCCCGTGCCGCTGGGGCCGTCGCCCGCGAAGCCGTTGCCGGTAAATAAGTTCCCTGACATGTCGAATGCGACACCGCCCGACGCCCCGCCGATTCCGGAGATGATCGTGCGGTTGTCCGGGCTGCTGGGATTCGGACTGGAAGTGTCAAGCACTGTCACGAAAGCAGGGCTGCCGAAGTCTCCTGCGGTGATCGCCAGCCGCTGGTTGTCGATCCACGCGGCATCGTAGTGCGCAGCAGTAAACCACGTTCCCGCGAGGTTGCCGACGTTGAACACACCAATCTTGTAATTGCTGAAGGACGCGCCGCCGTTGTTGCCGACTGCGAAACGAGTGCCATCGGGCGACACTCGCAGAAACGCCGCACCAAACGACGGAAAATCCGCGCCACTGAGAGTCCCTGTAGATGAAAATGTGCCCGATGTCGGCGCGGTTTCGATGTACACATTCGATCCGGCAAGCGTGATGATCCGACCGTCAGGCAGCACATCGAACATCGCCGCCCCGACAGGAAGCGTGAACATCCCGGCCTGCTGGTATTGACTGAACGCGTCGGCCCTGACCCCTCCGGAAAGCACCGACAAACCAAGAAGAATTGTCAAGGATCCAATCAGTTGAATCTTTGATCGTGCGACCGTTGAACTTCTGAACCCTGGAACTCTTGAACTTGAAACCCTTAAGCGTTGAACCTGTTTCGAAGACCCCATGTGACCACTCCTTCCCCGAAAGCGCAGGATCCTCGCCCGCAACATCCGGTAAAAAAGAAAACCCGGCGTCCGCAAAAGCGAAGGCCGGGATCGTGGTCATTGTGTTTGCTTTGCTGGCGAATCGTGGCGCCGGGGGTTGTCTTCGGCGCTCCTGCATCGAATGCATGGGAAAGCAAGTATGATCGTGATCGCGACACCTCACCGTCGAAGGCGCCACATCAAAACGGGCGATCATCGGCCAAGTCTTCTGGCTTACGGGTGATAGCCTACTAGCCGCGCCTTCTCCGCAAAGCCGTCCGTGGGCGGCCATGCGAATGGCGTTGTGCGGCGTTCGTCCCCGATTACAGCGGCGGGTCCGCGGTGGATTCACACCACCTTCCTCATTATGTCCAAAACGAATCGGACACCGACGATCGCGACATCTTTACTTTTCAAAGGACAACGCGCGATGTATTACCATAGCGACACATTTTGTCAAGGAAAATGAAGAATGGCCGATTTTGGGGTCGAAATGGCACTTTTCATTGATGACAACGAGATGACAAACACGTCACAATGCCGGGCCTCTATTGCCATATCGGGGAAACCGCCGCATCCTGTACCCGTGCGCGCCATGGCGGAGCCGGTCGCGCATACTTTCGTGACAGGTTGTGGAATTTTGGGTCAACGATGGAAACACAGATGCTCAAGGGTAATTCCCGTGCCCAACGACTGGGTCAGTTCTTTCTGTTGACGTACCTCGTCACGCTGTGCAACACCTTTGGTTTTCTACGGCATGCAAACTTCTCTGGATTCACCTCGAGCTGTTATACCATCGCCGTGTTTCTCAGCTATTCGGCCGCGTACGTTTTGCCCTCGATCGGCCTGATTGCCCTTGCGGGGCTTGTGCTGCGACCCGTGCCCGACAACGCAACCCCAAAGCGACTCTCCAATCGTCAGCGTGAAATGATCCTCTTTGGATTTGCCGTCCTTCTGACAACGCTTACGCAGGCGCTTCTTTACGCGGATCGGCAGACATTTCATATCTTCGGAATGCATTTCAATGGCTTTATCTGGAACACGATCTTTACTCCGGGCGGACTCGAATCCATGGGTGAAAGCTGGAGCGCGACGCTGGTTTACGCCGCCAAAATAACGGGCTTTCTATTGATTCAGCTCGCGCTCGTGATCGTCGTTTTCAGGGGCAGACGGATCGACCAATTCTGGCAACGGTTTGCTTCAAGGCGCACGGCGCTGGCTTCGGCCGGCTTCATGGCATGTTGCACCCTGGGACAGACGATTACCTATGGATTGAGCGACATCTGGTCGTTTTCTCCCGTGCTGATTTCGGCCAGCGCTTTTCCCCTGTATCAGCCGGTCACCTTTCGCCACTTCGCCAGGAAAATGGGAATTGAAACGGACGGGCGCGATGGATTCCACATGTCCATCAAGGATGGCCGAATTCAATACCCGCTCCGCGAACTCGATATCGCGCCGCCGGATCGCCCATACAACATTGTCTGGCTTGTGTCGGAGTCGCTGCGTGCCGACATGCTCGACCCGGAAATCATGCCGTCCACGTGGGAATTCGCAGAACAGGCCCATCGCTTCACCCACCATTACAGCGGCGGCAATGGAACGCGCATGGGCATGTTTTCGATGTTTTACGGGTTGTACGGCAACCTGTGGTTCACATTTCTCAGAGAGCATCGTGGCCCGGTGTTCTTCGACGCGCTCAAACAGCTCAACTATCAGATGAAGATGTTCACCAGCGCGCGGTTCACCTACCCGGAGTTCGATCGGACAGTCTTTGCCGCAATACCGGGCGAACTCCTGCACGAAGAGTGGGGCGGCGCCGGATGGGAGCGCGATCGCCGCAACGTGGAGGCCATCGAGGAGTTTTGGAATACGCGCGACGCAACCCGACCCTTCATGACGTTTATGTTCTTCGAGTCGCCGCACGCACGATATTACTTTCCCGATGAATCCATCATCCGCAAGCCCTATCTTGAGGATTTGAACTACGCGACGATGGATCTCAACGCCGACATGCCGCTGATTAAGAATCGCTACATCAACGCCTGTCATCACCTCGACAGCCAGATCGCGAAGCTGCTGGACTATCTGCGGCAGCATGACCTTCTTGATTCCACGATCGTCCTGATCACCGGCGACCACGGCGAAGAGTTCATGGAGAAGGGCCGCTGGGGCCACAACTCGGAATTCACCGAGGAGCAGGTTCGCACACCCATGGTCCTTTGGGCCCCCGGCACCGGAGCCAGCGTTACGGATCGCATCACCAGCCACCTCGATCTGCCCGCCACAATCCTGCCGCTGCTGGGCGTTCGCAACGATCCACGGGATTACTCCCTTGGCGCGAGCCTCCTGACCGGACCGGAGCGCGAATACACGGTTGTGGCCGACTGGTCGCGTGTGGCGATCTTCGATAACGAGTACAAGGTCAGTTTTCCCCTCAAAGTCGGCGGCCTGATGCGTAACGCCGTGACCACACGCGACGACGCCCCCGTGGACGACACCTCGGACTTCTACAAGACCCGCCAGGCGCGCCTGATCGAGATCATGAAAGACATGAATCGCTTCGGTCGCTAAAATAATCCTCGCCGGGTGGGCAATCTTTGCGAGGTGATGCGATGAAAACGATTCAAACAGGGCGAAGACTCTCTCTTGCCTTTGGCGGAATGCTGTTCTGTGGTCTTTCGGCGGCTGTGCTTTTCGCAGAGGAGCGCTCGACGACGAACTGGCCACAGTTTCGCGGGCCCTCTGCTCGCGGCGTCGCCGAAGGCTACCCCACGGCAACGAAGTGGAACGTCGAATCGGGCGAGAGCATCAAATGGAAAACGCCGATTCCCGGCCTCGCCCACTCGTCGGCCATCGTCTGGGGCGACAAGCTCTTCGTCACCACCGCGGTCAGTACCGATCCCAACCCCTACCTGAAGGTCGGCCTCTACGGCGAAAGCCCCATCCACGAGGAAAAAGTCGATCACGACTTCCGTCTCCTCTGCCTCGACAAAAACTCCGGCAAAATCCTCTGGGACAAGTCCGCCTATAAGGGCGTTCCGAAAGTCATGCGGCATATCAAGGCTACCCACGCCAATTGCACTCCCGCAACCGACGGCAAATACGTCGTCGCCTTTTTCGGCTCGGAGGGGCTGTACTGCTACGACTTCGACGGCAACCAGGTCTGGAAGAAGGAGTTCCCCGTTCTCGACGCCGGCCCGCCCGACGCCAACGAACTGCAATGGGGCTTCGCCAGTTCGCCGATCATTGAGGACGGCAAGGTGATCGTCTTTATCTCCGTGCGGAATGATTCGTACCTGGCCGCGTTTGACGTCCGCGACGGCAAGGAAATCTGGAAGACGCCGCGCGAGAGCGACCCATGCTGGGCCACACCAACCGTTGATGAGTCGCCGAAGCGGTCGCAGGTGATCGTCAACGGCTACAAGCGCATCGGTGGCTACGACTTCAAGACCGGCAAGGAACTCTGGTGGATGCACGGCGCCGGCGACATCCCCGTGCCCACGCCCGTCGTCGCCAACGACCTCATCTACATCACCAACGCTCACGGCGGAAAATCGCCGGTCTACGCCATCAAGACCTCGGCCGAGGGCGACATTTCGCTCGGCGATGACGAAACCACCAACTCCCACATCTCCTGGGCGCATCTCAACATCGGCAACTACATGCAGACCCCGCTGGTCTACACGCCGCCTTGTGGCACGGGCGATTGCACCAAGTCCTACCTCTACCTCTGCCGCGACCAGGGCATCCTGGCCTGCATCGACGCCCGCACCGGCAAGAAGATCTACCGCGAGCGCCTCTCTGAGGGTGTGGGCTGGACGGCCAGCCCCGTGGCCGCCGACGGCAAGGTCTACTTCACCAGCGAAGAGGGCGACGTCATGGTCATCAAGGCCGGGCCGACCTACGAACTCCTTGCCAAGAATTCGCTGGGCGATATCACCATGACCACGCCCGCCATCTCCGAAGGCGTGCTCTTTTTCCGCACCCGCGCGAATGTGATCGCGGTGGCGGAGGGGAAACCGTGAGGCAACAAGGCAACGAGGCAGCAAGGCAAGAAGGCAATCAGCACCCCGACCGCGAGGGAGGGGTATTGGATTTCGAAAAGACTGAGGCACGAATAGGCTCCGTCCGTCGCTCGCGCTGCGGGTTCCGGACATAAAGTCACTTGAAGATGGGTTCGTTCCGTCATTTTTCATTTTGCTGACGGTGCAGGGGTGAATCGGCGATTTTGGGCTGGAAAAGGGGGTTGGACCCCTCGTCCGGGGTGCGCGGCGGGCGGCGCGGAGGGGTGCAGGAAGGCGCGGCGAGGGGGTTGGCGCAAGCTCGCCCGCGTTCCTAACCCTGCTCCGTTCCCTGTTGTTGGACCTCCATCCGCGCATCACTATTCATAACATGCGCAGCGCGCGCATAATTACGGCAAAATACAATTGGCGCTAAAGGCGTAATTCATGGCCTCGCCTTCGATAAGGCCGAAGATCGACCCCCCGGCCAATTGCTCGCCCGTGAGTTTCAATGCCGTGCATAAACTTTCGCAATGACACAAAAAATGGTCTTAGGATAGCTTCTAGAGCACTCCTAATTCAATCGTAGCGCATTAGGCGCATGTTAGGATTGCGCGAACCGGGTGCTGTTTGTAGGCTCTTTTCGAGGTCCAGGATTGGACCTGGAAGGAGCCATGGATGGGCGTTGCGTATGGTCAGGATCTTCGCGATCGGATTCTCGGGGCCTACAGC
>CAZCST010000015.1:0-31866 GCA_964501365.1 uncultured Phycisphaera sp. | reverse complement strand
TCAGTCGGCCAGTCGCTGCGTCGGCGGCGCCAACATAGGACAATCCTGCCTCACCACCGCAGAATGCCCGAGCAGTACCTGTGACCAGAATTACGTGTCGTACGGTGGGACGCTCAACCTCAAGGCCGGTTCTGCGGTATGCGGGACTACGACATTTACGTTTGCCAACGACATCAACAGAACGTTCATTGCCAATACATCAGCTATTCCTACGACGTTTCTGCCGATCCTTCAGGGGTTGACGTTAACGTCCGCCACTGCGTGCCCCACTTCGCCATGTAGTTTCAATGACGATTGCAACGACTCGAACCCGTGCACTGATGACACTTGCGTAAATCAATCTTGCGTACATACGAATAATACATCGAACTGTTCAGATGGATTGGCTTGCACCGTAAATGATACTTGCGTGAACGGAAGCTGTGTCTCGGGACCTCCACCGGACTGCTCGCATTCGGGAGGTCCATGTAACACTGCTTCCTGTGATTCGGCTGGTGTTCAAGGAAATTGCGATCTAACAATCCCGGTTGCAAATGGAACGTCTTGTAGTGACGGGCTCTTCTGCAATGGCAACGAGCAGTGTTTCAGTGGATTCTGCGTGTCCGGTGAAGTACCCTGTCGGAGCGGATCGGGCTGTTCTGAAGTTCAGCAAACTTGCGCCCCGTGTGGCAATCCACTCGATTGTTTTGACGGATTTGGTTGTACTGTAAAGAATTGCGTGTCGGGGACTTGCGTATTTGATTCTTCACAATGCGAGGGTGCTTGTTGCTTTTTCGAACAGCAATGTTTTGATGGCCTGACTGTTGAGGACTGCCATAACTTCACTGGCGGCGAATATCTGGGTCACGAGTTAGATTGTACTGGCGACCCCGACCATGACGGGGTAAGCGGGTGCTTGGATCAATGCCCGTTTGATTCGTACAAGGACTCTCCGGGATATTGCGGTTGTGGTGCTCCGGAAAATGATACAGATGGAGACGGCATACCAGACTGTGCAGATTGTTGTGCCAACTCGCCACCTTCAGAACAAGTTGACAGTGATGGCTGTCCAATCATTGGGGCCTGTAGGTCATCCGCAGGTAGCTCCTGTCTGAATGGAGTTGATCAGCAGTTTTGCTCCTCGGTGAACGGAGTTTATCTTGGCAACGGAACAACTTGCGAATTGCCCTGTATTTCTTGTCGCGGGCGCGGGAGTCCGACTGCAGATTCTGACAACCCTTCCAAAGCGCGATTCATTTCTGTTGTCGGGTCGCTTTCGTTTCCTTGTGAATCAGCATTTCGCGTCAAACTGGTCTCGTTGCACCATGTAAGCCCTCCGTACACGGGCGGCGTAGCGGCCGATTTCAGTTCCTTCGAAGGGCAGGTGCGTTGGGTGGGGCCACCGGCGCAGTATGTGGAATCGTCGTCGAACCCGACGCCGTTTTATGCGGCGAGTTTGCAATGTACGCCGTACTATCAGGATTGGAGCACGGTAGGGTTGCTCCACGTGATGGGCAGCGCGATTGTGCCGAGTTCGATTTACGAAGTGGAGAATGTGGCCGCCAGTTGCATGGGGAATGAAGCAAGCTGCACCGCAGTATCTTCGCCGCTGACTGTCAACACGACTCGGTGGGGTGACGTTGAGCAGCCGTACAACCCGCCGAGCACAACGACGCAGCCGGATTTGGGAGACGTTGCGGCGCTGGTGAATAAGTTCAAGAGCGTACCCGGTGCGCCAATCAAGGCGCGGGCGCTCTTGGCCGGGGACGATGCGTTTGGGAACATCTCTACTTCGACGCTGAGCCTAGACTTTGGGTTTGGTCACATTGCGGCGTGCGTGGATGCGTTCAAAGGCAAGCCGTATCCGCACACGATTGCGGCGTGTCCGTGAGCAGCAGGGAATGGGGCGCTCGACCCTCACCCCCGGCCCCTCTTCCTGCGAGGGAGAGGGGGGTAGTTTCGGGGGGATTGCGTTCCGGGGGTTACGCTTCGCTCACCCCCGGCAACACACCGTCGCCCCATCCGGGGCTGTGCACCGACTGGAAGTCGGTGCCATCAAAAGGCAAGCAGAAGCCGTGCGGCCCATTTTTCGCGGCGGACGGAGTCCGCTCTTCCAAATGATTGAACCAAGCGGCGAGCCACACGTGCGCTCGTCGCGCGCTCGACCCTCACCCCTGGCCCCTCTCCCTGCGAGGGAGAGGGGAGTAGCCGGGCAGGGCGTGCAATGCACGCCGCGACTCGTAGAAAATAGTGTCGCCGGGCGGAGCCCGCCCAACGACAGCGGCGGCTGTAAGGGCGCAAACATGCGACCCGCTGCCTGACCTGTCTCGGAAGCGGAACCAATGCTAAGATTGGTATGTGCCGCGCGAGCCCAAACCGACAGAGTATTTGCTGATCGAGCAACACGAGCAACTCGCCGAGTTTTGCGGCCGGGCTCACAAGCTGGGCACAATCGCCTTCGACACCGAATTCGTCATGGAGGACCGGTACGAGCCGGAAGTCTGCCTGATTCAACTGGCGACGGCGGATTCGGTGGCCCTGATCGATCCGTTCCTTGAACTCGACCTGGCGCCGGTCTGGAGCCTGGTCTGCGATGACAACGTCGAAACCATCGTTCACGCCGGGCAGGAGGACCTCGCCCTTTGCGTGCAGCATACGGGAAAAATTCCGCGAAACATTTTCGACGTGCAAATCGCAGCGGGATTTGTCGGCATGGAATATCCGATCAGCCTTCAGAAGCTGATCCAGGCTCTTCTTCATATCCGTTTGCACAAGGCCAAGACTCTGACGGACTGGCGGAAGCGTCCTCTGACGGCCTCGCAGTTGCGTTATGCGGCAGAAGACGTCTGCCATTTGCACGCTGTGCGGCAGAAACTCGGGGAGCGGCTGGGCCGCCTCGGACGTACGGATTGGGCGGTCGAAGAATTTTTGCATTTTGAGCAGCCTCAGACGTATGGCCGAATCGAGGGAAATGCGACCCCTCGCGTCAAGGGAATCAGCGCGCTTCGCGGAAAGCCGATGGTCGTTGCGCAGGAATTGTTGAAATGGCGCGATGAGCTGGCCCGCAAGCTCGATCGTCCGGCCCGATCCATCCTGAAAGATCATCTTTTGGTTGAAATTGCGCGTTTGCAAATCACGCAGTTTGCAGAAATCCGCGACTTGCGTGGAATCAATGTGTCCGACAAGCACATTCATGCCCTGGGAAAAGTGGTCGAACACGCGATGACGTTGCCGACCGAAACGCCAACTGCCGCCGCGCCGCCGGACTTTGAATCGCCGCAGGAAACGATTCTCATTGCGCTGGCGACGGCCGTGATCCGGAGTTATTGCCTGGAGCATGACCTCGCCTACGGACTGGTGGCAACCAAGAAGTCCATCCGCGATTTGATTCGCATTCGGACGGCGGCCAACGCCCGACAGACGGGTGACATCGAATTATTGAATGGCTGGCGGGCAAAGACGGTGGGGGCGCTGCTCGATGAACTACTGGCCGGGAAACGAACGGTGCGGGTCGAAAAAGTTGGGCGGGACCTCTTGTTGCACGCGAGAAAACTGTCGGAGGGCGATTAGATCATCCGAGGGCGTACAGATGCTCAAGGTGAGCATCCACGCTTTGCGATAGCTCGCGGCAGTATTTCGGTGAAGCCTTGATTTCACGGGCGGGCACGCCCACCACCGTGGACATTGGCGCCACATCGGCGATGACGACCGCACCGGCCCCCACGATTGCTTCGCAACCCACTCGCACGCTTTGGATCACCGTTGCGCCGATTCCGATGAACGCGCCCGATTCGATGACGACTCTTCCGGCGATCTTTGCACCGGGGCAAACGTGAGTTGCGGTTCCGATCAGGGTCTCATGATCGACGATGCAGCCGGTGTTGAGGATGACCGAATCGCCGATCTGTCCGTGCGCGCCGACCAAGACTCCCGCGGCCACGACGGTGTTGCGGCCCAGGGAAACATTGGCGGCGAGATTGGCGGAAGGGTGAATGGCGTTGATCAGTTCGAATCCACGGGCGGTCAGGCTGTCGGCGAATTCGCGCCGCACGCCGTTGTCGCCGATGGCAATAATGACGCGCGTGAAGCCCAGTTCTTCCGCCAGTCGGGACAAATCGTTTGGGTGTCCAAGGACTTTGAGTCCGTCGATGCGCCTGCCGTGAGTGGAACGGTCTGAGTCGACAAATCCGATGGGTGAGAAGGCTCCGGCCTGGCGCAAGATATCGAGTACGACGCGGCCATGTCCACCGCAACCTACGATGATGCAGGGGGCGGGTTGCTCATGGTTTCCATCGCGAGAAGGGTGGTTGGATGGGAACGTTTCAGGGTCGGTCATGCCGTTGCCTTTTCTCAAGAATGCGATTCCATCCAATTATCGGTTATATTCAGGCCGCAGGATCGATAGACGACGGGGATCGCAACCAATAGGCCGCAAAAATGCCGATTGACATGTACAGGAATCGCGGACTAACGTCAGATAACGGTTTCAGGGCATCGTAAGATGCTTCCAATTATGAATTTACGTCAGTCATTGGGGCGTGATTCGGTGATTCGATGAGAAAGAGCCTATTCACCCTTCATTTCGTCGTGGCGTCTTTCATCTTGATTGGAGCGGCGATTCTCGTTGGTCCGGTGGCGTGGTCCATGAACTTTCGTCAGGCGAAGGCGGCCATCCCGCTGCGAAAGCCACTCAGTGCGATGGATGTGGATCGGCTTATGCCTTTTCGGGTCGTGGAACGGACGACGCTCGATGGTCCGGTGATCGATGCTCTCGGAACAGACCAGTACATCCAATGGCGGATGGAAGACACCAGCCTGCCATCCGGCGACCCCCTTCATGACGTCCAACTGTTCATTACCTATGACACTGGCGGGCAAAACCTCGTGCCGCATGTGCCTGATGAATGTCGGCTTGGCGCCGGCTATCAACCGGCACGACCTCACGAGAACCGCGATGTGCCGATTGACGCCGCCAGCGTTCCACAGAAAGTTCCGATGCGCGTCTGTACCTTTGTCAAGACGGCGGTCTTTCAACGCGATGAACAAACCGTCGTGTATCTCTTTCATGCGAATGGAGAGTTCGCGGCCACACGTGACGCAGTGCGAATTCTCATCAACGACCCGCGCGACCGTTTCGGATATTTCAGCAAGATTGAGATCAGCTTTCCCAGGGCCAGCCGTGAGGACAACGTGAAAGGAGCCGCGAAGCTCCTGGGCAAATTGCTGCCCGTTCTCGTTGGGGATCATCTCCCGGATTTTGACGCGGTGCAAAAGGCCGCGGACAAGCATGCATAACCATCCCGTCATGAAATTTGCCGCACAGTGGAGAAGGTAATGGCAAGAAAAAGACTGAACAAATCGCTGGTCATCGGGCTTTCGTTGTTCACATTTGCCACGATGATCGTGTTGTCACTGCTCATGCTGAAAAGCCTCGCGCAGCGCGACCCCAAGTACTTCGTCGAACTCGCTCAAAAGCGGGCCGCCCAGGAGGACTGGCAGCAGGCCGCCGCGTTCTACAACCAGGCATGGGAGCGAAGCAACGACCCCACCTATCTCGTTGAGTTCGGTGAAATGATGCTGCGCGAAGGCGACGTGCAGTCCGCCCGAATTGCATGGACCAAGGCGCTACTTCGAGACCCCAATCTCGTGGAAGCCCATGTCCGGCAGCTCGGGCTCCTGCTGCGGCAGGCCAAGCTGTATGGGTCATCCCAAAACTGGGAGTCGGTGCGTGACGCCGCCAAATCCATGCTGACTGTTGTCACGGACGCCGACGGCTCTGCGGTGGCGCATCACGCGCTGGGTCTGGCATTGATTGGATTGCGAGATCGTGGAACGAACACAGACGAGGAACTGAACGAACTTCGCAAAGCGTACGAACTTCAGCCCGAGGAGGTTATCTATCCCATTGATCTCGCGGAGGAACTTGTCCGACGCGAAAAGAAGGATGAGGCCCGGGAACTTTACAACAGCTTGATTTCCAAGCACACCCAGCCCGGACCAGCCGCGTCAAAGGTTCGCACCGCATACGCCCAGTATCTGGCATTTCTGGACAAGAAAACGGAAGCGGAAGAATCGTTTCAGAAAAGCGTCGAGATGGCCGGTGAGGACGCCTCCAGCCGCCATGAAGCCCGCCTTGCCTACGCCGGATTCCTGATTCAGAGTTGGGTCAAGGCCAAGAAAAGCGGTTCGGAACAAGCCCAGGCACTTTATGAATCGGCAGAGAGAATCATCAACGAAGCCATCAAGGATGAACCCTCAGCCTTCGACTCGTACGTGCAGTTGGCGAGTCTCTACCGGCTTGCCGGTGAGTCCGCCAAGGTCGTTGATACCTGCGAAAAGAGAATTGCACAGGGTCTGGAACGTAAAGGGGTCGAGGCGGCCCAAAATCGACTCAACATATTGACATTGATGACCTATGCGTCTGAAGCGGCGGTCGCTCTATCCGTGGAGGCCGGGACGAAGAAGGATTTTGCCGAGCGCGACCGATGGCTGGTCCGTGCCGAGCAATACGTTGCCGATGCGCGGGGTGAGTGGTCCACTCATCCGATGGTTTTGAGCCAGTCCGGGCGTGTCAAGATCGCGCGCGGGCGGGAGCGTGCCGGTCTGGAAGACCTTCGCGCCTCGGATGATACGTTCAAATCCTACGGAAAAGTCAATTGGGATAATCGCCTGATTCGCGCCCGTGTGCACCTGCAACTGAACGAATCGGGCGCGGCCAAGGCTCTCCTGGAAGAAGTGTTGACCGAGGCGACGCGCACTCGAAGCTGGGATTCGGCGTTCTGGAACCTGTACGCCCAATCGCTCGTGCAGACGGGCGAATTAGAACATGCGATGAATGTCGTGGATCGCACGCTCACGCTGTCACCAGACAACAAAGATACGAAACGAATCAAGGCCGCGATTTTTGAGCGGCAAGGGAAGCAGCTTGAGGCTGGAAAGATCGAGGAGGAACTCAGCGGCTCCGGAACGATTCGAGCGATTCTCGAAGCCAAAGCCGCGACGATGGAGGGCGACACTGAAAAGGCATTGCAGTTGCTCCGGCACGCATTGGAGGCTGAGCCTGCCGATCCAAGAATTATTGCCGCGCTCTCTTCTGAACTTGCGCAGCTTGGGCGGCTCGATGAGGCGCGAGACGTGGTCAACAAGGCTCTCGCCGCCGATCCGGGCAACACCACATTCAAGTCCCTGGAATTGTCGCTGCGCAAGGAACTGACGCCCGAGGACCGGGAGCGCGAACTTCTTCAATTGATCGAGGCGGAGGAGGATGGATTCAGGCGGGCCCTATCGCTGGTTTCATTTTATGCGCAAAAGAACGATCCGGCCCGCGTGCTGGCGGCCATTGATGAGGCGGAGAAACACATCGACGCCGGCGACACCCCCATGGCCAAGACGGTGACATCGCATCAACGGGCGGCGCTGCTTCGCACAAAGCTGCGGGCTGCATACCAGCTCAAGGATGACGCCGCCATGGCCAGCGCCCGGGACGTTGCAGTTCGTATTGATGTGGACGGGGCGGGCGGCAAGTCGATTATCGGCATGTACCATTATTTGCGCAAAGAGTTCGATCTTGCGGCACAGGCTTTCCGGGCGGCGCTGGAAGAGCAACCCACCCAAACCTCATCCTGGATCATGCTTGGCCAGTGTCTGCAGGCGCTGGGGCGTAATGACGAATCGCGGGAAGCCTTCTCCAAGGCCATTGAAGTGAATCCCAACGAAGGGTCGGCGCACCAGGGCCTGGCGCTTCTCGCTCAACTGGCCGGCGACAAGGTCACTTTTGAACGGGAGCTTGCCCTTGCCGAAAGACTCATTCCCGATGATGCCTGGGTACGGGAACAGTCGCTGCTCGGCAAGGAAGCAGCAAACCCGAAAGCGGCCATTGCACTCAGGGAGAAGCAACTCGCCGCCAAGGAAGAGCCTGCCAATGTGCAGCGTCTTGCGGAACTGTATGAGACGACGGGGGACAAGGAAAAGGCCGATCGAGCCTATGATCGGCTGTTGCAATTGCTTCCCAACGAATCACGGGTGGCGAATGCTGCGGCAGCCTATTACAGAAAGAGTGGCCGGGGGGCACGAGCCATTGAAATTCTCCGGCAATACATGAATTCCCGACCCACGCCACAAGAGCAGGCCGTGGCGGCGACGTTGGTGGCGAGTGAACAGCTCACCCAGCAGGATGCGCAGGGTGCTGAAAAAACGCTTCTTGATGCCGCGGAAAAAGCGCCATCAATCGAGGTGTGTTACGCACTGGGCAGCCTGTACCAGGCAAAATTGAATCAACCGAACAAGTCCGTCGGATGGCTTGACAAGGCAGTGGAGATTGCCGTGCAAACGAAATCTTCGACGCTTCCGACGCTCTTGGAGCGACGCATTGCCTGCCTGCTGGATCGCGAGGTAAACGATCTGCAACGGGCGCGTGAAGAAGCGGCGGCGTACAGGCGTCAGTATCCTGACAATCCGCGGGGCTTTCTGATTCAAGGCGAGGTGCAGGCGCGATCCGGCGAAATCGAGCAGGCCATTGCGTCACTGACTGATTATCTCACCAAGCGTCCCAACGATGTCTATGCGTTGACGCAACGTGCCCAGCATCTCGTCGCGCAGGGTCGTCTTCAGGCCGCCATGGTCGACCTGGAGCGCATCAAGCAGACGGCCAGTCCGGCCGCGGCCGCACCGGCGCGAATCATGCTTGCGAAAATTCATGAGCGAGAAGGGCGGCTGGATCGCGCCATTGCAGAGCTTGAGTCGCTTGCCGGCGAAGTGCAAGGCTCGAACGACGTGAGTCAGGAACTTATTTCCGCCTACATTCGTCAGAAGCGGTATTCCGACGGCGAGCGCATCGCGACCGGGTTGATCAATCGCGCAGGAGACAAGCCCGATCCGCTCTGGTTGTTTTTGCGCGGGCAGATTTCCCTGGAACTCGGCGCTGCCGACAAGGCGCTGGCGGATTTTCGTCGTGGTGCAGAGGCCGCGGGGCATAATTCTGTCGCGGTGGGAATGGTGCTGGGCGCTTATTTGCGGTTGAGCGAATTCGCCAAGGGCGTGCAATACTACGAGGGACTCGGATCGCGCGACGAAAAGGACCCGGATGTTCTGGGCAAATATGGACAGTTGCTCGCCCGGTCGAATCGAGCGACGCAAGCCGTGGACGTGTTCCGCAGTGCCATGTCGAACGCGATGACGTCATCCAGCCAGCAGGTGCAGAGCCTGTTGGGACTCGTCATCGGCGCATTTCCGGCAAAGGATGCGGTCGACCTATTCGAGAAGACGGCGTGTCCGCCGCCGCTTGCGCGCGGCAATGACCGTCTGTTGGCCCGCCTCTATCCTTCCGTAAATCGGTTGCCCGAAGCGCAGACCAAGCTGGATGGCTTGATTCAAGGCGCCACCTCGGAGCCTGAAAAGGCCGCGCTGCTTTATGAGAAGGGTGAGGTGTACCAGGTTGCTGAAGACTATCTGAAGGCGGTGGAATTCTACGAGCAATCACTGAAGTTTGCCCCGGACAATTGGTACACCTTGAACAATCTCGCGTATATCCTCTCGGAAGAGCGCGGTGAACATGCAGCCGCGCTGGTCTATGCGAAAAAAGCCGTTGCCAAAGCCGACAATCCCTACACTCTCGATACGCTCGGCTGGATTCTCGTTCACATGAGTCAATACGACGCGGCCGTGGCCGAGTTGAGCCGCGCCATCCGTCAGAACCCGGACTACGCTCTGTGCTATTACCACCTTGGGGAGGCCTACCGGCGGGGAGGGCGATTCGACGAAGCCGCCCAGGTGCTGGAAGCCGGCCTCATGGCGGCCAAGGCCGGTCAGCAGGCCGACATCGTGACATCGATCGAGACCTCGTTGCCACGAGCGCGGGCGCGCGACAGTGCCCTGTGAATCGGAGTTTCCTGTTCGATGAGCGAAAAATTTGGTGTGATGGCGTCGTCCGTTTATGATCGCGTCCATGCCGCATGACTTTATCATAGGGCCCAAGCTGGGCGAGCTGGTCGAGCGCATCGTCGCCAGCTATATGACTGACGCGCGCATTCACCACATCGACCGAGTGTACCTCCCCAACCGCAGCGAAATCGTGCAACTTGTGCGTGACCTGCTGGAACTGTTGTATCCGGGGTTCATCGGGCGTCAGCGTCTCACGCGGCACAACGTTTCGTTTCACGTGGGTGATCTGCTTCCGCGAATCGGCGAGAGTGCATTCCGCCAGATCTATCAGTGCCTTTGCTACGTACATGAGGCCAAGGGCGGCGAAAGGGGCAATGGGTCTACGCTCGATGCGCCGGCCACGGAAAAACGCGCCCGCGATGTCACGTTGCAATTCCTGGAGAGAATTCCTGAAATTCGCGAGATGCTGGCGGGTGATGTGCAGGCTTCCTACGACGGCGACCCCGCGGCGCTGAATCGCGATGAAGTGATTCTGGCCTATCCGGGAATTCTGGCGATCAGCGTGCAGCGACTTGCACACTGTCTCTACAAGCTCGACGTACCTCTGGTGCCGCGCATCATGTCGGAGTGGGTCCATAGCCAGACGGGTATCGACATTCATCCAGGCGCCACGATCGGCCGCAACTTCTTCATCGACCACGGGACCGGCGTCGTCGTCGGCGAGACCACGGTCATCGGCAATAACGTCAAGGTGTATCAGGGCGTCACGCTCGGGGCACTCTCGATCCCCAAGGACGAGCGTGGCCGGGTCATTCGTTCGACGAAGCGTCACCCGACGGTGAGCGATAATGTCACCATCTATGCCAATGCGATCATTCTGGGGGGCGATACGGTGGTTGGCGAAGGGTCCACGATCGGCGGATCGGTGTTTGTGACATCGTCTGTGCCGCCGAATTCCGTGGTAACGTTCACGCCTCCGGAACTTCGCATGAAGACGAAGGGTGATTCGGGAGGGGCGGCCGAGAATCGATCCAAGTCTCAGCCTCCGGCGCCTCTGGCCTCGAACAATCCGTCCACAAACTTTCGCATTCCCGATTTCCTGCCCGATTACATGATTTGATCGTGACGTATTGCGGAGGATGCAATGATCGATACCGGGAAAGTAAGGGAACGCCGATCGCTGCACTTCCAATCGATTGACGACGTGCTTGCCGAAGTTGATCGAATTGTGAATGCCGACAAGGCGGGCACGATCCAGTGCAAGGGAAATTGGACCGCCGGACAGGTATTGGGTCACCTGGCCTCATGGATCAACTATTCCTATGAGGGCTACCCGATGAAAACGCCTTGGTTCATTCGTGTCATCCTGCGCTTCATGAAGAAGAAGTACCTTCGCAACGGAATGCCTGCAGGCGTAAAGATCCCCGGAACAGCGGAAGGTACCTTCGGAACGGAATTGATGACAACAGAACAAGGCGCGCAAAAGTTGAGGCATGCACTACAACGCCTGCAACGTGGCGAACCGTCGAAATTTGACAGCCCTGCATTTGGTCCGATGTCGTTGGACGAACGCATTGCGCTCAATCTGCGCCACGCCGAATTGCACATGAGTTTCCTGCAACTCTAGGCCGCACGCATGATTCCCCCATGGTTGGGTACTGGTATCGTTTGGGTGCCACGGGCGGCTGGTCCGCCCGTGCCGGCACTGGCAGCAAGCTGCCAGTGGCACCCGAACTCCGAACGATACCAGCGCCCCTTGGAAGGCCAAACTTGACGTTGAGTGTGCGGCGCGGTACACCCTGCCCCCTTTACGCCGAGTCCCGCTGAAGCGGGAGCGGGGGACCCGAGAAATTGGGGCGTGGCGCCGACCTTTCCTCCTTTGCGAGGGGGGAGGGAGTAACGGCGCGGGGCAACTTCTTCGGCCCAAGCCCGTCAGCTAACCTCGCAGGCGTCGAAGAGGAGCGATATTCCGGTTGATCCGGTGCTTCTCCAGGGTTCTCCGGAGCGTCCTTCATGGCGGTTGATCCGACCGACCTCGAAAGTTCAAGTTCTGACAATCTATCCGTACCAGACCACCGTGTGCGGCGGTTCCTTTTTGGCAAGCCCCGAAACCTGCGTGACAAGAAGATCGCTCACCAGATTTCCGTGGTGGCGTTTCTCGCATGGGTGGGCCTGGGCGCGGACGGCCTTTCTTCGTCGGCCTATGGGCCGGAAGAAGCCTTTCGCACACTGGGCAAAGAGACTTATCTGGCCGTGCCGCTGGCCCTGCTGATGATGACGACAGTTTTCGTCATCTCGTATGCCTATAGCCGGATCATCGAGCAGTTTCCGCACGGTGGCGGCGGATATCTGGTTGCGTCCTCGCTGCTTGGCAAGCGGGCGGGCGTGGTATCGGGTTCGGCGCTGCTCGTGGACTACGTGCTGACGATTACGGTTTCCATCGCGGCTGCGGGCGATGCTCTATTCAGCATGCTTCCAGTCTCAGTGCACTGGCTCAAACTCCCGGCGGAAGTGGTTTGGATTGTGGGGCTTACCACCATCAATATTCGAGGGGTCAGAGAATCCATTCTGCTGTTGACTCCGATTTTCCTCGTTTTTCTGGTTACTCATGCCATCCTCATATCGGTTGGAATCCTGGGCCACGGCTCAGAATTGCCCACCATGTTTGGCAACCTGCACACCAACTACAAGGCGGGACTCGGCGCGCTTGGCATGTTCGGCATGTTGCGACTCTTCCTTCACGCCTATTCGCTGGGCGGCGGTACCTATACCGGCATCGAAGCCGTCTCCAACGGTCTGTCCATCATGCGCGAGCCGCGCGTGCAGACCGCGAAGCGAACCATGATTTACATGGCCACCTCACTTGCGCTGACCGCCGGAGGACTGACGCTGTGCTACCTGCTGTCGCATGTCAGCCATGAGCCGGGCAAGACCATGAATGCGGTGCTGGCCGAACAAGTGGCCGGAAAGTGGCCGATGGGCTGGCTATTCATCATCGTGGTTCTGATTTCGGAAGGCGCGTTGTTGGTGGTGGCCGCACAGGCCGGATTCGTGGATGGCCCGCGCGTCATGGCGAACATGGCGTTGGACGGGTGGATGCCGCGCCGGTTCGCGTCGCTGTCGGAACGATTGACGACCCAGGACGGGATCATCCTGATGGGAACCGCAGCGCTGGGGGCGTTGCTCTATACCAAGGGGGATGTCCGCTCGATCGTGGTCATGTACAGCATCAACGTGTTCATGACGTTTTCGATGACGGAGACGTCGATGTGCCGCTTCTGGCTTCGCGAACGCAACGCGCGGCCGGACTGGAAGCGGAAGATTTTCATTCATGTTATTGGCCTTTTCATGTGTTCGACGATCCTGGTGATTACCACGATTGAGAAGTTTACCGAAGGCGGATGGATCACGCTGTTGGTCACCGGTGCGGTGGTGGGAACTTGTTTTCTCGTGGGCCGGCATTACTCCATGGTCACGGAGAGGCTCAAGCGTCTTGACAGTCAACTGGTCCGCGACGCCGTTCTGCCCAAAATCAAGCCGCCGCCGATGGACAAGGAAGCGCCGACAGCGGGCATACTCGTGGCGAACTATGACGGACTGGGAATTCATCTCCTGCTCAATATTCCGCGGGTCTTCCCCGGTACGTTCAAGAACTTCGTATTCATCTCCGTGGGCGTGGTTGATTCGAGCGATTTTCGCGGAGAATTCGTGATGGACTCGGTGCGCAAGAAGCGGGAAGACGTGGGCGGCAAGTATGTGGCGCTGGCCAATTCGAACGGCGTGCCGGCGACGTTTCGGTATTCCATCGGCACGGAAGTCGTCGAAGAGGCTGTCAAGCTGTGTTTGAGTCTGCGCGAAGAGTTTCCGCGCATCACATTCTTTTCGGGGAAGATTGTGTTCGAGCAGGAACGGTGGCTTGAGCCTCTGCTGCACAATCAGACGGCCCACGCGATTCAACGCAAGTTGCAATGGTCGGGTTCGACGATGGTGATCATGCCGGTGCGCGTATAAGCCTGTGCTGGATTTGCTGGATCAGCTTATTGCGTTGTCCGGCGCGATCATCCTTGTCGCCTGGGTGATACGCGCCGCTCTGAAATCGCAGGGCGATACCCTTCTTCCAAATCCGCCCTTCGTCTTTCGAGAAGACGCCGTGTTGTTGGCAGCGCTCGCCTATTTTGCGGGGGCGATGATCCTGTCGGGCCTGATGCAGGCCAGAGGGTTTTCACCAGAGCACGTTTTGTTTGGAATTGTGGTCAATAACGGGGCGCAGCTTTGCGGCATAGCGGCGTGCGCGGCATTGGCCGTACGACGTGTCAGGGGCGGAATGCGAAGCTTTGTCTTTGGAGCCAATGCAGACGAGGGGTCGCGGCATGTTCGGACATGGGTTGAGTCGGCTTGTTTGATCGTGGTGGCGGTTGGCGTCTGCCCGTTGATCCGCGATGCGACGGCATGGACGATTTCGTGGGTCGCGCCGGGGTTTCCACTGGAAACGCACCCGACGCTCAAGGCGCTGGAAGCAGGTGGCCTGCCTCGTGGGGAAGTAGTCGCACTGTGGCTTGGGGCCGGGGTGATTGCGCCGATTGCAGAGGAAATGTTTTTCCGGGGAATTCTTCAGAACTTTCTTATGGGAGCGTTTCGAAGGCCGGGGCCGGCGATTGCGTTGTCGGCAGTGGCATTCGGAATGGTGCATATTTCGCAGCCGCATGCCGTACCGGCGCTCATCTTTTTCGGTGCGTTATTGGGGTGGAGCTATTTTCGGACGGGAAAATTGATCGTGCCGATTGCGATACATGCGGCGTTCAATTTGAAGACTCTGGTGTGGGAGGCGATGGGAAAAGTGTGAGACCACGCGGCAACGGTGTCACATCGGAGTCACGAATGATTCCTGGTTACGCGAATGAAACGAGCCATCGCGCGGCTCAGTGGTATAAAGGAGCGAACGAAGTTTCCACTGCCCTTCGTTCCATTTACCTCCCCTTCCAGGGCCACGGTGGGCCGACAACAGTAGCCCGTCGCATCAGTGACGCATCTGGTGCGGCGGGCCTTTGTTTTGAAATTCAATACACAAAATCCAAGGTTTAAAAACCGTCGACGTCGGTCAATGTTCGAGACCGGCTTGGATCTGGGTAATCGTGCCTTGAAACAGCTTTCGGTAGCGAGAAAGAAGAGAAACATACCATAGGAAGAATATCGCGACGGCCAGTCCAAATACGCAGGCTCCGACTCCAAAGACCGCAGGCGCGATTCCCGTCATGGTTGCCGGTGGGGTTGCCGGGGTCGGCCCTCCGGTGGTCGTTCCGGACTTTGAGGGCGTTGCGGCGCCTGCCGCCGTTGTGACTGTGGAGGTGTAGCCGATCCCGTTCAGTGTCGTGGAAGTTGTGGCTGGGCCGGTTGCAGCCAGTGCTCCCGGTGTTGAAGCAAAAATCATTGCCAAAAGAACACCTCCCACGCTGGTTGCGCAGGTGCTGACGGCCAACCCCCACATGACGATTCGCGTAGAACGAGCCAGCTTAAGATCTGGGGCACGCATCGCAAAGCGACGAAAATACTTCAGTTCTCCGATCATCACGATGACTCCCGCGACACTTGAAATGAGGCCGACCATGATCCACGGCAGCGCTACGGAGCGCAGCGTGGACCCGGAAGCGAATGCGTTTCCACCAAGTTGTTGCAGCAATCCACCCGCGAACGCCGTGAGTGCACAAGTGCGGATTACCTTTCGGAGGGTGACGGGGTCTTCGGTGAGGGCAGTGCGCGGTTCCTGAGTGGTAATGCAGAATGTGGCCCAAAGGCCCAGTGATGCACCGATCATACCCACGATCAAAACGATCTGTTGTGGGGCCTTCATGAATCCCACGAGAAACCCACCTACAAAGCCAATCAAGATCGTAATGAGAATGTTCCAGAGCTTGAGGGATGCGCCGAAGCGAAGTTTCTCAAGCCACGTGGGGTCGGCGTAGATGAGACGGTCGCCGCGGTTTGAGTCAGCGATCGAAAGACCACATTCCGGGCAGCGGCCTGCAGGTTCAAGGCCGCGAAGGTTGTATCCGCAGCCGATACAAAGGACATCCTGGGTCAATGCAGTGGAGATGGGGGCGGCTTCGGTCAAAGCAGGCTCCTTTTTGACAGACTCGACGCGCGAGGGAGTTGGTGCGACTCTATGCCTTCGAAGATGCGATGATAATGGATTTTTCTGTTGGTCAATAGGAGCCTATGGATAGTTTTCCCGCTGCATTCATTGCCCTGGGTTCGAATTTGGGAGACCGCCTGGCGATGATGCGCGAGGCCACATCGCGGGTTTCCCAAGTCAAGGGAGTAGTCGTGGAGATGGGGGCGGACGTGGCGTCGTTGTACGAGACGCAGGCGGTGGGGGGGCCGGAGGGGCAGGCGAAGTATTTGAACTCGGCGATGCGAGTGCGAACAAGGTTGGAGCCGATGGCGCTGATGCAGGCGCTGCTCGATATTGAGAGGGCGATGGGGCGGCGGCGCGAGGTTCGGTGGGAGAACCGAATCATCGATCTGGATCTGCTGATGTATGACCAGTGCGTGTGCGACACTCCTGGCCTCACGCTGCCGCATCCGCGAATGCATGAGCGTCGGTTTGTGTTGGAGCCGCTGGCGGAGATTGCCGGTGGAATTGTTCATCCTGCGATTGGCCGAACGATTGCGGAAATAGCCGCTGATTTGCGAGGAGCAGCGGGCCAGGAAGTTGTGCGAATCATGGGGCCGGAATGGACGGCGCTGGCGACCGAGAGATCATGGTCGTAGCCAGGCGACGGCGTCTTTGGCGAAGTAGGTGATGGTCATGTCGGCGCCGGCGCGGTTGATGGCGGTGAGGGATTCGAGGGCGACTTTCTTTTCGTCGAGCCATCCGTTGGCCGCAGCGGCCTTGATCATGCTGTATTCCCCGCTGACTTGATACGCAGCCAGCGGGATTTCCGGAAAGGCGTCTTTCACTCGTCGAATCACGTCAAGATACGCGAGTGCGGGCTTGACCATGATGGCGTCCGCACCCTCCTTGATGTCAAGGCGAGCCTCAGCCAAAGCTTCAAGAGCGTTGGCGGGGTCCATCTGATAGCTGTGGCGGTCGCCGAAAGCGGGGGCGGAGTCGGCCGCGTCGCGGAACGGTCCGTAAAACGACGACGCGTACTTGACGGCGTACGACAAAATGCCGGTCTCGTGGCACGTCGCGGCATCAAGTGCACCCCGGATCGCCCCGACCATGCCGTCCATCATTCCGCTGGGGGCCACGAGGTCGGCGCCCGCACGGGCGTGGGCGACGGCCATTTTGCCGAGCAAATCGAGTGTGGCGTCATTGTTGATCTGGTTGTCGTGGATGACGCCGCAGTGGCCGTGGTCGGTGTAGCTGCACAGGCAGACGTCAGTGATGACCGCGAGGCGGTCGGACGATTTCTTGATTTTCTCCACCGCGCGACTTACGACATTGTTCGCGGCGTATGCAGTTGAGGCGTCCGATTTTTTTGCCGCGGGAATTCCAAACAGGAGCACCGATCGAATTCCGAGGGAGATGACGGATTCGATTTCGCGGTCCAGAGATTCCACGGTGTATCGCTGCACGCCTGGCATGGAGGCAACCGGGCCTGCGGCCGTGCGGTCTTCGACCACGAAAATCGGATGGATGAAACTGGCCGGTGAAAGACGGGTTTCACGGCGAAGCTCGCGCAGGGCCGGCGTATTTCTGAAACGGCGCATTCGGCTGGTGGGGAATTTTCTCAAGCGGTCACCTTGTTGGCGAAACACCGTTCCAATTGGGCCAGCACGCCATTGTCCGACGGCTCGGCGGCGATGGCATCCACGTGCAGCCCACCTGCCTTCGCCGCCTCGGCTGTCGTCGATCCAACGCAGAGGATGATCGCATCGCGGAGCGGAAGTTCAAGAGACGCCAACTGCTTCGCGGCGGAGGGGCTGTAAAGGAGCACGGCATCCACGCCGCGACGCAAGTCACGGAGAACCGCAGGCGCGGGGCTCATGGGGTGCGTGTGATATGCCACTGGTTCGGCTACGGTAAACCCGGCGCTGCTCAGGCGGTCACGCAGGATGGGCATGGCGAGGTCGCCGCGCGGCCAGAGCACTCGTCCGGTCAAACCATTTGAATGGGCAATGATGGCGGTCGCCAATTCTTCTGCGCTGCGCGCGGTTACGTCAGCGTTCAAACCGCGGCGACTCAATTGGCGGGCGGTCGCAAAACCCACCGCAGCAAGCTTAGAGGATGAGAGATGTCTCGCGTCGGACCCGCAGGCGATGAGTCGCCTCCAGAAGGCTTTGACCCCGTGCGCAGAGGTAAATATCAGCCATTTGTATGCGGAAACATTCGTCACTGTTGTATCAAGATTGGTATTCTCACGCGGGATTGCGATGCGGATGAGCGGGCAGACAATCGGCACGGCTCCGATTCGCACGAATCTTGTGGCGAGCTTCATAGCAGCGGGCCGCGGCCGGGTAACGAGAATTTTCCTGCCGAAAAGAGGATGTTTCCCCTGAAGGTCAAGTATCGGGCAGTCTTTTGAATCCTGGATTTTGAGTCTCGAACTTCGATTTTCCGCATGACGCGCGACTTCGCCGATGACCGTCACCATCGGAGCGCACAATTCCATTTGTTCGGCGATCGCAGCGATGGTGGCAAGCGTGCCGGAGATATTTCGTTGCCCAGGGGTCGTGGCCTGTTCGATGCAGGCGACTGGCATATCAGGGCGCCAGCCGGTTTGAATCAATGTGCGAGCGATGGATTCGAGTTTCGATCGCCCCATGAGGATGACCAGAGTGTCAACGCCGCGCACCTGAGCGAAGTCAACCGCATTGGCCGTTTCCGGAGAGGTCTCGGCAGTGAGCACCGCGAAAGAGCGCGAGACGCCGCGAAGTGTGAGGGGGATTCCGGCGACTTCCGGGGCGGCGATGGCGCTGCTTATGCCGGGGATCACAACGCAATCAATGTTATTTTCGCGGCAGGCGGAAAGCTCTTCGTACCCACGTCCAAACACGAATGGATCTCCGCCTTTGAGGCGAACCACGCGCAGCCCGCCCTTCGCGCGGTTCACGATCAATTCATCGATTTCCTTCTGGGAGACGGGGGCGTCGCCGGGCCGCTTGCCCACATCGATGTGCTCTGCTCCGGGAGGAGATTCGGCAAGCAGGGCTTTATCAACCAACCGATCAAATATCACGACATCGGCCTGACGCAGAGCGCTCATACCACTGACCGTAATGAGGCCGGGGTCGCCCGGACCCGCACCGACGAGATGAACGATACCCCGCGCCAAATTCATGCGGCCTCATCCTGCTTTTTCCGCGTCGGCAACGCGTGACGATTCGCGGAAGACACTGCCAGGTCCACAATCAAGTCGATCATCTGCGGATAACTTCCAAACGGCATATCGTAAAGTACGCGACGACCGGAGCAGTCCGCTACAAATGGCGGGCCGCTCGCGTCGCGCAGGCTCATTCCAATTCGCTTGGGTATGTCTGTCATGGCGTGCGGTCCGGCGGCAATGAGAAACGGAATCACCAGAATATCCGGTTTTGTCGCCAGCTTGAGCAACTGTTCGATTTGCGGCTCGTCATCGAGAAAGAGTGCGATTGCTTCGCGATAACCATGAACCTGGCGCAAATGCTCGACGAGCGAAAGCGTTGCATTGCGGCTGGCCGGATGGCGCGGCGTACCGTGGCCGACCAGGGCGAGCGTGAGTTCGGACTTTGAATTCGGCGAAAGCCCCAGGCTCGACGTAAGCGAGTTCGCGCGGTCGGCGATCATCTGGGGGATGGCCGGATGCAAACCAACGGGAATGGTTTGGTGAACGACGAGTTGAGAAAAGCGTTGGTTGCAGGCCAGCTCGCGCGGCAGGACGGTATCGTTGTAATAACCGCTGCTGGTCATCACCGGGACGACGGTTACGTCGCGAGCCGTCAACGTATCGAGGATTTCGCGAAACGCCGGAGTCCCCTGGTGGAAGGCGGCGACAACCTCGTCGAATCCGGTCCGGAGCGCTATCTGACGTGCCCATGCGCGGACTTGCTCATTGACCGCAGGCTCATGACGCGATCCATGAGCGGCCAGTACCAATGCGGTTGCCGTCATACGACAACTCCTGATTTGAGTCGCATGATCTGTTCGTGCAGCGCGCGCTTTCCGACTGCCGATGTGGAAGAAGCCGCGCGAGAGAGTAGGTCGGCGATCAGCGGAACCGCCTGTCGTTCGCGACGCCACTGCAGAAAAACGTTCAATTCCTGTTGCACAATGTCTTCGACTTGCATAACCGCGTCGCGGGCAGGTCCAGAAGCTGCGCGACGGGAGGGGCTCAATTCTCGCGCGAACATGTCGTCCAGATGGGTGAGCCTTACGCCGGGAATCAATTCCACAGCGGGGTCGACATTGCGCGGGACGCATAAGTCAACCAGACGCAGGGGAGTGCCGCGATTCGCGTCAATCATATTTGCATCCACGAGGTAGGAAAGCGACGCGGTGCAAGCAATGACAACATCAGATTGGGAGATGGTCCGCCGAAGTTCGGATAGCTCTGCGTGGTGGCCATCAAAATGCTTTGCCAGCAAAGCCGCCCGGAAATGGTTGCGGCCGGTAATCATCATCTGTGCTGGACGTCGTTGTGCGACCTGGGAAGCGACCAGTGCGGCCAGGCGTCCGCTTCCCACGATCGCGACACGCTTGTCGGAAATATCTTCGTTCTCATCGGTGAGCCAATCCATGGCCAGGGTTACGATGGATCGGGAGTCGCAGTCCAGTGTGGTTTCGTTGCGGGCGCGCTTGCCTGTGCGGATTGCGGTCCGAGCCAGCAGTGATAATTGTGCATCCAGCGCGCTTTGTTCGATGGCCATCTGGTGTGCGTTGCGAACCTGTCCCAGAATCTGCCGCTCGCCCACGATTCGAGATTCCAATCCGGCGGCGACTCGTAAGAAATGCCCGGCGGCGTGCGGGCCCACCAGCGTTCGCGCATAGCGGGAGAATTGCTCTGCGGAAAGGCCAAACCATTGCATGAGAAACGACGTCAGGCCGGCCTTGGAGCCCGGCTGTGCCGACGCATAAACCTCAAACCGCTCGCAAGTTGCCAGTACGATTTGCCCATCACACAGTCGTGACAGATGCGACAAAAGGGCAAGCTGGGTCTCCCGATCTGTCCGCAGTTTTTCCCGGATCGCCAGAGGCGCGGTCTTCTGCGTCAAACCGAAGTACAGCAAATCCGGGGTCACCAGCAAATACTCCGATTTGGGTTTGGGCACGTGCGATCCTTTAAATCCCTGCTCCTCCGTGCAGTCCGCACTCGGTCTTTTCGGAGCTGCTCCAGCGGCCGGCACGGGAATACTCGCCGGGCTTGGAGCCGGCCACAGGCGACGTGCAGTGCGTACATCCGATCGTGGGATACCCCTGCTCGTGCAGGTGATTGTACGGCACATTGTTTTTCTTGATGTAATCCCAGATTTCAGTCCGTTCCCAATTCGCCAGCGGGCTGATCTTGGTCACCTGATACTTCCAGTCCCAGTCGATGACTCGCAGGTTGGCCCGCGTGGCCGACTGGCTTCGGCGCAGCCCGGTGATCCAGACGTCGGCCTCGGCCATCACCGGGTACATGGGATCGACCTTGCGAATCTTGCAGCATTGCGTCGGGTTGTATTTCCACAGCTCGCTGCCGTATTCCCTTGCCTGCTCCTCGGGAGTCATTGTGGTTCCGCAATTGACGAAGCGAATGGTGGGGTAGCGGTCGATCATTTCGTCGCGGAGTTTGTAGGTTTCGGGGAAGAAAAACATGGTATCGAGATACACGCAGGTGAGGGGTTGCCCGGTGCGCGCATACATCTCGATCAGGGCGCAGCCTTCCATGCCGAAGGACGTGGTCATGATCATGCGTTGCCGGGCAAATCGCTCCATCGTCCAGGCGATGAGCTTGTCGGTCGGCGTATTTTCATTGACCGCAAACCATGAGTCTTCCGGGCCGCGCGGTGTCGCAGCCTCATCGCTTTGGTTTAAGACCGGATACAGTTGCATTTCCACGCTTCGCCCTCCCCTTGGTTCTCGGACACGGCCGCCTATCGCTGTCCCCAAACGAAACGACCCGCAGGATGGTTCCCACGGGTCGTGAACATCAGGCCATTCTACACGGTCCCGTCAGGACGATTCTCCACCATGGATGGTGCAACAACAGGGGCAACAGATGCATCCCTTCGCACGCCACACGATGAACTGACGGATTCCATTTCGCACGGGTCGGATGGTACTAAAACCTGCCGAAGTTGTCAAACAAAATCAAGTGGGAATTGGGGTTATGCGGGGCTTGAGTTTCCGGCTTGAGGCACCGAATCGGCCCGATAAACGCGAAAAATACGGCCATCGATACGGCGCCCCTGGGCATTCTGCGTAGTCGCAGGAATCACTTCAACATTGAAGCCGGCAGCGATGGCGGAATCGGGAAAACGGTCGGCGACGCCGCGATTGGGGTCGGAGATCAGGGCCTCTCCCGCGGGGTCGAGTAGAGCTGCGAGGCAGCGGATGATCGGAGCGTGGTTATTGAGTTGATATAGAATATCCGCGCCCAAAATGCAATCATACTGCAGGCCGTTGGGTGGCTGATTCCAGTCGAATTCGGTGAAATCGATCGACGAAATGTTGTTTAGCCGAGCATTGTGACGGGCGAAAATGAGGGCGCTGGGTTCGTGGTCTCCGGCGACGATGGGCCAGCCATGCCGGGCGGCGAAAACGGACACGAAGCCCAACCCGCAACCGATTTCAAGTGCGCTGCGGGGGATGGTTTTTTGCCGGGCGATGTACTCTGCCAGCATCATGGCCGCCGGCCAGAGTTCGACGCCATACGGGGCCACGTCGGCATCGAGGAAGCGCTTGGCGCAATCGGGCTGATCGAGCAGGTGCGTGGCGTCCTGCATGGCGGCAATGCGCAGGGAGATTCCAGCCACGTCGATAGTTCGAATCTCGACCGGAAATCCGCGAAATGTTGGCGCGCCATCGTGCCACTCGATGGCATCCGTGAATCCGTCGTGTAGGTCAGAACGTGTTTCGATCACTTCACGCCATGCATCCATCTTTGCATGAATCGTGACAGCACAAAAACGCTAATCCCCACTCCGCAACCGATATAAATCATGTAACGGAAAACATCGGCATATGCGTGAACTTTGCCAAGGGCGTCGGTGGCCAAAGCGGCGCGGTCGGCGGCCATGGTGGAGATTTTTCCGGCCAGGAAGTTCCCCGTCGCTATCGAAATAAACCACGCTCCCATTACCATTCCTGTCATCCGGCTGGGAGCGAGCTTCGTCACCATGGAGAGCCCGACCGGGGACAAACACAACTCACCGAGTGTGTGCACAATGTAGAGCCCGAGCAGGAAGTACCACATCACCAGTCCGGCCGAATTTGCTCCCGCGATTCCGGAGTTGATCACCACAAATCCGAGGCCCATCCCAAGAAATCCCAGCCCGAATTTTGCCGGGATCGAAGGGTTCAATCCGCGTTTATGCAGAAAGACCCACAACCATGAAAAGATGGGACCAAAGATCACAATTAGTATGGCGTTGACGGATTGCCACCACTCGGCGGGCATACTCCAATTCCCTATCGCCAGCGGACTCAGTTGCTTTTTGGCAAAAAAATTCAGAGAGTTGCCTGCTTGCTCAAAACCCATCCAGAATACGCAGTTCAGGGCCAGGAGTATGACCAAGACGTACATTTGTTGCCGACCCACGAGGGGCTCGCGCGATGCCACGAACAAGAGGTATAACCCGATCGCCGCGAAACAGGTGTACAAGATGTAGCCGACAACATCCTCCTGAACGCTGAGGAGCAAATAAATTGCCGGTGCAACGATAAGACCCCCAATAACCACCTTGATAATCGGCCCCAACCCCTGTCGTTCAGCTGGTGGCAGGCCATGTCCTTGAAGCAAACGTGTGAAGGAACCAAAGCATATCAAACCCAGCAGCATTCCCGCGCCGGCCGCCATGAACCCATAGCGGTAATCGGGCTTGCCCGGCTCTCCCATCCACGCCGAAATCGCCTGGCAAACCACCGGTGCGATCGCCGCACCGATGTTGATCCCCATGTAAAAGATCGTGAATCCGCCGTCACGTCTCGGATCGCCCGGCTTGTAAAGTTTTCCAACCAGCGTGGAAATATTTGGCTTGAACAGCCCATTGCCGACGATCAGCAGCGCCAGGCCGAAATAGAACATGTTCTTCTGGGGCACCATAAGCGTGAATTCGCCCGCCGCCATGAACAGCCCGCCCAGCACAATGGACCGTCGATAACCGAGCAATCGATCGGCAATGGAACCGCCGAATATTCCGAGAGCGTAAACAAGGGCCGTAAATCCCCCGTAACTCGCGGAAGCCGCTGCCTGCGCCTTGTCATCCAGGCTGCCAAAAAACTGCTGTGCAATGTGAAGCGCAAGCAGTGCCCGCATGCCGTAGTAGCAAAACCGCTCCCAGAGTTCGGCAAAGAACAGGACAAACAGTCCCTTGGGATGCCCCAGAAGCGTGCCATGTTCATTTGGTTCGTTCATGTCGATTCCTGTTCTGTTCAGGTACTTTTTTCTGACGGCCCTTCCTGTTACGCGCCGTATTTCCTAATTGCCCTGTTGAGCATGGGCTGCAACGCCAGGATTACCATGGCCACGACGAAGAGGGCGAGGGCCAACTGCAGAAACATGGTTTCCGTCGGCTTGAGCCCACTGATGAATCCCGACAGCTTGTTTCCCACTGCGGTCGAAACAAACCAGCCGCCGAGCATGAGACCCACAAAGCGTTTCGGTGAGAGTTTGGTCACCAGCGAGAGGCCCATCGGGGAGAGAAGCAGTTCGCCCACCGTGAGCACCGAGTAGAACAATACGATCCACCATACCGTGACCTTGCTCGCGCCATTGCCGCCGGAATAGGCGGCAGAAGCCATGATCAACAATGCGATGACGGTGATAAGCATCCCATACAAAATCTTCCTTGCCGTGCTAATGCCTTTGCCCGCACGGACTCTGCTGCTCAGAAAGCCTACAACGATTGGAGTTAGGAATACAACGAAGAACGGATTCAGAAAATTCGCGATCAACTCCGCGTTGAGGACGCGCAGGAAACTGCCGTGTGGCAGACGGGCCTGCGACGCTTTTTCGTACACCTTCTGATGGGTTGCCTCCGACACCAGCATGACCGGCCATTTCTGACCATTGCCTTCACGAATTAGCAGGACTTTTCGCAGAGGACTGGACGTCTCAGGAACAACTCTGACTTTCGTTGACTCGACGCCATGCGCGTCCTTGGCTGTATCGATCTTAATTTGATCAGCCAGGTAAACCGCCAGACTCAGGAAGTCCCACTGTTTCCACTGATCCGTCGCACTTTCGGCCCTCAAATCGGGGTGGTTTTGTAAAACTTCGTTGAGCGCACTTTCGCTGATCCGCTTCGAGCCAAACATCGCGTCCACTTCTTTCGGCACGACCACAAGCGCCTGTTCCGGAGGTCGCGGAAGGACGGGATCGGCGTTGCCGAAGTAGGAGGGCATGGCCTTCTGGCAATAGTATTTTTCGACCATATTGGGAACCCATCCGCCGTTGCGGTCGGTGCGCTCTTCCGCAAACAGCGTGATCAATCCGCCGTTGAGGTGCAATATCATGAAGAAGGCGCCTCCGGCCAGATACACCGGCAGCAGGGCTGCCAACCCCGGCTTTTCATCCGGCGTTGCGCGTACCACAAGGGTGATGAAGTAAAATCCGATCGGAAGCATCGCCACAAGGAAGGCAAACGTGATGGGTCCCAGGCTGTTCTTGACTAAAGGAACTTCCTTGCCCACGTAATAACCCAGGGCGCCGAAAACCGCGGCGGGCAAAAGAATCGTGACGATGATTTTGCTCAGGCTCACATCGCGGGCATCGATCTCCGGCCGTCGGTCAGCCGTGGCCAGTTTGCGCCAGTTTAGCAGCAGATTTCCTACTCCAATGAGCAGTCCGATCCCCGCGCCAAAAAAAGCCACGCCGAAAGTCCATTCGTTCCGCAGCGGCGCCGAAAGCAGCGCAGAGAGGCACGCGCCGATGTTGATCCCCATGTAAAAGATATTGAAACCAGTGTCGCGTTTTGGATCGCCCGGAGTATAGAGATTGCCCACCATTGCCGTGATGTTCGGCTTGAACAGGCCGTTACCAAGGCATACCAGAACCAAGCCGCTGTACAAGGAAGTTTCACTGCGAACACCGATCAGGAAATAACCAGCGGATAACATCAATCCGCCCAGGAGCACCGACAGGCGATATCCGAGATAGCGATCGGCGAGCAGGCCCCCAAGGAAGGGTGTGAAATAAACGAACGCCATGTAGGTTCCATAAATTTCCGTCGCGACTTTGAGGGGCATTCCCATTCCGCCACGCTCGGTGTCGGTCAGATACAAGACGAGGATGCCAACGATGATGTAGAAGCCCAGACGCTCCCACATCTCGGTGAAAAACAGCGGCGCAAGGCCTTTGGGGTGTCTGTTGGTGGATCGGCTGTCTATGGTGCTTGCCGGCGATATGGCTGAACTGCTCACCCGAAAACTCCGAATGGGAGCCCGATTTCTCAATGCAACAATACGACAGCGGAATCGGTCAAGAGCGTAACGGATTTCCAAACTCACGCAAATTTTCCCTGCCCGGCGGGTTGACCCGCGCGGTCAAGCGTGAAAGATAGGCAATATGCCGGAGCTACCCGAAGCGGAAACCATCGCCCGACAGTTGCACTCCCAGCTAGCAGGCAGAATTCTCGGTGCCGTGGATGTGGCACGGATCGACATTATCAAGACCTCAACCCCTCCCATGGATCGAGTCGTACCAGGTAGGTGCGTCCTGCAGGTCCGGCGGCGGGCCAAGCGTGTGGTAATCGAATTGAATCCCTCGGCGACCATCGTGTTTGGCCTGGGAATGACAGGTCGCATCACCATCGATCCAATCGGGGCCGCACTCGAAAAACATACACACCTGCGAATTGCGATCCCGAGCCTCGATGCGGAGCTTCGTTTTCGTGATCCGCGGCGCTTTGGCGGTGTGTGGGTCTACGATGGTGCTGCTCCTCAAATGGACATCGAACGCAACAACGACCCGTTCGACGATCTTGGTGTCGAACCGCTGACCTGCACGAGCAAGCAGTTTCAAGAGATTCTTGGCCGAAAGCGTCAGATCAAGGCGCTGCTTATGGATCAGCACGCGGTCGCCGGGCTGGGAAATATCTACTGCGACGAATCGCTGCACGCGGCGAGGATCCATCCGCTCACCCGCGCCGATCGATTAGCCGCCCCAAGGGGCGCGAACCTTTTGAAGTCCATCAAGTCCGTGCTTCGCCGCGCCATCCGATTCAACGGCTCAACCCTGATGGACTACCGCGACGCCGACGGGGCCGAAGGCAGCTTTCAACGGCATCACCGTGTCTATGGCCGCGAGGGGCAGCCGTGTAAGGAATGTGGGGCTGCAATCAAGAGAATCGTCGCCGCAGGGCGATCCACGCATTTCTGTCCGCGCTGCCAGAAACGATAATTTGGTGAGGAAATCTTGCATCGAACAAACCGAGGTTTTTGCGAAATCTCACACAGGGAGAAAGATTGAACATGGCTGTCGATCTCATTCAGCCCGCATTGATCGTAATCGGCACCATTCTATTTTCTGTTATTCTTGGGAGCTACGAAATTGTACCCGGTTGGCGTCGTCTACGGCGCGTTGCGCTAACGTTGCTGATTCTTTGTGTGTTGGCATACGTAAAACTCTACCATTTTTCCCAGATCTGGTATGGCTGGAGCGCAAGTCGGGGGGATGCCTATTCGGAGTACATGTTGGGCAGCAGTTATATGACGTATGGCCACGGAGCACCGTATGATGGGCGATTGGGCTTCGCGCTCATTGAGAAAGCTGCCGAAAAGGAATATGTACCGGCTCAATTGAAGCTAGCTGCATACCTGTTGAGTTCGCGACCACCAAACGATAGGTACGGGGAAGCCCTACGGTGGGCTCGCCGCGCTGCGTCCAACGGCTCCCAAGAAGCCGAATCAGTAATCCCCTTCATTGAAGACAAAATCCAGGGCAAGATTGATTTTTTATCAGGCGAACCGGGGGAAATTGTCATGCGCTGGTACAAGCATCCGTGGTCATGGTAATGCGATAGATCGCTTTAGCGGCCCGGACCTGTCGTTACCTCGGCCTGGAGGGCCGCCCACGGATCCGAACCGGCCCGACCATCCGAGCCTGAAAGGCTTGTCTGCCTTGTGGCCTTATCCTCCGCGTTTTCTGCGCCTCTGCGGTGAAAACACCGGTGCGACTGAATGCGTTTTCCCCTCCAAATGCGCGCGCCCGGCATGTTATGAATTGCGTAGTTGCGGCGGGTCCACCAGACGCCTTCGCGGAGTGGGAAAAAATTCGCGACTTACGAACGAAAATGACCGGAAGTGAAGGTTTCAAAACGAACCCAATCCAGAGGCTCCAAATCCGCTTTTCCGACTCGCCAGGAAGGATTCGCGCTTTCGCGCAACAAAAAAAGTTGCAGCAACGAACCCAAGCCAAAAAGGTTGCTAGAAGCTGTTTCATAACTGCCAAAACACCGCGTTATCAGTAGCGCCAAGGCCGTTTTTTTGAGTTATGAAACCACTTCTAAGTCCTTCTGATGCCTCGTTGCCTCTTTGCCTAGTTGCCTTTTCCGGCGTCAATCAAAAATCGAGGTGGGCTTGCTGTCATCGCCTAGTGCAACGAAGACGACCTCAGCTTCGGTGACGCTGACGGTTTGTTCCGGGTCGAGGCGGCGGCGGGCGCAAACACGGATCTTGATCGTCATCGAAGACCGGCCCACCTTCACGGCATCAGCGTATAGGCTCAGCACGTCGCCGATGAACACCGGCTGGTGGAAAACAATTTTGTCCATGGCCACGGTGACGTAGCGGCGGTGTGCCTGCCGGACTGCCTCAACGTACGCGGCCTGGTCGATCAGCGAGAGGATCACGCCGCCGAAGATCGTACCTTCAGCATTCGTGTCGCGCGGCATCATCACCACGCGGATGGAGGGCTCATGGCTGGAGGGTTTGAGTTTCGTGGACATCTTATTCTGCGAACCCCCATCTTCGTTCGTCCCACCCTTACCGCTGGCAGGCAGGAAACAGGCCCGATAAACAATTCAAACTGCGAGTTTAGGTCGTGGTTGCGATTTTGTCGAACACAAGTCGTTGCGAAATCTGTCCCTACGAATTGTAGGCTTTCCTGAGAGGGTCGGACCTCATCGTCCGATCACGTTCATGTCGATATCCAGCATGTAGAAATGTTCGCCGAATGAGCACAAACAAGCCCATCATCACCATCGTTATCGCAACGCACAACCGCCGTGCGGTCGTGGAGCGTACTCTCTCGAAACTCGACGATTGCGGCCTCGACCGCACGGATTACGAAACCATTGTCGTGGACAACGACTCCACCGATGGAACCCCGGCCTCCATCGCGCATCGCGTAAATCGGCTCATCTGCCTGCCGCGTAACGCCGGGAGCACCGCCAAGGCGTTTGGGGCGGACGAAGCACGCGGCCGCTACATCGTCTTTCTGGACGACGACTCGTATCCGCGCACCGGTTGCCTGGAAGCGATGATCCGCCGATTTGAGGATGACGGCCACCTTGGCGCCGCAGGATTCCATGTACATCTGCCCACCGGGCGCAAGGAATGCGCGGCCCTGCCCGGAGTGTTTGTGGGTTGCGGCGTGGGCCTGCGAACCGAGGCCTATCGCGAATGCGGCGGTCTCGACCGCACGTTTTTCATGCAGGCCGAGGAATACGATCTGAGTTTCCGTCTTGCGGCCGCAGGTTGGGACGTCGAGGTGTTCGACGAACTGCATGTTGAACATGAAAAAACTCCACAGGAGCGACGTAGTGACCGCACCGTGCAATTCGACACGCGCAACAACCTGCGTGTTTTGGCGCGGTATCTGCCGTCTCCTTTTTCAGCCATCTACCGCGTGGACGCGATCCAGCGCTACGAATGGCTTGCGGCGCGCGACGGCGAAGAGCATTTGCGGGCGTTTTCCCGTGGGCGGCTGGCCGGCGACCTGCATGGGATGATGGAGCGACCGCTGTACCATCGCTGTCGATTGTCTGATCCTGCGTTTGAGCGGTTCTTTCGTTGGCTGGAGATTCGGTCGCACATGACCGAGGTTTGGCAGGGCGGGGCCAATCGGCTGCTCTTTGCCGGCCTGGGGAAGAACATTTATCCATTCCATCTGGCGGCCCGGCAATTGGGACTTGATGTCGTGGCGATTGCCGATGACCGATTTGCCGCTCCGCGGAGAGATTATCGTGGCACGCAGATTCTGCCGGTGGCAGAAGCACTTCAGACAGCCTTTGATGCCATCATCGTGAGCAACACCGCTCCGGTCCATGCCGCGGAAACAGCCGCGTTGCTGACACTGAAAACGACGGCGCCCATTCATTGCTGGTATGGCGACGCAGTGAAAGAGGAACCTTTGCACCTTCGTGCAGTCGTTGCGAATTCGCTCATGAATCAATTCCACCCTGTCAGCTAGCTGGCGGTCTGAATGGTGGCGGCGGAACGTTCCTTGTTTGGCCGATACTTCATTCATGCAGAAAGTTGCGCTCATTACCGGGATCACGGGGCAGGATGGCTCGTACCTCTCCGAATTTCTGCTCGCCAAGGGCTATCGCGTACACGGCGTGATGCGCCGCGCGAGCGTCTTCACAACCGAGCGCGTCGACCATCTCTATCAGGATAGGCACGAGAACAACCCGTCCTTCTTCCTGCATTATGGCGACCTGCTCGATGCGATGAACATTCGTCGCATCATCACCGACGTAAAGCCCGATGAGGTGTACAACCTGGGGGCTCAGTCTCACGTTCGCACGAGTTTCGACCAGCCTGTGTACACTGCCCAGGTCGTAGCCATCGGGGCGCTGCAACTCCTGGAAGCGATCCGAGACTATCGCGATTCGAGCGGCAAGGAAGTTCGTTTCTACCAGGCCTCCAGCAGCGAGATGTACGGAAAAGTCGCGCAAATTCCGCAGAACGAATTCACGCCGTTCTATCCGCGGAGTCCGTACGCCTGCGCCAAGGTGCAGGCCTATTGGCAGACCGTGAATTACCGCGAGGCATATGGTCTTTTCGCGTGCAACGGCATCCTTTTCAATCACGAATCCCCGCGTCGTGGCGAAACATTTGTCACCCGCAAGATCACGCGCGCGGCCACGCGCATCAAGCTCGGACTGCAAGATGCGGTGTATCTCGGCAACCTCGACGCAAAGCGCGACTGGGGCTTTGCCGGCGATTACGTCGAGGCGATGTGGCTGATGCTCCAACAGGAAGACCCGGACGATTATGTCGTCGCCACCGGCGAGTCCTATTCTGTACGGGAGTTCCTCGAAGAGACCTTTGGCTATCTCGAGCTCAACTGGAACGACTACGTCAAGTTTGATCCGCGTTATCTGCGGCCCACCGAGGTAAACGTTCTGCACGGTGATGCAACAAAAGCACACAACCTCTTGGGGTGGAAGCCAAAAGTCACCATGCAAGAACTATGCCGCATGATGGTGGACGCGGACATGCGTCTGGCGGAGCGGGAACGCACACTGGTGGACGCTGGGCACCTCGTCTAGGCCGTTCTATTCCAGTAAAATCCCCTGATAGATGAAAGCACGCCGGTTTGTCCTTCCGCTCATCCTTGTCCTCGCTGCGATTTCCGCCTACGCGAACAGTTTTTCGGGCGTGTTCTTGTTTGATGACATCATTCGCATTGTGGAGGAGGGGCGGGTTCACCAGCTCCGGCCCATCGGGCCGCTGCTTTCCGGCGAACGACCCGTTGTGGATGTCACCCTGGCGGTCAATTACGCGCTGGGAACGCTGAACCCCTGGGGCTATCACGCCGTCAATCTCGTCATTCACATCCTGGCCGGACTGACGTTGTTCGGCATCGTGCGTCGCACGATCTCACGAAGTTCAAAGTTCAAAGTTCAAAGTTCAAAGATTGGTGACGAACAGCGCCTCGA
>CAZCST010000014.1:0-396757 GCA_964501365.1 uncultured Phycisphaera sp. | reverse complement strand
GATGTCCGTCGCGTCGTCGATTTCGTTGCCGTTGCAATCCCACGGCCCGATTCGAAGGAAGTAGATGTCCTGCTCCCCATTGAACGTGGCCGCATACGCCACGTTCACACCAAGGTTGTCCGACACCATGTGGTAATAGTCGCCAAGCTTTCGTTGCCCGGCAGGCCAGCCGACCCAGCTATCGAACATCGGGCTTACTGGAACATTCGGCGACCACGTTCGTCCAGCGTCCACCGAGTAGCTGTAGAAAACCTCCGACAGATTCGGTTGTAAACTGTGTCGTGTATCATTCCAGATCACATCGATGCGACCGTTCGGCGCTATGGACAAAACTGGAAACCATTGGTAGTTATTGGGGCTTGGAGGGTCAGTATTGATGAACACGGGGCGGTCCCATGTCAGACCGCCATCGCGACTCGCCGCAAATGCGATATCCCCCATGTCGTTTGTGAGCGGGTCAATGGTGGATAACGTCAACACATAAATATCATTGACCTCCGTCAAGCTGACTGGGGAATTGCTGACCCAAATCTGTGATACAAGTCCGCCTGGATTCTGCGGAAGCGCCGTGTTGAAGCCAAAAAGCCCGATGGTAAGATACGTATGAACCTCAAAGGATGGGCTCGCCTGGGGATTCTGCGCGCTAGATGATTTCGAAATCGTCACCGATGCCCCCTCTCCTGCGACATCGAAGACATTCCCAAACCTGTCTACTGAAATGGTTCCTGCGAGACAATATCCGTTGGCGATAGGCTGAAAGCTCTCGCCATGATCAGTGGATCGTACCGCACCGCCACCTCCACAGATGTAAAGATTGTTGCGACCCACGCTGTTGCTTCGATCCACTGTCATCCACGGCTTATCGCCGTCCAGCCCCGGACGCGGACCGTCCCAGGTGAGGCCCCCGTCAGTGGTACGAAAAAGGTCTCCAAGGAGAGTAATTGCGTGGTAGTAGATTCTCCCGTCGGTGTCGGCAGCCAAGACAGGGTCGCTGTGAAAGGTCCCCGGTGCGAGAGAACCAGGAAACACCCAGGTATGTCCCCCGTCGTGGCTATAGGCATACCCCGCCTCCCTGACATCGGATTCGATCGAATTGAATTGTCTCCAACCAATCACAACTTGACGCGAATTCGCCCCGCTTATCGCTATGGACGGCTCGTTTGCTGCATCACCCACGATGTTGCACCCGTTGTCATCCACGTTGGTCTGAATGCTTCGATACCCGTCGCGCACGACACCGCTTTGGCACGCTCCAGGTGTGCTATTTAGCGCACTTCTTGTGCGCGGTTTGGCCCATCTGCCAGTAGGTGGACCTTCTTGTTGAGTCACTCCCCCAGTCTGTCCGAGGGATGAGGCGACTCTCCCCCCGATGATGCTTGCCAAGATCATCGGGCCGATCATTACCCATTTATTGCGCATCGCTCACCTTCATCTGTCAGGCCCGCAAGTGCCGTGCCAAACATTGTGAAAGCCCTCTCGCAAATAATTGTCTGCTCTTGCGCTGTCTTTCTTGCGCGACGGATTCGGAATCGGTGCTATCGGGCAGAAGAACTGACTTCCACCCAGCCGCCGCGGATTCGGGCGGCGTATTTTTGGACGCGGGCGGCGGGGGAGTCGATGCATAGTCCGGTGGAGAGGTTGAACTGCCAGTGATGCCAGGGGCAGGTCACCACGCCACCGGCCACTTCACCGGCCGAGAGGTTGCCGCCGGAATGGGGGCAGGCATTGTCGAGGACGATTACCTCGTCGGCCCCAAGGACGAATACGCCCAGTTCTTTTCCGTTGTGTTCGATGAACGTACCGGCCCCGGGGCGGCAGCGAGAGACGGGGAGGAGACGAATCCAATGGCCGGGGCTTGGATTCGAGTCTTGATTTGTAACGGACGAATCAGTCATGCGGGTATTGTAGAAGCAGGTGCAGGGGTTCAAAGGATCAAAGGGTCAAAAGCTCTAAGGGTTCAAGGGTTCGAGAGATCAAGGGATCAAGAGAGCAGTGGTTTAAGGGGGTAGGCGTAAGAGGCACAGGCGGATTGGGGCGAAAAAATATTTGCAACCTGTTGTTGACAGCGGGGAAAGATATATACTGTGAATAGTGGGTTGGTCGATGAGAGTTGCGCTCCGTCGACGGGACCCAGCGGGTTTAGGTAAACCATCGATCGTAGGAACGAAGTGGCGTTGGCCACTTTTCTTCGGCACCAGATTGTGATTTTTTTCACAATCTTGGATTGGGCTGCGGATCCAACGCAATTCTGCCTATGGCGATTGATTGCCGAGGCAGAATCTTTGCTTCGCCCGGAATGCCAGGGTCGCTCCGAGATGGTTTTTGTGCCCCATACGAGTAGTTGATCGTGACCAACGCAGAATCAGAGCCAGAACGCAACGGAGGGCAGCATTCACCTGTAGCCACGGGTGATTGGGGCGAGCTCGATAGTCAATCGACCGTTCCTCCGATGACTTGGTCGCTGATGGGTCGTTTTTTCGCCGTTCCCTTCCTCATCATTTCCGTCATTGTTGCTGGTGCGATTCTCGTGGTGTTTCTATTTGGTGGTCCCGCTGCGCCAGACCGGCGTAGCATCGAAGACCTGTTGAAGGGGCTCGAAGCCACCTCGGGGCAGCGAAGCGCTGGTGTGCTATTGCCCCGGGAAAAAGAACTGTGGCAGATGGCCCTTGAGTTGAGCCTGCGTCTCGAAAAGAAGGACAGCGAACTTACTCCCGAGGAGCTGACTCAGGCCACTACGCGAATCGGCGCGATGGTCGAGACGCAGGTGGTTGCTTCCGACGCACCCGCTCAATCACAACTTGCAGAAGATGAAGCAGCGGCGCGGTCGCGACGGCTGGAATTTCTTATTCACGCGCTGGGACGGACCGGACGACCTGAGGCCGTCGCGCCGCTGGTGAAAATCGTGACGCTCAAGCGTGAGCCTTATGTACCCGCCGCGCTGCAAGAACTGGGAAACCTGCATGAATTGCCGGAAGCGCGGGCTGCCGTCGGCGAGATATCACAGGCGCTGTCACATTCGCCCCGACCCGAAACGGCGATGGTGGCCGCGACGGCGCTTTCTGTGCTGGCCGACCGCGACAATCGCGAAGTGATCGACGCGCTGAAGGCGTTGATGTTTGCGAATGACGGCGAAGTGGCATGGTCGGCGGCGATGGCGCTGGCGCGGCTCGGTGATGCGAGTGGGCAATCCATATTGTTGGATTTGCTGGACAGGGGATTCTGGGAAAAAGGCGAGCGGTATCAAATTGTGGATGAAAGCGGCGCGGTTCGTCGCTATCCTATGCCGCCGCAGCGCATCGAAGCATTGTTGATCGCTGCGATCGATGCAGCGGCGAATCTGCCGGATCGGGTCTTGTGGGATGCGATCGAAACGCTAAAGTCTGACCCGATCCCCAATGTTCGCATCAAGGCAGCGGAAGTCGCTTCGCGTCGCACCGCCTCTGCCGCGAATGGTTGATGAGGAATAACGCATGCCAACAAAGGAAATGGTGACCAAGGTCTGGATCGAGCCAGGCTGCATCGTTTGCGATGCGTGCGAGACGACTGCGCCCGATGTCTTCGAGGTTCTGGACGACACATGCATCATCCGGCCTGCGGCGCTCACGGCAGATTTTACGCGGCCGAGGACGGAAAATATCAAGGACGCGGCGGCGGAATGTCCCGTCGATGTGATCAAATACGACCTTGTTCCCATGGAAGTTTCAGAGGCGGAGGCCGCCGTTGCACCAGCGGCTCCGACGACTGCCGCAGTTGCGGAAAAACCAAAGGCGCATGCAGCGCCTGCGAAAGCGGCGCCTGCTGTTGCGGCGGCAAAGGCTGCCGCTCCTACGAAAGCGCCTGCCGAAGTTGGAGCCTCCGACCCGGCCATCGCCGCTTTGCTGAAGGCGGCGACTTCACGCGGGGGCATTGCAGCCATCGAACAACGCGGGTTGTCCGTGCCGCAGAGTATCAATGCCATACGCAACGCCGATCCACGCGAGCTTCCGCCCGATGCCCGACAGGCGAAAGTGGAGGAGGCGGCACGGAAAATTCGTGAAGGTGCTGTCTCCCGCCGCGAATTCATGAGCAGTGCGGCGTTGGGCGTGGGCTGGTTTGCCTTTGGCGTGGGAACGGTTGTGTCAGTCGGTCCGGCGTTTGGGCGATTCATGATGCCCAATGTTCTGGAAGAGCCGGACCCCCGCGTGCGCGTAGGCAAATTGCAGAAATATGTTGAAATGCAGCCGGGCGACGTGAACGAAGATTACAAGCCGCAGGGCATCTGGATGATCCGTGAGACGGACCGTGTGGCGGCGCTGAGCATTATTTGCACGCATCTGGGCTGCATCCCGAACTGGCTGCCCAACGATCGCAAGTTCAAGTGCCCGTGTCACGGCAGCGGATACAAACCCAACGGCATTAACTTTGAGGGCCCCACGCCGCGTCCACTCGAACGGTTCCGTATCACCATCGAGGACGGCATTGTGCTGGTGGACAAGAGCAAGAAGTTTCAATACGAATTGGGCCAGTGGGATACAGCGGGAAGTTTTCTGACGGTATAGGAAAAAAGCTCAACAACCAAAAAGGGAATTGTGCGTCGCAAGCGGTGACGGGTAGCAGGATAGCGCAGGAAAGTACGCAGGAGAATAAGAGTCCAAAGCTCGGGACAGGCAACCTATTGCTTTCTTTGAACTTTGCACTTTGAATTTTGATGTTTGCTCGTTTTGGTGACTGGGTCCGCGAAGGACAAATTTGGGGAAGCGTATTCCGGCACGGGATTCCGCGCGACCGGCGCACGCGGGCCATGGCCGTCCTCAGCAACGTATTTCTTCACCTGCATCCGGTCGCCGTCCGCAAGAGCGGCATCCGATTGTCGTTCACCTGGTGCATGGGCGGGTTGACCTTCTTCCTGTTCCTCGTGGAGATCGTCACGGGCGTGCTGCTGATGTTCTACTACCGGCCCACGGTCGAATATGCCTACTTCGATATTCAGGGTCTGCGGGCGCATGTGACGCTGGGCCTGCTCCGGGAGCTGCATCGCTGGGGTGCGCACGCCATGATCATCACCATCTGGCTGCATATGCTTCGCGTGTTTTTAACGGGCAGCTACAAGCCGCCGCGCGAATTCAACTGGAGCGTGGGCGTTATTCTTCTGGTGCTTACGCTGCTGCTTTCGTTTACGGGCTATCTTTTGCCATGGGATCAACTTGCCATGTGGGCGATAACGGTCGGGTCAAACATGGCTCGGGCAACGCCCGGCGTTGGTTCTGAAGGGCCGCTTTCATCGTTCATTCAGATCGGCGGCGTGCCGCTGGTTCACGCCGGTGATGATGCGCGGTTCGGGCTGCTCGCCGGCACATTTGTCGGACCCAATGCACTGCTGCGATTTTATGTGCTGCACTGCGTGTTTATTCCGATTGTGGTGACCGTGTTGCTTGCGATTCATTTTTGGCGCGTGAGGAAAGACGGCGGCATCAGTGGGCCGTTGTAATTGTCGATTTGCGATTTTCGATTGTCGATTGAAATGAATTTGACGGAACCCCTTGGATTGCTGGCGGCGGCTTCGGTGTTTGAGCCGATCAAGGACGCGATCAACGCGGCCTCGCAGCCTGCGCCGTTCCTGATTATTTCAGTGGCGGCACTGACGATCTTCCTTGTCGGCTATCGCTTTTTCACGAAGCCGACGGTGGCTCTCCCTCTCGCGGCATTGTTTGTCCTGTTCTTCATCGCGAGCTGTTTTGACCCCAATTTTCTGGAGATCATCAAGAAGGCCGACAACGTTCCCATCGTGATGATGATCGTAAGCGTGGGATTCTTTTTGTGGCTCTCCTTCCGCCAGGCCGCGGTCAACGATCATCGCATGGAAATTGGCGAGCCGCTTCTGGAGGCCGGTGCCGATGACAAAGTGCTGGTCTGGCCGGATCTGGTCTATTCGGAACTGATTTCGCTGGTTTTGTTCACGGCGTTCCTGACCGTCTGGGCGATCGTGCTTCGTGCACCGCTGGAGCAACCGGCCGACCCCAACGTCGCTCCGAACCCTGCGAAAGCGCCGTGGTACTTCCTGGGCTTGCAGGAAATGCTCGTTTATTTTGATCCGTGGCTGGCAGGCGTGCTGCTGCCGGGGCTTATCATCGTGGGCTTGATCGCGATTCCCTATATCGATAGGAACCCGCGCGGCAACGGCTATTACACGTTCAAGGAGCGCAAATTCGCGATCACGATGTTTCTGTTTGGCTTCGTGATCTTGTGGGTTGTGCTCATTATTTTCGGCACGTTCCTTCGCGGACCGAATTGGAACTTCTTTGGTCCGTATCAATATTGGGATCTGCACAAACCGATGGCCTTGCTCAATACGGAGTTTCATGACCTTTTCTGGATCGGCATCATGGGGCAGGCGCTTCCCACGCAAAGCTGGTGGTTCATACCCGGCTACATTATCAGGGAATTGCCGGGCATCGTTCTTGTGCTGGGTTATTTCATGGCCGGCCCGTTGGTTTTGAGGGCGCTGTTTTTCCGGAAAATGTATCGCACCATGGGCTTCGCTCGGTACTCGGTGATGTCCCTGCTGTTGCTGGTGATGTTGCTCATGCCCATCAAGATGGTGCTTCGCTGGACGCTCAATCTGCACTATATCGTGGGCATTACGGAATGGTTCCTAAATGTGTGAAATGTAAAGTTCAAAATTCAAAGTTCAAAGAACGTTGGAAACTGCGTTTTTTGTTCTCCTGATTTTTGACCTTTGAACTCTAATATTTAAGGTTTCTCGATGCCTATCCCAGAGGAAAAATTACGCCCGGCTGATCGGATGAACCGCTGGTTCGCCATCAGCAGCATTGTGATGACGGGTTCCATCCTGTGGATGGTCTATATCGACTATGCCCGGCCATGGCGCGATATTCAGGATCAGTTTTTCGTAAGCAAGGCCGCCTTTGCGCATCTCGATTTCCTCAATGCCACGCGTCAGGAAAAACAAAACGAAGTAGCCGAGGCTGAGCAGCGCCTCAAAGACGCCCAGCAGTACGCCCAGACCAGCACCGGCAAGCGCACCGAAATCAAAAAGGAACTCGATCAGGCCGATCTGGAATTCAAGAAGGCCAACGCCCCGTGGAGCCTTGCCACGCAGGTGCTTGAAGTAACCAAAGACACCTATGAACGCACGCTCGGCGAATATGGGGCCAGCAACCCCCGGACGGTGAGAGCCCACGAGCAATTCCTCAGCGAGGAAAAAAACGTGGAGGTGCTCCGCCTTGAGAAGGAGAAATGGGAAGACAGGCGCCGCGAAGTGGAGAAACAACTCCGCGACTTGGATCAGCCCGTACGCGACGCGCAAAAGAAGGTGGATGACCTCAAGCTGGCTGCGGACACTGCTCGGCAAAAGGACATGCAGTACCGTGGCGTCCTGACGGACGAGGGGCTGCTGGCCGGCCTGCCGATTGTCAGCAAGGTGATCAATGCGCCGCTTGGCGACTTTGTTGCGCCGAAAAACACGCCCGGCCGCCATCAGGTGAATCAACTCGTGCTGCCGGAGGTGCGCCAACGGCTCAACTATCTCGAAAGCTACACCACGGATCGCTGCACGACATGCCATGTTGCGATCACGGATCCAGAGTTTTCGCCGGAGCGTCTGGCGAGGAAACTCGAACGGTCGATCCCGGGCATCAGCGAGGCCATGCAGCGCATGGGCAAGCCGGCCGTCGATTTTCCGGCGCCTCCCAAACCCGTGGATGCCGAAGCAGCTCTTCCCGTGGGGCAGGTCACGGAGCATTGGGACGCGCTGAGTGCGGCCCAGCGAAAGGAATATTTCCATGCACTGCTCGCGCTGGTGAACAACTACCTGTCGGCAAGCGGGCGCAAGACGATTCAACTGGAGCAGCCGCTTCTGGCGCACCCGCATCTTGACCTTTATCTCACGCCGGATTCTGCGCATCCCGTATCAAAGATGGGATGCACTGTCTGCCACGAAGGCAACCCGCAGGAGACGGACTTTGTGCAGGCAGCCCACTCGCCGCCCACGCACGAAATCGAGGAGGAGTGGAAGCAAAAGTACTACATCACGCTGCTTGGCATTCCCAATATCACCTTTGAAACGATCACGCATTTCTGGGATCGACCGATGCATCTTCCGGCGCAGACCGAGGCTGGATGCGCCAAGTGCCACAGCGAGATCAACGACATATCCCGTTTTCGCAGCGAACGCGTCGGCTCGAAGATCAACGCGGGTCAGCAGCTCTTCCGTGAGGTTGGATGCATCAACTGCCACAGCGTGGAGTCACTCAAGGATTCGCGCCGCGTGGGGCCGGACCTGCGCAATGTCAGCCACAAGCTGACTCCGCAGTTTGTGCAGCAATGGGCGTATTTTCCGCAGAAGTTCCGTCCTTCGACGCGCATGCCGCACTTTTTCCTTCAGGAAAACAACAACGCGAGCAGCAAGAATCAGTTTGACACCGATCCCGAGTTGCGCACCAAAACGGAAGTAGCGGCCATCAGCAAGTACCTGTTCACTGTTTCCAACAAGGATTGGAAGCCGCTGCAGAAGCCCGAAGGCGTGGTGGGCGACGCAGATCGCGGGCGACAACTGTTCAAGAGCGTGGGCTGCCTCGCGTGTCACTCGAACCTGGCCGAATTCGGCGAGGAGTGGATCACGAAAGATCTGATGCACCGTGAAGGGCTCGACCAGGAAAAGGCGACGTATCGCTACAAGGCCATGACGCGCGATGAACGCGAACACTATGCACTGGCCCATTTTGCCGAGCATCGCGACACCTACGCCCGGCCGGATACCGTGCGATTTGACCCCGATAAGCCGTACAACGTGCCCATCTTCAGTCGGTTCGCGCCCGAGCTTTCCGGCGTCGGATCAAAGCTGAATTTCGACTGGCTGTATTCGTGGTTGATCGAGCCAAAGCACTACTCGAAGGAAACAAAAATGCCGAGCCTGCGGCTCAATCCGCAGGAAGCGACGGATCTCGCGACGTACTTGCTCACGTTGAAGAATGACGAATTTCCTCAGGCCGAGTTCCCGGCGGATGACGCGGCCAAAGGCATGGCCGATGACTTGATCTTCCAATTGCTGGCCTCACAGCGGTCGGAACGCCGCAGCCGCGCCGTGATGAATGATGAGGGTGGCGAACTTTCCGGAATGCTTGTTGCGGGGTTGAAGAGCTCCGAGCAATTTGGAGCCGATGAACCCAGGCGACTGGAAAACGCGAAAAAACTCGTATCTTCGATGTCGCTCGAAGAAAAGAAGATGACCTACCTTGGCAGTAAGATGATCGGGCACTATGGCTGCTACGCCTGTCACTTCATTGCCGGATTCGAAACCACCACTCCCCCAGGAACGGACCTTACAACCTGGGCCGAAAAGCCCATCTCGCAACTTGATTTCGCCTTTTACGATCACGCTTTCCATGACATGCGCCACGAAAAGGAGGACGTGTTCGGCTATGTATATCCGCGAGGCGACAAGCGCCTGAACGAACTTTCACCGATTCCGGACGAGCAGGAAGAGGAGATTACCCACACGCACGGCGCCTTCGCAGAGCACAAGCTGCTCAATCCGCGCATCTGGGATCGCGAAAAGATCAAGAAGCCCTATGACAAGCTGAAGATGCCCAATTTCTACCTCAATCTCGATGAGGCCGAATCGCTCACAACGTTTCTGCTTTCCCGCGTCCCCCCGCGAGTGAGCGGCCCGCTCAAGATTCAATACAACGATGCCGTGAAGGGCCCCATTGCCAAGGGGCGCGCCCTGACCCAGGAACTCAATTGCATCGCCTGTCACCAGATTGAGGACAACGTTCCGACTGTCCAGCAGTATTTCCGCCGCGACATCGGCGGCAAACTTGCCTTTGACATCGTCAACGCTCCGCCGTTGCTCTGGGGCGAGGGAGCCAAAGCCCAGTATCACTGGCTGCATGGGTTCTTTCAAAACGTCATTACGCTGCGGCCCTGGTTGCAGATCCGCATGCCCAGTTTCAACGTAACCAATGAGCAGGCCACCACGCTGGTAGAGTATTTCGCAGCGCTGAGCCTGAACGATTCGAAGGAACTCGCGCGGACTCTGGCGCCGATCAACGAGCACTTTGCGCCGGTTCGCAAGGCATTGCTGGGAAGGGAAGCCGAGTCATCAAGCGTTGGCGAAGAGTCCAAGGTTGCGAAGAAGGATCCGGACTGGTTCAAAGACCCGGTTCTCGAGCGTCCGGCCCAGGATTTGCGGAAATGGGCGCTGGACCGGCTTTTGGTCCGGCGCGACGAAATCGATCCGCTCAAATCTTCAGCGGAGCGCGTGGTTGCGGCGCACCAGGGATTGCTGGAAAAGGCCCGCTTCCTGCGCGACCTTTACAATGTCAAGTATCCGTTCGTCGATCCACCGGCGCCTTTGCATTCCGACGAGCACTTTGCAAAGGGTGAGAATTTCCTGCTCGACATGGGCTGCCTGAAGTGCCACGTGCTTGGTCCGATGCTTCCCGGCCCGGCGAAGAATACTGCGGAGTTCGTGCAGACATACCGGCTCGACGGCGTTCGTGGCGAAGGCAGCGATGCCGTGGCTGTTCTCAACGGCAAATCCTATCCTGTCGGCGCTGAAATTGACGGACACAAGGTGATCAGCGCCACCAACACCTACTTCGCTTCGGGTGACATTGAAACCAAGGCGGTGGTGGAAGGTCCGACGGCGGATGGGAAGACCGAGCGAGTACTCTTGGTTGCTCCCAGCGCACCCAATCTGGGGCTGGCGAGCCAGCGGCTCCAGCGTGACTGGCTCTTCCATTGGATGCTCAATCCGCAGTGGATTCAGCCGGGTACGAAGATGCCCATGAACTTCCCCCTGAATGACGATCGTGAGCCGTCCAGTCCGTATGAGAATGATGCGAAATATCCCGGGACGGGGCGCGACCATATCAATCTGTTGATTGACTTTTTGTACGATGCCGGGACGCGCAATACCCGCGTGCCATTGCCCAAGCTGGACGCTCCGGCCGAGTCGGAGGATTTCGAAGAGGGCGGCGGCAAGGGGGCGCAGGAATTTAAGGAAGATTGATGACCAGGCGCGGGTTGTGAAGCCTGCCACTTGAAGTATGACGATGTTGCGTTCGTGCAACGTATCAACTAAAAGGACGCCTGACTCTTTGCCAGGCGCGTGAGTTTTCAAAAGGAGCTTACCATGAATCGATGCAAATGGGTTGGACTGCTGGTAGTTGCAGGATTGCTGGCTTGTGTTACCTCTCCTTCACGTGCGGATGATAACGGCACGATTAAGGGCAAGGTCATTTTCAAGGGCGACAAGGAAAAGTTCAAGAGGACTGTGCTTGATACGAGCAAGGATCCCAACTGCAAGAAAATGGCCGACAAGATTGGCAGTGAAGACGTCGTTCTCAATACCAAGACCGATCCTATCACTGTTCGTAACGTCCTGGTGCAGTTGAAGGAAGGTGTGCCCGCCAAGAAGTACGATCCCCCGGCCAAGCCCGCCACCATCACCCAGGAAGGGTGTCAGTATAAACCGCACATGGTCGTGCTGATGGAAGGTCAGGAACTGGAAATCAAGAACGGCGACGACACCAATCACAACATTCATTTCCTGCCCAAGAAAAACGAAGAGTTCAATAAGACCCAGCCTAAGAAGGATATGGTTGACAAGGTGAAGCTCACCGCCGAGGAGCCGTTTCATGTGAAATGCGACGTGCATCCCTGGATGGGTGCGACTGTGGCCGTGCTGAATCACCCGTTCTTTGCGGTGACCGGCGACGATGGCACATTTGAAATCAAGAACGTCCCGCCGGGCAAGTACAAAGTAGAAGCATGGCACGAAGACACGCGCTTCGGCAAGCAGACGATTGACATTGAGGTCGGCGCTGGCGCGACGGTGGAAAAGGACTTTACCTACGAGCCGAAGTAGTCACTGGCTGTCAACGCAAGACTGGAATCCAGACATTCGAGCCCTCTCCCGGGCTGGGAGAGGGCAGGTGAGGGTGATGTCACCCACCGACCAAGAGACGAAGTACGGGAGTTTGTCGTTGATCCGTAAACATGCAATAGGACTTCTGGCGTTGGCCGCTGCTCTGACCTTTTCGACGGTGGCAGTGTCGCCGGCTTTCGCCCAGGCGGCCGCCGCCAAGCCCGACCCCAGTGTGCACATCGACGGCGATTACGGCCCGACCGGAATTACACTTGCGGCTGAGGGAAACAAGGGCATCGATAACCTCATCAACGTCATGCATGTTTTCATGGCGATTATTTTTGTGGGATGGGGAATTTTCTTTGTCTATTGTCTGGTGAAGTTTCGCCAGCGATCCGACCACCGTGCCAATCCCATTCCGATCAAGGCCAAGGCGTCCAAGTATTCCGAAGTCGTTGTTGCGCTGTTTGAAGCTGCGGTCCTGGTCGGTTTTTCCGTCCCCATCTGGCGAACCGCACGCGGCGAGCCGCCCAAGCCCGAGGATAATCCGTTTCGCGTTCGCGTTGTCGGCGAGCAATTCGCGTGGAATTTCCAATACCCCGGCGCCGACGGAAAATTCGGAAAGATCGATCCAAGTCAGGTAAACACCGCGACAAACGTCCTGGGTTTGGATCACGGCGACACGGCGAGCGCTGATGATGTTGTGTCGGGTGAACTGCACATTCCGGTGAATCGCCCGATTTTCATTGAGATTACCGCGAAGGATGTCATTCACAGCTTTTTCCTGCCGGTGATGCGCGTCAAGCAAGACGCCATTCCCGGCATGCGAATCCCGGTTTGGTTTACTCCGACGCTGGAAGGGAATTTTGAAGTCGCCTGTGCGCAACTTTGCGGCAACAACCACTACTCCATGCGCGCTGTAATGTATGTGCAGTCGCAGCAAAAAGTGGATGCATGGATGGCGGAGAAACTCAAGCCGGCTGAAGGATTTGAGGACTAGAGCGCGGCGGAATTCGAGAAGTTGATGTCAGGAGAGTCTCAGGTTGTGCGGAAGCATACGTCTCTGAAGTCTCCAATTTGAAATTTCGGATCAAGATGAACCCGGTGGAAGTTATTAGCAGGATTTTTTGATGGCCAATCAATCGCATACGCATAGCCCGGCCCATAAACATTCGGCTGGTCATGAGGGTCACCAACATGCAGGAGGCCACCATGGACACGACGCGCATGAGCTGAGTTTTTGGCGCGAGTACGTCTTTTCCATCGACCACAAGGTGATCGGTGTTCAATACGGCGTCACGGCCCTGCTTTTCCTCCTGTTCGGCTTTTCGCTGATGATGTTGATGCGTTATCAGTTGGCCTACCCTGGTCATAAGCTGGCACTGGGCGGCTGGCTCTTTCCCAAGGGTATGCCCGACGGGATGATGCTTCCTGAATTTTACAATTCGCTTGGAGCCATGCACGGAACCATCATGGTGTTTCTGGGCGTGGTTCCCATGCTGGTCGGAGCCTTTGGCAACTATGTCATGCCGCTTCAGATCGGCGCGCCCGACATGGCCTTCCCCAAGCTCAACATGATGAGCTACTGGGTGTTTTTCGTCGGCGGCGTGGTCATGCTGGCGAGTTTCTTTGTGCCGGGTGGCGCAGCGAATTCCGGTTGGACCTCCTATGCCCCCTTGTCCATCCTGGCTACCAAGGGTCAGACCTATTGGCTCGTGGGCATGGTCTTCCTCATCACATCGTCGCTGCTGGGCTCGGTGAATTTCATCGTGACCATTGTTCAGTTGCGCGCCAAAGGCCTGACCATGTACCGCCTCCCGTTTTTCGTCTGGACGCAGCTGGTCACAGCCTTCCTGCTTTTGCTCGCGTTTCCTCCGCTCGAAGCGGCGGGAGTGCTCCAGCTCATGGACCGCCTGGCCGGTACCAGTTTCTTCATGCCTGAAGGACTGGTGGTCAGCGGTGTCATACAGAAAGACCGTGTGGGCGGCGGGAGCCCTGTTTTGTGGCAGCACTTGTTCTGGTTCCTGGCCCACCCGGAAGTATACGTATTGATTCTCCCTGCAATGGGTATCGTGGGTGAAATCATCGCCAACAATACGCGTAAGGCTCTTTGGGGTTACCGCCTGATCGTGCACGCGGTGATCTTCCTGGGCTTCATGTCCTTCATCGTGTGGGCCCACCACATGTTTATCACCGGCATGGGCACACGCATCAGCACATTTTTCGCCACCACGACGATGATCATTTCGATTCCTTCCGTCATCATTCTGACGGCATTCATTATTAGTTTGTACCAGGGGGCGATCCGATTTACGGTTCCCATGCTTTTCGCCCTGGCCTTTCTGCCCATGTTTGCCATCGGCGGCCTGACGGGTCTTCCGCTGGGTCTTCCCGCATCAGACATTCAGCTTCACGATACGTACTACGTGATCGGCCACTTCCATTATGTTGTGGCTCCGGGCACGATTTTCGGCATTTTCGCGGGCATTTATTTTTGGTACCCCAAGGTGACAGGCCGGGCGATGAACACAGCCTTGGGCTGGGTTCATTTTGTGTTGTCGTTTGTTTTCATAAACGTCGTGTTCATGCCGATGTTTTTCGTTGGAATGGCCGGCGTGTCGCGGCGACTCTATGACCAGACGCTCTATCACCATGGGGCCAACGTTCAGGGATTGACCATCATGTCATCATGGGGTGCTTGGCTGCTGGGGCTGGCCCAGTTGCCGTTCATCGTCAACTTCCTTTTCAGTTGGAAGCTGGGCCGCAAGGTTGCGGAAAACCCGTGGGACGCCACCACGCTTGAATGGTCCGCACCTTCGCCGCCGCCGCATGGAAACTTCCTGACCGAGCCGGTGGTTCACCGCGATCCGTATGAATACAGTATTTCTCGAACCGGGCGGGATTTTCTGCCCCAACACGTAGCGGAGGCATAATTTGTCGGCACAAGCACACGCGCTATTGCCCCATACCGTCGAGCCGCACCCGGTCACCGGGCTCTACAGCGGCAAGCTCGGTACATGGCTGTTCCTCGCATCCGAAGTCATGCTCTTTGGTGCATTGTTTTCGTCTTACATCCTCCTGCGCGTAGGCGCTCCGGAGGCCGGCCCTGCAGCGTGGCCGACTCATGCCGAGGCGGGACTCGACTGGCGCATCGGCGCATTCAATACGCTGGTCCTGATTATTTCCAGCGTGACGATGGTCATGGCCTGGGCGAAGTTAAAGATGAACAATCTTGCGGGTGCGCGGACAATGCTCGCGGTCACAATCGGACTGGCGACGCTGTTCATCGTTCTGAAGATATGGCTGGAGTACATTCCGAAGCTCGCGCACGGACACGGTCCGTCGCACAACAATTTCTTCGCTATCTATTTCACGATGACGGGCCTGCACGCGTTGCACATTGTCGGTGGGATTGTTGTGATCGGGTATTTCCTGCTCTTTGGCCACAAGCTCTGGTACACCAATCCCGAATACTACACCAATCGCATTGAGTGTACGGGACTTTACTGGCACTTCGTCGATCTCGTGTGGATTTTCCTGTTCCCGATTCTTTACCTGATGAATCGAGCCTGAGGATGGGCGTATGGCGGGCCTGGCCCGTCGTTGATAGTAAAGCGAGTTGGGTGCATCGTGATGCATCGCGTTTTCGAGAGATTTCCAAATGGGCGGATCGCACGCGGACATTAGCAAGCACGTACGGGTATACATCATGGTCTTCGTCGCGCTTGCGATTGGGACGGTCATCACGGTTGCGGCGGCGCGCGTGGACCTCGGCGGCCACACCAACGTCATCGTGGCGCTGCTGATCGCCACGGTGAAGGCAACGTTGGTGGCCACGATTTTCATGCACCTCAAGTGGGAGCGCTCCCTGTGGATTTGGTATTCCCTTGGCATTTGTGCGATCTTCTTTGCGGTGCTGCTGGCTTTGCCGGTGCTGACCACCAATGACCACCCGGCCCTGACCCGTCATGGCACTTGGGATGTCAGTGTGAAGGCGGAGTCGGGCCACGGAGCCGAGGGCCACTCCTCGGGCCATTGAAATTGCGGTGCGACACGCCCAAAATAGACTGAAGTGCAAAGGAGGAAATCGTGTCGCTGAAGGCTTTCCACATTCTTTTCGTCACCATTTCGATGATTCTTGCCGGCGGCTTTGCGGTCTGGGCCGTCCGTCAGTACACGATTTCGGGGGAGTTGGGCCTGCTGGTTGGCGGAGTCGTGTCCGGGCTGATTTTTATCGCCATGGGGGTTTACGGCCGGTGGTTCCTTCGGAAGCTGAAGAACGAGAGTTACCTATGAAGGCCCCACGCCGTTTCGTGATTTGTTGCCTGGCCTTGCTGGCGGTCATTTCGGAGCCTGTATGGGCATGTTCGGTCTGCTTCGGCGATCCGGATAACCCAATGACCAAGGGGGCTGCTGCCGGGGTGTGGGTGATGGTCGGCTTCATCGGTTTCGTCCTCCTCGGCATTACAGGCACGGTCTGCTTCTGGTATTCCCGCAGCCGCCGCCTTGGCCTTTCTTCGCCGGCGCCTCGGAATTCCCCATGAGCGCCGGATCGCATCGCACCGCACGCCGGTTGCCTTATCTATTGGCACTTCTTACAGCGGTTTGCATCTTTCCCCTGATCTTCGTTGGCGCCGGCGTCACCACAAAGGGTGCAGGTATGGCCTTTCCGGATTGGCCGACGTCGGATGGTTCGTATGTGATTCCCAAGGGATGGCTCAGCGATCCGATGAAGCTTTGGGAGCACAGTCATAGGCTGATTGGGTGGACGGTGGGGATGCTGGCGATCGGTTCGGTTGTGGCATCGTGGAGAGAGGCGCGGGCGGCTCGCATCCTTGCACGGGTGACGCTGCTGATGATTATCGTACAGGGCGTGCTTGGCGGCCTGCGGGTGACGGAAGTTTCGCGCACGCTTGCCATGGTGCATGGCATCTGGGGACAGGTTACATTTTGCGTTGCCGCGACGACGGCGCTGCTGACTTCGTCTGCGTTGAAGAGTGCGCCGATCGAAGTTTCGCGGGCGCGTTTTTATCAAAACGGCGGAGTGATTTCATTCATCGCGGTGTTGGTGCAAGTCTCCCTTGGGGCCGGGTATCGACATTTCCAATGCTCCGGTTCGCTGGTGACGCACGTTCTCTGGGCATTGGTGGTTTTCATGATGTTGAGCTGGTTGACGATGTGGACGCTGGAGCAATATCCCCGGTTGCAGCCGCTTGCGTTTCTGGGAAAATCGATGGCGGTGCTGATTGCGGCACAAATGGTGCTGGGCGGGGCCGCGTTCCTGGTGCGGGTGATGGGTGGTAACTTTCCGGGCTGGATCGCCACTTTGGCGCCCACGGCGCACGTGGCGGTGGGGGCGCTGATGCTGGCCTGCACCGCGCTGTTGACGGTAAGTGGATTCATGCGACTTGCCCCCTCCGTTCCCAGGGGGGCGGATGCGCGTGTCCCGACGGTGACGATTTGAGCGATATCCTCGCCATCTCTGATGCATTGCCCGGCGCCACGGCGTGGCATCGCATCCACGCTTTTTGGGACCTGACCAAGCCGCGAATCGCGGGGATGGTGCTGGTGGCCGCCATGATGGGCTTTTACGTGTCCGGGTCGGCGGCAGCCGATGCGGCCACGTGGATCAGGATGGGTGTCGCGCTTACCGGCATCGGGCTGGTCGGCTGCGGCGCCAACGCACTGAACCAATATCTCGAAGCTGACTTTGACGCACGAATGGCCCGCACGCGCGAGCGGCCCATTCCTTCGGGCCGCCTCACGCCTTTTGAAGTTCTCGTATTCGGCGTGGGCATTTCCGTTCTTGGCCTGCTCATTTTGCTTCTCTGGGTGAATCCGCTTTCGGCGATTCTCACCGGCCTGACCATCATTTCCTACGTCTTCGTATACACGCCGCTCAAGCGCGTCACGTCACTGTGCGTGTACGTCGGGGCGGTGCCGGGTGCGTTGCCGCCCGTGATCGGGTGGGCGGCCGGATGCGGAACGCTCACATGGCAGGCCTGGGTGCTCTTTGCCATTCTTTATTTCTGGCAGCTTCCGCACTTTGCGGCGATCGCTTGGCAGTACCGCGATGATTACGCCGTGGCCGGATACCCGATGCTTTCTGTGGGCGACGACAAGGGGTTTCACACCTGTCGCCACATGCTTACGCACACCGTGGCGTTGCTCATGGCCAGCCTCTTTCCGGCGCTGACAGGCATGACTGGCGCGACGTACGCCGTTGCCGCAATGGCGCTGGGCACGGCGTTCCTACTTTGTGGCGCTCGATTCGTGCTTGATCGTACGACGCTCCGTGCCCGCGGCGTGGTTATCGCTTCCGTCATATACCTACCGCTTCTCTTTATCACCCTCATGGTGGACAAGACTCGAATTGGCTAGCGCACCTCGCCTTCTCACGAAACCGATGGCGACTTGATTTCGGGCTTTCAATTGGCTTTGTTCCGCACTTGTGGTTTTGGCTCCTGCGGTTCGGTGCCGGGGAATATCGCCGTCTTCGATTGAAAATGCGGGTATGACGCGTCGCGGCGCGCTCTATTGATTGTGCTGCGTTTTGCATTTTGCGCACTCCCTTCGTCCATCATTGAAGAGAACATGAAGGGCCCGCGGAATTTGCGCGAATCTTTCGTGCAATTCCTTGATTGAAACTTGATGGAAAAGTGTGCGCGGTTCAGTTAGTGCATCCCAGACTGGCCGGAAAGCTCCTTGACGAGGTCGCCGACGACGGCCTTGGCGTCTCCGAAGACCATGAGCGTGTTGTCAGCGAAATAGAGTTCGTTCTCGATGCCGGCGAAGCCGGGGTTCATGGACCGTTTGATCGCCAGACAGGTCTTGGCCTTATCTGCATCGATAATGGGCATGCCGTAGATGGGGCTGCCCTTGTCGTGGCGGGCGGCGGGGTTGACCACGTCGTTGGCGCCGATGACCAGCACCACGTCGGCACGCGGCATTTCCGGGTTGATCTCGTCCATTTCGATGAGTTTGTCGTAGGGAATCTCGGCTTCGGCAAGCAGCACGTTCATGTGGCCGGGCATGCGGCCCGCGACGGGGTGAATGGCAAACTTTACGTCCACGCCGCGCTTGGTGAGCTGATCGTACAATTCGCGCACGCGATGTTGGGCCTGCGAAACAGCCATTCCGTAGCCGGGCACGATGACCACCAATTGGGCCTGCTCCAGCAATTGTGCGGCGTCCTGCGGAGTGGCGGACTTGTAAGATTTTTGTTCACCCGCCGCCGCTGCGGACTTCACCTGTCCGAAAGCGCCGAACAAGACATTCGTGAAAGAGCGGTTCATCGCCTTGCACATGATGATGGAGAGGATGAGGCCGGAGGAGCCGTCCAATGCGCCGGCGGTAATGAGAAGTTTGTTTTCCAGTGCGAACCCCATGGCCACCGCCGACAACCCCGCATAAGCGTTCAGCAGTGAAATTACCGTGGGCATGTCCGCGCCGCCGATGGGGATGATCAGCAGCACACCAAACGCCAGTGAGAAAAGAATGACCAGCGGGAACAGCCACCACAACATCGGCTGGAAAATGATCAGCACTCCCACGCCGGCAGCCACGGTCAGCAGCGCCAGATTGATCAGGTTTTGATTCTTGTAGGTGATGGGGCGCGTGGGGATCCACTCCTGCAATTTGCCGCACGCCATCAGGCTTCCCGTGAACGTGAGAAATCCAAGAATGATCTCGACGATGATCGCCGTCATACGGAATTTGGAGAGCGACTCAGCACCCTCCGCATACCACAGCATGTATTTTGCCGTACCGACCAGCCCCGCGGCCAGGCCGCCGAAGGAGTGCGAAAGTGCGGTTCGCTGCGGAACGGCCGTGAGCGGAACCATCGCCAGCGGAATGCCGACAATCGTGCCGGCGATGATGGCGATGCCGATCCAGCGGAAGGCCTGGAGGAAGCCCGAATCGTGAACGACGTGGCGGATTTCATGATGGAGAAACGTGCCGACAATTGCCGCCGTCATCGCCAATACGCCCGCCAGCACTCCTCGCCGCGCGGTTTTCGGGTGGCTGAGCCACTTGAGCGAAAAAATGAACAGGGCCGTGGCGACCAGGTAGGTAAGCTGCGTCAGGTTTTCAAAAAGCTGTCGATGCTCGTCAACGTAGTTCACTTGCCGGGCTCCCGCTTCTTGAACATCTTTAACATGCGATCGGTCAGCATGAACCCGCTAATGATATTGGTCATGGAAGCAAACACCGCGATGGTGCCCAGGACGGTGGTCGCCGTGCTTTTCTGCTCGCCGGCGATGATGATCGAACCGACGACCGCGATCGCGGAGATGGCGTTGGTCAGTGACATGAGCGGAGTGTGCAGGAGGCGCGACACGTTGCGGATGACTTCAAATCCGATGAAGGTCGCGAGCATGAAAACAAATAGCATCGACCACAGATCAAGTTGTTGCATAAGAAATCAACTTCTCTACACCATCTATAAACTCAACCGCGCTGACGGGTTGAATCTTACCTTGACCCATACTTTGCACAACTCCGGGTTCCACAATTCATCCCTGCGAAGAACGGGGACAACATCTGCCGAGGCTCAAGTTGGCGGCTGGCTCCATCATGTTCGAGAGCGATGAGGGCATTGGGGTGTGTTGACGCATTGATCGGGCAATCGGAGTCGTTCGACGGGGCGTCCGCCAATGATGTGTTCGTGGATGATTTCGTGAACGTCGTTCGGCGTAACAAAGCCGTACCAGACAGCCTCGGGATAAACGACGACAGTGACCCCGTGTTCGCATTGGTCGAGGCAGCCGGCGGCGTTGACGCGCACCTGGCCGTCGAGCCCGGCTTTTTTTGTCCCGGCCTTGAGGGCGTCGCGGATGGCCTGAGAGTTTTTTGCCGAGCAACAGCCGCGAGGGTGATCAGATGGGCGCTCGTTGGTGCAGACAAAAATGTGTCGGGCAAAAGGCGGCACGATGAAAGTGTAGATGACGCCGGTGAGGTTGCAACGGGAGGAGCGAGAATTCAAGGTTCAAGAATTCAAGTGTTCCGGGGGCAACATTTCAAGGGGTTGCTTGTTTCGTATTCGTTTTCATTGGGCCAATGGAATAATATCAAACGGCCAAAAGTGGGGGATGAGTGCGACGGCGACGACGCCCATCAGAAGATCCAGCGGCACGCCCATTTTGGCGAAGTCGGAAAGGCGGTAGCCGCCGGGGCCGTAGACCATGAGGTGCGTCTGGTAGCCAAGCGGCGTGGCGAAGCCGAAGGAGGCGGCAAACATGACAGCCATCACGAAGGGCATGAAGTCTGCGTGTAAGGCCGCTCCAGTTGCCAAGGCAATGGGAAACATGAGCACGGCAGCGGCATTGTTGCTCATTAACTCCGTGCAAATGATGGTCAGCACATAAATCACGGCCAATGCCGCCCAGCGGTTTGTACCCGCAACGGTGAGCATCGATTCGGCGATTTGTTGGGCTGCACCGGTTGTTTCCATGGCCCGCCCCAGTCCAAACGAGGCGGCAATGGCGACTAGCACCTGCCAGTCCACGTTTTGTCGCGCGGCGGTGGAATTGCAGCATCGGGTGATAATCATGAGGCCCGCGGCTACCATCGCCGCGTGGATCATCTCCAGCGCTCCTGAGCCTGCGGCGATGACCATGCCGAGGAAAATCGCGCCGGCCACCCAGGCACGTTCGTGACGCGGGGCCGTGTAGCCTTCGATGCGGCTCACAAGATAAAAGTCACGGGAATACCGGTGTTGATCGAAAAATTCCGGGTGGGTTTCGAGAAGAAGCGTATCGCCGGGCTGAAGGACGATGTCGCCAATTTTCTTGTGGATACGTTCTCCATTGCGGGAAACGGCGATGATGGCGGCATTGTACTTGGTGCGAAACCGGCCTTCACGGACAGTTTTGCCTACCATGGCGCACGAATCCGACACGACGGCCTCCAGCAGCGATCGCCGGGCGCGTGGCGCATCCAGTTTGAACACCTGATTGGTGGCGGGTTTGAGACCGCGAATCTTTTGCAGTTCTACAACCGATTCCACAATTCCAACGAAGACGAGGCGATCGTTGGCCCGCAATCGTTCGTGTGGGCCAACAGCCGCCAGAATGTCACCATCCCGGTCAATCTCCATCAAATACATGCCGGGCAACTGGCGCAGCCCGGCCGTCTCGATGGTTTGTCCCACGAGCGGGCTGGCAGCGTCCACGAGCATCTCAACGGTGTATTCCTTGGGGTCTTCGTAATCCTTGGAGGCGGCCCGGCGGTCGGGCAAGAATTTGCGGCTTGCAACAATGATGTAGGCTATGCCAATGACGGCGCAGGGAACCCCGACCCAGCTCAAGTCGAATAGCCCAAGATTTCTGTTCGTTTCGGGGTGTGACCGAAGCAAGCCTGACACGACAAGATTCGTGCTCGTGCCGATAAGCGTGCAACACCCCCCAAGAATGGCCGCGTAACTGAGAGGCAGCATTAGTTTCGAGGGGGATATGCGATTCCGCTTGGCCCAATCGGTGGTGACCGGAAGGCAAACCGCGACCAACGGTGTATTGTTGATAAAAGCGCTCATGGCGGTGACCGGCGCCATCAGCCGGAATTGCGCATGCGCAATGGATCGCGGCTTTCCCAGAAGGTAGTGGGCGGCAATGGACATGATGCCAGTTTCGCGCATACCGGCGGCCACGATGTACAAGACACCAACGGTAATGACGCCTTCATTGGCCAGCCCGGCAAAAGCGTCCTTGGGGGAAAGAATATCCAGCAGCATCAGGAGTGTGACGACGCCGACAAAGATCAGGTCGGGAGCTGCCCGGGTGAATCCCAGCAGTCCCAAAACCATCAACACGGAGGCGATCGTCGTCCAGGCCTGCCAGGTCATTGGAAATCACATCGGCGGGCGCTACCCGCCGCTTGATGGCGGGGGCGTTTGGATTTGGATAAGCACGGCCTTGTATTTTCGCTGCCCGTCCTCTTTTTGGACGCGAACCTGGCCATTGACGAGTACACCCTCTTGAAGGTCCATAACAGTAGCCGGGGTTCCGTTTTTCTCGATGCGCGTTTCGGCGGAGTAAGACGCCGTTCCGACGACATCTTTGTTTTGCTTCTCGTTAAAAAAGCGGACGGTCAATTCTCCCGTGGAGTCCGAAATCCGGCGGATTTTTTCGATCCGGCCCTTTAAAGAGATGGTTTCATCGGACTCTTTCTTGTTGCAGCCTGAAAGACAGGTCGAAACTGCAACGAACCCGGTAATTATCCACGCAGACACGCTGCGCCCGATAAGCGTCTTATCCACCATGGTTTGCTCCCAAAAACTCCGCCGCGAAATGTAGCGATGGAGTCTAGTTCCGGCAAATGCGCACCCCCGGCCGTTGACGAGGAACTAGAAAGTTTGCTGGAAATTAGCCGATGCAAATTGACCCCCGATTTGGGGGCCGTTATATTGGGGTGTGAAACGCAGACCAGGCAGGTCCGATTACTTAGGAACGCCGAATTCTCGTATTTCCCCAATCTATCTTCCGGTCTGCGAGAATCCGAAGAAAAACAGACTTCGTGGTCTCCACGTCTTTTCGGCAAGGCGGCGCTTAGCCGTTTGCATCTGGAGATTGTGGTCTCAAGGGGTAAGACTTTCGTAACCAGGCGCCAAGGATGTCGATCGAAATACCTAACTACCGCATCATTGAGAAGCTGGGCATCGGCGCCCAGACTCGCGTGTATCGTGCCCGGTGCATGCCCACAGGCAAAGACTACACCCTCAAGATCGTCAAGATCGCCAACCCCGAAGACGCGAGTTTTATCGAGCTGCTCAAGGCGGAGCACGCGATTGGATCCGTCATCGACCATCCGGCCATTCGCAAGGTCTATGAGCTGCGAATGTTGCGACATCGATTCCGGGTTCGCGGGGCGGTTGTATTCATGGAATACGTGAACGGGATCACCCTGGCCGACAAGGACTTTAAGCGATCGCTGGATGAAATACTGGCGATTTTTGATGAGGCGGCGGCGGGTTTGCACGCGATGCACCTTGCGGGTTTTGTCCACGCAGATCTCAAGCCCACCAATATCATGGTAACAACGGACGGTATGGTGAAGCTCATTGACCTTGGGCAGAGCGCGAGGATTTTTGAGCCGAAAACGAAGATTCAGGGAACCATAGACTATATGGCTCCCGAACAGGTGGACCGCGGGAAACTGGATCAGAGGACTGACGTGTTCGGCCTTGGGGCGACCCTGCACAAGGTGCTTACCGGGCGGGCGATTGCCACGGAAATGAACCAGACCGTAAATCTGCAGTCCAACACTCCCTTGGTGCGCAGGCAGGAGGAAGGCAAACCACTTGCGACGGAGTTTCCCGCTTGCATTACGCGAATGATTAACGACTGCTGTCAGCGCGATCCCGCAGCCAGAATTCAGGACATGCCCGCAGTGCGCGAGCGGATCAGCCTGGCCCGGGCGATCATCGCCAAGCGATCGGAAGACGTTTCCCAAGTTTCACGTTCCGATTAGGCGATTCAAGGGGCCAACCGCCACAGCAGATCGACTTTCGGTGGATTCCCCGCTCTTATTTTTCCAGCTTGTGATCGTGAAACAGGCGGGCGATGTCCACGGCGAGTTTCGCGGTTAATACCTTGACTTTGTCATCCTTGGTCTTTTCTCGCAGCACCGCGCCGCCGGTCATGCTCGCGGTGACCACCTGCCCTTCAGGTGCGGTTGGCCAGAGCCGGACTTTGGAGCGAGATTCTTTTTCCAAAGGGTTGATGACCTTTACAGAGACATTGAAGTACGCGGCATTCGTGGCCTCGGTGATCTGATCGGGCACGAGAAAATCCTGCACTTCAATCCAGAGAACTTCATCGGCTCCGGTGAGTTCGCCGATCTCGCGGCAACTGAGCTTTCCAAAGTCATTGCTCGTCTGGCGGATGGCGTCTTCGGTTTCGATGGGGATCACCCTCATCGTGGACTTGGTGCGAATGAGTTCCTGGGAGAGGTCATCCCAAAGGAATCTCCGGGCTGCAGGCCAGTCGATGCGCTCGCTTCGATCGTCGATGAAAACGAGGATGGGGCCTTCAGAAAGCTTGAACTGGGCCTTGACCTTTTCGCCGCTGCCAAGGAATGCGGCCACCATGCAGCCGGACAGGAAGGGTGCAGCGGACGCGAATGCGATCACGCAGATTCGCAACGTGACAGCCCTTGAGCGTCCGCGCGAGCTGAAGATCGCAGCACGCATCCGACAACAAGGATTAAAGTTCAACAGTGTATTCATAGAATTTTCGCGCGACCATTTCCGCGAATACGCGATACGTCGCCTCACGCACCTGGGCAGAGTTTGTCGCATTGATGAGTACAGGTTGTTTTTCCGGATAGATAGCCTCCACCGGAGTCAGTTCGTATCGCCGGGCGTCGCGGGGGTCAGCGGATACATCGTGAACGCTTACGGAGGCGTTGATTCGACCCCGGAGAAATTGCGGCTCACTGGGGTCGCGAATCTGGAAGCCGGCCACTTCGACGTAGATCACATAATTTGCCTGAAATCGTTTGCCCAATGCGGCGGGATTGATTCGGGCGTCGGGATTTTTCTGCAGGAAGTCTTCGACTTCACGGGAATCGACGACCTCGACAGGCTGATTCCGCTGGCTCATTTCGGCGTGCAGCTTATCGCCCAGATAGGTAGCAAGCTCGAGGCGGGCATACGGATAATCAAATAGTGTCGAGGGGTCGGTCCAGACTTGTACGACCACCCGCGATCCCGCGAGCTTGTCAAACTCGGGCGGCACGCGCTTCTTCTGAACACCCAATATTGCCGCAGGCAACAGCAAGTTGCACGATGCGAGCATGGGCAACAGGGCGAACGCGATACACCGTGGCGATACAAAACGCAGGAACAATCGCATCAAATATCTCCTGGAAGCCGTCCCCGGCCTGGCAACGGGACCGTCAGGTCGGATGGCACAAGGTAACCGAGTCGTACCGTTGCGACAATCAAGTGTTAGGGGGCATAGCCAATAATTGTCCCCCATGTCACCCCGGCCATAATTTACAGGTGATTCTTATCGTCCAACGACAAAATTGATGCACGGCGCAGACCGCCATGTGCGATATACTCTCCCGATGAGCGATCCGATTCTGACAGACAAACGGCGTGATGGCCGCGCCCAACATCTGGGTCGTGCGGCGGTGATCGGAGTCATCGCCGGATTTGTTGCGGTGATATTCCGTGCAGCCCTCGCCAGGACGGAGTACGCTCGTGAAACTCTGCTGAACAGTCTTCATTCCCTTCCTCTTGCTTCCCTTTGGGCGTGGCTGGTGCTGCCGGTGCTTGGGCTCCTCGTCGGAAGTTTTGTTGGATACATCACGCAACGATTTTCTCCAGATGCCAGCGGGAGCGGGATACCGCACATCAAGGGCGTGTTGCTTCACATTCGGACGATGAACTGGAAATCAATTCTTCCGGTGAAGTTTGTCGGTGGAATTCTTGGAATGGGCGTTGGCTTGTCCGTAGGTCGCGAAGGGCCCACAGTGCAAATGGGGGGAGCGGTCGGAAAGCTGGTTGCGGATGCGCTTCGCGTACCCTCGCGTTCGGTCCCACAGTTGCTTTCCTGCGGCGCCGGCGCTGGCTTGGCCGCTGCGTTTAACGCCCCGCTCGCCGGGTTCCTGTTCGTCATCGAAGAATTGCATCGTGAGCTCTCGGCGAGAACTTTTGGGGGCGCTCTCATTGCCGCCCTGTCGGCAGATATTGTTGCCCGTGCCTTTAGTGGTCACGCGCCGTCTTTTGCCATCTCCGGATTTCCGCCGATTCCCCTGGCAGCGTTGCCCATCGCTGCTTTGCTGGGAGTATTGGGTGGCATTGCCGGTGACGTGTTCAATCGGTTCATATTGCAAACGTCGTCGCATGTCAGCCGAGTGGCCGGGATTCCGATCTGGATGAAACCTGGCCTTGCAGCGGCGTTGTGCGGCCTGGCGGCCTGGTGGATTCCCGAAGCGGTAGGGGGAGGACACGGCACAGCTGAACATCTTCTTCGCGGTCAACTGGGTTGGGGTTCGCTGAGTCTGCTTGTGCTCCTGGTGGTCAAGTGCATTCTGACCATTGCCTCGTACGCATCGGGTGCTCCAGGAGGCATTTTTGCGCCGATGCTTCTCATGGGCGCCATTGTGGGAACACTTGCGGCAACGAGCTCCGCCATGGCCTTTCCGAGCCTGGCGTCGCATACTACTGCATTTCAGATTATGGGGATGGCGGCCTTTTTTACTGGCTCTGTTCGCGCACCCTTGACAAGCATCGTGCTGATCGTCGAGCTGACGGGAAACTACCAGCAACTCCTCGCAATCGGTGTTGTCTGCCTGATGGCCGACCTTACAGCGTCCGCGCTGCGTGGAGTTCCCATCTACGAATCCCTGCTCCAGGCCGATCTTCGACGAACTCCGCCTCGAAACGTGAATGCCAGGGAAGTCAGTGAGCCCCGGAGCATGTACCTGGGAATTCAGCGTGGCTCTGCGTTGGAGGGCAAGCTGATCCGTGAAGCCGGCTTACCTGGCGGATGTCTTGTGGTTGCGATCGAACGAGGCGGCCGCGAAGTATTGCCCGAAGCCGAGTTGGTGCTCGCCCCCGGCGATCACGTTACTGTGATTCTACCGGCTCATGAGCCTGAGAAGGCTTTGATGATTGTTCGATTGGCAACAGGGCTTTAAGGGGGGCAGCCCGGTGCATTGTTGTTGTAATCTCTTGGATTGATTTGAGATAGTGAATGGATTGTCGCATCCTTCAATCGTCGTGAAAAATGTCAAGGCAAGCCAATTCGCCAACGGGACTTGTGAGCGGGGCTGACAGAAGTCACGGAGTGGGGTTATAGTCCAGCGAATTCAGGAGTTTGATCATGGCTTACATGAAACTGGACATCATCTTCACCGCGCCACATCCGGACGACATCGAAATCGGATCGGGCGGAACTGTCGCCAAGCTGGTAGCCCAGGGGTACAAGGTCGGGCTACTCCACCTGACCAACGGTGAGCCGACTCCGCGTGGGACGCCGGAAATCCGGGCAAAGGAGATGAAGGCGGCCGGCGAAGTACTCGGTGCGCACGTGGTAGAAATGCTGGGCCTGACTAACCGCGAGTTGATGGACGGACCGGCCGCCCGTTATGCGCTGGCGACGGCACTGCGTCGTTACAAGCCGAAAATCATGGTTGCGATGGCGGGCCGAACGCCTTCCGCCTCGCCGGATCACTATCAGGGGCAGCTTATTGCCGAGGCGTCGCGGTTCTACTCGCAGTTCACGAAGTGGAACGATCGCTTCGCAGGCACGGAGCCGTTTCGAATCGACCATCTGATCTACCGGCCCACGCGCATTGCGGCCGAAATCACGCATTACCACAGCCAGTTCGTGGTCGACATTACGGATACGATCGAAAAGAAGATCGAAGCGATTCGCTGCTATGCATCGCAGTTTGATGCGGAGCGCTTCGCGGGTCTGGAGCATTACGTTCGCAGCGGGGCGGGCGTGGAAGGCGGGTCGGTGGGGGTAAAGTATGGCGAACTCTTCGCACTGCCTCGGCCGCTGGGCGTGACGGACATGGTGGCCCTGTTTTCTCCATGGGGAATTCCGCCGCCTTTTAAGCCTGCTGACGCGGCGTCAGTCGCAACGTAGAATTGTTTTGCACGACATGACTCTGAAGGTTTTCAGATCGTGCCATCCGAACCTGGAAAACTACCCATCTGGGCGCCGACATCGGGAGTGAATTGACGATGCAGGTCTTTGTAGACGACAGGCAGATCGACGAGGGAGGGATTCGTGGAGCCACGCTGGGCGATGCCTTGCGTCACGTACAGGCCACGCTTCCGGCTCCGCACAAGATCGTGGCGGGCGTCCTTTGTGATGGAGAAGCGGTCGCGGCCGAGGAGATGGTCAAATCGCTGGAAAGGCCGCTCACCGAGTTTGACCGCGTCGATGTCATCACCAGCACCAAGGAGGACTTGGTCATCGACGTGATGACACAAGCCTCGACCTCGCTGGACGCATCGGAAGAGACCTCGCTGCGGGTGGCCAGTCTGCTGTCCGAGGGAAAATCCACAGCGGCCCGCGAATCCCTGGTGGAGTGTCTGCAGGTCTGGCAGCAAATCCACGATTCGGTGGCCAAGTCGATCAGCATTCTTCAGGTGGACCCTGAAACCTTTACGGTTCGTGACGAGCCGCTGATTGACGCGATGGTCAAGCCTCGGGACGTACTGCTTCAAGTCAAGGACGCATTGATCGCCGGGGACGAGGTGCTTCTGGCGGACATCCTCCAATACGAATTTACTGATGTCGTGCAGACGTGGCATTCCATCATTGCCCGGCTTCGGCATCAGGCCGAGGAACTGCGTGGAATTCAATAGCTGAGCTATGTTTTGCCCGATTGGATTCGACCCAGGTTTGCGATCAATGGGTCAAATCTCGAAAAGGGCGCCTGACCGTGCCACTCGCTTCTGCTACAACGCCCTATAAGTGTCAGATTTTGCGCTTTTCAATCCGTAGGGATCAACGGTAGGATACCAGCCGCAGCGAGCCAGAGTCGTAATCAGGGTGTCTGAATTTCCAGGCGGCGATTGCCGCATGTATTGAAGTCGTATCACTTCACCCTCACCCTGCCCCCTCCCTTGAAAGGAGCGGGAAACGAATTGCGACGCGGCATGTGTCTCGAATTCGAGGAATCACGGTGATTTTCGATTCGCTACTGGGAATGTTCAGCGCCGACATGGGCATCGACCTGGGCACGTGCAATACGCTCGTGTGCCTGAAGGGCGAGGGGATTGTCCTCAACGAGCCGTCGGTGGTGGCCGTGCGCAAAGGCACAAACCAGGTGCTGCGCGACGGCAACGCCGTGGGTCACGTCGCCAAGGAAATGCTGGGGCGCACGCCGGGCTCGATTCAAGCCATCCGTCCGCTCAAGGACGGCGTCATCGCAGATTTCGACATCACCGAGGCCATGCTTGGATATTTCATTCGCAAGGTTCATGGTCGCAGCCGGCTGATCAAGCCGCGCGTCGTCATTGCCGTTCCCTCCGGAATTACGGCCGTCGAAAAGAGGGCGGTGTACAACTCAGCAGAGCGCGCCGGGGCGCGTCGCGTGTATCTCGTGGAAGAGCCGATGGCGGCGGGGATCGGGGCGGGCCTTCCGATTGGCGAGGCGACTGCATCGATGATTGTGGATATTGGCGGCGGCACGACCGAAGTCGCCATCATGACGCTGGCCGACATCGCGGTGGTCAACAGTTTGCGCGTGGCCGGCGATGAGATGGACGCGGCCATCGTTTCGTACATGCGTCGCAAGCACGATTTGATGGTCGGTTTGCAGACGGCGGAGCGGATCAAGATCGAACTCAATTCGGTGATGCCGCTGGAGCAGGAAATGAGCATGCGGGTTCGCGGGCGCGATGTCGTCGGCGGGCTTCCGAAGGAATGCGAAATCACGAGCATGGAGGTGCGCGAGGCGCTCAGCGAGCCGATCGATGCCATTGTCGCGTGCGTGATGCAGACGCTGGAAAACGCCGAGCCGGAGCTTGCGGCCGATCTCGTGGAAAATGGAATTCACCTTGCAGGCGGCGGTGCGCTGCTTCGCGGCCTGGACCGGGTGATTGCCTCGCGCACCGGCCTTACCGTGACGGTGGTCGATGATCCTCTGTGCTGCGTTGCCCGTGGCACTGCGGTCTATCTCGAGAATCTCTCCACCTGGAAGCAGACGATGGAGTCCGACGCCGATGATTATTAGACGCAAACAAATCCCCCCTATTTTTACAGCCTAAATCTTCGCATTTCAAATACAAAGAAAATATAAATTTTAATCGGAAAACTCTTGCAAAAGTACTGTGGGGGGGGGGTAAACTTTCAAGTTGTTTGCAACACTTGAAAAATATGGTACTGGAATAGGGAGACGGAAATGAAAATGATTCGAAATGTGAAAAAAGTATTTTTTGTTGTTGTTGTGGTAGTTTTCGCATGCGAAACCTTCAGCGTGCTATTTTCGAAGTCCCATGAAATCCTACCGCTTGTAGAAGAAGTAGCTGCTGCTCCGCCCGCCAATGGGTGTCCTGCGGGGACGTGGTGTGGAACGATCCTCGACAATAATGGAGGGTGCAAGGCGGTGCCATGTTGCCCTGAAGGGGAGACGTATTGTGCTTCGACCGCGCGGTCTCCATTTCCGTTTCCCCGTGCAAAAGCAACTGTGCCAGGCCGGTGCCTGAAGGTTGCTGAAACTCTTGAACCCTGGTGTCTAACTAACGGATGCGGCGGCGCTACTCTTTGCTCAGAGACATCCTGTGCTATTCTGCCTGGTGACACCATCCTTTTTTCTTATCCCCTAGTTGTTTTCGGAGATGCCCAAGGCTGTTCGCAATTGCAATAGGGAGTCTGGATCGTGTCAATGCTTTGTTCGGCCATTTATGTGCTGTTGTGTGCCTCAATCGGCGAAACAAGATATCCCACCCGGCTGCAAAACTTATTAGACGCTGGAAAAGACAAATCCAGTGAGGTCGAGTGGACTCTTTCATGGGCGGAAGGTGTGAACAACGGACTTGTGGAGCGATTTCTAACTCGTACCTCGGAAGACTCTATCTGGCAGTCGAACCTTGGAGACGAAAATGGCTTTCACGCGGTTCAGTACACAAAGGAACCGCAGGGACACTCCGAAGAGGAAATGCGAGAGTATCAGGTTCCGCGTGAGAAATCGGCAGGCACGCGGAGTTCGATGATTTACGGTGATCAACTTTGGTACCTTCCGCGCTCCGAGTTCCCCCTTAGCGGTTACGTGCAGCCGCTGAGTGTGGCAACTGCGTATCGACCGTTTCGACCAACGGCTATTGGACTTAGCCCTGGCATGGTCAACGAATTGGATTCGGGACCATTCCGAATTCCTTATGGGTATGCGGATGGAATAGACTCGGCGGCTTTTGACGAACGTAAAGTACTAGGCGGATCCAGCATCACTGCGGAATACGGCGGAGGGAGGTTCCGTTTGACATGGCAATTCGACGATCGCGTCGGCGGCATGCCGGTAAAGGCGATGCTTGAACGCGACGGGGTTTTGGTTTACTTCTCGGAAACGGAATATGTAAAGCAGGACGATCGATGGGTGCCAGAACAGTCGCGGTTCTACCGAGGGGATTCTGCCACCCCTTACAAGATTGCCGAGATGAAGAATGCTTCTTTTAACAAGCCGAAACACATTACTGATTTTGATCCCAGCGACATGGGCGCACTTTATGGTACTCAGTTTCTCACTCGCAGCGGAGTGCAATATTGGGGCGGTAGCGGCCTCTTAAGTGATAGTGAATTCTGGGAACTGGTTTACATTTACAATGTTCTCCCGCATCCTCAGATTATTGAAATGATCGCAAGGGAAGGAGAAATGTCTCGCGAAGAGTATGAACGATTTCTCCAGCGCGGTGCAGAGACACGACGCGCGGAATACAGGAAGAGCAACTACGACGAACCCTGGACAATTCGAAGAACGAAGACCGAGCTCGAGGATGAGTGGGATATCTACCTCAAGAAATTCCTCGATGAACACAAACTTCCTGAGGCCGCTGTTGAGCGGGCTCGCGAAGTCACCAAGAAAGCAAAGGAAATCCGCGATGCTCGCCGCGAAAAAGATCGCGCGGATAAGCGGGAGGCCGAAAAAAAAGGGAACCAGGCGCGGCTCAAGGAATTCGAACAGGAGGAAGAGAAAATGTATATTCGCCTTCTGGTCAAGCCGCTCGACAAGATTGCCCGCAGCGCCCAGCCCTGATTTCGGCTGATTGACATAGGGAGGGTTTTTCGCCTTTCGAGAAATACAATCTCTGCGATAATCGAGCCTTATGGCTCGACGGAAGTCGTCTTCGGGATCACTGCGAAAGATCATCGCCGCTTTGGCGGCGGTTTCGATCCTGCTTTTCCTGCTTCCGAGCCGCTGGACCGGCGGATTGATCGGACTGGTTCAACTCATCGTCCCGATGCAGGATGCCTCCACGACCGTCGCAGATACGATTGCGGATTCATTCGGAGGCCCGCCCCCTGCAATCAAACGCGAAGAATACGAAGCGGCGCAGCGACAGTCCGAGGCGCTGGCTCATCAGGCCGCTGCACTTGCCACAAGGGTGGACGACCTCGAACAGGAAGTCGCCGAGCTTTCGGCAACGAGGCATTGGGACGCAGGCGGCTCGCGGATTGGCTCGCGCGGTCGGCTCATTCCAGCCCGCGTGGTCGTAGGGGATTTGCTTTCATGGCGTTCGTCCGAATTGATTACAACGGGCAGTCTGCAAGGCGTGCCGTCCGGCGCTCCCGTGCTCACGAACACGTTTTCCATAAGCGTCGGTGAAGAAACAGGACTGCGAACGGGCATGGCCATCCTGCTGGGGGAGGCCTACGTGGGTTGGGTTGAGAAAGTCAGCCCCTATGTTTCCCGCGTCAAACTGCTCAGCGACCCCAGCGTGCAGATGAAAGTGCGGATCGGGCGCTTTTCGCAGCGTGGGTTCGTTTTGGCGGATGGGTATTTCTGGCTTGTGGGTCGCGGCGGGTCTGCGATGGAAATTCGCGACGTGGAAGCACGAATGGTGCAGGCGGCGGGCGTCGGGGTCGGCGATGTGGTTCTCTCCGATTCGACCAATGAAATGCTGCCCGCGGCGCTGACCATCGGAAATGTTTCGGCCATTATTCCGGATCGCGACAATCCATTATTTGTCAGTCTTGCCGTCAAGCCCGTGCTCGATTCCCGTGAACTCGACCGTGTCTATGTTTTCGATCCACAAACGGAAACAGCGCCGTGAATTCGTCTTCAAACCCAGTCGACATTGCTTTGCCCCGTGAAGTTCGGTTGAAGGATGGTTCGCGGGCCATCTTGCGCCGTCTGTGCGAAACCGATGCCGAACTGGTTTGCGCCCAGCTTCCCAAGGCGCATCTCGAAAGCGATTTTCTAAAATACATGCCCGGCGAGTTTGACTGGACGCCGGACCGTGAGCGTGAATTCATTCGCGATCATGGACGGCAGTCGCACAGCATACTCTTGTGCGCCGAGAGAAACGGAGACCTGCTGGCGCTTTGCGGCGCCCGCCAATTGCCGTTCCGCCGCGTGGCTCATCAGGCCGAGATCGGCATCACCGTTTTCAAAGCGAACTGGGGAATTGGCTTGGGGCGGCGCATGATGGAATTCCTGCTGGTCTGGAGCAAAGCGGAGCGCCTCCGAAAACTCACCCTTCGCGTGTTTGAAGATAACATCCGTGCAATTCGGCTTTACGAGTCATTGGGCTTCAAAGTCGAGGGTCGATTGCGCGAAGACGTATTGCGTGCCAACGGAAGCTATAGCGACACAATCTTCATGGGATTTTTCAATGCCTGAGATTGCGCAGCCTAACCATCGTTGCGCACTACGGTAATCAATCCGGTGAGGCCGCGAATCAGCAGGCTGACGAACAGTAGCACGAGCAGAACCGCCACCGTCAGATTGATCACTGCCCAACCGCTTTGCACTCGGGGGTCGGCGATATCGAAAAGTGACGATGCGACTCCGCCGCCGATCCCCAGCAGAACAATCGCGCCCAGCGCGCCCCGCAAGTTTCCGGGAAACGGCGCCATTCGCACCACCAGGCAGACCAGCAAATACAGGAAAACGACAGTTTTCCAGTTTCGGAAGTCCGCCGAAGTGATGGCCGACACGGTGGATTCCATCAAGGTGATTTGATCGCGGAGCAATTGCCAGAATCCGGCGATGGAAGTTGGCAGCTTCGGCCCGACGATGTCGTCATTGATGGTCGTTACGGTAGTGCCGCCGAGGTACTTGGCTGTGAAATAAACGCCGGCCCCACAGGCCAGCAAGGGAAGAAGGCCGATGATGACGTGACCAACGACGGGAATTTTGGGCTTGGGATTTGCCGTCGTCTCGGGTTCGCCGGTATCGTCATCTTTGAAGAGCGTCGTTTCGCTGATGGTCGCGCCGGTAACAAGAAGCCCCAGCACGTGGCCAAGCAGACCGATCAGCGTACCGGGCAGCAACACGGAATTAAACACCTTGGGCTGGATGATGCCCGACCATAATTTCCGCACTCCCCACGCGGCAAACACGATCAACAAAAGCCAGAAAGTCAGTGCGGCATACAACATCGATGTCACCCTCAGTTTTGAACGAAGGCGTGAAGCGCTCACTCGTTTCACAAAGCGCGGAGCTTGCCTGCCGGTCCCGCACTTTCTATCGGCATGTCCTGAGGATCACACGCAGTGAAACAATGTAACGATTGGCCATTTGGGGCGATGGTGCGGGGCGGAAACGTCCTACAAGTCCCGGCAAACCAGCCCTATTACGACTCCCTGGATGGAAAAATCCCGTGTCGAATCGATCAAAAGCGGAGCGGACCGAGGGTTATCACCTCGAAGAATGACCAGGCGGTCATCACCTCGCCATTCGACCGTGACTCGTTTCAACGTGGGCTGGCCATCGACGAGACAGGCGCAGATGCGCCCCTGGACGTGCTCGGCCTCGACGCCGGGCCGGTAGTGGACCAGCACGATGTCGCCGGGCTTGAGGGTGGGTTCCATGCTGTCGAACGAAAGCCTCAGACAGTACACGTCGGGCGACCATTGGTGACGCAGCACCGGGAACATTTCGAGCTGCTCTTGCGATTCGGCCGGAGCACCGGCTGGAATCGTTCCAAATAACGGAACTTCCCGAGATTCCACGGGCTGCGGGTTGTCGTGTGCATGTCCGCCGCCGACGATGACTCCCTGGGGCATGTCCAGCGCGACGGCGAGTGCGTCAATCGTGCGTTTGCGGGGATTGGCCTTGCCTTGCTCTATTGCGGAGAGATAGCCCTGGTTCACACCGGAAGATTGGGCCAGATCGATTTGTGTCAGGTTTAGCTCTTTGCGGCGTCGGCGAATCCGCTCCCCAACAGATTCTTCCGCACGTTTTCGAATCTGTTCTTCGCGGCGGACCATATTGCTGATCGTAGCTCATCCATATTTTTCTACAATATCCGACCCTTCGCCGATGGCTGTCCCTATAATGCCCCGGAAGCAATTGCAGTATCCGTATTGAGTTGCCTCCGGTTCGTGCAATTGTTGTTTACTCGAAAGGACCATTTCATGTTTCGCAATTTTATTCCAATGCTGATCTTGATTGGCCTTACTGGTTGCTTCGGGACCGGAACGACCGATGGCAATGGCAACGACGAGAGTTGCGGTAACGACTTCTGCGGAATCGGGGAAACGATCGCCAATTGCCCGGCGGATTGCACCGCCGACGGCCAGCAGTGCGGAAACGGGGAATGCGAAACGGGAGAGACGGCCGCCACATGTCCCGACGATTGCGATACAACCGACGGAACGGATTGCGGTGATGGGAGCTGCGGAGCCGGAGAAACGGCAACCAACTGTCCTGCCGACTGTGGCAATGGGAACAGCGCTTGCGGCAATGGAGTTTGTGAAAGCGGCGAAAATGTCAACAACTGTCCGAACGATTGCGATGGATCCAATGCCGCGTGCGGCAATGGTGTCTGCGAAATCGGCGAATCATTCAATACCTGCCCCAACGACTGCAGTGGCAGCGCCACCTGCGGAAACGGCGTTTGCGATCCGGGTGAAAACTTTGCAAGTTGCCCCTTTGATTGTGCGTCTGAATTGTGCGGTAACGGCGTCTGCAGATCAGGCGAAACAGCCCAAAACTGTCCACAGGATTGTGGTGGCAACACGGCAAGCTGCGGGAACGGTACCTGTGAGCCGGGCGAAAACATGTTCAATTGCACAGTAGATTGCAGCAACTCTACGGGTGCGTGCGGAAATGGCTTTTGCGAATCAGGAGAAACTCCCGCCAATTGTCCGTTGGATTGCTCATGACGACGATCATTTTGAGGTGCCGGCGTTCAAGCGGCCGGGGCGTTTGCTAGGCGATTTCTCGTTTCATCCATGCTTCGAGCCGGTCGAGGCCCTTGGCGATTTGCTGCATGTTCGTTGCGAACGACAGGCGGATATGGGCATCCATTCCAAACGCCAGCCCGGGCACAACCGCGACATGGGCCTCATCGAGAAGGCGGGAAGCAAATTCCAGCGACCCCTTTACTCCCAACGCTCCATAGGACTTCGATACATTGGGGAAGCAGTAGAACGCGCCGGTTGGCCGGGGGCAACGTACGCCGGGAATGTCGGTCAGACGCTCCCACATGAATTTTCCGCGCCGTTCAAATTCCACGCGCATCACTTCGACGACTTCGTCGGGACCGTTGAGCGCCGATGCATAGGCGATCTGCCCGAACGTCGCCGCTCCGCTGGTGGACTGCGATTGGAGTTTCGCCATGGACTTGATGACTTCGACCGGGCCGGCCGCATAACCAAGCCGCCAGCCGGTCATCGCATACGTTTTGGACGCACTGTTGGCTGTTATGGTCTGTGCGTAAGCCGCCGGACTCACAGCAGCATAGCTGAGCGTCTTTTGTCCGCCGAACAATAGGCGGTCATAAATTTCGTCCGAGAGCACGCAAAGATCGCGGCCCTCCAGCACCTTCGCCAATCCGCGAATTTCCTCCGGGTGATAGGTGACGCCGCTGGGGTTGGACGGGGAATTGAAAATGACCATTCGCGTTCGCGAAGTCAGGGCCGATTCCAGCAGGGCCGGCGTGAGCTTGTAGTCTTTTTCCTCCGGCCCGTGAACGTAGACGCATTTCCCGCCGGCCAGTTGCACCATCTCCGGATAGCTGACCCAATACGGCGCAGGGATCACGACCTCATCACCCGGTTCAATAAGGGCATGGATCGCCAGATAGGCGGCGTCCTTGCCTCCCGACGTGACGATCACTTGTTCAGGCGAATAGGTCAGCGAATGGTCTTTGGCGAGTCGATCGCAAATGGCTTTCCGGGCAACTGCGATTCCCGAAGCGGGATTGGGGTACTTTGTCTGGCCGACGTACAGGGCATCGACGGCGGCCTGGCGGATGTGCGAAGGCGTGTCGAAATCCGGCTCTCCGGCGCCAAAGCTGACCACGTCGAGCCCCTGCGCTTTCATTCGGGCCGCCTTGGCCGAAACTGCCAGCGTTGCCGACTCCGCCATTTCCACCACGCGTCTTGCAAGTTTCATCATCGCATATTCGCAACGAAAACAACTCCTGACAAGTAGGATCGCTCCCCAAGTTCGGTCATTCAGAGCAAAGCGAAGAATCTTGTCCTGAAGCCGTCTACGCAGATCTTCGCCGGCGCTTTTGGTGAAGTAAGCGTCAAGGCCAAGAACCAGCCGAAACGGCCTGTATTGATGCAGTAACACCGCAGTAACAGAAAATCTCCTGCGAACTGGCCCGTTGACAGCGGCGTTATGTTGGTAAGATCAGACTGCACTTGCAGTAGCGGCGCTTGTTCTTGTTGAATGATTGGGTAGTCACAGGACGCGGCCAATGATCCGTGTTAATAATCTTACAAAGCGCTACGGCTCCTTCCTTGCCGTGGATGACATCTCATTTGAAGTCGATGGCGGCGGTGTCATCGGGTTCCTGGGGCCCAACGGCGCAGGAAAAACTTCGACGATTCGCATTCTTTCATGCTTCATGCCCGCGACGAGCGGATCGGCCAGCGTGGCCGGTTTTGATGTCTTCACGCAGTCGATGGAAGTTCGGCGGCGGGTGGGGTATCTGCCGGAGTCAACGCCCCTCTATCCGGAAATGCGGGCGCGAGAGTATCTGAACTTTCGCGGCAAGCTGCGGGGGATGGACCGCGGGCAGCGCGAATCGGCGATCAGGCGCGTGACGGAGCGTTGCTGGCTCGGAGATTTCATCGATCGACCCATAGGGCACTTATCGAAGGGAATGCGTCAACGCGTCGGGTTGGCCGATGCCATCATGCATGAACCTGACGTGCTCATTCTCGACGAGCCGACCATCGGACTGGACCCCACGCAAATCCGCGAGACCCGCGGACTGATTCAGGAGCTCGGCGAGCGGCACACCGTTCTGCTGAGTTCGCACATTCTTTCCGAAATCGAACAGGTTTGTAAACGAGCGATCATCATTGCCTCGGGCAGGATCGTCGCCAGCGGGTCGCCGCAGGAACTCCGAAATCAGTTCGGCGGGCAGGGCAAAGTTATCGCTGAGGTCCGCGCGCCGGCATCCGAAGTCGAAGCGGGGGCCCGTGCGATTCACGGCGTACGCCACGTCGATGCCATTGCCAACGATGGCTGGGTGCGAGTGCGGCTGGATGCACCCTCGGAGATCGACGTGCGTGAGGATTTATTCCGGCTTACGACATCGCGAGGCTGGATGATGCGCGAGCTGCGCCGCGAGGGTGGAACGCTGGAGGACTTCTTCGTGAAGGTGACTGCCGAGCAGGCCGGGAGGGCGGCCCGTGCGTAACACGAAAACGGTCGCCAGCCGGGAGCTTGGCGCATATTTCCTCTCGCCGATTGCCTACGCGGTCATGGCGATATTCCTTTTCGCCACGGGCATGGCTTTCGGATTGGGCACTTTTGTCAACGGCAAGGAGCCCTCGCTCCGCATGTTGTTCCATCCGTGGATTCTCATCATTCTCGTTTTCGTCCTGCCCATGCTGACGATGCGGCTTCTCTCGGACGAGTTTCGTACCGGCACTATCGAAACCCTGATGACTGCACCCGTCTCTGACACGGAAATTGTCCTGGGAAAGTTTCTCGGCGCGTTGGGATTTTTTCTCATTTTGCTTGCGGCCATGCTGGTGTATCCGATTTTGCTTGCCATGTACGGCTCGGTGGACCTGAAGCTGCTGGCCTGCCACGGGCTTGGCCTGCTTCTTGTCGGAGGGCTGTATATTTCGGTGGGGTTGTTTTTCAGCTCCTGTACGAAGCACCAGGTGGTGGCCGTTCTGATCGGGTTTGCGTTGCTGGCCTTGATGACGTTCGCTTCCGATGAGTTGGCAAGACAGGTGGAGACCGGCTGGATTCGCGTATTCTTGCAACAAATTTCTGTCGCCAGCCATTTCAATGATTTCGTTCGTGGAATGCTCGATCTGAATCACGTGACTTTCTTCCTATCCACCACGGCGCTGTTTCTTTTCCTCACGGTAAAGCGACTGGAGATGCGGCGATGGTAAGCAGCAGGCAGGCAGCTTCTGGTCAAGTTTCCGGCGGCAAGAAATTCCTCGTCGGCGCGAATGTTGCGGTGATGATCGTGCTGGCGGTGGGCGTTGTCGTGGTCATGCAACTCATCGCATTTAGTGCTCCGCCGTCATGGCGGGCGGACATGACCAGCACTGGCATCAACAGCCTGAGCGAAAGCACGGAAAAACTCCTGCGCGAGCTTCCGACGAACATTCGACTGACATCGCTCTATTTTGAGACGGACCGCGAGGAGGCCGATCAGCCGAAGTATCGGGAGGCCGTCAGAAATCTCCTCGATCTCTACGCTTCGACCAACCGTACGAAGATCACAGCCGACGCGATCAATCCGCTCAAGGATCATCAAAAACTGCAACAACTCATCACCCGCGTGCGCGAAAAGGCGTCGTACAAGGAGGGCATCGCGGCGTATCAGTCCCGGGTGGATGCGTTCCGCAATGATATCAGCGAACAAATCCAAAAGGTGTTGCAAGACGAATTGAATCGCACCGCGCCGGCCGCTGCGGAGATTGATCGAACGGCGCCGCCTGGCGCTGTGGCGCAAATCAACGAGCTCATTCGCCGCCTGATTCAGGAATTGCAGACTTCGCGCGAGCAGGTGGACACGCTGGCGGCAGCGGCCAATCCGCAGCTTGCGGCGGCCGTTGAGGAATTGAAGTCGCTGTACCCCAAGCTCACGCGAGCGCTCAAGGAGATTCCCAAGTTCGCTTCAGCGGAACTCTCGCGGAATCCCAATATGCCCGAAGCGGATATGACCACACTCCGTGATGCCGGATCGCGCTATGCAGACCTGGTGTCCGTATTGGAAGGGGAGACCACGAAAGTCAGCGATCTCAAGCAGCTCGATGTCGATGAGCTGCTTGCCAAGCTGCAACCCGCCGGCAACCCCATCGTGCTCGAAACCGACGATCGGGCCGAGGTAATTGAATTTTCGACGCTGTGGCCACCTGTGGATGGGAGCATGGGGCGGGCGCCGTTCAGCAAGCGTGCCTTCAAGGGCGAGGAAATGCTGACCTCGGCCATCGTTCGGGCGACCTACAAGAAGCAAACCGCGGTGATTTTTGTCCGCTATGGCGGGGAGGCCATGTTTGCCGGCGGATTCATGCCCAATCAGCCTCAGGCTCCATACGCCCAGTTAAAGAAGCAGCTTGAGGACGTGAACTTTGTCGTGGCAGAATGGGATCTCAAATCGAAGGATACTCCGCCTGAAATCGATCCACCGGCGTCGCGTACCATTTATGTGGTCTTTAAGCCCGAACCCCCGCAACGTGATCCCATGGGTCGGCCGTCTCAGGAGCCGCCTTTCGGGGAAAATCATCGGGCGGCGCTAATGAAGGCAATCGGTGACAACGGTCGGGTCATTTTCATGGCCGGCTGGGCGCCGGGTCCGTTTGGTCCGGTGGCCTCCACCTATGAATTTAACGATTATTTGAAAGACACCTGGGGCATCACGGTGGATACGCAATTCCTTCTCATTCAGACAATAAGCGTGAAGCCCGGTGAATACCAGGTTGCCTCCAGAGAATTCCATTACATGGACGAAGTGGACGTGAAAGATCACGACATCGTGCGGGGAGCCCAGGCCCGCCTGCTTACGCTTCCATCTTGCGCGCCGTTGCAACTCGCATCGCCTTCTCCCGCCGGCGTTGAGCTCTGGCCTCTCGTGGAGCAGCCCAGGAAAAATGGCGTTTGGGGAGTGAAGAATCTTCAGACCTATCAGGAGCAGATGCAAAGTCGCGGATTCTTGACGCTTGCGGAGGGCGACAGGGAGGGCCCATTTACGCTGGCGGTGGCCGGCAAGAAGGGCGAAGCAAAGGTCGTCGTCATTTCGTCGCGCGGTTTCGCGGAAGATGGCGTTGCGTTTTCCCGTTCACTGGTTCCCACGGCGCAGGGGATCGCGATGGTATCGACCAATCCCGGCAACGTATTGTTGCTGTTGAATTCGCTGCACTGGCTCAACGACAACACGCAGCTCTTGAACATCGGAAAACCGATCGACGCGGCGGTGCTGAATATCAAAAATCCAGCCACTGTGACAGCCGTTCAATTTCTGACCATCGGCGTTTGGCCGGCACTTGCGCTTGCGTTTGGCGGCGTCGCCTGGTGGGTCCGACGCAGGTAATCCATCTATGAACACCAAAACCACGCTATTACTGGCTTCACTGCTTCTCGGTTTGGTCATGGTCTTTATCGCAGTTGAGCGACAGTCCGCAAGGCAGCCTGCCGCAGCTTCGAGCACGCCAGACGGCAAGGAATCAGGCGTCGCTCGCAATCTTCTTTCTGAGCCGCTGGGAGGTGTCGTCAAAGTCGTTGCCCGGCGCGGCGGTGAGGAATGGGTGTTTGAAAAGAAAGTTCCGGCAGAAGGTGGTATGGCGGTCTGGCAAATGACCAAACCCGCTGAGGTCAGAGCGCTGTCTCAGGAGGTCGATCGCATCGCCCGTGAGGCCGAAAATATCCAGTATGAAATCAGCTACAAATCCGGCGAGGGTTCCATCTCCGCTGCTGACGCGGGGCTCAGCCCGCCGCAAAGCACGATTACACTTACAAACGACGCCGGCAAATCCGCAACAATCGAGATCGGCAAACCCGTGTCGGAAAATGAAACGTACGTCCGCAAGGGTGGCGACGAAACCATCGTTGTGGCGAAGTCCAATCTTCGCAAGCTGCTCAAGCCCAGGGCGCTCGAATACCGTGATCTTCAGCTTTGGAATTTCGTGCCCGAAAATGTGACGCGTGCGGACATTTGCGAAACCCCCGACTCTCCCGACAGCAAGCCTGCCTGCTATGGCTTTGTTCGCGATGGCACGCGCTGGATGATGGATAAGCCGGTGACGGCGAAGGCAACCGCGAAAGTGGATGAGATGCTCAAGGCCGTGGCGCGGCTGCGCGTTACGCAGTGGCTGGATGACGATGCGGCCAAGCTCAAGGTATATAACCTCGACCCCGGATCGCTCCAAATCGCATTGACCGTCGAGGAGACTGTTCCGACAGACAAGAAGGACGCGGCAGAGGCCAAGGACGACAAGGCTGCCGCCGAAGAAGCACCGCCCGCACCACCGGAAAAGCGCGCCAAACACTACGATTTGCGCGTCTCGAATCGCGGACCCATCGGCGAGGACGCGAAGGTTTTTGTGCGATCGGGCGATGACAACGCAGTGGCCACCATTTTCAAGTCCGCCGCCGACAAGTTCAAGCCGGTCATGAACGAGTGGCGCGATATGCAGGTCCTTTCGGCCGACGCGACGGGGGCCAATCGAATCGAGCTGAACGTCGGCGGCCAGACCGCGACGCTTTCCAGGAAGGACGAACAATGGAGCTTTGAGGGCGACGGTTCTCAGGCCGAATCACACGCCGTTTCCGAATTGCTCGCCGGCATCAAGGGGCTCAAGGCGGTCAGCTTCGTCGAGGGAGCCGACGCGGGTCCCGCGCCCAGTTTTGATTCGCCCCAGGCCGATATTCGTCTGACGATCCCCGGCGTGGAGGCCGTCGAGCGAATCACGGTAGGGGGGTACACCGACCCGGCGAAGAAGCTCCTCGTCTATGTTCGCCGCGGCGACTCGGGCCCCATCGCCAAGGTGAAAGCGTCCGACATCACGGCGCTCACGAAGCCGCCGTCTTCCCTCCGCGATCGAACAATCTTTGCCATTTATCCGGAAGGCATTTCGCGCCTTGTGATCACCAGGCCAAATGCATTCCTTACGGGTGACCACCAGAGCTTGACACTGGAAAAGACCGACAACACCTGGACTCTGACGGCTCCATCCAAGGCGCCTGCGCGGATGGACGAGGTTACGAAATTGGTGAATAGCCTTGCCACGTTGAAAGCCGAGGCCATCGTCGCAGACGCGCGCGAGCTCACGGCGTACGGCTTGAACGAGCCGGCAGCGACAGTGGCCATTACGTTTGCCCCGGCGGCCAAAGATGACGCCGACAAGCCCTCCGCTGAAACGGCGACCAAGAATCTTGTATTCGCGGAGCAGGACGGACGAATCTATGCAAGCCTTGGCGGCGGCAGTCCCATTTATGAAGTGAATAAGGCTGTCTACGATCAATTACGTGCTGAATTCCGAATGAGCGAGACGTTTGATTTTGAACCCAAAGACGCGCAGCGACTTACGTTGAAAACCGGGGACGAATCCAATTCCTTTTTGCGCAAGGATGGAAAGTGGGTTTTTGAGAACGAGCCAGATTTGCCCATTGATTCGGCGAAGGTCGACAAGATCCTCACCGACGTCAAGTCGATCAAAATCGATCGGTTTGCATCGTATGCTTCCGATCCACCCAAACCTTATGGATTGGACCAGCCACAGTTTGAGCTTTCGCTAGCGCTCGACCCCAAATCGACCTCAGCAGTCAAGGCGATCACTCTTCGCGCGTCGGAAAAGTCAACGACATACACCGCGACTGCTCCTTCCCCGGCCGAGCCCGGCGCCAAGCCTGCTCCGCCTCAGGCCACTGCGGCAAACTTTGCAACTCTTGCGGGCCATGAGGGCGTGTTCCTGCTGAACGCCGATACAGTAAAGAAAATCTTCCTGCCGCTCGCCGATCTCGAAAAGAAATAGCCGTAGTGAACCGCCTCATTCTGAGCAAGAGCGACGAATCTTTGGGTACTGGTATCGTTTGGGTGCCACGGGCGGCTGGTCCGCCCGTGCCGGCACTGGCAGCCAGCTGCCAGTGGCGCCCGAACTCCGAACGATACCAGTGCCAATCTTTGATCCCTCTCTGCGCACCGGATGGCAATACGCTAATATCATAGGCATGCCCCTGATCCGCGATGCTGCTGTTGTGCTTGGCCGCCTCGATTATTCCGAATCGTCGCAAATCCTCGTGCTCTTCACACAGGAGCACGGCAAGGTCCGCGCGATCGCAAAAGGCGCGAAACGCAGCACGAAGACCAGGTTCTCGCCGGGCATTGATCTGCTCGAAATCGGTTCGGTCATGCTCAGCATCCGCCACGAACGCGCCGAAGGCCTGGCCACGCTCACAGAATGGAAGCAAACCAAGAGCCTCTCTGGCTTGCGCGAAAAGCTCGACCGCCTGAGCGCCGCCCAATACGCTGCCGAAATTACCGCCCGGCTTACCGAGGATTGGGACCCTCACCCCGAACTCTTTGACGACCTCTTGCGGACCCTTGGAGCATTATCCGAATCGCTGGACGTCTTGAACCTGGTAGCGGCTTTTCAAATCGCACTTCTGGACAAGATCGGCTCGCTCCCGCGATTCGACGCCTGCGTGGTTTGTGATCGTGAAACTGAGCTGACTCACTTCTCCTCTTTCGAAGGCGGCCTGATCTGCCGCAATTGCGAGGTCGGCCGCGTCGAGAAATGGGAAATCGCCCCTGCAACCATTGCGTACCTCAATTTTCTCGCCTCTGGTTCAGGGCCACCGCCCTCGCCGCCAAGCGCCGCCCCCGCATTCGCCGTACTCAACTACCACATCTCCCACTTGATGGGCATGGAGCCGAAACTGGCCGATTCCCTTGTTCCGGCCCGGCGTCGCCGCCTTACCTAGCGGGAAAACACGACATTCCTTGAGGATTCTTTGCCGAAACCGGTATCCAGATTATCATCGCGTCGCGCACCCTGACGGGAGCGGTTGCTCCTGTCTGAACGGATTCATTGGCGCGGCTCGAAGGAACGAGCCATCAGGTCGAGTGTGCGACCCCTTCCATGAGGAGAACGAAATGGCCAAATCAGCTCGGTGGGTTTACTTCTTCGGCAACGGCAAGGCCGACGGCAGAGGCGATCAAAAGGAACTGCTCGGCGGCAAGGGCGCGGGACTCGCGGAGATGACCCGCATCGGCCTGCCCGTACCGGGAGGCTTCACCATCACCACCGAGGCCTGCGCCGCATACAACAAGCGCGGCCGGAAGTGGCCCGTCGGTTTGGAGCAGGAAGCCCGGCAGAATCTCCAGAAGCTCGAACGAGCCTGCGGCAAGAAGTTCGGCGGGGCAAAGGACCCGCTGCTCGTTTCCGTCCGGTCCGGGGCCGCTCGCTCCATGCCCGGCATGATGGAAACGATTCTGAACCTCGGTCTCAACGACGAATCTGTCGAGGCCATCGCCAAGGCCTCCGGCAGTCGCCGCTTCGCCTTCGACGCCTACCGCCGGCTCATCATGATGTACGGCTCGACCGCCAGAGGCGTGGAGCGGCACTTATTCGACGAAGCTTTCACCGCCCTGAAACGCCAGCGAACCGCCGCGCGGCTCGGCGCCACGTCCAGCACCAAAATCGCCGATACCGACGTTGACGCCGCTGAACTGGAAGAGTTGGTCACGCGGTTCAAGCAAATCTACCGTGAGCACACCGGCCAGGACTTTCCGCAGTCGCCTTTCGACCAACTCGTGGGGGCAATTGACGCGGTCTTTAATAGCTGGATGGCCGAAAAGGCCGAAACCTATCGTCGCGTGGAAAACATCACCGGCCTGGCGGGCACGGCGGTCAACGTCTGCCAGATGGTCTTTGGGAATCTGGGCGACGACAGCGGAACGGGCGTCGCCTTCACCCGTGATCCCAGCACCGGCGAAAACACCTTTTACGGCGACTATCTGGTCAACGCTCAGGGCGAGGACGTTGTCGCCGGCGTCCGGACTCCGCTCAAACTCTCGGAACTCCAGAGCCTGATGCCCGACGTGTACGAACAACTTGAGGCCGCCCGCGTCGTCCTCGAAGTCCACTACAAGGAAATGCAGGACATCGAATTCACCATCGAGCGAAAGAAGCTCTACCTTTTGCAGTGCCGCATCGGCAAGCGCTCGCCTCAGGCCGCATTCAGGATCGCTGTGGAGCATGCCACCAGGCCATTGCTCACCCCGGCGGCGGCCAGGAGCTTTATCAAGAAAAAACTGCTATCCGCCCAGAACGCCAAGGCCGGGTTGGCCCCCATTATCACCAAAGACCAGGCCATCCTGCGTATCAGTGCTTCCGAAGTCGAGCGTTTGTTTTTCCCGGTTCTTGATCCGTCCATTCCCTCGTCGGAACTGTCGAGACGACTGCTGGGCGAAGGCATCGGTGCCGTGCCCGGAGCGGCCTGCGGTGAAGTGGTCTTTTCTGCGGAGGATGCCGAAGCCCGCGCTGCACAGGGCGCGAAGGTCATTCTGGTTCGCAAGGAAACTTCGCCCGAGGATGTAGGCGGCATGCACGCTGCCGTGGGCGTCCTGACCGCCACCGGCGGCAAGACTTCCCACGCGGCCGTCGTCGCCCGTGGTTGGGGCAAGTGCTGCATCGTCGGCTGCGAAGCCCTCGACGTTGACTACCGTCAGAATCAAATGAGCATCAATGGCCGGGTGCTGCGCCGCGGTGACGCCATCGCCCTCGACGGAACCACCGGACGAATTTTTGATGGCAATATTCCGCTGGCCCGCCCCGAAGCGCCGAAGGAATTCCAAACGTTGCTTGGCTGGTGCGACCAGCGCCGCCGCATGCGCGTCCGGGCCAATGCCGACACGCCCGCCGATGCCGCCAAGGCGATCGAATTGGGCGCCGAAGGCATCGGCCTGTGCCGCACGGAGCACATGTTCTTTGAAGCCTCGCAGCCACAGCGAATCCGCTCCGTTCGCGAAATGATTCTTGCCAAGGATGAACAGGCCCGCATTCACGCCTTGGAAAAGCTCCTCCCATTCCAGATCGACGATTTCGTCGGCATTTTCAAAGCCATGGCCGGTCGCCCCGTCACCATCCGCCTGATCGATCCGCCGCTCCACGAATTCCTCCCCCAGCACGACAACCGCCAGGGCCAGCAGGAACTTGCCATGGTGATGAATGTCCCCGTGGAGGACGTCGCCCGCCGCGTTGAGCAGCTTCGCGAGGCCAACCCCATGCTGGGGCATCGCGGCTGCCGCCTTTGCGTCACCTTCCCCGAAATCCTCGATATGCAGGTCCGCGCTATCATCGAGGCCGCCATCCGCTGCGAGCGCGAGGGCGTTCGCGTTCTGCCCGAAATCATGATTCCGCTGAGCATCGACGCGCGCGAATTGACCCTGCTCATCGCGCGGACTAGGACGGTGGCCGATGCGCTCATCAAGCAGCATAAGTCAAAGCTCAAGTACCTTGCGGGCACGATGATCGAAACGCCGCGAGCAGCCCTCCTGGCCGACCGCCTCGCCGAGAGTTCCGAATTCTTCAGCTTCGGCACCAACGATCTCACGCAGCTCACCATGGGCCTCTCCCGTGACGACGCCGGCCGCTTCCTGCCCGACTACCTCAACGAACACCCGCGTCTTTTGGAGATTTCCGAACCCGGAGCGCAAGCGATGGGCGGTTCTAATCATCAATTGGAAATCCCCAATTGGAAACCCGGCCCCATTCTCCCTTACGATCCCTTCCAATCGCTCGATGTGGAGGGCGTAGGTTCCCTCGTTCAAACAGCCTGCGACAAGGGCCGCTCCGGTCGCCCGGGAATCAAGCTCGGCATCTGCGGTGAACACGGCGGCGATCCGCAGTCCATCCAGTTCTGCGAGCGCGTCGGCCTCGATTACGTTTCCTGCAGCCCGTACCGCGTTCCCGTCGCCCGCCTCGCTGCCGCGCAGGCGGTCATAGTGTCGGGTCGTTCCGCCGGGCCCGGAACAAGCCGCCCGGGCCGCAAGTCCGCTCCAATGCGTCCAAAAGGTGCTGCAACACCACGATCCAAAACAAGCAAGAAATCGGGCCGCACCACGGCCAAGCCGGGCAAGGGGTCATCGACGAATGCGGGCAATTCCTCAAAGAAAACGGCGTCTCGAAAGCGTCAGCGTGAACTTGCCATGGTGTGATGCAAAGCTGGTTTCAACGCCATGAAAGACGTGAGCAAGAGTAAGTATTTGCTCCGCGCATTCGGCATTGCGCTGATTGTTTACGGAGCGCTAAACTTCATTTTTGTTGGCCACATTGTGTTCTTGCTATTCACACTGCCAAGCCTCCGCGGAACTTCGATGAGGGTGAGTGTCGCTGTTTCGGTTGCGCAATGCTGGTTCGCGTTATTTTCAGGGATCCTAATACTGGTGCGACAGAATCGAATGCTGTTGGCCTTTGGACTTTGGTCAGTGGCGTTGATAGCAGGAGATATTGTCAGTTTCGTTGATATGTTTGGATGGTCCCTTAGTACGATTCGCTTCCAGGCATTATATTTCTTTCGGGCTCTATCGTTCTTGGCTGCATTTGTCTACTTATTGTGCATGCGCAATTCGTGGGACGCAAAGACTTCGGTGCCGTTGTGTACGCAATGTCATTACGACCTGCGCGGCCTAAATGAACCTCGCTGCCCTGAATGCGGGCGCGTTTACACGCTTGACGAGTTCTACCAGTTATAACTTGGCTGCTGTGGGGCTTTTCCGCAGCCTGAAAGGCTGACCTATAGTAGCCGTGGGCAAGTCCCGCCTTTCGGGACGCCGCCCACGGAAACCGGGTCCAGAACGCACCCGACCCTGAAAGGGTCGACTCCTGCTTCAAACCTGCATTGGACCATGTCACCACATTCTGCGCGCGCCGCTCATGTTCTCTTCTATGATGCGCGAGGCACACTGCACACAAGCCAGGCCCGGTCACGTCACTCAGGCGTGGAGCGAGTCACACACCAGATGTCGTGGTCGCTCCCGGAGACGCACAATCCCAAAACAGCAAATTTCCAAACGAACCTGGTTTTCAGCGACTCTTTACACCATCAACTCCGCGCAAATCGGCGCAATCTGCGGATCAACCGTCTCCATCACTTACAACCGAATTCACTCACGAGATGGCATTTCAAAACGAACCCAAACTCGCGCATCAAAAACTGCATTTGTCGCTCGCCACGCAGGTATCTCGTCCCCATCCAACACAAAAAGTTGCACAAACGAACCCACCTTCCGCATCAGCGCAAGTGCCAGCGCCTCCATTTTGGATTTTTGGACGTTTGGATTTTTACGGAGCGGGCGGAGTCGCGGGCTTATTCAACGTCGGCTCCTGCGACTTGGAGTCCGGCACTTCCTTTTCGCCGGACTTTTTCGTCGATGCCGCGGACTTTGCTTCGATTTTGGGGGCGGCTTTTGCAGAAGCGCGCTGATCTCCCGTGGGTACCTGTTCGAGTCGTGTTTGCAGCTCCTTGAACATATCATCAATCGGCCCGTACAGGCGGTTGAGTTGATCCTTGATTTCGCCGAGTTCTTCGTCTGTGCCGGCGCTGGCCGCGATGCGATCTTCCAGTCGGGCGATCTCATCCCGATACCGATCCCGATGGGCAATGGCCCGGCTGCGCAACTCGGTGAGGCAGGATTGGGCCGTGGTTTGCTGTCCGGCATCAAGACCGTACGCCGAAATGAAATCTGCCACATATTGTTGCCAGGAGTCCAATTCGGCGTCGATCGGGTTTGTGGACTGCTCGTCGGCCGCTTTGCGTTTCTGCTCGCGCTCGGCGTCCTGGGCCTCTCGCTCCTTGCGGCGCTTTTTGCGTTCTTCGCGGCGGGCGTCGCGGTCGGGGCCGATCGGCTCCCAGAAATCGTCGGGCTCAAAGTCGCCTTTTTCCCACTGGATGAATTTCTGTTGCGCGAGCCCCAGACCGACCTTCATCTGCACGGCGTCGATTTCAAACTTGATGCGTTGATTGGGCCGGAGAATTGCCCGGTATTCCGCTGTGCCCTCGTCGAGCTGCTTTGTCGTCTTCTCGAAAACGGGTTTGGCCCGCCGGGCCCATTCCTGCACGCGCGATTTGGTCGGGGGGGTGATTTCCATTCGCATTTCGAGAAACTCGTTCGTCAGGGGCTGAATCTCGTCGCGATTCTCGTCAAGAAACTTTGTCCAGCGATCCACGACAGCCTTGCGAGTTTTCTCTCGCTGCTGGTCGTCGAGGTCGTATTCGTAGCCGGCCTCCTCGGCCCAGCGGGTCAGCATGAGCTGCATGAGCTTGGGCGAAGGCCAGATTCCCTGTTCGATTTCCACGGGAGCATTGGCCGCCGCCTGGCTGCCGGAGCGATTCTCCGGTTGCTGGGCAAATATCGGCGCGCAAGCAAAAAATGCGCAGAGCCCGACACTGCTTCCCAGGAAACGCTGATGTTGCCCGGAATCAGCCAATCTGCCGATATCTCTGAAGGAAGCCGTAATCGAGGTCCATTTGCGCATGTATGGAATTGTCTCCATTGTTGTGCCGACATTCAACCGATTTGATCGGTTGCGGACTTGCATTGACAACATTCGACGGGGTATTTCGATCCCAACCGAGACCATCATTGTGGATGGCGGTTCGACCGACGGCACACGCGAATGGCTCAAGCGCCAAAAGGACCTTCGCGTCATCCTTGAGAGCGAGCGTGCCGGAGCCGTGATCGCCTTCAATAAGGGCTTCAGGGCTGCCACCGGGACATACGTGATGTGGCTTAACGACGATGCGTATCCGTTACCAGGAAGCGTCGAAGCAGCACTCACAACCCTCGAACGACCCGACTTGCGGGACGTGGGCATGGTCGCGTTCTATCATAATTGGCACAACGAGCGCAACGTGCTGGATCGCATACTCCACGAAGGCGAATCGTACGAGCTTTGCCATGTGCGCGGTTATCCCTACGCAAATTTCGGGCTGCTAAGGCGATTGTTGCTTGAAAAAGTCGGCTTCGCCGACGAGCGCTACTATTTCTTTGGATTCGACCCCGACCTGTCATTGAAGATTCAATTGCAGGAAGGACTCAAAGTCGTTGGCTGCCGCAAAGCGCTGATTCACCATGACGAGCACCACGACGAGCGCAAGGTTGCCGATTTGATTCCCGGCCGGGAGGATAACGAAAAACTCTTCGCCAAATGGAAGCAGCTTCCGGGGGCGGGGGCCTATCCTGACCCAGCACCCGAATATCTGAAAATGCTGGCTCTTCGCGGCCTGACAGAGGGCCGTCCAATGGGATTTGGAAAGACTTTGGCGCTTTCTGTCTAGGCAACGGCCGATCGCGTGCCCCATTGCGATTCGAGCTGACGCACAAGCCGGTCCAGCCCCACGGCCCGCGAACCCTTTAGCCACACAACGTCGCGAGGCCGAAGGACCGAATGCACGAGGTCGCCCGCCGCATCGACGTTGGCACACGAGTAGGTCTGCAGCCGCCGCAGATTCGGTGCGGTCATCGAAATGGCCTCGGTCATTGCGTTTCCAACACCGATGAGCAGATCGATTCCGGCCCGCTCCACGGCTTGGATAATCTGGCCGTGTAGTTGTGGCGTGTGGTGTCCCAGTTCGAGCATGTCGCCAAGGACAAGTACCCGACGGCTGCCGTCCGAGTTCCGCAGCGTTTCAATCGCCGCTGAGACCGATCCGGGATTGGCATTGTAGGCGTCGTCCACAATCGTTATTCCGCCAGTTTCGATGACGCGCGTGCGTCCTTCGGGCGGTACAAACGTGCGAAGCCTGTCGATGATTTGTTCGCAGTCGATTCCGAACCATCGCGCCACGGCAAAGGCTATCGTGGCGTTCGTTGCGTGATGCGCGCCAGGCATGGGCAGCTCGACGTGGAAGCGGCCATCCAGCAGGAAACTACTCTTGTAGATCGTTGATCGGCGATCGGCGACCGGCAGGCTTGCACACGGATCCGTTCCAATCGTCACCAAACGCGAGCGTTGGATTCGAGACAAGAATGGTCGAATTTCGGGCCGGTCAATATTCACCACAGCCAGGCCGCCCAGGCGGATAAATTTGAGAAGCGAGCTCTTTTCATCGGCCACACCATGCACGTCGCCCAATCCTTCAAGATGTGCTTCGGCAATCGACGTCAGGGCGCCGACTTCCGGAGAGGCGATTGAGGCCAGTTCCGCGATTTCGCCCGGCGCACTGGTTCCGATTTCCGCGACGAGGTATTGATCGCCGGCTTCCGCGGAGAGAAGCGTGAGGGGCAGGCCGATCTTGTTGTTGAAACTCTTGGGTGATGCGCGGCCGGTAAGGCAATCGCTCAAAACATGGTCGATCATGCACTTGGTGGTTGTCTTTCCGTTGCTGCCGGTGACGGCGACGACGACTGTGCCGACCGACATCACGGTTTTGCGATAGTACGCCGCAAGTTGTCCCAATGCCTGTACCGTGTCATCGACAATGAGCGTGCGGGATCGCCCCGACTTCACCCTTGCAATTCCCGTCGCATCGCCGATCGCGGCCGCAGCACCTTTCGCAAGTGCCTGATCAATGTAAGCGTGTGCGTCGTGGTTGGGGCCTCGAATGGCCACGAACAGATCGCCGGGCTTGATATCTCGGGAATCGGTTGAAACGCGATGAGCAAAAATTCCGCCGACGTTCGATTCTATCCTTGAGCCGATCGCGCCGGCAATATCGCCGAGTGAAATGGGAATCATGCCACTTCCTCCTGAAGTGTGTGTAAATTCGCTGCTTCGCTCTGGTGCAGGGCTTCGCGGGCGATCTTCACGTCATCAAAGGGCAGTACGCGATCGCCGACCAGCTGATAGTCTTCGTGTCCTTTGCCGGCGATCAAAATGGTATCCCCGTCACGGGCTGCATCGATCGCTGCAACTATTGCGGCCCGCCGATCGATCACTGCTTCGACACGACAACCTGAGTTTCGCGGAAATCCGGCCAGAATTTCCCTCACAATCGAGTCGGGAGATTCAGAGCGCGGGTTGTCGCTCGTGACAAACGCCATGTCGGCCAATTCCGAGACGACGGCCGCCATGCGGGGCCTCTTGCCGCGATCGCGGTCACCGCCGCAGCCAAAAACGCAAATCAGTCTGCCCGGAGTCAGAGGTCTCAGGGCAGAAAGCACGTTTCGCAATGCGTCATCGGTGTGCGCATAATCGACCAGCACCGAGAATGGCCATCCATCGGGTTCGACGCGCTGCAGCCGCCCCGGCACGCCCCGCACAGATTCCAGTCCCTTTCGTATGGCGTCTTGCGGAATCCCCAAGCCGATCGCCGTTGCCGCGGCCGCGAGAGCATTGGAAGTGTTGTGTTTTCCGATCAATGGAAGGCGTATGGGCAGGCGCAGGCTTTTCGATTGGAGCACGAAGCTGGTTCCGGTTCGGTCAGGCAAGGAAAGCTCGCCTCTGACATCGGCCAGCGGGGATTCAATTCCAAAAGTAAGAACCGGTGCGTTGGACGCAGCGGCGAACTCGCCGCCTCGCGGATCATCGGCATTGATTACAGCGATCGCATCCGGGGGAAGCATTTGGATCAGTAGTTTTTTTGCCTTCGCATATTCGTCCATGGTTTTGTGATAGTCGAGATGATCACCCGTCAGGTTGGTGAACACTCCGGCGGCGAAGCCCAGTCCGTCACAGCGCCCCTGGTCAAGCGCATGGGATGAAACTTCGAAAACGGCAAAGTCCGCGCCCGCATCACGAGCCAGGGCGAGAGACTCGCACAAATCCAGTGCGCCCGGCGTGGTAAGGGGTGCGGATCGTTTCTGTGCAATCAGGTCATATTCGACTGTACCCAGCAAGGCAGGCTTGAGTCCCGCGGCGCGAAGAATGGAGCGCAGGAGCCATGTGACTGTTGTCTTTCCATTCGTCCCCGTAACCCCAACCAGCGTAAGGCTCTTGGTTTCGTTTCCGCGAAGCCCATGCCAGGCAGCAGCCAGTCGTGCTAGCGCTCGTCGGGGATCAGCGACGCGAACGGTGGCAATGTTTCCATCCGGCAGGTCGTATCCGCCGATGATCGCCACGGCGCCGTTGGCGCGGGCCTGTTCTGCGAAAGCCGCCCCGTTTGCATGCGTTCCTGGAACGGCCACGAAGCATGCGCCTGGTCGAACCTTTCTCGAATCGTCCGTCAGGAATGAAACCGAAATGTCCGGGATTGCGGTGGAGCCAAGGAGGCGAACGTCGGCTTTCGACAACAGTTCCGAAAGTTTTCGGGGTGGGTAAGGCATTCCTTGCAACCGTCCCAAGTACAAGCGTCCATTCTCGCCGCGTCCCGCTTATACCGATTTTGGCGAGGTATTCAAAGTCAAGCCGCTGACAGCAATATCATCGGGAATGTCGTATGATTTTCAATACAGAGGAATTCTTTCGAAGGGCGCCAAAGGCCGCATTCGTTGACAGTCCAAACCGTCGGCAGCAGAATGCGAGCCTGCGGTTTTCAGGCACCTTCTCTGTTTGGAGACTTCCATGGCTCAATCGTCGCAAGCAGTTGTGAATGACGGATGGCTCAAGGCAAGCGGGCTTCAGGAATTTGCCCGCGCGTTGGGGTTTGCCATGCACCCTGCCAAGCTGGGATTGGCCCTGGTGGGTCTGGTTGCAACGCTGGCCTACGGCGGCCTCCTGGATTGGGTCTGGACGCGCAATGGGGGCGTTTCAGCCAATGCTGTCGCTCAGTATGTCGCTTACCACGAGCGAGGTCAGATTTATGTTGAGCCAGCCGGGCCCGCTGGGATTTTTCAATCCTGGCGCGACCATACGCAGCAATCGATTCAAGGGCTTCTGGCCACACCACTCAATTTCCAGTCGCCGGGCGAATTCCTGAGCATGGGGAGTCGCTATCTGTGGCAGATGGGCCGCGGAAGCTGGTGGATGGTTCGGTTTCATCCTGTCTTTTTCGTTCTGTTCGCTCTCGGAGCCTTGTTCATCTGGTCGCTCATGGGCGGCGCGATCTGTCGGATCGCGGCAGTCCAATTTGCCCGCGATGAAAAAATCACTGCGTGGCAGGCTCTAGCGTTCACCAGGAAGCGGCTGGTAGGGGGGTTCATGCTGGCCCCGCTTATTCCCATTGTGTTCATGGCTTTGATTGCGGGAGTCATGATCGCCGGTGGAGTATTTCTCCGGATCCCCGTTCTGGGGGACATTGTTGGCGCACCCCTGTTTGTTCTGGCGTTATTGGGGGGGCTGATTATTGCGGTTCTGGCGGTGGGAATGCTGGTGGGAGGCGGGTTGTTCTGGCCAGCGGTCGCGGTCGAGGGCTCTGACGCGTTCGATTCGTTTTCGAGAAGTCTTGCCTATCCGTTTTCCCGCCCATGGAAAACCGTGTTGTACTTCTTCATCACGGGCATGTTCGCGGTGGTTTCCTGGCTCATCGTCAACTTTCTCGTTACCTGGGCCGTCTCGATAACGCGCGGAATTGTCGCCTGGGGTACGGCTCCGTTTGGGTGGTGGCAGCGCGGCGAGGGAGTCAGCAAACTGGAACTGCTCTGGCCGATGGGCGGCGCGGGAGGACTGCATAGCTGGCCCGATTGGTCGCAGCTTGAAATCTATGAGAAATTCTCGGCAGGCGTCATCGGCATTTACGTTTTGCTCGCTGTGGGGCTTACCTGGGCGTTCCTGTTTTCGTTTTGTCTATCGTCCGACACAATCATTTATTTTCTGCTTCGCCGGGATGTCGATGGCAACGATCTTGCCGACGTCCTCATGGAAGAATCTTCCGGCGGGCCGCCTGGTGGTGACAGGCCCGCGACGACTTCTGATGCGGCCGCAAGTGCATCATCTTGAAATCCCGGTAATTTGTTCAAGTGTCTGCGACTCCCTTGAGGTTGGCGTTGTTGCCGCCTCCATGTAGAGTTGTGTTCCGTGGAGGTGGCAATGGCGGTTCAACTTGCGTCAAAGTCGGAATTCAAGCGGATCACAGACACCATACTCTCCCGAGCGCAGGGGGAGCATACTTCAATTTCGCTCACGGATTCAGAATCATCCACGCTACGTCTGGCGAATAGCCAGGTCGCGCAAAATGTCTCGGTGCGCGAACCCAATGTGAGCATCCGGGCGGCGTTTGGGAAAAAACACGGAAGCGCCTCGACCAACCGGCTGGATGCCGATTCGCTCGTGGAGACGCTGCGGCGTGCCGAAACCATCGCCCGATTGGCCCCGGAAGACCGCGAATACCTGCCGCCGCTGCCCCCGCAAGAGTACATTGACGTTCCGTCCTATCGAAAGTCCACAGCAGCCGCCACGCCGGACGGAGTCGCTCGCAAGGTCAGGCCCGTGATCGAGCAGTGTGATGCGAACGGACTCGTGGGCGCGGGGATCTTGAGCAACTCCGTGTCGGCGCGGGGATTGGCGGCATCGACCGGACTCTTTGGCTATTCGCAGTCCACCGAGGCCGAGTTTTCCCTCACTGCGACGGCCGGTGACAGTTCTGGATGGACATACAACAGCCATCGCGACATTGAAGCCCTGGATATTTCGGCGCGGACGAGCCGCGCGGTCCAAAAGGCAATTCTGTCAAAAGAGCCGCGCGAATTGGAGCCGGGCCATTACCCGGTGATTCTGGAGCCGGCGGCTGTGGCCGGTGTGTTTGGAGCGTTAACGTTTGCGTTGAGTGCAAAAAGCTATTTCAAAGGCGATTCTCCACTGGCGGGAAAGCTCAATTCGCAGATACTCGACCCGCGTCTGACACTCCGTACCGATCCGACCCATCCCGATTTGCTCGGCGAGCCATTCGACCAGGCCGGACTGGCTGCGCGGAAAATGACGTGGGTGGAAAATGGTATTCTTAAGCAGTTGTATTACGACCGCTTTACCGCGCAAGATCGCGGCGTCGAGCCTACCCCGTTTCCGAGTGCGCCGATCCTGAGCTTTTCTGCGGCCAAAACGCGATCCATTGACGAATTGATCGGGGAGACCAAGCGGGCCATTCTGATCACCAACTTCTGGTACATCCGCTCGGTGGACCCCACTGACCTTACGATCACAGGGATGACACGTGACGGCACTTTTCTTGTTGAGGACGGAAAGATCGTCGCCGGCGTGAAGAACTTCCGTTTCCACGACAGCCCACTGCGCTGCTTTGCCACCGTCGATGCGGCCACGCAGCCGATGGAATCCATCACGATGGAGCGTGGAAAGATGCTTCTTCCGACAGTGCTTCTGCCCGATTTCCATTTGTCGAGCGTGACCAAGTTTTGACGCGATTTGGGCGATGTCGCCATTTGGCGACGTGAATACCCTTTCATTCTTTTGCAACCCATGCCGACACGCTCGTAGTTGTTGAGGCGATGGCAATGGAAAGCGAAATTCGCTGTCTGTCGTGCGGGTACCAATTGCGCGGGCTGACGCAATCCGTATGCCCGGAATGCGGACGAGACTTCGATCCCTTCGACCCCAAGTCCTTTGATTCCCGGCCGCCGCAGTGGCGCCGTCGGCGGCGAATTCGCCGGGCGATCATCCTTGTTTTCCTTCTGCTTGGGCTAACCGTCGTTTTTCCACGAAGACTGCTGATCGGGCACATCAAGTTTACGTGCAGCAACTGCGGAATCGAGCAAACGGCCTATCGATGGGAACCCCTTTTGCCGAAGTGGATTGGATTTCGAATGCCTGCATTCCAGTGGCTGACTACATTGCATCGCGAGTCTGGCGATGAGCGCCAGAACTGCGCTTCACACTTCTTCGGTAGTCTCAGGGTGAAATTTGATTTTCCTGTCGGCACAGCTTCCGCCAACTACGGGTACGGCCCAAACGAAATTCCCACTCTCAACGGCCAGGTGACAACTCCTGATACCGCAATGGATGTCTTGCGCAGCCTTATGTCGCCGCAAAACATGGGCATCGGACAATAAAGATCAATATCGCGTCCCCTTTTTCGATTACTCGTACCGCAATGCTTGCACCGGGTTAAGTTTGGAGGCGCGGATGGCGGGGTAGATGCCGCTGACGATGCCGACGAAGGCGGCCATGGCGAGGGCGGCCAAAATGATGATCGGCGGTGTGTGCGACTTGAGCATTTCCGAGGATAGCTTGCTCATCAGATTGGCCATGGCGATACCGCAGACCACGCCCAGCGCGCCGCCGAACATGCTGATCGTGCTGGCTTCGGCCAGGAACTGTTTGAGGATGTCCATGCGGCGGGCGCCGACGGCGATGCGGACGCCGATTTCACGGGTGCGCTCGGTGACGCTGACAAGCATGATGTTCATGATGCCGATAGCGCCCACGACGATCGAAATTCCAGCAATGCTATACAGGACCAGGCCGAATATCTGCGTGACCTGGCTGAGTTGTTGTTTGAACTGATCCTGCGTGAAAACGGTGAAATCGTCGTCTTCGCCGGCTTTGATCTGGTGGCTGGCTCGCAAGCTCCGTTTCACCGCGTCAATGCAAATGGGAACACGATCAGCGTTCACGCATTGCACGACCAGCATCGATAGATTCTTCTGCCCGAACATGCGGTCCATCATCGTGCTCAGCGGGAGGATGACCTGGCCGTCCACCTCGACGAACCCCAACGCGCCTTTTTCCTCCATGACTCCAACGACCGTGAAGCTCTTCGTATTGGGTCCGGCCGCAATACGAACGGTTTCGCCAACTGCCGAGCGATCCCCAAAGAGGTCCTGGGCCACTTTGGCGCCAAGCACACAGACCATGGCATTGCCGCGAACGTCTTCCTTGGTAATAAAGCGTCCGTCGGCCACGGCATAATTGTTAATCGTGGAGTAGGACTCTTCGGCTCCGAGGATCGAGCCTCCGGTGTTCCGCTCGTAATATTTGATTTGCCCTCCGCTACGGTATTCCGGCGATATGGCGACGATCAGTCCCGGGTTGTCCTCGCGAATCTTCTCCGCATCATCCGGCTCGAGCGTGAGAGCCTGGGTTTGCCGGGCCTGCCGGCGATCTGAGCCATTGAAAATCAGCACCTGATCGGCACCAAGCGTCTCGAAGCGCTGAAGGATTTCCTTTTCCGCTCCCTGAAGGATCGACACCGCCGACACGACCGCACCAACGCCGATAATGACGCCAAGCGTGGCCAGCATCGAGCGCACGAGGTTCTGCCGCAGTCCTCGAAACGCCATTAAGAGTATTTGAAAGTGAAACATTCAATGGCACTCATCACGGCTCAACGACGGATACGCCCACTTCTTGTGCCGCTCGCGATAATTCCACGTCCCGCGTCGCCAGAACTGCCCCTTCTCGCATGGCGAGTTCGAGGTATGCAGCGTCATAGGCGGTCAAATTTTGCGAGCGGGACAAATTCAAAATGTCGCCGAGCGCACGGTTCGATGTCTCCAAATCTATTTCAATCTTGAGTTCGCGGAGGAGTTCCAAATACTCTTTCGATTTTGATTGTTCGATACGCCCTCTTCGCTCTGCGAGTGCGAGGACATTCGCCGTCTCAATCGGCCAGATGTTTGGAACCAACGCGATGGATTCGTCCAGAGATTCCAAAATTCCTTGCGTGTAAGCAGTCTGCTCATCCAGGAAACACCACGCAAGGGTGACAGAAGTATCCAGTACAAACCGTTTCAACGACGGCCCTCTCTAACCAGCTCCCTTAAGCTGAGTCCGTCCAATCGAATCCCTTTGGAGAGCGTGTTCAATCTTTCAATTGCTTCGCGGATTTTTTGTTTGTCGCGTTTTGGCTCGATGGGAACAATCTTTGCAATGGGGACACCGTGACGAGTAATGGTGATCTCTTCGCCCTGCTCTACGCGCTCCAATAATCCGGCAAGGTGAGTTTTGACTTCGTAAATGCCAACTGTCATGATCTGCCTCCGACTAGTCTCAGACTAGTCTATCATTAACTCATTTCTCTGTCAAGTGTTATGCGTGAGAAACACCTGCTGGAGGAGTGGGTTTCAAGCTCATCTTATGTCGGAAGGCGTTGGCATGGGCCTCCTGAGTAACGCCGAGTATTTCCTCGCGGCGGCGGTCGTCGATCGCCGAGTCTTCAAGGACAAGCCCGTCGCGCATCTGAATCATGCGCTCGGCCTGCACGGCAATATCCATTTCGTGAGTGACCAGCACGATCGTGATTCCTTCGGCGTGGAGGTCGTGAAAAATTTTCATAATGGCCTCGCCGTTGCGGCTGTCGAGGTTGCCCGTGGGTTCGTCCGCGAGAATCAGCTTGGGACGATTGACGATGGCACGTGCGATGGCCACACGCTGGCACTCGCCGCCGGACATTTCGCTGGGCTTATGCCGGGCGCGCTTTGCCAGTCCGACGCGATCCAATGCATCCATTGCGGTTTTTCGCGCAAAGTTTCGCCGCGTGTATATGAGTGGAACCTGTACATTATCAAGCGCCGACGTGCGATTGATCAGATTAAACGTCTGGAATACGAATCCGATGTGCTGGTTGCGCGTTTGGGCAAGCTGCTTATCGCCCATCGCACTGATGACTTGTCCGCCAAATTTGAGAACGCCTGCACTGGGACGATCAAGACAACCCAAAATGTGCATCAATGTGCTTTTGCCACTGCCCGAAGCGCCCGTGAGGCTGACGAACTCACCGGCAGCGATGGACAGGTCAACGCCATCGAGCGCGTTCACGACCGACTCGCCCATTACATACTGTTTGCGAAGTTGAATGGCTTCGATCATGGATCAACATACGATCGCGAAATTTGAAAAAGCCAATCCTAGGTGCGCTTCTTTTCCTTGTCCTTGTCGGGCTTGGCAGGCAGCTTGATATAGACAAAAACCCCTTCATCCAGGCCCTCAAGCACTTCCGAGTAGTTTCCGTTGTCCAGCCCGAAACGCACGTCCACAAACTGCGTCTCATGGTCTCCGGGATTGGAATCCGGCTTGGGAATATAGACTCCCAGTTTTCCGCTTGGCCCCGTTCGAACGGCTTCGTTGGGACAGAGCAGCACGTTTTTGACGTACTCCGAAGTGAAGCTCACGTCGGCCCGCATCCCCGTCAACAGTTTTGATCGATTGTCGCTGGTAATCACGACGTCAACCAGGTACGTCACGACGCCGGTCAGGGATTTGGGTTCCGGGTAAATTCGCTCGATCACGCCCGCAAAATCCTCATCCCGGAAGGATTGTACGGTAATCGTGGGCGGGTTTTGGATTTGCGACGCCGCCTCACGAATATCCTGCGGCATCTGTTGATCGTTTTCACGTCCGGGGATTGCCCAGGGCGGAGCGATATCGCGGATTCGGCCGATATCGGCCTCGTCCACTTCCGCCTGAACAAGGATCCTTTGATCGTCCAGGACGACAGCCAGGACAGTACCGCCGGTCAGCGTAGTCTTTCCTCCCTGAATGACCTCGCCTTTTTGCGTGCTGAGCTTGGCGACAACCCCGCTGATGGGTGAGACGATGTCCGTTTTGGAAAGTCTCTTTTGGGCGTCGGCCAGATTGCTCTTGGCCGCCTCGAATGTTGCGGCGGCGCTTGTCACTTCGTGCTCTGCCAGTGGAATCGCCAGCTTGGCCTTTTCGAGATTTGCTTTGGCCGATTCGAGTTGCGCCACCTGACGTTGGTAGTCGGTATTTCGCTCCAGAATTTCCTCATCATTGGTCTGATCGGAGGGAAGTTTCTTGACCTTGGTAAGGCGGAATGCGGACAACGCCACCATGGGCTCCAACTGATCGACTTGGGCCTGGGCCGTGCGAAGTTCGGAGTCGCGGGCAAGGTCCAGATGGATTTTGGCGGTGTCCAGGCGGGCCTTGGCGCTTTGCATATCCTGGGTGGCACGATCGACGCTGCGCTGCTCATCATCCTTTTGCAGGCGGATTAGCAATTCGCCGGCCTTCACGCGATCGCCAGGCCACCGGGCAATCTGAATAACTTCACCGCTGGCCTCTGACTTGATCTCCACGCGAAGGGAAGGCTTTACTTCGCCGGTGGCATTGATCGAGCGGGCCAGATCACCGCGACGGATCTTTTCCGTCTTGCCCTCGATGTTGGGGTTCGCCAGCCGCAGCGTTGTTGCTGCGTAATAGCCAACTACGGTCAATGCGATAAGTAACACTACGATAAATGCGTTTTTCATAGTTTTGCTGCAAAGGTGGGACTTACATGCGGGCGGCTGTGGATGGGTGATACTCGAAGCCGAACGCTTCAGCCACTGCTTTGTTGGTTATTTTGCCTTTTTCCACGTTGATCCCGCCGGCAAGCCCATGATTCATCTTGCTAGCCTCGACATACCCTAAATCTGCCAGCTTGAGTGCGAAGGGGAGCGTCGCATTGGTCAGGGCAAAAGTGGAGGTGCGCCCCACGGCTCCGGGCATGTTGGTCACGCCGTAATGTACGATGCCTTCTACGATTTCTGTTGGTTTTTCGTGCGTTGTTGGTCGAATCGTTTCGCAGCATCCGCCTTGATCCACAGCCACGTCGACGATGACCGCTCCGGGTTGCATGATGGAAAGCATCTCGCGGGTGACCAACTTGGGGCATACAGCGCCCGGAATCAGAACTGCGCCGATGACCAGGTCAGAAGTCGTCAGCAACTTGCGGAGTGCGACTCGTTCACTGTACAGCGTATGCACGTTTGCCGGCATGACATCATCCAGATATCGCAAACGGTCGATGTTGATGTCCATGATGGTGACGTTGGCTCCGAGGCCGGCCGCCACCTTCGCGGCATTGGTTCCCACAACTCCACCGCCAAGGATCAAGACCTCGGCAGGCTCAACGCCGGGTACTCCGCCCAGCAGGATTCCTCGGCCCATCATCGGCTTTTCGAGGTATTTTGCGCCTTCCTGAATGCTCATCTTGCCGGCCACTTCGCTCATGGGAGTCAGGAGCGGAAGCTGACCCTTCGAATCTGTAATAGTTTCGTAGGCGATGGCGATGGAACCGGATTTCATCACACCTTCGGTCAACTCCTTGTCGGCCGCAAAGTGGAAATAGGTAAACATGACCTGCCCGTCGCGCATCATGGCGCGTTCCGGTGCAAGCGGCTCCTTTACTTTCACAATCATGTCGGCCTTGGCGAAAATCTCGCGGGCGGAATCGACGATGGTTGCGCCGACCCTGGCGTACTCGTCGTTGGTAATGCCCGATCCGCTGCCCGCGTCGACTTCGACCAGCACCCGGTGCTTGCGGCGCACAAGCTCATCCACGCCGCCGGGCGTCATGCTCACGCGGTATTCGTGCGTTTTGGTTTCTTTGGGGATGCCGACAATCATGAATTCAGTACCCTCTGCTTTCAAGAAAGAATGTCAAAAATATAGCGAGTCCCGACTGGGTAGGCAAACTCGCTGCCGTTGGACGTGTGTAATTTCGTCGTAGCCCCATCAATGGAGATCACAGCCGAGCCACGACTCCGTCGAGATTCCATCCTCGTTGAAGACGATGGTTATTGCGCCGCAATCGGCCGTGTTAGCGAGCCTGGCGGCACCAACCAGTGACAACAACCCATTTGTTGTCTCAGCAATGGGCTCATTGCTGGATCGAATCAGGATCTCGGCATTTACGGACTCCAGAAACCTGGCCGTCGTAGAACGAACAGCTCCGTGATGCGGAAGCAGCAACACATCTGCTTTGACGTTGCTGTTAAGCAAAGCACGTTCCGCCCGTTCATCAATATCGCCGGGCAGAAGCAGGGAATGCCCTGCGTAACTGACCCTCAATACCGTGGAACTGTCGTTGGCGGTGAGCCCTGAACAATCCCGGACGAGGGGCCAGAGTTTCTCAATGCGCGCTCCACCAAAGTCCCATTGAATTTCCTCAGCCTCAGTCGTTTCGATGAGGTGATCTTCCCGTTCCAGGTATTGGACGAACCTGGCGGCTGGCGAGCGGCGGGGGCTTAGTGCTTCAAAACAGTGATTCAGGATGATCGGCCCCGTAGGGAATTCTGCGATTAATTCCGGAATTCCGCTGAAGTGATCCAGGTTCGGATGGCTTACATAAATCTCATCGATCCGCCGAATTCCACGGTAACGCAAGAAAGGCGCAATTACATTCATTCCCGCTCCAGCAACGCTCAGCGAACCCGCGTCGTACAGAATCGTTGCGCCGTCAGGAAATTCCATAACCACGGCGGAGCCGGCCCCAACTGAAAGCGCGGTCATTCGCACCGCAGGTTTGAGACTTCCGTCACAGTGCCAGGCGATGCTGCCTGCAGCCAGTACCACGAATATTGTCAGCACGCACCAAGGTCGGCGAAACACGCTGTTGGATTGCGACGCCTGGTTCTGTCCAGCTTCGATGGGCACACTCATTCTCTTCGCGTGATATGTGAGGGCGATGGAAAGTAAGAACAAATAGTAGATGACGAGCAACCACCAAGGCGGTGGAGGCATAATCGGTGACGCACCCGGCAAATCAGCCAGCCGTTCCACAAGCCGAATCATCACGTCATCAATCAGGCCGAGGATCGAAGTGACCAACCACGCGAGCGTGGGCGAAATCATGGCCAAAGCTGCCTTGAGCAAGCCCAGCACCATGACAGCCGACATCAGAGGATAGACGATCGCGGTGCTGAGCACGCCCCAGGGTTGCACGCGTTGAAACCAACAAGCTGTGATCGGTGCGGTAATCAACCACGCCCCAAGCGAAACTGCAATGACAATCACGAGGGCCCATGCAATTTTTCCCGCAAATCGCCTGAGGCGCCCACGAAAAGTCGAATTTGTGAATCGTTCGGCCTCCCTGCACAAGACTCGATCCGCCTGTGCATAGGGATCGCGCAAGACCACATGGCGAAACCACCAATACAGCCTGTTGAACGCGATCAATATCGCCGGGGCGAGGTACGCGACTCCCAGGACGGCCGCAAAAGAAAGCTGAAATCCCACATCGAATACGGTCAAGGGATCAAAGAGGCACAGGACCAGGGCGGCTGCGCAAATCCAGTTCATATGACTTGGAGCCCGTTGGAGCAGGATGGCAATGCAGAACATGATCCCCATGACGCAGGCCCGCAGGATCGGGGGCCTGGCCTCGGCGATAAGTCCGTACAGAACAATCGCAACGATCATGATCCAGGCACATTGACGCTGATTCAGGCCCATCAATCGCCCCACAAGCCATAACGCGCCCATAAGCACGACAATGTTGGTTCCGCTTGCGGCGATGAAGTGAACGCATCCGGCTCGTGTAAAGACATCGTTGAGTCGGCGATCGAATCTTGAGCGATGCCCGAGCACCATTGCCTCCAGGAGACTGGATTCTTCCGTCGCGGTCGCGGCGATATCGTCCGTCAGGAATCCGCGTGATTTCGCGCGAAGCCAGGATGCAAATCCGGCTCCGTTGCGTTCGAGCAAAACCACGTTTTCACGCTGATCGCAGTACATGCGTGCGACCACGCCCTGTTGGCGGAAATAATCGCGCCAGTCGAAGGCCCCCGGATTCTTCGGCGGCTCTAACTCCAACAGGCGACCAAAAAGCTCAACTTGATCGCCTTCTGCAAGGTCGAGGACAGCCTCTCGAATTGTGACTTTGACCATACCGGTTGAGGCATGCCACCCTTTGTCCGTTTCAAGTTCGCATGCGCGAAAGAGAAACGAAGTCTGGTCTTCCCGGAACTGCCACGGCCGAAAAATGGAATCATCCGAATCAGGAAGTTTGGGCTCGGACACAACTTGACCCCGAAGCCGGACAATCGTTCCACCGCGTTGCAGGATGTGCTCAAGGCTGGATGGTGGAATGCATTGTACCCGACTCCAATGCACCATTCCGCCGACGGCCATTCCGGCGGCAAGCACAGCCAGGACGGAAACTCGTTCACGCAAGAATGCAAACGCCATTGCCGCCGACGCCGCAATCAGCAGCACCAGGCTGGTGCCCGGGCCCATTTCCGCTCGCTCAGCGGCGATGATTCCAACCAGTAGGCCAACAGCGGCTGGACCCAGCGGAGTTGACGACATGATGGCTCGATTCCCGCCTTCCATGCGTCGAAACAGTCCTCCGGAAGACTCAGCTCTGCCCCCGGCGGCTGTCGAGGAATGAACGGCCTGCTCATGGTCCATCGATGCAGTATAATCCATGCACTGTGTCCGACATTTTCGCCAATACCGATTCCGCCGAATCCCTCGCTGCAGCTATGGGCACAAAGGCGCTAACCCCCACCGTTCGCGCAACCAATGGATCCTTCGAGCTCCCAACATTGTTCGGTCCCGGAAAACCTTCCTGGTGTGCGTTGGAAAGCGATTCGCGGGCAACTCTCTTGAAAAATGGAATGCAAAGGAAAGTCTGGCGAGTCCAGGTTTCTCCTGAACGAGTCGTCTGCGCCAAGGTTTTTGATGACCCGGCCGGTTCATTGAGGTATTGGTGGAAGCGAATTCTGCGCGTGCACCCGGCCATGCGTGAGTGGCGGGCGCTGCAATATTTGCGGGCGCGAAACATTCCCGCCGTTTTGCCTCTTGCCCTGGTGCAATATGATTCCAACTCGCGCAAGAGTTCTGCCCCCTACGACCAACGGATAGGGACTCGCGTTGTTCTTCTCACCGAGGGATTGGAAGGCGCGGCTACTCTATCACAATTTTGGGCGACGCTTCCAAATGACTGCGCGACGCATGCGCGCAACGTTCGATCGCTCACTGTCGCCGTTGCCGGGCTTTGGGCGACAGCCCACAAACAAGGCTATGCCCACCCGGACGGACACCCCGCAAATGTCCTGGTTGGCGATTTGAGATCGGCCGAGTCGGTGAGTCCGCGTGCATACTTGATCGATCCGGCCCACGCGCGCTGGCGCCCATTTCATTCGGGTCCGATCTCCATACAGGCCAGCCTGCGCTCCCTGGCCATGCTGGACCAATTCTTTCATCGTACGGCCACGCGCACGCAGCGGCTGAGATTCTGGCGGGACTATTGGCTACGCAGGGAGATTCTGCTTGATGGTCGATCTGAGCGACGATTCCTCGAGCGCTTCGCCGGCTGCGCGTTGATGCACCGAGCTGCCATGGCTCGTCGACGTGACCGTCGGCTGGAAGGCGACCGAAAGTATTTTGGACGGCTGCGATTGCCAGACCGCTGGAGGGCGACTGTCGTCCTGCAGCTCGAGCGACGTCACGTTTTCCCCGAGCCGAAAATTCCCGATCGAACTCTCCACGATTGGGCCGCCTTGTTCAAAAACATCCTAAGGTTTCAGGATGGCTCAGCCGTCGCAGTCGAGGGAGTTCGGCTGGTTCGCAAGCCAAAGGGTGCCCATGGTTCGTGGGCTGAAAACTTGTTTCGGCATGCGCACCGTCTGCGTCATCGTGATATTCCAGCACCGCTGATTCTCGGCTTTCTCCAGCGTCGCAGTCTCTTTGGGGCGCAAGGCGATTACCTGATCCTTCCGGCGAACTAGCAAGGGGGCCCAACGCATGTTTTTCGAGAGAATCGAAATCGTGCAGGGTGACATTACCTGCCAGGATGTCGACGCAATAGTAAATGCAGCCAATGGAGGCCTGCTTGGAGGGGGAGGCGTAGACGGAGCAATCCACCGGGCCGCTGGTCCGGAACTTCTGGCAGAGTGCAGATCAATTGGCGGTTGCCCGACCGGAGAAGCGCGAATCACCCGTGCTTACGCATTAAAGGCCCGATTCGTCATCCATGCCGTGGGCCCCGTATGGCAGGGGGGTGGGGCGAATGAGTCTGACCTGCTCGAATCATGTTATCAGTCCTCACTGCGGCTGGCCGCGCAAAAGCGATGTCGAACGATCGCATTTCCGGCGATAAGCTGCGGCGCGTATGGGTATCCCTGGATCGATGCGGCGAGAGTTTCCCTTGGCGCGGTACGTAGGGCCCTTCAAGGAGACAATTCGATCTCGTTGGTCAGGTGGGTACTCTTCGGTGATGAAATATTTGAGACCTGGCAAAACTGCCTGCGAGAACTGGCGACTGCGATTCCATGACCCCGTGCCAAGGCGGGCGGCAGTTTCGGCGTTCGATTGAGCTGGTTAGGATGGCCAGTGAAACTTGACAGGGCAACTAGTGGCTTCAAGAATGTTGCGCAGCTAACGGACCCTGTGTTAAGGGGGCAATCGCGTTAGTCCGTCGCAGCGAGTCTGGCGATCGCGCCTCACGAATGTTTCGTTGCGCAATCCAGTAGGATAACCTTTGCAAGGCAGGTATCTTGGCCAACGTCGATACGTTTTGCAGTTTTGGGTTTTGCAAGGTGTCACAGGTTTCGAAAGGTAGATTCGTCATGGGTCATGGGCCTTGTAATCCCCGCGTGTGGACAAACTGGTTGCTCATATTTAGCGTTGCCATCGGTGTTTTTAGTGGTCTGGCCCTTGCTGAGGACGGTCGTTGGGTCACTTCGGATGGGCACAAAATCGGCCTGACCCGCTCCACGTCCGAACTGGCGGTCAAACTTCGTGCGTGCGATCAAATGGACGCCTGTGCCAAGCGTCTGGATACGGCGAGGCTCGGCAAACTCCAGAGTTTCAAGCGGGCTCCATACGCTCAATTCAAGATCATCAACAACACTACCACAGATCGTTCCAGCGTGAGCCTGCTGCTTCAGGATCCGGATATCGAGGAAGTTCAATTCATCTACCGCTTCGACCGCAGTGATACTCCCGTCGTGGGGACCAGGACTCTCGTTGTGAAGGTCAAGAGGGGAATGAGCGAGACTGATCTCCGGAAGCTGTGGAAGGATTTTGGCATTATCGAAGCGGTGGCGGTTAAGGGGCAGCCTCGAGTGTATACCGTGGGTGTTCCGCTGGATAAGGATGAACTCCTGCTGGCTGAGGCTTTGGCTGACGATCAACGTCTGCAATGGGCCCAGCCCAACTTCCGGCATGAGATTGAGAAGCACCAGATTGTCCCGTCCGATCAGTACTTCAGCCAGCAATGGCATCTGAATAATACGGGTCAGCTTGGCGGGACCTCAGGCGCGGACATCGACGCGCTGGAGGCATGGAGCATTGCTACTGGAAAGAATGTGCTCGTTGCGTCATTCGATGATGCGGTGGACGTGGATCACGAAGATTTGCGAGACAACTATATCGGCTTCGGTCAGGACGCCACGCTTGTCGAAACAGCGACCGGCTATGATGACCCCCGACCCAAAAACGGAGATGAATTCAGCGATTTCTTCGGTAATCGTCATGGTACTTCCACCATGGGTCTGATGGTCGCTAGGGCGAATAGCCGTGGCGGTCGGGGTGTCGCATATGATGCGAAATTCACGGCAAGCCGAGGCCTCAACGACCTCCTCACCGATGGGCAGGTTGCGGGAGTATATGTTTTCGCACGCGACCATGGCGCTGACGTGCATAGCAATAGTTGGAGCATGGGCGATGTGCCCGACCCTGCGATCATAGCCGACGCATTGGAAGTGGCGTTTGCTACAGGCAGAGATGTCGGTGACTTGGACGGAGACGGCGTCGCCGATCGAAGGGGGATGCCAATATTTTTCTCCTCTGGCAACGCTCCTTTTGCCTATGAGGCCGGCAGCTACCTTGCGGCGTTGCCTTTTGTCATGGGAATTGGGGCAAGTACCGATCACGATGAGCGCTCGGACTATAGCAGCTTTGGCGAAACGTTATCAGTGCTCGCGCCAAGCAATGGCGGAACTGCGTCGTTATTTACCACTGATAATACCGACACTTTGGATGTCGACCAAGGATACAACATCGCCGAATTTTCCGAATTTCTGGGGGAGGTGGATCACACTGGGAATTACACCAGCCATTTCGGTGGAACTTCCGGTTCGTGTCCCATTGCTGCCGGCGTTGCCGCATTGTGCATTTCGGCCAATCCAAACTTGACAGCCACTGATGTTCGCATGGTTATCGAGCATACCGCCGAAAAAATTGAACCACAGGTTGCAGAATATGATGTAGTCACGAGTCATAGCCTTACGCATGGTTATGGGCGCATTAACGCAGGCGGCGCAGGTGCAAAACTTGGCGCAGTTGAGGCTGCAAAGGACGCGCTGACCAACGGCGGACATACTTGGCCGGACCGCGCGGCCGATGTTGTTGTGGATGAAACTACGATTCGCTGGATTCAAGGATCAGATACGATTGAATTTCTGGTGGTTCAAGCTGACAACACTTTTGCGTTTGTTCCGACAGATGGCGATTGCTACGACCCGGGACAAACCAATTGTGCTGGCGATCTGAAGTCGCTTCCGGCCGGCGTCTCTAAACTGGCAGTCGGCTGCGGGTTGGCCTGTGCAGGCGAAACCAGTGCGTGCCAAATTGGGGCCGAACAGTGCGTCGCGCTCCCGCAAGGCAAGCAAATGGCCATATATGCAAGAAACGCGATCGGACGATATTCCTTCGGAGTGGCTTTTGACTCTGCGGGAAACGTCAAAGGATCAGGTACATTTGTTGACGTGACCGCAGTCGATGAGATCGTGATCCCCACCGGCCCGCCAGCCAGCCGCCCCGAAGTGACCATCAGCGTGTCACCATTGGAAGGCACTTCGCCGCTGACGGTAAACTTCATGGGAAATGCGGTTAGTTCGGTTCCTATCAACGAAACTCGAACCGCTTGGGATTTTGACGAGGAATTGCCGCCCGAAGTTGATGCATCGGTCCGTAACACTTCGCACATTTATGAAGTGGCCAACGGCCAGACCCGCACATTCGTCGCCAAACTTACCATGTACGACGCAAACGGAACTCCTGGCTCCCAGGAAGTAGCCATTACCGTTCATGGTCAGGGCGAGGATCAGGGCGGCGTCGTCTCGGGAAATTTGAAGATTATAGTCGGGCTTCCCAATACCCCCGACTCCGATGTATCCACAGGAGTGTCCCCATTCTCTGTCGTACTCAGCGTCGATGCAACGTCGCTGCCCGGCGACTTGCAGGCCATAAGCTGGGACCTTGGGGATGGTTCCACATCGTCGAGTCTGGTTGTGCCCCATACTTATGTTAACGACGGGACCACATCCTTGAGAATTCCCGTTACCGCCACGGTGACCACCACGACGTCGGCAACCACCACCGTGAATACGTCTGCCACACGGATCATTACTGTGGAGCCCGGTACGGGCGACACTGGCACAGGCGGCGTTGATCCATGTGAATTGCCGGGCACGTGTGCGGGTGGGCCGGGCGGAAGCGCCAATCCGTGCGGGCCTGTCGGCATGCTCCCAATTCTAATGTTTGTGAGTCTGACTTGGATGCGCAGGAAGGGACGTTAGCACGGCAGAATTGAATCGGATACACTTTGTACCGTGGCTTCGTTTCGAAGCCTGCAGGGCACAGTTTTAGAGGTCGGTAATGCTTCCTAGGTCAAGTTCTCGCGTCGCGGAAGTGATCAAAATCGCCAACCAGATTGCGCGCGATTACGAGCGCGAATATGTCGGTACAGAACACGTCCTGCTGGCGATTGCCCGTGAAGGCAAGGGTGTTGGGGCGGCCATACTTCAGAAGAACCGCATTTCAGAAGCGACACTTCGCAAGGAGATTGACCGACTCATCAAGAAGCAACTGGAGGAAACCTGGGTCTTTGGACGCTTGCCGGGGACGCCGCACTTCAAGAACGTCGTCGCCAGTGCAATCAAGCAATGTCAGGAGGTCGGAGCGAAGGAAGTCTGCACGGAGCACTTGTTGCTGGCTCTGCTCCTGGAAAAAGGCAGCGTGGCCTATAAAGCCCTCAAGGCCGCTGGATTGACATACGATCAGGCCGTGGAAGACGCTCGGCAACTCGCCGCCGAGCCGGATTGTGCTTGAAGCGGCTCACACCAATCGCGCGAGCGGAAACTGTTCCCATTCGCCTTCGAAAATCCATTATTCTCTCTGTTCTGATCGTGGTCGTGCTCTGGTTCGGGTTGAATGCCGCCTGGAACACGCGCAAGATGCAATACCGGATGAAATGCGCAGCGAACTTGAAGAGCATCGCGGCCGCTCTCAAAGCCTATGACGCAAAGTTCAACGATAGGCCACTGTCCCTTGCGCTTCTTGGGGATCTTGGTTTTGTAGATGCAAGCGAACTTTGGTGTCCGATCGCGAAGTCATCAATGTATCAATATCTCCCATGGTCGAGCTCCAAGGGTGCATCACCGGATGAAGTTCTGGTCTACGAGCCGGTCGGCAATCACGTTGTGGGTTCGAATGTCCTATTCGGGGATGGACGGTGCAACTTCGTGCCCAAAGACAAATTTGAACAACTCAACATCAAATCGGAACGATAAATTTCGATTACGTTCCCGAGGGGTGTGACAGGAAGACACCGAGCATGGTCAGGGACACGTTGTAGGCCGCGTGGCAGCCGGCGGCCAGCGCGTAACCGCGATACCAGAAAATCGCCGCGAGGTACGCTCCCGCAGCGGTGCGAAAAATGAATCGCACCACGTCAAATGAGTCGGCTCCGAATGGCCTGTGGTGATGCGCCGCGAACAGCAGGGACGAGGCGGCGATTGCGAAGATCACTACGTTCTTTCGGTCATAGTGCAGCAGGTCGGCCCCGACCATCAGGATGACCGAAATCAGGACCAGCCGAAACACCAGTTCCTCATAAATCCCCGCGCCAATGCCCAGTGCAATACGATCCATCAGGGGCGTGCCACCGCTTCCCGCAGACAGCGGAACCGTCCAGATCAAGAGCAGCATGGGGAGCGCGAGAACGAGCGATTCGGGGTACATGGCGAGCACCCGCTTCCAATGAACGCTCCATTTCTCGCCGGAGGCGGCGTGGGTGGCGATCAGAATCGCGATCACCGCCAGAGCCGGGGTCCAGATTCCAACCTGACCGAACAAAGCAAAGAATCGCCACAGCAAGTCAAACGCAATGACCCGATCCGGATTGGTTGGCGCCTCTCGCTGGCTGAACATCGCCATTTCGTAAAACAGAATTAATGGAAGCAAAAAGACCAGCATGTCCAGTGGACGTGCAAGCGTCTTGGATTCTCTTGCTTGAGAGGTTTTTGAAACTTTCCCCATGGCCCGGTATCGACTGACTGGGCTAGATTTCTGGAAGCCGGGAACCCCTTTGCGGCCCATCGGTGACTCTGCATAAGCGAGACGGGCTTATTGGCGATCCTTTCGTTTTCGAAATCGAGTTTCGTGTACTCCGCTAGGTTATCGGACCACGATAGATCAGCCGAAATTCGCAGAACTACCCAGCTCCTTGCATCATCCAATTGGCTAACATGGTTTTCTGAACTTTTTGAAAACTCTAATGCATCATCATGCCGAATCACTAGAGTTGGTGGCCTGTCGCTTGCTAGGAAATTATCCTTGACGTACGGTACAGGCGTCGATGCTCGACTGCGGCGTGCGGTCGACTGAACAAAATTCCGCTTTGGAGTTCGATACAAATGAATCGTTCCATGTTTAAGACAATTGGTAAGATCGTGCTTGGATTGTCCTTTGCGTTCGCGCTATCCGCAACAAACCTTGGTTGTCATCGCCATGGTTGCGGCGAGCCCTGCAAGACCTCCAAGGATTGCCCGCCGGGTTGCACCAAGCCCTGTTGCAAGAAGGCCGAAGCTCCCTGTGGTCCGGGTTGCACCAAGCCCTGTTGCAAGAAGACCTGATCCAAGTCTGTTGAGATTTGGAAAGGCCGTGTGAGGTCCGGATGGGCGTCACACGGTCTTTCTTTTCATGCCATGAGCGACGAGACATTCCATAGAGCACCACGGTTTAACGCGGCAGTCGCAGCGATCGATCAGGCCAATTCGCTTGACCCCAAATCAGCGAAATGGAACGGCCTGGAGGGTCCTCGTGAGCTGCTATTTGCCACTCGCGTTTTCGAATGGGTTCTGAAGATCGATCCGTTTGCGTCAGAGGCCCTGCTGCTTGCGGCTCGGGCGCATACACTGCGTCGTTGGGAGATTCCCCGTGCAAAATATGAAATGAATCGCCGTGGCTACCACGGATGGCGTGACGCCTGTGCCCGTCACCATGCGACTGTAGCACAATCATTGTTGACGCAACATGGTTATGAGTCTCCTGCGGTGGATCAAGTTCTGGACCTGATATTGAAGAAGAATTGGCCCGCCGATCCGGCGGCGCAGATGCTGGAAGACGCGGATTGTCTTGCATTTCTCGAAATGAAACTTGCGAATTACGTGGACGAATGGGAAGGGGAGAAGGCGATCAACATCTTGCGGCGCACGCTCCGGAAGATGACTCCAAAGGCCCGCGAATTGGCCGCGGGATTGACGCTGGAACCGCGCGCCGCGGAACTGGTACGAAGCGCGATGCAATAGCTATCGAGTCGAAAGGGTGGCTCGGCGAATTGGGCCGCTTCCGGCCCGGGCGGGCTTTTCACGCAACAACCCGTCATACAACTCCAACAGATCATCTCGGCAGCGGGTCAGGGAAAATCGGGTGCGCGCCAGCAGGCCACCGGCTCGCCCCATCGAAGTGCGCTGGGGGGGATCGACTGCCAACGCACCCATCGCACATGCCAATGCGGCCGGATTCTTCGCCGGAATCAACAGGCCATGTTCTTCGTGCACCATGATTTCCGGGATCGAGCCGACGCGCGATGCAATGACCGGCAAGTCATTTGCAAAGGCTTCGAGAATCGTAATCGGCATACCTTCCTGATGGCTGGGCTGCACAAGTGCGTCGGATTCGGCAAAGAGCCGGGCTTTTGCTTCGCCTTCGACCGGGCCGACGTAAACAGCGCAATCAGTTAGTCCCCGGTTTGCAATCTTGCCGCGGATGCAGCACGGGTCCCCTGCGGTTCCAGCCGGTCCTGCAAGCGTCAATCCAAATGATGTTCCCTGTCGTTTCAGAATCGCGCAGGCATCCAGCACATCGTCGATTCCCTTCCATGCGTCCATGCGACAAAGCACGAGGAACCGGCACTGTGATCGAGCGGGTCGGCTGACACCCGCGCTGGAACCCTCCACTGCATTCTCAATCACTGTCAGTTTAGCGCCGGGGGCCATGCTTCGAATTTTCTCACGCCAACCATCGGACAATGCAACAACACGGTCCGCCGCAAGGAGCGTCAGCCGGATGAATCGCTGCTCCAGCCCGCTCGCCTTGGAAAAGTAATCATCGAATTGCGCTCCGTGCATGTGCAACACGGTTTGGCAGCCATGGCGCCGGGCCACTCGCAAGTCCCATGCGCTTCTGTGAAACGAAAACCCGCTGCATGTGTGTATGTGAACGATTGCAGCCGGCGACTCTCGCAGAGTTTTTCCGAGTAGAAATCGTTGACCGAAGTGGCGGGCAATGCGTCGCGGAGCAGATTCTCCATTCTGTGAAGCCATTGTGATGGGCATCGCGGATATGTGGTATCGATTCGCAAAATCGAGTCGAAGCATCTGTCCGATGACCGTGCTCATGCCCCCCAGCAAGGTTGGCGCCGGACCGATGGTGAGAATCTCAGTTGGTGTCGTCGCGTTCAAAAACTTGTCTCCGGCTCAAACAGCCAGCGCCTCGTCGGGCTGAGGAAGTTCCCGCAACAGGCAGCGCAAGGCATGTGCTTCCGGCGGCAGGCGATCAATATCGGGCGGCGGGAATGCTCGTGGGCTCAGCAATTGTGGATTCTTCAAGGCTGCCGCCGCTCCCCGAAAACCGCCCTCCAGCACAAGGTTCAGCCGTCCTGGTTGAATGGCCTCCTCCAGTTCGCGCCGCAAGGCCTTGGTTGCGGTGTGATGCTCATGGTCGCGATCCACATGACTTCGGCCTTCCAGATTGAATCGCGGCGCATCGCGAATCGTGCGAATGGCGTCGATGTATTCCTCGGCAGTCCGGGCGGGAAAGGCGAAGGGCAGCTTGTAGCCCGTGATGACGTGTCGCCCATGGCAAAGCCCTTCCAGTGCCAGCCGCGACAACCCTCCGTCCACGCGCGCATCAACCACGACCGTTGAGCGATGAATCGCTCGCACACTGTCCGTGCTGTTTCGCAGCCATTCGACGTTGGGTTCGCCGGCAAGCGAAGACCCGCCGCCTCCCAGGACTAAGAACCGAACCGATGGCAGGTGCTTGACGAGGACGTCGATGATGGCGCCGCCGTGAAATTCCCGCCGATCTTGCGGCAGATAACAGAGAACAGAAAACGTTGCAGGAAGTCCCTGTGGTGGTGCGTGGCTGGACAGGTTCGGACTGATGACCGGTAACACTTTGGCAGTTACGCCCAGGGCGAGTAATTGTTCGGCGATTTCGGGGGAGCGGCAAAGCTGCGTCGCGCCCAGGGCACAGACCGCGCGGGCGAATTCCTGCGACGGTTGATGATGGTGCGCCCAGATGAGATCGCGGCCGGTCCAATAGCGGACGATCTGCACACCGGCGATTCGTGCGGCCACCAATCGGCGGAGCAGGGTGTTACTGAGCTGCTCGAAGGTAACAAGGTGAATCACATCGGGTCGTGGTGGATCGTTGGTTCTGTCGGGCTCGCCGCCCTCGAATGACACATGTACGCCGGTGCCGGCTAGTGCCCGCGCATGATGCGATGACGTCGAAACGCCGTCATCGGGTTCGCCTACGAATTGCACGTGCATGCGCGCTCTCTTTCCTTGGCCGAAACAGAAGACTTCCAATGCGGCGCGCAGAGCCTCCGCACGGCCGAAAAACGCTTCTTCGTATTTGTCGGCTTACCGGACGTGCCGGTTGAGGTCCGTGAGGGATTCGCATATGGTTTCCTGCAGCCTGATTCGAGAGCGACGGGAAGTCTGAAATGAAGATACAGACAGCAAATCTTGCGCAAAAGCTCGCGACTTTTTCCGAGCATTGGGTGCCCAAAGTAGTGGGGGAGCTGAACGGACAATTCGTAAAGATCGTCAAATTTCAGGGGGAATATGTCTGGCATCATCACGCCGACGAGGATGAGATGTTTCTCGTGCTGGAGGGAGCGATCGAAATCCACTTCCGCGATCGCGTGGTCAGTCTGGCCAAAGGGGAATTTTGCATCGTGCCACGCGGGGTTGAACACAAGCCGGTCGCACTACGAGAGGCCAGTGTTCTGCTATTCGAGCCTGCCACGACTCGAAACACCGGAAACGTGAATCACCAGTACACAATCGAAGCCGATGCATTAAGACGAATTTGAGGGCGCAGGAGTCACCACTGCGCTTCTTCGAATGCGCCGATCTTCGGGGCAGGGCGGGACGGACGGGCCTTTAAAATCGCGCCCGCAAGTGTCATGTCGGATTTCGTCGTAATCTTGATGTTCATGGAATCCCCAGCCACCACAGCAACAGGATGGCCGGAAAGCTCGACCACCTGCGCGTCGTCGGTTGTGGATTTGCGGGCCTCCGCCGTCAACCGGGCGTAGGCATTTTCGATGACGTCACGGCGAAAAACCTGCGGTGTCTGTGCCTCAAAAAGCCCATCGCGCGAAACCGTTTCCGAAATGAAATTCGAGCCTGCTACACGTTTGAGCGTGGCCGTGACCGGCACAGCCAGTATCGCGGCACCGGACTTTACCGCCTCCTCAAATACGGCGTCGATGCGATCGTACGAAACGCAGGGGCGGGCAGCGTCGTGAATGGCGATGTACTCGGCCTCGGGGACCACAATCTTGAGCGCGGACTCAACGGTGTCGCTCCGCTCGGCGCCCCCTTCGACCAATTTCACTCCCATGAAGCCAAGGTTGGCCCCGTAGGTCGATTTCACCATCGCAACGTCTTCGGGAGCCACCGCGAGAATCTTCTGCACTACATCATTGCGGCTCATGAAGAATTCGATGGCCCGCAGAAAGAGCGGTCTGCCGTCGAGCTTGGCGAATGTCTTCTTCTCGTTGCCAAATCGTTCGGCCTTTCCGGCCGCAGGGATGATGACTGCAAACTTCGCCATGCTAATCTCCTTGGTTCAATAGGAATAATATAGGTATGCCAACGCAAAAAGGTAGACTCAGGGTTGGAAAACGAGCCTCTCGCAATGGCGCAGAGTCTCGGAGACAAAATCTGATTTCTGGTTGCGGGTCAGGTTGTAGCTTTATCCGGCGGGCGAAAACGGCGACCGGCGGGGGATGCGACGCCATCCATGCGGCCAAAAATCATGCGGCCTGCGGAAGTTTGCAGAACACTGGTTACGGTGAGTTCCACCATTTCGCCAAGGCGGTCGCGGGCCCCTTCGGCCACCACCATCGTGCCGTCTTCGAGATAACCCACGCCCTGTCCCGCTTCCTCCCCGGGCTTGACCACCTTGACCGACATGGTTTCGCCGGGGAGCACCACTGGCTTGAGGGCGTTGGCCAGGTCGTTGATGTTGATAACCGGCACACCGCGAAGCTGAGCGATCTTATTGAGGTTGTAGTCATTCGTGACGATCTTGCCGCTAAGCTGTACGGCCAGATCGACGAGCATTTCGTCGACGCCGGCGTTCTCGGCGCTGCGCTCCGGAACCACATCCAACATGCGAATTTCGATGTGTTCGTTGCTCTGTAGCTTGTTAAGCATGTCCAGCCCGCGCCGCCCGCGCACGCGCTTGAGCTTGTCGCTGCTGTCGGCGATGGTCTGAAGCTCCTGAAGGACAAATCGCGGAACTATCAATTCCGAAGTGATGATCTTCGTATTTGAGATATCCGCGATGCGTCCGTCGATAATGACCGACGTATCGAGTACGAACGGCTTGGCCCCTTTCATTTCCTTGGCGAATTCAACGTAGGGGATCACGAACCGCACATCATCTTTGGTCTGTAAAATAAAACTGACGGCCATGTAACAGCAGACTACTCCAAGCCCCAGTTTGATCGTCGGAATGACGGGCGAAGGGGGGCCCGGCGTATTGTTTGAGGCCAGCAGATCCACGATGAGGGACAATCCATAGGCGATGACCATGCCAACGATCAGGCCGAAAAACAACCCGGAAATTGTGGCCAGCGACTTGCGTGGGACAAAAATATCCAAGGCGATCACAATAAAGGCTGCCCCGACGCATCCGATCATCACGAGATCCGCCGACACCGGAAACGAGGTTCCCGTTTTCGCAAGGCTTGGTGCATCGGCCGTGAAGCTCCAGCCCACGGCGATCAACGCCAATACGAAAAACACTCGCAGGACGATCATGAATATGGTGCCGCCCTTACTTGCGGGGTCGGCGGCTATCGGAGGCGGTGATGTGGAAATCGACATTCGTCATTGTACCTATGAAGATCCAAAACAAGCCGCGAACACCAGTTCGCGCGACCCCGTGGAAACTCAGAACACAATACAGATCAAATCTTCGGGGTATTCTTAAGTATACCCCTCATGTGGCCCGCGTCTATGCCGCAGCATCGTTCGACGGACCGATCATTTAGGCTTTGACTCCCGCAAACCAACTGCTACTCTCCAGTTCCTTGCAACCGGCAACCTCTCACAACCCCGCCTTGCTGACGGGCCCCCTGCGGCGCACGCTGCTCTACCTTGCACTCCCGGTGCTTACCGAGCAGATCCTCAACACGCTCGTCGGGCTCGTCGACGTCTTCCTCGCCGGCAGAATCAGTCCGACCGCCACCTCCGCCGTCGGCGTGGCCGCCTACGTCACCTGGCTGGTCTCGATGCTCGTCATGCTGGTTGGAATCGGAACGGGTGCGCTCGTTTCGAGAGCACAGGGCAGCGGCAATCACGCCGAGGCGAACCACTTTGCCAACCAGGCCATTACGCTTGCCGCCATCTTTGGCTGCCTGGTCGCAGTGGGGAATTTTCTCGCCGCTCCCTGGTTTGCCAGGGCATTCAACATGGTGGGGGAGGCGTATCACATTACGGTCGCATTTCTGCGCATCGATGCGACCGGACACCTGTTTGTCAGCATCACGCTCGTCGCCAGCTCCGCCTTTCGCGGGATCGGCAGGATGAAAATCCCGTTGCTGGTCTTCGCCACCATGAATGTGGTGAATGCCTTCTTTTCCGTAGTGCTGATGTACGGTCTGTGGCCTGCGCCCAAACTTGGCGTCAATGGAATCGCCACCGGTACGTTGATCGCGCAGTTCGTGGGAGTTCTCCTGATCGGCACGATACTCATTCGTGGGCGATCCGGCCTGAAACTGCGTTTGTCCGAAATGGCGATCAATCTGTCGAGGGCTGCTCGCATCATGCGCATCGGACTTCCGGCGGCAGCTGACGGCGCAGTCATGTGGACCGGCCAGTTTATTTTCCTTTTGATCATCAGCCGTCTGGCCGCCAACCCACTTGGCGAAGCGTACCTCGCCGCACATATCATCGGCGTGCGTTTCGAGGCTTTTACGTATCTGCCGGCCGTCGCGTGGGGCGCGGCGGTCGCCACCATGATCGGACAGGCGTTGGGCGCGGGCGATGTTCGCCGCGCCATCCGCGCAGGCAACGAAGGCGTGCTCCAATGCGGCACATTGGCCGCACTGCTGGGGCTCGGCTACTGCCTGTTTGCACCGCAGATTTACGGGCTAATGAGCACCGATTCACTCGTTCAGCATGTGGGCATCCGGCCATTTCGATTTCTCGCCCTCCTTCAGCCGTTGCTGGCCACGTCAATCATTTATATCGCCGGTCTTCGTGGTGCCGGCGACACCCGATACCCGCTGCTGATTTCCCTGATGGGTGCGTTTTGCGTGCGTGTGCCGCTCGGCTACCTATTTGGAATTGTTCTTCAGGGCGGGCTGATGGGCGCCTGGATCGGTATGTTTGGCGACATGATTTGGCGCGCCGTTGGTGCGGTTATTCGCTATCACCGTGGTCGCTGGGTGCATACAAAAGTCTAACGCCCGGCTCGACTGCCGGGCGTCGCATGGATGGATTTGAGATATCTGTTTTCCGATCGCTCACGGTTTCGGCTGCGTCGTCGCCGATGATGCCGGTTGCTTGGACAGTGATTCCAACGCTTGTGACGAGGCATCCCGAAGCGCCATGAAAAGTTCATCCGATGCATGATTTAACGCCAGTCCCGCGAAGATCGTTTTGGCATTCGCCGCATCGCCGCTGGCATACCACATATATCCCAACAAGAACTGGTACTCGGTGTTGCCAGGCTCAAGGTTGGCTTGTCGTGCAAGGGCATCCACATGCTCCTGGAATTTGGCATCGTTCCTATAGAGAGCTTTGACATTAAACGGATACCAGATCAAATCTGGCGTTGCATCCAAGGCTTGACGAACGGATGTTGAGGCAGAAGCAAAATCGCCTTCAGCAAAGCCCGCCAATCCGTACAACAGCTTGGCCACGCCATCTGTCGGATCGATGGCTGCGGCTTCTCCATACGATTTTCGCGCTTCCGCGAAGCGGCCGGAGCTAAAGTGCTCATTTCCCTGCCCAACAGCGGCCAACACGCGCTTGTCCGGCTCTTTTGCGGGAGCTTGCTGTTGTGCAGGCTGTGAAGCGGTGGAGGGGGCAGCCGCGGGGGGCGGTGCACTCGGAGCACTTGGGGCCGCATACTGCTGCGGTGCGACATATCCCGTCGTCCCACTATCAGCACTGGGTGGAGCGGCCTGTTGCTGGTCTATGTATACAGTTCCGGAATCCGGATAATACGTTTGTGCAGGTTGGGTATAGATGACCGTTGAGGGCTCTGTGTAAACAACGGTCGGCTCAGCGTAATAGGTAGGCGTGCCCCAATAACTGCCCCAGTAGGTGCTCCCATAGCCGTAGCCGTAACCAAAGCCAATGCCAAAACCAAAAGTGGGCGCAAAGTAGGGGTAGCCATACGCATACCACGGAGTGTAGTACGGCTGATAGCACCCGTAGCGATTGTAATACGGATACCGATGGTAGTAGGGGTACCGATAGGCGGGGTAGTGGTCATGGTTATGCCCCCAATATGGGCCGTTATTGGGCCAACGGTCGGCACCATGCTGGTTGGGATAGCGATTGTAATTGTTGTTGTACCCGCCTCTGTAATTCGACTGCGGCCAATTGCGGTTTCCCAGGGTGTTGGTGCTGGGGTAGTTGTTCGCCGGTTCGGACTTTCTCGGAGTCACCCGCGAAGCTGTGTTTGGATCGACACGGTTGAGCGGCGTTCGTGACATTGTTGGTGACCCGGCAGCGCTTCGCGAAGAAGTTGAAGGCGACCGAGCATCGGGCCGAGGTGCATAGGCAGGTCCCGACTTATACGTGCTGGGTTGTGCAGCCGGCACGGAGCGCGGGGCCGGCATTCTCGACGACATGCTCGGCGATTGACGCGTCGTCGAAGATGAACTCGGCGCCTGTGCATACCGCATCGAGGACGGGGGCTGGGAAACCGGTGCATTTCTTGACGGCGCACTTATTCGAGGCGACGACGAATAGGGCTTTGAATACGACGGAGCGCTTCGCATGCCGCTGGACGACGCGAATCCCCGGCTCGGTGATGACATCCGAGGTGCGGCCGAATACGACCTGGGACTCGACGGCGCGCTGCGCGCGGCGCTGGGGGCCGAACCGCCACGATAGGAGGAATGCCCTCCGGAAGCTCCTTTAGAGCCTCCCCGCTGAGCATTGGCGTCTTGAGATGCTGTAACGAACGCAACGGCCATTACGGCCATGAGCCATCCGAATTTCGTGTGACGAATCATGTGAAATCCTCCTGCCCGCCGGTGAGTGAATCCTCTCGGATTACCGACGCGCGTTTGCCCCCTGCTAAAGCCTAAACATTTGAGCGCGAACAGTCAAAGGTTTCCTGTTATTTACTGGCAAAATCATCAGTTTTTACGCCCACAATTGCGTCAGTTGCATCAAATTCGAACACGTGTGGCAGGGGGTTCCTCGGCCGATGTCGTGAATCCGATCCTCCCTGCAAATCCATGCGGCCGTGATCCCTGCCTGCTGCGCACCGGAAACATCGCTGTGAAGCGAGTCGCCAATGTGAATCGCCCGCGATGGTGCTACTCCCAGTCGATCCAAAGCGTGCCGGAAAATATGGCCATCCGGCTTGTACGACCTCACTGCCTCCGACGAGATCACCGCGTCAAACCGCAGTCCGTGTTTTTCAATAGCGGCCTGCAACGGTTCGGAATCAGCATTAGATACCACGCATATGGGAACCTTTAGTTCGTCCAATAACTCCACCGCGTCGGCATGGATTGGCGGGTCTCGCCAATAGGCCTCGAGCTGGGCCACAAATGGCGTCGGATCGGCCTTCACTTTCAGTTCCGCAAACATTTCAGCCAGGCTCGCCATTTCGCATTCGTACAGGGTCCGAAAAGAGTCATGATTGCTCTCGCCGACCGTACGGAAGTACCGCTCTCCCCAGCGGATTGCGAACTCCGCCGCAGATATAGACAACCGGCAGGCCGTAACGATAGTGCTACAAGTGGTCTCCACCGCCTCCCGGTCTCCGGCCGCGATGGTGCCGTAAAAGTCGATCAAAACGCAATCAAACGCTTGTTTTGGCATTTTCTTCGTCTGGTATGGTCCCGGGCTTTTCGCCTACGAGCACTTGCCTCCCACATTCCGGGCAGCGATCCACGCTACCTCGTAAATCGTATCCGCAGCCATGGCAACGGGGGAACAATCGCGCCCTGCGATAGTTTTCGCGGAGGAAAAGCAGGACGATGCCGGGTCCAAACGCCCAAAACAGTACCGCTCCACTGCAAACCAACGTCGTGTAACTCCCGCGCTCACAGTGGCAATCAGATTGGCGCGACGCGTATGCCTGCGCAGGAGCCGCGACTATCGCTTCAAGCACACTTCCCGCCACAAGCGCCCGAACCATTCGACCAAGCTGCGTGTAATGATCGCCATCTCGCCAATACCTGTGAAACAGGAACATCCACAGACCCCAAATAACGATGATGGCCAGAAAGACTGCGAGTAGCTGAGCCGTCATTGGTTGAGTCTGCCCGGAGTCTTTTGGAAACATGATGGGTACCCAGACTCCGAATAATTCAAGAACCAAAGTAACCGCGCCAAGGGTAAGCAACATGGCCATTGCAGAAGCGACGACGACCGATGCCTTCAGCGGTCGGCCGCGGGCCGTCAAACGAATGGGTAGGAGTCGCGACGGACGAAGAAAGTACCATTGGGCGAGGATTACGAGTCCAATGACTGCGATTGTATGGACGAGATACCCGGTTTCATCAACATCGACGATGATGAAAGGTGTACCCAGTAGGCCGGCCGGTTTGTAGGAAAATACGCTGAGTTTGAATAGTGGAGCCATTACAAATCCAATGGCAAGGAGCTCAAATGCGATTCCCAGCCCAAGCAACAACCATCGAACCTTTTGGGCTGTCCGCCCTGCTCTGGTCATCGAGTGTCACTCCATAACCGATAGTTTATCGTGCGCGGTTGAACGGCCCAAACAGGCCCAAGACAAATCAATGCTCAGGGCATGGCGAAGTGTCACGCGGATTATGCGGTCATTTGATTTCCGGGTAGCAAACCTCTAAAACCTGCACAATTCGAGATACCGTCATAGAAACAGGAGTAATTTGTGTCTGTAGCCTACAACAATCGTACCCATCGATGCGGCGAACTGCGTAAGGCCGACGTTGGCAAGAAAGTAACTCTCGCAGGCTGGGTAAACTCGTCCCGCGACCACGGCGGCATGACCTTTATCGACCTGCGCGACCATACCGGAATCACGCAGCTGCGGTTCACTGCCCAGCACGTGCAGGCCCACGAAGTCGCCCGACACCTGCACAATGAATACGTGATTGCGATCACCGGCGAGGTGCTCAGCCGCGGCGAATGGGTGAACCCGAAAATCCCCACCGGTGAAGTTGAGGTCGAAGTCACCGAGGTCGATCTGCTTAGCAAATGCGACCCGCTGCCATTTCAGGTGAACGAGGACTTCGAGGCCGGCGAGGAACTGGCCCTGCGCTACCGCTTTCTGCACCTCCGGCGGCCAGAAATGCAGTACATTTTCCGCACTCGACACAAGATCGCCCGCGCCATCCGCGAGTTTTTCAACGACAACGGATTTCTTGAAATTGAGACACCGTTCCTCACCAAGTCCACCCCGGAAGGCGCTCGTGACTATCTCGTACCGTCCCGCGTGAGGGCAGGGAGTTTTTATGCCCTGCCGCAATCGCCGCAGCTCTTCAAACAGCTATTCATGATCGCCGGCTTCGATCGCTACGCCCAAATCGTTCGCTGCTTCCGCGATGAGGACCTGCGCGCCGACCGTCAGCCGGAGTTCACGCAGCTCGACATGGAGATGGCTTTCGTCCAACGCGAAGACGTGATGGGCATGGTCGAGGGGTGCGTGAAGCGCATTTTCAAGGAAGCTCTGAACATCGACATTCCGCTTCCGCTACCGCGCATGACTGAGCATGAGGCCATGGAGCGCTTCGGCATCGACCGGCCTGACACGCGGTTCGGTTTGGAGCTTCAGGACATCACCGACTTGGCCCGCGAAGTGGACTTCAATGTCTTCCGCGAAGCGATCGACAAGGGTGGCGTGGTGAAGTGCATCGTGGCCTCGGGCGGCGAGAAGCTCACGCGCAAGATCACCGATGGACTTACCGAAGAAATCAAGGGCATTGGCGGCGCAGGACTGCCCATCGCCAAGGTCGCACAAGGAGCGAACGGGATCGAGTTCCAAACTGGCATCGCCAAGTTCATCCAGCCTATCGCGGCCAAGCTCTGTGCCAAGATCGGTGCAAAGGTCGGCGACACGATTTTCTTCATGCCGGGAACGTACGCCGACGTGTGCAAATACCTCAACCACATCCGCGGCCGCCTTGGCGTGATTCTGGACATCATCCCCAAGGACAAGTGGAACCTGCTCTGGGTGATCGACTTCCCATTGCTCGTCTGGAACGAGGATGAGAAACGTTGGGACAGCACGCACCACCCCTTCACCGCTCCGCTCGACGAGGACATTCCGATGCTGGAAACGGACCCCGGCAAGGTCCGCGACAAGGCCTACGATCTGGTGCTCAATGGTACGGAGATGGCCGGCGGCAGCATCCGTATTCACCGCTCCGACGTGCAGAAGAAGATCTTCTCCCTGCTGGGTATTTCGCCCGAAGAGGCGAAGGAAAAGTTCGAATTTCTGCTCGACGCATTGCGATTCGGTGCCCCGCCGCACGGAGGCATCGCCTTCGGCCTGGACCGCTGGGCCATGCTGCTCACGAATTCGCAGAGCCTGCGCGACGTGATCGCGTATCCGAAGACTCAGCGTGCCACCTGCCCGCTGACCGGCGCCCCGAGCACGGTTGCGCAAAAGCAGCTCGACGAACTGTTCCTGGCGCTGAAGCCGCTGCCAAAATGAGCGCGGCAAAGGGGCATGTACATCAAGGAAGTACTGCCACTGACCCGAATTGTTGGAAGCGTTGGTCAAATGACCGCGCGCAAGATAGGCTGGCCTTGGATGATAGCGGGCCTTCAGCCCGAAGGGCTGATCTACAGTAGCCGTGGGCCAGCGAAGCGCCGCCCACGGAAACCAGACGTATCATGCCGTTCGACCCTGTAAGGGTCGGCTACACCCGCCGACAGCAGACGACCCTTCCAGGGTCGCGATGGTTGGTGGTCAAACTATTCCCGGTGGCGTCGTTGCGCTTGCCACCGGCTACCATCGGGCAGGCCTCCAGTCTGCCCTGCATTTACCACTCGTATGGTTGCGCAGGCGTCCCGCCCGGCGTTCTGCCCCTGTTCCTTGTCAAGACCGCGATCTTTGGCGAACTACTGCATTTTTCAATTAAAATCACCGGATTTTTCTTGCTATATCAAGGGGGGGGGTAATCTTTCCATCTTCACTGTCATGGCCGGTGCCCCGAGTCCTTGGCGCGGTGGCGTTTCAAGCGGCCTGCACTTCGAAGCCGAGGGCTAATTCCGATCCTCTGTGGTCGGAGGGAGGGAGCGAAGTCATGTATTTTTCCGGACTCAAAATTTGTCGCCTTTTTGCATTTGCAATTATGTTTGGTTCAGGAAGAGCGGCACTCGGCGGTACACAATTCTATTCTGACAGAGCAACTTGGGAGGCGGCGCTCGCAACACAACGACTCAGTGTTACGAACTTTCCGTTTACGCCGGCCAATCTCGTCAAGAGCGACGAAATCGTCGTGTGGCCCGGACAAAATGTATCTCTAGGTTCGATCCTAACATTCCCTTCCTCAAGCACAGGACTTCCGATCTCATTTCGAGTGAGAACCGTTGAACTAAACACAACATTTTCATCCTGGGACAATTATGGCCTTGGTAACTTAGCAATCGATAGTACAGAAGTTCCACCGCTCGATGGGAACGATGCATGGGAACTGGAGTTGACTGAAATTCCAATCATGGCCTTTGGATTCGATCTCATCGACAACGACACCAATTTGAATGATGGCGAAGTTTTAAACGTATATGGGTGTGGGAATGTGCTCCTCGGATCAGTGTCGCTACCCGGATCGCCCGGCGGTATCCCCGATCCGAAGTTCCTCGGAGTTATCACTGATGTTCCCATCCTTCGAGTCCTTGCCAGTGAGAGCCCAACGGACGCGGACAACATTGGTATCAAGAATTTTGCATTTGCAGCAACCACAATCGATTGCAACGGCAACAACATTCCGACGCTCTCTGAATGGGGCGTGATCGCAATGGGCCTTCTGACGGCCGCGGGAGGAACGGTCGTGCTGATGCGGCGACGCACGGCGAACACGTGAAGCCTAGTGCGGCTTGCTGATCGCTTCTATCCGAACCCGGAGCGCGAGCGACGGGCGGTTCATACGCTTTATGGCGATTTTCGGGGCAGCTGTCCCGCGCTTGCGGTTGAGGTTCGGGTTTTCACGCTGCCGAATCTGCCACGAACCGACATATGCTTGGTCTTGTTGTAATATTCGCCGATTCGACGATAATTCCTCCATGCGGTCAGCAGCCCAAACGGAAAAACCAAGGGCAAAATCCCCCTCTTCCGAGGCATCCACCCGGCGCGAGGCGATCCTGGCGCGGGGGCTTTCCGTGCTCAAGGTTGAGGCCGATGCCATTCTCGACGCCGCCGCCCGGCAGAGCGACGCCTTCGTCGGGGCGGTAGAGGCCATTCTGAACATGCACGGCCGGGTCTGCGTCACGGGCATGGGCAAGGCAGGGCTTATCGGCAACAAGATTCAGGCCACCCTTGCAAGCACCGGAACCCTGGCCTATTCGCTGCACCCGGTCGATGCCTTGCACGGCGACCTGGGCATGATCCACGCCGACGACGTGGTCCTCGCGCTGAGCAAGTCGGGCAGTTCCGAGCTCGTCGAACTAATGCCCCGCCTCAAGGAGACCGGCTGCAAGATCATCCTTCTCACCGCAAAGATTGATTCGACCGCTGCCAAACATGCCGATTTCGTGCTCGACATCGGACAGACGCCCGAGGCCTGCCCGCTTGGCCTTGCTCCGAGCTCGTCCACCGCCGCCATGCTGGCCCTTGGCGATGCGATCGCGCTGACCGTCATGGAGCAAAAATCCGTGCAGCCCGATCAATATGCGAGCTACCACCCAGGCGGTGCACTAGGCCGCTTCCTGATGAAGTCTGGCGAAATCATGCGCTCGGGCGCGGATTGTCCAACCGTGCGCGAATCTGACACGCTCGCTCGATGCTATGAGGCAATCATTGCCGCGCCACGTCGTGCGGGTGCGGCCGCCATCACCGACGCCAAAGGGCGGCTTACGGGAATCATCACTCACGGCGACTTTTTCCGCCTGTTCCATAAAGCTCAGAAATTCGCCGAACGAAGCGTGTCGGAAGTCATGACCAAGTCCCCCAAGCGTGTCCTGGCCGACGCCCGCGTCAATGACGCCCTCCAAATCATGCGAAAGCACTCGATCGACGAACTTCCTGTCGTAGACGCCGAAGACCGCCTGGTCGGCATGATCGACATTCAGGATCTCCTCTCGCGCGGCTTCACTGTCTTCGAATCTGCCTGAGGCACGATTGGCGATTCACTTTCCCACATCGCTTGATAATACCTGCTCGGTTCCCTATGATTTGACCATGGTATTTCCGTTTGAAATTACCTTTTCACACCTCTGACCTCCCGCAATTTCGTCAATTTTTCCGATACATGCGATGCCACACGGCCTAGTCCGGCCGACTTTTGATTCCCGCACTGTGACTCGATTTGGTGAACTATGAACATTACCGATGAAATCAGCCGACGCCGGACTTTTGCGATTATCTCGCACCCGGACGCCGGAAAGACCACGCTGACTGAAAAATTCCTTCTCTATGGCGGGGCAGTACAACTCGCCGGGTCGGTCCGCGCACGCAAGAACCAGCGGGCCACGACGTCCGACTGGATGGAACTTGAAAAGCAGCGCGGGATTTCAGTAAGTTCGACGGTCCTGCAATTCGATTATCGCGGTTACGCCGTCAACCTGCTCGACACGCCGGGCCACAAGGATTTCTCCGAAGACACCTACCGCGTCCTGACGGCCGTGGATGGCGTCATCATGGTTATCGATGCCGGCAAGGGTATCGAAAGCCAGACACGAAAACTCTTCGAAATCTGCCGCCATCGCGGAGTGCCGATCTTCACCTTCATGAACAAACTCGACCGGCCCACCAGGGATCCGATTGGCCTCCTCGACGAACTCGAAAGTGTGCTCGGGATTCATGCCTATCCTGTGAACTGGCCACTCGGAACAGGCTTCGAATTTCGGGGGGTGTACGACCGCCGGGAAAAGGAAGTCCATCTTTTCGAGACCAACGCAGGCGGGGCCTACCGTGCGCCGGTGCGCGTCGCAACTCTGAGCGACAAATCCGTTGAGATGGCTGTCGGCAATTACGCCTACACCACGGCCACGAGCGAGATTGAAATTCTTGACGCAGCGGGCAGCGAATTCAATGCCGAGGCCGTGCTGCACGGCACGCTGACGCCCGTCTTCTTCGGCAGCGCCAGCAACAACTTCGGCGTACAAATGCTCCTCGACGCATTCCTCGATCACTCTTCGCCCCCGCGTCCGCGACTGGCGACTTCCGGCGTCATCGAGCCCGAGCGGCCCGCGTTTTCCGGTTTTGTCTTCAAGATTCAGGCCAACATGGACCCGCGCCACCGCGACCGCATCGCCTTTATTCGCGTCTGCTCGGGACGCTTTCAGCGCGACATGTCCGTCCACCATGTCCGCACGGGCCGCAAGGTCCGCCTCTCCAGTTCGCACAAGCTTTTTGCCCGCGAGCGCGAAACCGTTGATGAGGCGTTTCCCGGCGACATCATCGGCCTTGTGGGGCACGCCGAATTCCATATTGGCGACACGCTTTCAGAAGACCCATCGATCCACTACGTCGGAATCCCCCGTTTTGCGCCGGAGTGTTTTGGATTTCTCCACCCTGAAAGTGCCGCCCAGTTCAAACGGTTTCGCGGAGGCATGGAGCAACTGCTGCAGGAGGGCGTTGTGCAGTCGCTTACCCTCGATGAGTCGGCGCGCAACGTCATGTTGCTTGCCGCCGTCGGTCCACTCCAATTCGACGTTGTCCGCTATCGGCTCGAAAGCGAATATGGCGCCGGCTCTCGTCTGGAGCCTGCCCCGTGGGAAGTGCTTCGCTGGGTCGATCCGGACTATGCGGAGGAAAGCTGGAAGTCTCTCCTCATGCCGCCCGGCGCGGCCAAGGCCACCGACGCCACAGGCCTGCGGGTCATTCTCTTCGCCAGCGCCTGGCAGACGCAGTACTTCGCATCGCGACACCCACAAATTACGCTTTCCGACGTTCCGTTTAGTGACCGCATCGCCCTCGCCTCCTAGCGTGTGCCTTGTCAGACAAAGGATGTAGGCATAAAACGCACGAGCATGGGCGTAACCTCCATCCCTGATCCTGACAACGGCATGCGGAACGCGCTGCGCGGACGTTTTTTTCACCTCCTGATCGGCATTGTCCTGATGATTGCTGTTTATCCGTATGTCGACAACGACATGGCCGGGAAAATCATCCTCAATGTGATCAATCTGCTGGTTCTCGTTTTCGCCACACTGGCCGTGCAGAAATCGCGGCTGCATCTTTTCATTGCGCTGAGTCTGGGAGCCGTTACGCTGGTCGGGCAAATTGCGTATCTCACCACGGGTGCGATCCCGGCCATGCGCGTGGCCGCCATTGGCGCATTGATTTTTTATGTGTTCACCGTGGTCAATATCCTTCTGTTTGTTCTTCGCAGCGGCGAAGTGACTGCAGAAAAAATTCACGGAGCCATCTGTGCCTATCTCATTTTCGCCGTGATGTGGACGATGGCATATCTTCTGCTACAGAGCTTCGTGCCGGGGTCGTTCTATTGTTCGACCCGTCCGAATCCAACGGACCCGCTCGATTTCTATCAGCTTCTGTACTTCAGCATCGTGACACTGACCACAACAGGATACGGTGACATCGCGCCGCTATCGGCCCAGGCACGTTCGCTGGCGAATCTCGAACAACTGGTGGGTGTGTTCTATGTCGCCATTTTGATCGCCCGCCTTGCCGGGCTTTATCCGCCGAGAGGAAAGCCCATAAGCTTGCGCAATTGAATCAGATCTCAATTTCCTTCCTCTGTCTGTGTTGTTGGCGTTGCCAAGCAACTTTGCCGCATGTATTCTCTCCACCTTGGTCAGTTCAAAAAAGGGAGGACGAATCAATGCGTTACAGGATGTGCATGATCGGTGCCTGTTCTGCGGTGCTTCTTTGCTTGTGTGGATGTCCGGTGAATCTCGACGACGTTAGTCTGTCCGATACTGGTACTCCGTTCGTCCTCAAGGGAACCGCGGCGGTCGTCGATCGGGACGGACCTTGCCCCATTTGGGTCGGTGAAAACGGCGAAACATATCACCTCTTCCAGGGCACGGCACTCGACAACGATGCCTATGATCAGATCATTCAACCCGGCGTGACCTCGCGCCTGATCCTCGCCACACGATCCGATCTAACGCTGGATTGTCAGTACGGCGTGATCGTTGAAGTACAGGACGTACTGGAAGTCGTTGAATAAGGGCAGGCCGGAGACAAACACATGACGGCTTGCGGAAACACAAATCCATTTCGAAAGATTCGCAGCGTCTGGCGGCACGCCGCCATGGTAGCGGGACCGCTGGCCTTCCTTCACGCAATATCGGGATGCGCGCCGGAGCCAATTCCACTGGCGAATCGCGTGGTTCTTCTGGGGACTCAGTTCCTTGAAGAGCCGGCTGTGGCTGCTGACAGGAATGTATACAGGCCCGCGCTGCGGTTTGCCGTGGCAAGCCAGTCCGATGTCGTTGCCTTCAAGCTCACCGTCCAGGCTTCAACGGATGAACTGTTGATTCTGGCCACAGCCCGCACCACTGGCCAATCCACGTTGCTGGAGCGCGTTGACCCTCCCGAAATTTCCGACGGCGAGTTCTCTCAAATCGCCAAAGCAGCCGGGATCCGCGAGGCTGACTGGCTCTCCGTGGGCAAAGGCTTCTTTTGGATTGTGCCGCTGGAAAAATCCGGTGCCTACGAAATCTCCGCGGTTCTGCCGGGCATTTCCGCAGATCCGTTCTGGATGCTCAAGATTTCCAGCAAAACCGTCAATGGAGTTCTCATTGCAGGGCTCGATATCCAACTGGTCAGGGACTTCTTCTACCTCGTCGTGGTCGGCGATTCCGTCCAATGGGGTAACGGCCTCGAAGAACGCGACAAGATGTCAACGCTGGTCTCTCACACGATCGAGGCCGAGTTGGGCAGGAGCGTAATTTTTCAGCGATATGCAATTTCCGGTGGAACAATCTATCGGCGAGAGGGCGACGGCTTCTGCTTGTACAACTGCTTCGGCGAAGTCCCCAAGGAGATCACTTCCATCATTGATCAGGTCGATCAAGTGAAGCGCCCCGACCTGGTGCAACTTGTCATCGCCGACGGCTGCATTAACGACGTCAACGTTGCCAACATTGTAAACCCATCGGAAACCCCCGATTCCATTGCCGCATTGACTCATACGTATTGCGGCGAAGGCATGATTGAGCTGCTGCACAAGATTCGCTCTGTCATACCAAACGCACCCGTCATCATTACCGGCTATTACCAGATCGTCAGCCCGCAAAGCGATGTGTTGGGGCTCAACGCGTGGTTGCTATCACAGGGGAAGCAGCCACCCGAGCAAGAGGATGGCCTCGTTTCCGCCTTGACCGCCAATTCGATTTCCTTTCTTGAGACCGCCCACGCCGAGTTACGAAACGCAATTGCAAGTGTTGCTGCCGAAACTCCGGATGCTCCGTCAATTGCTTTTGCTGATCCGGGCTTTGGAGCCAACAATGCCGCCTTCGCACCAGAAGCGTGGTTGTGGGGCATGACTGCCAAATCGGATTTGCTTGAGACGCTTGGAATCAATCTGGAACTCGCCCCCATGGATGCAATGATGGCAAAACGCCTGGTCCGATGCCTGAGCGACGATGATCTGCCGATCGGGCAACTCATCATTTGCCTTTATGCCTCAGTTGGACATCCAACTCCGGCAGGTGCTGAGGCTTTCGCTGCGTCCATCACCGCCCAGCTCCGTGAAATCGGAGTTCTGCCTCCGTAATACGATTGGCTACTCTGGATTCGTTACTATTTGCACACTGAAGCTGCAGGCATATGGCGGCGGGCTTTGAATCGGTGGAACGAGGGTAATGAGAATGAGTTTGCGGCGTAGTTTGTGGTGCATCGGGCTTTGTGTTCTCGCGTTATGGGCAGCGGGTTGCCCTTCAGCCGGCACGGGCGACAACCAGAACAGTAACGACAACGGTAACGATAACGGAAATGCAGGGACTGATGTTCAGGCTGGTGTCGAAATCGAGCTTCCCAACGAAGGGAACAATCACGTTCCAGTCGGAGAGCAGGTGACTTACGAGGCCAATCCGCCGGCTTCGGGTCCGCATTAGTCAGAGGGTGGAATTGCGCCGGTCTCGGCCGGTGTATACGAATCGGCCCTCGAGGAGGAACAGTGGGTGCACAACCTCGAACACGGATATGTCGTTCTACTGTTCGACTGTCATGGCTCGTGTCCGCCGGATTTGCTCGACGATTTGCAAGCGCAGTTTAACGCTGCACCACCCAGCGAAGTCTTCGGAAACACCAAACTGGTGATCACTTCCTACGACGGCCTGCCGTTCGCCTTTACTGTCGTTGCCTGGGACTGGCAGATGCATCTCGAAACGCTTGACCAGCAGGCCATTCTGGACTTCTACAGTCAGTTCGTGGATCAGGGCCCCGAAGCGATACCGTAGGGGTTTCGCAACACGCGGCTACAAAAGAGCGTGATTGGTTACAAGGGCGGTTTCGGCGAGCGAGGCGTTTCCCCCAAACAGGATCATGGCGACGTTCTTTCCTGCGAACCGATCCCTGTGCTTGAGCACTGCGGCCAGTGGCGCAGCGGATGCGGCCTCCACTCGCTGGTCGGTAAGCTGCCAGATCCGGGCTTGCCCCTCGAGGATTTCGAGGCCCCACGTCGGATAAAGCTACGACGTGGGCCACCTGTCACTGCCTCACACTACGCCATCGCCTGGCGACGGCCGAAGTGCACCTTCGCGCCGGTCAGCAGCAGGAGGGTCAGGACCACCAGGCCCCACTCGCTGACCGTCGGGATGGCGCAGCCAGCGTCGTCGTGTGTGCATGTGCCTGTTGGCTCGTTGCAGGTGTCGGCAGTGCAGTCCAGCCCGTCATCGCAGTTGACCGGCGTGCCGGCCACGCAGCCCGAAGTGGGATTGCAGAATTCCTGGCCATCGCAGGCGACTCCGTTATCGCAGTGCAGCGGCTGGCCCGGGCGACAACCCGAATCCGGGTCGCAGGTTTCAGCGCCGTTGCAGGCGTTGTGGTCATCGCAGTTAGGCGGTTGACCGGCCACGCAGGTGCGATTGGGGCCGCAGGTCTCGATGCCGTTGCAAGGGTTGCCGTCATCGCACGTCCCGCAGCTTCCACCGCAGCCGTCATCACCGCAAGTCGCGCCGTTGCAATCCATGATGCAATTGCATTCTTGATCCGCACATTGACCGTTTTCGGTCCAAACTTTATCGGGGCCGGTGCACAATGACTGGCTCACGTTGTCCACGCATCCTTGATCGGTGCCGTTGGTGTCGCAGCAGGAGCCACGAGCCGAGCAGGAAAAGTCACCGCTCGTGCAGGTAGTCGTAATGGTCACGCGATATTGTCCCAAATAGGTCGGCGTTTTTGCGGCTACGACGATGTAGTACGTTTCGCCGGGTGTCAGCCCTTCCACGCACAATCGAGAATTGCGCCCGGACGACCCGCAATTCGGCGCATCATCATTGCAAGCAATGGGATCGAGTGACGCACAGGCGCTCTGGACTGAGGAGGGATCGGTGGCACGAAAAACTTGCAATACCGAGTCCAACGCCGGCGAATTGCTGGTGCAGGTGCTGATGCCGGCCCTGGTTTGCCCTGCCGGCTGCACAAACTTGAACCAGATGGATCCATAGCCCAAGGCTCCGGGCATTGGCGAAGGTGTGGGGCACGAGCCCGACGGACAATCGCCAGCGACTACACAGGGCAAGCCGTCATTGGTCCCGCCGATGCAACTGCTCACTCCGCCGTGGCAGCAAAAGCCGGGATCGCTTGCTGATGTTGTGGCACGGGTATTATTCGTTGCAACGCTTCCAGGGACCGGTATCGTAATCGCACCGGTTTCGTTAAATCCCGAACCTGGCGCGCACTCATCATTATCCGGAGGCAGCTGGCAGTCGATCTCGGCCAGAGCCACGCATGCCGTATCCCATGCAGTATTGCAGCAAAATGCCCCTGCGGGGCCGTGCGATGTGCACACATCAGTGCAGCAATAGGGGTGGTTGCAACCTGGGGTGTTATGACTGAGCAGGCAACTGGCGGTGACTCCAATACAGGCGGCGAGCGGACAACCAACCCCGCCTTGTCCACAAAACTGGCCTTCTTCCCACAAGTGCGGGTCGCCCGCTACGCTGCATTTCGACTCAGTTAAGTTGGCACATTCCATGCTGCCCTGACCGTTTTCGAAACAGCATTTGCCCGCTGGATCCCCCACGCTTGCGCTCCCGATGCCCAGGCTATGCCACTCGCCTGCTGCGACACTAACGAAGCCAGAATTGGGCTCGGGGAGGCTACATTGACCGTAGTTGTATGGACTTCCACATCCCCAGGTCACGATGGAGCCGTCAGACTTGAGGCCCAGGCTGTGGACATATCCTCCCGCGACGGCCACAAATTCGTCGTTAGGCACGGGGACGTTCGTCTGGCCGTAATCATTCCATCCCCAGGCGACGATGGATCCGTCGGCCTTGAGCCCCAGACTGTGACCCCCGCCTGCGGCGACGCTAACAAAGCCGGTATTGGGCGCAGGGACGTCGGTCCGACCTTGACCGTTGTATCCCCACGCGACGATCGATCCGTCGGACTTCAGCCCCAAGTTGTGATACCTGCCTGCGGCGACGCTCACGAAACCCGTATTGGGTGCAGGAACATTACATTGACCATAGTTGTAGAATGGATCTCCACATCCCCAGGCGACGATCGATCCGTCGGCCTTGAGGCCCAGACTGTGATAGTCGCCTGCGGCGACGCCCGCGAAGCCCGCATTGGGTGCGGGGACGTTGGTCAGACCGTAGTCACTCCGTCCCCAGGCGGCGATCGATCCGTCGGCTTTGAGCCCCAGGCTGTGAAACCCGCCCGACGCGATGCCAATGAAGCCCGTATTAGGCGCGGGGACGTTCAACTGACCGAAGTAGTTGCTTCCCCACGCCGCGATCGATCCATCGGCCTTGAGGCCGAGGCTGTAATAGTCGCCTGCGGCAACGCGCACGAAATCAGTGTTGGGCGCGGGAACGTTACACTGACCGTCGTCGTATGGACTTCCACATCCCCAAGCGACGATCGATCCTTGCAGCGGATCCCCCCGTGCCCCATTAGCAGAAGCCAGGAGCAACGCCAGAATGACAACCCCGCAGCGACCCGAAGATGTGAGCATGGATAGGCTCCCTGGTGATGGACGCGGAATGAAGAAGAAATGCACCCCTTCTTCAAATGCAGTCCTATGATAACACCATGAGGGAACTGGTTTCAACCGAAATTCAGGGTCAAAGTGTCCACGCGGCCAGAATCGCCGCCCGAACCTCGGGGCCTCAACGACCGTGATCGAAAATCAGTACAAAAATCCGCGCGCGGGAAATGTTATCAAAGGTAATGAACGTGAGGGGCCAAACCCCTTGGCCGGCCGCAGCTCGGCCTGCCAGTCACACCAGATATTGTATCCTAACACAACCCGACCACAGCGCAAGAGCGGTAAATTTCCAAACGAACCTGCTTTTCAGTCCGCCTTTGCGCGAACGCGAGCGTGATCGTGAATTCTGCTCAAAATCGAATCACCCAATTCCGGCCCATTTTCTGTTACGGGGCGGATTCGCGATAATGGCGAAGGCACCATTAGGGTCGATCAGGCAGTTGGGCGAGGATGAGCAGCGAACGCGGAAAACCACTGGTAGTGTTCGACGGAGAGTGCGGGTTCTGCCGCAAGTCGGTCGAGGGTTGGCGGGCGAGCACCGGCGACCGGGTGAAGTACGCGCCATATCAGGAGGTGGCCGGGCAGTTTCCGGAAGTACCGCAAAGCGAATTCAAAGAGGCCGTGCAGTTGTTCGACGTCGATGGCCACCGGTATGGCGGAGCCGAGGCCGTTTTTCGCGTGATGGCACAAATGCCGGGCAAGGGCTGGTGGCTGACGCTGTATCGCCATGTGCCGGGTTTTGCGCCGGTATCACGAGTGGTGTACGGGTGGGTGGCGAGGAATCGCGGCCTGGTGTCGTCGCTTTCGTGGTGGTTATGGGGCCGGCACGTCGGGCCGTCCACCTTTGTGCGGTCGCGTCAGGTGTTTCTGCGAATGCTGGCGCTGATCTATTTCGCAGCGTTCGTTTCATGGGGAGTGCAGGCTCGCGGACTGGTGGGGGAACACGGGATTCTGCCTGCAGGGGAATTTCTCATTCACCTTCACAACGCTTACGGCGACCAGGCGTATGCGAGATTTCCCACGATTTGCTGGAGGTGGTCATCAGACTGGTTTTTGACGTGGGGGCTGTGCGGGGGAGGGGCACTTTTTTCTCTGCTGCTTCTGTTGGGAGTAGTGCCGGCGCTGATGCTCGTTTTGCTTTGGGTTTTCTATCTTTCGATTGTGACGACAGGGCAGACATTCATGAACTTCCAGTGGGACGTGCTCCTGCTGGAGACCGGGTTTGTCGCCATATTCTACGCACCCCTGACTTGGCGGCTCGCGTCGAAGCGGGCCAATCCGCCTTCGAGGGCGATTCATTTTCTGATTCTGTGGCTCTTGTTTCGGCTGATGTTCGAATCCGGCGTGGTGAAGCTTACGGCTGCAACAGCTCCGGAGGAAGACTCATGGAGCAATTTGACCGCGTTGACCTACCACTACGAGACGCAGCCATTGCCCACGTGGACGGCGTGGTATGCCCATCATCTGCCGCTGTGGTTTCAGAAGACATCCGTGGTGCTCATGTTCTTCGTGGAACTGGTCGCGCCGATTCTGCTGTTTGCGCCGCGGCGCATTCGGCACGCGGCCTGTGCGGCGATCATCGGACTCATGGCCATCATTGGTGCGACGGGCAATTACAACTTTTTCAATCTGCTCACGGTGGCGCTTTGCGTAGCCATGCTCGACGATGCGTTGCTTCGATCGTTCTTTCCCAGGCGCATGAGCGAGCAGCCGCTTGTCGTCGAGACGCGGAGCCCGCGCTACGTTTGTGGTTTTGTTCTCACGCTCATTGCGGCGTTCATCGTCTTGTACAGTGCATTCGACGGCATTCAGGCCTCGGCGGGACGGCGCGAAGACAAGCTTCCCAAGTGGCTGAGCACCACGCCCAAGTGGGTTGAAAAAGTGCGCGAACGCGTTCGTCCCTTTCGCAGCATCAATTCTTATGGGCTCTTCCGCCGGATGACGGAGGAGCGCGATGAAATTGTTGTCGAAGGCAGCGATGACGGACAGACCTGGAATGAGTATGAGTTTCGCTGGAAGCCCGGAGACTTGAAGCGGTCCCCGCGATTTGTCGAGCCCCATCAGCCGCGCCTGGATTGGCAGATGTGGTTTGCCGCCCTGGGTCGTTACGAAAACCAGCAACAATTCTGGTTCCGCAATTTCATGAGCAAGCTGCTGGAGGGCGAGCCGACGGTCACAGCGTTCCTGGCTTCGAATCCGTTTCCCGACCATCCGCCGAAGTACCTGCGCGCCAGGCTCTATCGATATCAATTTACCGACAGAACTGATACGCCGCAGGAGAATTGGTGGAAGCGTGAATTCTTGCGACCATATTCGCCCGTACTTTCTTTGAAGCGGTGAAGCAGGTGATGATGCCCATAGAAAAGGCAAGCCGCCCTTCGGTCCGCCGTGGCGGATGACGAAGGGCGGCGAACCTATCCCCTCGAAAAGAGCATACGATAGGTCGAATCAACACAATCATGCCGATATCGACTAAAGTACGATCGAAATTATGGGTCCCCGCTACGAAGCGGTCCACGGGAATCGCGGCGAATCGAGTTATCGGGGAGGCCGTGCGAAATTGTCTAACCCACGGGCGACAGGCGTGTCTACGTCGAAGGAAGGCAGTGGATTGAGCACCGAAACGGGCGTGAAAGATTCAACCGAGGTTGATCTGGTCTGCCGGGCGAAGGCTCAAGACACGCGGGCCTTTGGAGAGCTTGTACGGCTGTACCAGCGGCGGGCTGTTTCGGTGGCCTACCGCCTCGTGGGAAACAGTTCGGACGCCGGCGATGTGGCTCAGGATGCTTTCGTCCGGGCGTACCGGAATCTCGATCAGTTGGATGACCCGGCGAGATTTGGTCCCTGGCTGATGCGGGTGGTGAGCAACCTCTCGTTGAACTTTCGGCGGTCGCGGGCCAGTCGACCTGCTTCATCGCTCGACGACTCGCTGCTGGATGGAGTTGATTTTCAGAAGCCGGGCCGGGGATTGAGGCTTGCGACTGCGGGGGTCGATGAAGATTCGCAGGCGGAGGAGCTTGATAGCGCCCTTTCGCGGGCCTTGGAGCAATTGCCGGATCAACAAAGACTGGCGTTGATTCTGTTCAGTGTGGAGGGGGTTCCACAGAAGGAAGTAGCCGAGATTCTTGAGTGTAGCGTGGAACTGGTGAAATGGAATGTTTTTCAAGCAAGGAAGAAGCTGAAGGAATTGCTTGCGAATTATTTTTGAATTGATCCGACGCGGAATGGGTTTGTGCGACGCAAAATGAACGGCAACGAAAACATCAACAGGAATGATCCGCTGTTCCTGGTCAGCCGGGCTTGTGACGGCGACCTGACTTCGGCGGAACAAACACGTCTCGATGAGTTGCTCGCAGCCTCCCCGGAGTTTCGTATCGAAGCGGAGAAGTTAAGGGCCGTGGCGCAGTTGGTAATTGGGCGCCGAACCAGTCAGCCGCAGATTGACTGGAAACTGGGCGCAGATTTGGTGCTCGCTCAAATCGAAGACGAGGATTCCGATCTTGCGGGAGTGGAAAATGCACTGCAAGCGTGGGGAACGCGAACGCCGCAATATGATCCTGCGGCGTTGACCCACGCAGTGATGACGCGCATTGCACCGGCGCAGCAGCGCAAACGATCGGCGTGGCGAGTAATTGCCCGGATCGGTGCGCCATTGGCCGCTGCGGCGGCGGTGGTAATTGCCGTAACAGCGACATGGTTTTCCCCTGTCGCCAATGATCCAATGTTTGCGACGCCGGTGACGTTGGTGCGGATCGGTCCTGCCGCTTCCATCGGCGCTTCGGACTCATCGGTCTCGATCGTAACGTTCTCGAGAATGGCCGATCGTCCGGCTGCCGGCGATGAGGCGCTGTCGTTTGGATATATGACGCTTGGTTCGTCGCCGATTGCCCAAGTGGAGGAATCGCCGCTGTAGCTGAACTAAGGTCGGAATATTCGACCACTTATTTCGGAGTGAAATGATGTCTGTTCTGTTTCCATCTCTCATGTTTGCGGCCTTACTCTCCGGACCTGCCCCGGCAACGAAGGAATTGATTACCAAGGCACTCACCGAGCCTGCGCAGATTACGCTGGAAAACATTCGACTGGTCGATGCGATTTGCAGAATCACCGACCAGACTGGAGTCCGCATTGTGATGTCGCCCGATGCGATGCGCTATGTTCCGCAGGGGCCCGAAACGATTATCGAAAAAGTAAACATCTCCAATGTTTCGCTGCGTGAAGGGCTGGAACGGTTATTTGGTCCGCTGGGGATGAAGTATGAACTGGCCGATGATCACGTCCGAATCGTACCCAAAGATGCGCTTCTTTGCCTTGGGCGGACGCCGACATGGACGGAACTGGAAACCTTGTCGAAGGTGTCGGCGATGCAGCCGGGGCTGAAGGCGAACGATCTCGACAAGCTGCAGGATCGAATTCAGTTTCAGGTAGGCGCACCGGACGCGTGGGGCTCACTGGCTCAGGCGATGCAAAACGTGGGGGCCGGGGCCGGGGATGACGTTTTGACTGTGGCCGCGAATCAACTGGGTTGGACCTGGTGTTTGTCTGACGATCATGTTGTCGTAGGTACGTTCGAAAAGATGCTGCGGCAGCGGATCAGGCAGCCGATCTCGGTTCGGATGAGCAATCGCCCTTTGATTGAAGTGATTCAGGCGATTGGCGATGCGCTCAACACGCCGATTCGCGTGGAGCCTGGGGCAATCGCGGCTCTGCCCGTTCAAAAGCAGAAAAACTATTTTCTCGACGCCACCAACATACGTGCTGAACAGGTGCTCGAAGGGATTTCAGCCAATACGGGTTTGGGGTATCTGCTGAGCCCTGACGGCATTTTCTTCTACAATCCACAGAACAATCCGGGAATCAGTACTCAGCAAGTCGCAACCCCGACAGGATCGTCAGATCCCTATGTTGCCAAGATCGTCATCGCCATCGGCGACGGGAAAACATTCGAGTGGATGATTCGCAAGTCGGAATTGCCCGACGATCTCAAGCAGGTGCGCGAGAGAGATATTCAGCAATTTATCGATGAGTTTCGTCAGCGGCATGTCACAGAAGGCCAGCAATAAGCTCTGCAAATCGCTGCGAATTGCTTGACTCCGGACCCTATCCAGATACACTCGCGATGACTGGAGGCGGACCAATTTTGGCCCGAATTAACGCGAAATGTCGAACGCACCAAAGACCGGCTTTTTCCAAACCATTCCGGGATTGATCACCGCGACTGCGGGGTTCTTGTCGGCTGCGACCGGCGCGATTGTTGCCTTGAACCAGACCGGCGTCGTTGACCTGAAAAAGATCACCGGAGCCAAGCCGCCCGAGCAGAGTGCGCCGCTGGTTGCTCCAGCTGTGCCGACGGGTCATGAAGGGGCTTCACTTACAGGCGAAGTGGGAGTTGCGGAAGCCAGGAAGCCGGAGGCGAATCCGGCAGCGAATCCTGCGCCCCAGCAGCCTTTGGCCCGTCCGGCCGATTCGCTGCCGCCTCAGCCAACCGAAGCGAAGACATCGGTTGCCACCCAGACTCCGCCGCAAGCGCCCGTAAAGCCAGCCGAGACGGCGTCTGCGCCTTCCGCCGACGCTAATCCTCCAAGTCCTCCACCATCACCGCCGAAGGCGACACTCACGGAGTCTGAGAAACTGAAGGCGATTCAAGACGGGGCGGCGGCCGTTCCGCCGAAAAAGGAAGAAAAGCAGCCGACGCCAGCGGCTCCCTCCCCCACAAGCGTGAAGCGAGAGGAAGTGCCGCCTGCCGTGGTGCCGGAGCGGGTTGTAGAGAGGCCACCGCAGCCGGTGGCGCCGCCACCCTCGATGCCCATACGACCGAGCGAAAAGCCAGTCTCTCAACCGCCGGCAAAGCCGGTGGAAGCACCGCCATCCATCGTTAAGGCGCCTCCACTCTCCACGACAGGCGAAAAGCGTCCAGCGGACAAGTCCAATCCTCCGGTCCCGAATGGCGGCCCTCGAAGCGCCGGCGGCGTCGAACAACGTCCCACTGGCGGTGATGACCCTTCGCATGCAAAAATTGTGCGTCCGCCGTCAGATGCTGTTGCGAGCCGGACGAGTGGAAAAAAGCAGATTGACGACCCGGCGATCACCCGTGTTCCGCAGACCGGGCGCGAAACGGCGTCCGTTGGAGGGGGGCGTCAACTGGACCTGAACGGCTTGAAGATGACGATTCCTCCAGGATGGGTGAAGGAGGAGGGACCGTCGGGACCGATGGCTCCTGCGGCCTCGCTGAGAATTCCAGATCCGGCGGGCGATGGCGTGGTACAAGTCACGCGCTATATCGGTGCGAAGGGCAAGGAGATGGAAGACAAAACCATCGAGCGCTGGCTTGGCCAGGTTACCAAAGCCAACGGGATGCCCTCGAATGTCGCTGACGCCCGAATCGAGCGGCGACAGGTCGGCCCGCTGCGCATCACGACCCTTGATGTTTCGGGGACGTACAAGGCGACGCCGCGCGACAGCGGGACGCCGGGAAGCCGCATGGTTGCGGCAATTGTTGATCACCCGGCGGGTCCGCACCTGATTACGATTGTCGGCCCGGCCCTGTCCATGACGAAATGGGATTCGACGATCGACGGCTTCCTGCGCAGCATTGCTCCGGAATGAGCTGTTATTCAATCAGTTGACAATCCTTCAAGATTCATTTCGTATTTCGCCCGGCAGCAATCGATGGGCCATGCAACACAAGCAGCCAATGCCAGAGCGCTGCAGAAAGCCGCACCTTGTCGATGACACCCGGGCGATTCTTCTGGAAATTGTTTGTCGGCAACGCGGCGCTTCTGACGCTGGCGATGGGCATCAGCCTTTGGCTGGTAGCCGTCGAGTTTGACAGGTTTCAAGCGGACCAGCTTACACCCTTCCTGCGCGATCACGCGGCGACACTTGCCGCGCTGGTCGATCATCGTATGGATTCATCAAAGAAGACCGAGCTTCAGCAACTCGTTGGCCGTATTGGCTCCTCGCAGCCGGACGGAATACGGATCACAATTGTGGCGATGGATGGCCAAGTGCTTGCCGACTCGCAGCTCGACCCGGCGACCATGGAAAATCATCTGCATCGACCCGAAATATCGCTGGCGTTTCAGATCGGGGAAGGCGAAAGCGAGCGCTGGTCAGACAGCGTGCGGAGGACCATGAAGTATGTGGCGCGGCGGGTGGATGAGGGCGGCGTGCCGGTCGGCGTGGTTCGAGTGGCCATGCCGGTGCGCACGTTGGGGGAACGAACTCGAGCTGCGCGCAACCTGCTGGGGCCAATCGGATTGGTGTTGCTCCTCTCGGCTCTGGCGCTCGCCGTGGGATTGGCGCTGTTATGGAGCAGCCGGCTTCGCAGGCTGACTGCAGCGGCTCAGAGGCTTGCCCGGGGGGACTTGATGGCAACCATACCGGCGGTCGGATCGGATGAAGTAGCGGGACTGGCCAGGTCGCTGGAGCGGATGCGCGCCAGGCTTTCGAGGCAGGTTGCGACCATTACCGGCCAGCGAGGAGCACTGGAATCGCTGGTGAGCCAGTTGGAAGAAGGCGTAGTGGTGGCTGATGCACGCGGACGAGTAGTGCTTGTGAATCCCGCGGCGGGCCGACTGCTGGGATTTGCAGAGCCAGCCACCGGCGAATTGATCCTTGATTCGCCGTATCCGATGGAACGCGTGGTTACGCAGCACGACCTCCAGGAGATGCTGCTTGGACACGGACAGGATTCCGTTCCTTCGGCTTCGCATTCTGGGCCAAGGGATATTCTGGAGAATCTCAGTCATGGCGCCATTCGGCTTGATATCCCTGATTCGCAAAATCCCGCGTACATCCTGGCGAAGGCTTGCAACATTTCCATTGCGATTCCCCTGGCTGCCAGAGATGGTCTCGAATCGACGGAAGCGTTGGGGCGATTGCTGGTGCTCAGCGACGTGACCGCGTTGATGCGAGCGATCAAGAGCCGAAGTGATTTTGTGGCCAACGCGTCGCACGAATTACGCACACCCGTGGCAGCCATTGCCGTGGCGGCGGAAACACTGTTGAAAATGGATTTTTCGGAGGATCCGTCGGCGGCGACCCGATTTGCCGGTGTCATTGCGCGTCATGCTGCACGATTGGATGCCCTGGTGCGGGACCTGCTTGATCTCGCAAAACTGGAATCTCCCGGCGCACGGTTTGAGCCGACGACGCTGCACCTTCAACGCGTGTTCGATGAACTTCGGTCGCGCTGGGAGGAGGAACTTCAAAGTAAGCAGCTTGGTTGGCGTGCGGAAGTCTCTGCGGAGGCTTCAGAGTTGACGGCCAGTTTGCAATTGTTATCGCTGGTGCTCGACAACCTCGTGGACAACGCCATCAAGTTCACGCCGTCCGGCGGCGAGATTTCCCTGCGCACCGTTGCAAGGAATGATCATGTGTTGATCGAAGTGGCGGATACAGGATGTGGGATTCCTGAGAAGGATCAGGAGCGGGTATTTGAGCGTTTCTATCAAGTGGATGCTGTGCGTACGGGGACCGGAAATACAAAGCGGGGTACGGGGCTAGGACTTTCGATTGTGCGGCACGCGGTTTCAGCGATGGAAGGCGAGATTCGATTGGCAAGCGAGGTGGATAAGGGGACTCGGGTAATGTTAGAGCTCCCCCGGACTCCACCTCAGTAGCAAAATGTCTTAACAATCGTCTGGAATTCACGAAATCTTAATGCAGTCTTAACGCAACAGGGTATAAATGCTCACAAATCAGTCAGGTTCGTCGTTCAGATGATTTGAATCGGTCGGCAAAGGGTTTCGGGCTATCGGTGCGCGCCGAGAGCGGGAAACTTCAATAAGCGAGTGGGCATGAAACAATCAGGGATCTGGAGAATTGGTGCGCCAACCAACTCTATCTGGCTGGCCTTCGTCGTTTGGACTCCAATGGCACTTGTCCCTCAGGTGCATGCGCAAAACTCCAATGCCGATACCTCCATCGTTGAGGTCAAGCCGCAAACAGAGCCAGCCACCGCACCGCCGCCTGAGGTAAAGCCGGAAGCTAAGCCGGAACCAACTCCTCAAAAACCATTCGATTTGCGTACATCGCGCTATTTGACGGGCGAGTGGGGAGGCAAGCGATCGGAATGGAAAGAGAAGGGGATTTCGCTCGATCTCAGCTACAATCAGCAATTTCAGCAGAATTTCAAGGGCGGACTCGAGACCCACAATGCTGACGCATTCTCAGGAAGTTACGATTTCGATATCGCGCTAGACTTCGGCAAGATGGGATGGCTCGACGACTCCGGTTTCTTCATACGAGCGGCCAAGGGGACGTGGGGGGAGGGCATTAACCCAGATGTCGGAGCCCTGTTCAATCCGAATTCGGATGCGGCCGGAGATCAGTCGATTTACGTCAACAAATGGTGGGTTTGGAAGAAGTTTGCGGATAAGAAGCTGGAACTGCGACTTGGCTTGCTTGAGACAGCTAAAGACCTGATTGACGTCAGCCTTTACGCCAACCATGAGGACAAGGACTTCCTCAATCGCCTTTCAATCCGTAACCCGACAATTCCCCACGGCACGGGGAATGGTGCGTTTCTCAAATACGAACCGGTACCCTGGTTCTACGCTCAGATTGTGACTTTCAACTCCGATTATCAATCCCGGACCACAGGTTGGGATACGGCTTTCCACGGCCCCGCTTGGTTTACGACGATTGGCGAAGTCGGTTTCACTCCGAAGTGGGAATCGGAAAAGGGTCCAATGCCCGGGCGCTATCGGATCGGCGGGTGGTATGATCCACGATCCAAAACGATATTCCGTGACAATCTTGACGGACGGCTCAAGTCACGACATGAAGATCATGACCAGGGATTCTACATCGGATTCGATCAGATGGTCTGGAAGGAGAACGATGACCCCAAAGATACCCAGGGCTGGGGTGTCTTTGCCCGGTACGGATACGCAAACGCCGATCGCAACAAGATTGCAGATGCGTGGGAAGTGGGTACATCGGTGAAGGGCCTCATACCCACCAGGGACGCCGATGTGGCCGGGTTCGCTGTTTCTCAAGGAATGCTTTCCGAGCAATACCGGGATGAAATTGACCCCCTGGCAGACCGGGAAACCGTTTACGAACTCTATTATGCGTATCAGCTCATGCCGTGGTTGATCATTTCGCCGGATCTGCAGTTCATTACAAATCCCGGCGGAGACACGGACGACCGCGACGCGATCGTCGGCGGTGTTCGCGTACGGGTTATTTTTTAATACAAACTAAACCAAAAACTAACGAAAGGGATGGATGATGAAGACGAGTTGGGTCTCACGATTCGGGAGGATCCTGGTCCTTGTGACTTCCGGGGGAATGGCGCTGGGAACGAGCTGTGCACATGATGTGCGCAATTCCATTACCTCGGCAGAGTTGGATTATGTTGAATCAATCACTACGGCGGTGTTGGAGGCCCTGATCCCGCTGGACGCATTTACCAAGCCATAGCAGGACAACGGGTCGGAAAGCGTCGATCCGTGCTTCCTGGAGCTTACTGGAATGAAGGGAGCCAAAAGGCAGATGAAAAATATTGATCTTGATTCACGATGCAATGCCAGAGTCAGTGCATTACTCGCAATCTTCGCGGTGTGCTGCGGAGCATCGGTTTCGAAGGCCGGACCTGACACATTGTCTGGGACCGTCAAAGTGGACGGGTCGAGCACGGTTGCACCGATCACGATGGCCGCTGCGGAAATGTTCCAGCAGGCGCATCCCAAAGTACGTGTGACGGTCGGCATATCGGGCACCGGAGGAGGGTTCAAAAAGTTTCTTGATGAAAAGCCAGAGCTTCGGACGGATATCAGTGATGCATCGCGTCCCATCAAACAGGTCGAACTCGCGCAGGCAAAGAAACTTGGCGTCGAGTTTATTGAGCTTCCCATCGCGATCGATGGGCTGGCCGTCGTCGTGCATCCATCGAACAAATTCTGCGATCACCTGACGGTCGCGGAACTCAAGAAAATATGGGAGCCTGAAAGCTCAATACAGAATTGGAAAGATGTCCGTGCGGGATTCCCTGATCTGCCTATCAAACTCTATGGGCCGGGTACTGACAGCGGTACGTTTGATTATTTCACAGAAGTCGTAGTTGGGAAGGAAAAGTCATCGCGAAGCGACTATACGGCCAGCGAAAGCGATAATGTTCTGGTGCAGGGAGTGTCCGGCGACAAGGGTGCTTTGGGCTACTTCGGCAATTCCTATTATGAGGCCAATCGCAGCAAATTGAAACTCCTGGCGATTGACAATGGTGACGGCAAGCCGGTTGCGCCCTCCTCGATCGAAATTATTCGTAGCGGCGCCTACAAGCCTCTTTCCCGTCCGCTCTTCATTTACATCAATGCGGAGTCGGTAAAGCGTCCGGAAGTGCGGGCGTTCGCTGAGTTTCTGCTGGAACGCTCGAAGGAAATCGTCGAACACCCGCGCGTGGGTTATGTTTCCTTGAATGAGGAAATCGTGAAATTGGCGTCGGAACGACTGAAGAACGCGAAAATGGGATCAGCCATGTCAACAGCACCCAAAGAAGCGACAGACTTGAAGGCAATTTTCGGATCTCAATGAGACGCAGTCTTAACCTCGGTTGAGGAATCAGGTAACATGGGCGTGGTGGTTGACGTAGCGTCGACGCCACGCTCATCTTGTTCAGGGATGAGTTTGATCCCGGAGTGAACTGGCAAACGGTCGAGTGGAAGAGCGGCAGCAACGGCGGAGCTTCGCGGTGCTTTCGAAGATTTCTCAAATCAAAGAAAAGCTGATCCAAACGATACTTTTTGCCTGTGCGACTCTTTCCATCGTCACAACTCTCGGAATTATCCTGGTACTGGGAAAGGAGTCGATTGCATTCTTTTCCCACGTTTCCGTGCTGGACTTTCTGACTGGTACGGAATGGGCGCCGACTTTTGAACGGGCAAGGTTTGGGGTCGTTCCATTGGTTTGCGGGACGTTCCTGATTGCCGCGGGCGCGCTCCTTGTTGCGATCCCGGTTGGGTTGGGATCGGCGATTTTCATGAGTGAATACGCGCCATCGGCGGTTCGCAGCGTCCTGAAACCAACGTTGGAAATATTAGCCGGTGTGCCTTCGGTGGTGTATGGCTATTTTGCACTGATGTTCGTGACACCCTATGTCTTGCGACCGCTGATTCCTCAAACAGAAGTCTTCAATGCTGCGAGCGCCGCGATCGTAGTGGCGGTGATGATCATCCCGACGATTTCGTCACTTTGTGATGATGCGTTTCGGGCAGTGCCTCGCCACCTGCGCGAGGCGGCGTATGCGGTTTCGGCCACCAAATTTGAGGTGTCTACGCGGATTGTATTGCCGGCGGCATTGTCGGGTGTTACGGCGGCAGTCTTGCTGGCGTTTGCGAGGGCGGTGGGCGAGACGATGGCCGTGGCGATCGCCGCTGGAATGACGCCGAATTTCACGCTCGATCCATTCCAAAAGACGCAAACGCTCACGGGCTTCATGGTCGCCATTTCGCAGGGCGACACACCCGCGGGTTCACTCGCGTTCCAGACCATCTTTGCGGTCGGAGCGTTGCTTTTTGCCATCACGCTTTCCATCAATCTCATTGCGCACCGAGTCCTGCGGCGATTCCGGGAAACGTACGAATGAGCCAGTCCTCGCCGTTTTTTCGACCCAGCTTGCGAGGCCGTCGAAGGCTGGGAGCACTCTTTGGACTCCTGTGCCTGATCATGAGCCTTTCAGGTGTTTTTTTTCTTACCGTTCTCATGTTCTTTGTTTTTGGAAAGGGATGGGAACTGGTAAGTTGGGATTTTCTCACTCGGTTTCCATCGCAATTGGATCCGGAGTCGGGCGGAGTGAAGAGCGCACTCTGGGGAAGCATCTGGCTTTCCCTGATCACGATTGGCGTTGCCGTTCCGGTTGGCGTTGCTGCGGCGGTTTATCTGGAGGAGTACGCGCCGCCGGGCAGGCTGACGCGGTTCATTCGAGTCAACATCAGCAATCTGGCGGGTGTGCCGTCGATCGTTTATGGAATCCTGGGGCTGGCGGTATTTGTCAGATTCTTTGCGCTCAACCGAAGCGTGGCGGCGGGGGGGCTGACGCTGGCCCTGCTTGTTCTTCCCGTGGTTATCATCACGACACGCGAGGCGCTGGTGGCCGTGCCGCAATCGATTCGACTGGCCGCATACGCATTGGGTGCGACGCGCTGGCAAACCGTTCGCAATCATGTGATTCCTCTGGCACTTCCGGGAATCATGACAGGAACCATTCTCGCACTTTCGCGGGCCATCGGAGAGGCAGCGCCACTCTTGATTCTGGGAGCGCTGACTTTTGTGGCGTTTGTGCCGGAAGGGCCGCTGGATTCGTTTACGGCGCTTCCGCTGCAGATTTATGCATGGATTGACGCGCCGCAGGAGGAGTTTCACAAGCTGGCGGCTGCGGCTATCATAGTGCTCTTGGCGGTCCTCCTGCCCATGAACGCAGTTGCCGTCGGAGTCCGGGCGTGGCGACAAAGGAAAAAGGCTCAGTGATCATTGGGAATCAACTTTCGTCGCGGGCCAGATCCGGGCCGCCGATCGCTTCCTTCATGTCCGCCTTAGGCGTCGCTGCGACGAGATCCAGGCCCGTAGAGCAGAACGGGGCTGTCGAGCCCATCTTGCGCGCCGAGGGGCTGACGATCCGTTACGGCGAATTCGCTGCAGTGAAAAAGGTCACAATGGATGTCCTTCCCCGGCGGGTGACGGCGATCATCGGGCCGTCGGGGTGTGGGAAGAGCACCTTGCTGCGATCGATGAATCGCATGAATGATTTCGTGGTCGGGGCCAGCGTCGAGGGTCGCCTCCTGTATCGCGGCGAAGACGTTTATGGCGCTGGTCGCGACCCGGTGGAGCTCCGCCAGCGAATTGGAATGGTATTTCAAAAGCCCAATCCATTCCCGAAGTCGATCTTCAAGAACGTGGCCTGGGGGCCGGCGATCAACGGTTATCGCGGCAACATCGAGGAACTCGTCGAAGAAACCTTGCGGCAGGCGGCGCTGTGGGATGAAGTCAAGGACAAGTTGCATGAAGGCGCCCATGCGCTTTCCGGCGGGCAGCAGCAGCGCCTTTGTATCGCCCGCGCGATTGCGATGCGCCCCGACGTACTGCTGATGGATGAGCCATGCTCCGCACTCGATCCGATTGCCACCGCCCGCATTGAAGATCTCATCGATCAGCTCAAGGCGCAGTATACTGTTGTGCTGGTGACGCATAACATGCAGCAGGCCGCCCGCGTCTCGGATCGCACGGCGTTCATGTACATGGGTGAATTAATCGAGATTGATGACACATCCCTGATCTTTACCATGCCCGGCAATCAGAAAACACAAGACTACATCACTGGACGATTCGGATAATGACAGCCCATTTCGTGGATTTGTTGGACGAACTGCGGCGTCGGTCGCTGCGCATGGCAAGCCTTGTGGAGGACATGCTCCAGGAGGCGTGCGAAGCCCTGCTCGATGCCAATCCCAATCTCGCCCAACGCGTGATGGACCGTGATCGTGACGTGGACACCGAGGAGGTTGCCGTTGAGGCCGAGGTGATTCGCCTGCTGGCGCTTTATCAGCCGGTCGGATTCGATTTGCGGCTGTTGTGCACGGTGCTCAAGGTGAACAATGACTTGGAGCGGATGGCAGATTGCGCGGTCAACGTTGCCGAGCGCACGCGGCATCTGGACGCCCGAACGCTCAGTGGAGAATACAAGGACCTCGAGCAGATTTGCCCTATCGTCAAGAATATGCTCCGCAACGCAGTGAGGGCGTATGGGTCTGCCTCGGTGGACGATGCTCAAAAAGTCTTCCTGGAGGAGGACGCGGTCGACGCGTTGTATGGCCAGATCATACGGCGGGTTGTCGCTGATGCGTCGGCATTGCCGGAGCGCGTGGCCGCGTATCTGGACGCACTTTCAGTCGCCAAGAACCTCGAACGACTGGCCGATCACGCTACAAACGTGGCCGAGGACGTGGTATTCTTATGTACGGGAAAAATCGTTCGTCACCGGCTTGGGCATCACATCAGTTGAACGAGTGAATACCTAATCGTGCCGATATCCATTGGACGAATCGTTCGCTCTCCATATGTCTCCCATTCGGAACGCTGAGGCGACCTGATTGTTTACGGCCGGTGCCACTCTGCGCATGCGGCACAGAGAGAGTTGTCGGCGAAACGGCCCGCGACGTGGTGGGCGCGAATATTTTGCAAAGCGGGCGATTGCCAGATTTCAGCAAGCGCAGAGTCGCGGATATTTCCGATCGTTTGCAGGCCTTTGAAGTCCTGATCGCATAGTGCGATGCGCCCGTCGCAGAGGATTGTGCAGCGACTGCGGAGTCGGCGACAGGGGATTCGCTTCGGCGGCCGCATGTCCATAACGCTGCGATCCGGGAATTGGCCGGCGTAGTGACTGTAACCGCTGACGCTCACGGCTCCGACGCGGCGCGACCAGCCATCGAAAAAATCGTCGAGTTCATGGACGTTGTCTCTGGCTTTGATTATTTCGGGGACGACAATGGGTGTTGGCGAACGGCGCTCCTGCTGCAACGTCGCAAAACGGTCCAGATTGGCCAGAATATCCTGTAATGCGGGTGCAGACAGGTCGAACGGGTTCTTGACGTTGCGGAATGTCCCCTCGGACCACGCATCGATACAAACACCAAGGACGTCTACATCGTGTGCAATCAGTGATTCGCACAGTTGCGGGGTCAAGTCAGCGGCTGAAGTGCGTACACACATTCCAAATACGCCCGGCGCGGCGGATGGACGAAGAATATCGAGTATGGAAATGAATTCAGGATGTCGGATGGGGTCGCCAAATCCGCCGAGCAGGCACAGAGTGTCATCATGCGCGGCAAGCTCTGCGGCGATCTTCTGCAAAATCGCAGGGTCCATGGATCCGCCACGCCCCAGACGTGCCCCACGGGGCGCGAGCACTGTGTCGGGAAACGGTTCGTCCGTGGTGAGTTCGATCTCGACTTCGCGCGGGAAGAGCTCAACGCCGCATTCATCCTGATCGACAAGAAATTGACCGATTTCGGCGAGTGACCACGTCTCGCGTCGAGAGAGCATTGTCGAAAGCGTTCGCATCGAATGATCTGTGTCCGCGATCAGCCGTCCGGTTGCGAAACGCAGCGGTGCGGGGATGTCGAGGCAGGCAGATTGAAAAATCAAGTCCTTGCGAGGGTCGTCAGGTTTGTAGCTAAAGAGCCAGCTAATGGGGATGGCTGCGACGGCCAACTCGCGAATCAATGCGGCATCGAGGACGATTCCCGCAAGCCCCGGAACGGCCTGCGTAAAGGTGAGTCGGGCCTCGTCGCGGTGTTTGCGGCGGTGCTCGATCATCAGATTGGCAAGGTGGGAATCGAAGAGTGGGGAGGCAGCCGACACACTGAGTACTGCATCAGCAGGGCAGAGTTCCAGCAGCCCCTGCAGGACCCGGCAGTCGGTGTATTCATCGAACACCGTGGAGCCGCCCACGCCGCCGCGCCAGCCGCCCAGCGACCATTTCCGCGACGCTCGCACGAGTTTCGCCCACGGCGGAGGGTCTGCGTCAACCGACTGTATTGTTACTTCCAATCCCGATAAGAGGTCCTTGCAAATGGATGTCTGGGATTCAGGGACCAGAACGAAAATGCCAGTCAGCTCTTTGATTTCGCAGAGGCGCTGTACTGTCCGGCGAAGGATCGGAATTCCCGCGAGTGTATGGGCAAGGCGACTGCGCGTGCCCAGCATTGTCTCCTGAAAACAGACTTGTAAGGCGCAAATCGTCTTCATGATTATTGACGCCGCGTAGCGAAACCCTCACCCTGCTTCTTCCGGGGAGGGAGAGGCGAAAACGTATTGCGCGCTCGGGGTCGAACGAGCAATAATGCCGCCAGTCCGGCAGGCCATAGCAATCCGACCATTCCAAATGCGCCACAAGGGGAAGGCCTCCGGAGTTGATTGTCGAACGACGGTTCAACCCCGGCCAGTGGGTCAACGTTGAATTGGCTGATCACCTTGGGCACACGGCCAAGGACCTCATTCGTGTCATTGGCGAAATCAAGTTGGTCGTACCATGGAATGCCATAGGTGGTTACCGTGAGTCGCTGTGTCTGGGCATCAATTTCAAATTCGCTCCAGCCAAACGAATTGACAGCAAGGTACGAACCATCAGTCAAATCCGCGTCGATCGACGTCCTCTGCAGCCCGACCGGAGAGTATCCAAACCAACGCAGCAACTGGTTGGCCGTTCTCAGAAAAATGCGATCCTGCCGAACGGGAGTCAGCCGGCCATACAGTGCTGAAATCCAACGAGCCAGACCGCCAAACGGAATGTACTGTAGAACAGTTGGACCAAACGGAGCGGCGTAGGCCACGGACCCCGTAGTAATCTCGAACGTGTTGGTCGTGCGCTGATGATCGTCGGGATTGAGCTGATAGGTCACATTGTTAATAAACGTGCCGTGGATGTCCGCAGCGATGAAGACCACGTTGGTGATTCCGTTATCAAGAATGAATTGGATGAGCCTGGTCCGCTCGAAAGCATAGCCCTCAAAGCGATCGGCGGCCTGGATCGGGCTCAAATTTTGTATCGGTTCGGGAACGACGACAAATTTCCAGGTGATTCCGCGCGACTGTGCGTCGAAAAGGTCTTCCGTAAGCTGGTTGAACTGCACCTGTCCGAGCATCGTGCGATTTGGGTCAAAGGAATCTTCGACGAATTGGCGAATCTCCCGATTTGCGAAGGGATTCAAAATGTTGTTCAGCTCTTCGTCGCGGAAGGATCGTTCATCAAGAAGGATCATCGCGGCATCGGAACCAAAAGTCCGGTATCGATAGAGTTTTCTCGCACCGGCGGTTCGGGGGTCGCCGGTGTCGCCATACCATTCCTCGCGAATTGGATTGTATTCGTGGAAAACCTGCAGGCCGTTATTGAAAAATTCGGAGTCGTTGACGAACTCGCCGGTCACATCAAATCGCGGATCGGAACCGGCCGGGGCGCCGCCCGCGAAATCGTTAGTGACTTCGTGATCATCGATCATGGCGTAGGTGGCCGTCGACGCCCGCAGGTCGGCGAGATAACTGAGGCCGAAACGCTCCCGATACACTTCGTTGTGCTTGATGCGGAATTCACCCAGAGTATGGGCCTGAGACTGAGGAAGGTCGATGGATGGGACGTCGGCATAAATCGTGTCGCCGAGTGCGATAAAGAAATTCAATTGGCGATCCGCGGCGTTGGAAATGGCTGTGTAGGGTGCCAGTTCGCCGCGCCAGTCGCCGGAGACACCGAACCGGAGTCCGTGCAAGCCCGACTGAAATGGCGTTTGAAAATAACCTGAGGCGGATTCGCCGGCTGAATTTGTCACCTGGTAATTGTATGGCGTGCCGGGGATCAGGCCGTCGAGTTCGACCTTGACGGGAATCGTTGGGTCGGAGACGACGGTTTCAACAGATTGAGCGTCGCGGAATTCCGTATTTTGCGAGTATTGAAACGTGATGGGCCCCAGCGCCGTGCTTCGCGCCCATAGGATGACTGACGTTTGATCGATGTCGCCGGATGCCACACCATCGGGCAGTGTTTGTGCGTGAATGGAACGGGGGGCGGATATGGCCGCGGCAATGATCAACAACAAAGCGATGAATTCCCTCGGGGATCGAACAATCATACGGCTCATTATCGGATCATACGTGGCTTTTGCGATTCTGCCACCCGCGTTTTGGCCTTGTCTTGTAGCCTTGAGCGGGGACTCCTATACTCGCTCCCTGTTTATATTATGGGTTTTGAATTCAGAATAGGAGCAGGTTGTGACAACGATCAAGGCGACAAACATCACCTGGCACGAGGGGCACGTCAGTCGGGCTGAGCGGGAAACACTGTTAAAGCAGAAGGGCGTGCTCTTGTGGTTTACGGGGCTTAGTGCGTCGGGCAAGAGCACGATGGCTTATACGCTGGAGCATGCGCTGGTTCAGCGCGGGCATCTTGCGTATGTGCTGGACGGCGACAATATCCGCCACGGGCTGAACAAGAATCTCGGCTTTTCGGCCGACGACCGGAAAGAAAATATTCGTCGTATCGCTGAAGTCGGAAAACTGTTTGTCGACGCGGGGATTATCACGATGACGTCGTTCATCAGCCCGTATCGCGGGGACCGCGACGCGGCGCGCGCGACGTTGGGCGAAGGCAACTTCTTCGAGATCTTCTGCGATACGCCGATCGACATTTGCGAGCAGCGCGATCCGAAGGGGCTGTACAAGAAGGCCCGGGCCGGTGAACTCAAAGGTTTCACCGGGATCGATGATCCCTACGAGGCACCGCTCAAGCCGGAACTGGTGCTGGATGCATCGAAAGTCAAGCCGGAGCAGGCTGCCGTCATGTTGATCGAATTGCTGGAAAAGCACGGCAAGATCAAGGATATCAAAGCCTAGCACTGCGTCGCCTGGTGTGTCAGCCTTGTTCGGTTCCGGCCATAGCTTTTCCTGTGAATGCTTGCCATGATCAACGGCGAAAACCTTGATCCAGTGCGCAGGGACATTGGTCAGTCGGATGAAACGATTGCCTCGCCACTGCGTGCGATAAATGCTGGAACGACAGTTCAGCAAATCGGGCACTATCGCATCCTGCGGTCCATCGGCGAGGGCGGCATGGGCTCCGTCTACGAGGCCGAGCAGGAACGGCCGCGGCGTACGGTTGCTCTCAAAGTCATCAAGCCGGGTCTGGCTACTCCTTCAGTGATCCGACGATTCGAGCTCGAATCGCAGGTGCTCGGTCGCCTTCAACATCCCGGTATTGCTCAAATCTATGAAGCGGGCATGGCGGACACGGGGCTGGGCCCCCAGCCGTACTTCGCGATGGAGCTTGTGCGCGGCAAGTCGCTAATCGATTTCGCCACCGCAAATGAGTTAAGCACCGCGGAGCGACTGGAACTTATGGCCCGGATTTGCGATGCCGTGCACTACGCCCATCAAAAGGGAGTCATTCACAGGGACCTCAAGCCGGGCAATATCCTGGTTGTCGAGGAGGACATCTCCACCGGAACACGAACGCGAGAATCGAAACACAAAGGTCACGGCACTGTCGGGCAGCCGAAGATTCTCGACTTCGGAATTGCCCGGGCGACCGACTCCGATGTGGCCGTGACCACCATGCACACCAGCGTCGGGGAAATCATCGGAACCGTGCAATACATGTCGCCGGAACAAATCGCAGGCGACGCGGCCGGTGTGGACACACGAAGCGATGTCTATGCTCTCGGCGTCATTGCCTACGAACTTCTGGCCAACAAACTTCCGTACCAGGTCGGGCGGAAAATGCTTCACGAGGCCGCCCGAATCATCCAGGAGGAAGACCCGCAGCCGCTAAGTCTGGTTCATCGTACGTTTCGCGGAGACGTGGAGACCATTGTCGGCAAGGCGATGGAGAAGGACCGCCAGCAGCGCTATCACTCCGCTGCGGAAATGGCTGCCGACATTCGACGGCACCTGTCGGACGAACCGATCGTGGCGCGACCTCCCAGTACGATTTATCAGCTTCGAAAGTTCGCCAAGCGAAATAAGGGACTGGTCGGAGGTGTCGCGGGGGCCTTCGTCGTACTCATCGTTGCGTCCGTTGTCAGCACGGTACTCGCCGTTCAAGCCACTCGCGCTCGAAGGGATGAAGCCGCCCAGAGAGAGCGAGCCGAACGGAATCTGGCGGCGGCGATCGGCGCAGTGGACAAGTATTTGACCAACGTCAGCGAAAGCGCGGACTTAAAGGCCGCAGGCCTGGAACCCTTGCGGCGGAAATTGCTCGGCACGGCTAAGGATTTTTACGCAGATTTCGTCCGGCAACGCACCGAAGATCCCAAGATCATTCGGGAATTTGCAACGGCCTATCAGCGTCTTGGAATCATCGATCAGGACCTAGGAAACATCGACGAAGCTGAGTCGGCCATGCGCAAAGGACTCGAACTTTGCGATCAACTCGAAAAGGCGGGATGGGATCCGGTCGGGTTGAAACAGGATCGTCTCGCTTATTACAACAATCTCGGTCAAATTCTGGGCCGGGCCGGAAAAACCGCAGAATCCGAGAGCATGTATCGAAAGGCCATCGCGCAGGTGGGAGACGCACCCGGGGCCGCAATCAGCGACAACTTCTCCAGCATGCTCCTGGCGAGCACCTACGATAATCTTGGAACGCTTGGGTTGCAGTCTCGCCAGGTGGATCAGGCCGAAAAGAACCATCTCAAGGGTCTCGAAATTCGCCGCCGACTTTGCGAGAAGGAACCGGAAAATATTCAATACCAGAACGAACTGTCTATCAGCGACGTAAACCTTGGCACGCTCTACGCCATGTCGGACCGCCCCAAGCAGGCTTTGCCGTATCTGGAGGAGGCGGTGCAGATTTGTCAGCACGTCTACGATCAGTTTCCCCAGGTCACCGTGTACCAGAATGCGCTGGCAGCGGCCCTCAATAACCTTGGCGGAGTTCACACACTGCTCGGCGATAATCGGAAGGCATACGAAGCACACGAGCGATCGCTCGCATTGCGGGAGAAAATGGCTGCCGAACACCCCGCGGTCATGGAATATTCCATACGGCTGGCCAGCAGCTATACCAACATGGGCGAGCTGGACGTTCGCGAAAAGCGCCCGGAACGCGGGCTGGAATGGCTTGACAAGGCCATTGCCATTTTGGACGAGGTGCTGACCCGGGAGCCGCGAGAGGCCACGGCCCGCTACTATGTGAGTTACACTCAGTCTTGGCGCGCTCAGGCGCTGGAATCGCTGGGCAAATTCGAAGACGCCATTGCGGCCTGGGATCGGGCCATTCTAATGGACGATCGAAATGACGCGGCGCTGCGAACGGGTCGGGCGGCGACAGTAAAAATGGCAACCAAGCAGGAAGGCGGAACATGACAGATTTTCCAACTCCTCAATCTCCAAATACTTTTGATTTCCAAAACATTACTTACAAGAAGCAGGGGCATCGGGCGACCGTGACGATCAACCGGCCTGAAGTGCTCAACTGCCTGGATTTTCCCACGTTGCGCGAGTTGTACCGTGCGTTTGAAGATGTGTCGTGGGACGACCAGATTCGCGTCATGGTGTTGACCGGCGCGGGGGAGCGGGCGTTTTGCACCGGAGCGGATTTGAAGGAGCAGGCCGAGCAGTGCATCGACAAGCCGAGCGCCTACTGGAAATGGATGGGGGCGTTTATCGAGGCGCACGAAAAGCTTCGCAACATCGGTAAGGTTACGGTTGCGAGGCTCAATGGGATGGTGGTGGGGGGCGGCAACGAATTCAACATGGCCTGCGACCTGGCCATCGCAGCGGACGACATTTTCATTCGGCAAGTAGGGACAGCTCGCGGGAGCGTTCCGGCAGGCGGCGCGACGCAGTGGCTCCCGCTGATTATCGGGGATCGTCGGGCGCGAGAGATGTTGTTCCTCTGCGAGGAAGTCCCAGCGGCGAAGGCATTGGAGTGGGGGCTGGTGAATCAGGTCGTGCCGCGGGCAAAGCTCGATGCGTCCGTCGATGCCATGTGTGAAAAGCTCGTCAACAAGCTGCCGGAGTGCACGCGGTACACCAAGCAGCAGCTTAATTTCTGGCGCGACTTCTCCTGGTCGCTGACTGTCGGCCACGCCCGCGACTGGCTGGCGATCCACAACCTCAGCCCCGAAACCCGTGAAGGGATCAATGCTTTCGTGGAAAAGCGCGGCATTGACTATGCCAAGCTCCGCAACGCCAAGACCGATCCGCAGCCCTGATGGAACTGTGTACTGGCACACCACTCGTTAGCGTAAGGGAGCGATAACAAGGCAGCGTGCCATAGCGTTAGCGAGCCACGAACTTTAGCTTGTCCGACCCATCGAGTGAAGTCGTTTCGCATAGTGAGGGGCATTTTGGTATCATTGGTAAGTGACCTCATTGGGGGGCATGCAAGGATGAAAAGAGCACGCCGAGCCTTGGCCTTAATCGATATTTGCGCCACCGCTGTCGTTCTGATTCTTCTGGCCGCGATCGCTACACCGGCCCTTGAACGTGCACGTGAACTCAGCAAACGCACTGTCTGCGCCGTCAACCTCAAGACGCTCGGCGGTGCCGGCCACGTCTACGCAGACGCCAACAAGGGCCAATGGATGATTCCGTCGTTTTCCAACCGCGCCGTTTTTGGTACAGGTGCGCAAGGAATCGACTATCTGTGCAAGGGGGATGGCCCTGATGACCTCATGTGCGTCGGCTTTGAACGCGCACAAGAAAGCCGGTCGGAAACACCACTCGCTCCTGCTGCCGGAAGTACCGCGGTCACGACGACGCGAGCCTATTGGATGCTGGTTCGCTCGGGGGATGTTTCTGTGGAACAGTTTGTCTGTCCAAGCAGCAGCGTTGACTCGCCAGACGCAACGGAGCAAATCGAGCTGTACTACGACTTCACCGATTACCACAACATCAGTTACGGCTATCTGGTTCCTTTTGGGCCACCCGACACCAAACCACGACCAGGCGCTGATAATCGTGTTGTTCTCGCCGCTGACAAAGGGCCATACTATCAAAATGTCCTGTACGATTACATGACGGCCGGTCCCAATGGCGTTCCGTTGCAGAAGGAACACGCACCGATGTATTGGAAACCTTTTAATTCGCGCAACCATTCGAGTGGCACATCGTGGAGTGAAGGACAGAACGTTCTTCGGGCTGACGGCAATGTTGAATTTCTTCGAAAACCTTTGGGCGGTGCGGACAGCGACAACATTTACGCACTCATGGGCGAAAATTGGGACGCACAACTCTTCAACTTGATTCACGGCTATTCGCCGCATCAATCGCCGGCCTATCACCCTTATCCAGGAAAAGAAGCATTCGGCACGGGGCCCAACGGCTACTCCACGACGGACTCACTGATTTACCCTTGAAATGATGAGCAGTCAAAGACAATTTCGAAATTTCGCCACGCGGCACAAGGATGGGATCGCCCTTGTGGATGTTCTGTGCGTAGGCGCTCTGCTGGTGCTGGTCGCTGTCGTCGGAATTCCAACCCTCGATCGGGCTCGGGAACTCAGCAAGCGGACAGTATGCTCGGTCAACCTCAAGGCCTTAGGCGTGACCGGCACAAGCTACGCCGAAGCCAACCAAGGGCAATGGATGACTCCGCCGTTTTGGCAACATTGGGCTGATACCCAAGGCGGAATCGATTACCTTTGCCACGGCTCTGGCAGTTTCGACCTTGCATGCGTCGGATTCTATCGTCATCGAGAAAGTCGATCATCTACGGTAATGGATCCGGCGGCGGGGAGTACCGCCGTGACCACGACGCGTGCCTACTGGATGCTTGTTCGCTCTGGCGATATTTCGCCAAAACAGTTCATCTGTCCCAGTTCGCTAGACAACGAGGATCCAACGGTAAACCTTACTCTGTATTACGACTTCAGCGATTATGGAAACATCAGTTACGGCTACCTCGTACCTTTCGGCCCGCCGGACACGCGGCCGCGCGCAAACGCGGACAATCGAGTTGTCTTCGCCGCCGATAAAGGCCCATACTACCTCAATTTCAATTTAGACCCGATGACAGGCGGACCTAATGACACACCGCTGCAACTGGACAGCGCACCGAAATGGTGGGGCCGATTTGGTTCCGCCAACCATCATGGGTCGGGATCTTATCGCATGGGCGAGGGACAAAATGCATTGTACGCGGATGGACGCGTTGTCTTCAGCCGCAGGCCAACAGCCGGGGCAGATAACGACAATATTTACACGCTCATGGGGATTTACGGGACCATTGGATTCAATGTAATATATGGTTTTTCCCCGCACCAATCGCCGGCGACCAATCCATTTCCAGGAAAAGAAGCCTTTGGGCGAAACTACTCAACGACTGACTCACTGATTTATCCATGACGCGACTGGCTCAATTCGGCGTGGTTTTGGCGGCATGCCTCTTTGGCTTGTACTCGGAACCTTCCTTCGCACAGCTTGTATCCGTTCAATGCTGCACAGGACAGGCTGATCTTGACCGCATCGGAGAATGTGTCTCCGGCCCGGATGTATTTGATCGGCCCGTCGAATGCACTGCGGGAGCGACGTGCATTTTCGGTTTTGGTCCAGACGATTCCATGATGGCTGCATTGTGCGACGCTTCAATGCAGGCACCAGACTTTTCCCGAGGTTTCTGTGATTCGTGGGTCGTGGAGTCTATCCCTGCTGTTCATGAATGCGTCGCGAAACCCGCGGAGGGCATCACCCTGTTCGAATTGTTCGATGTGGACGAGGAGAACGGACAGGACGGCGATATAGATGCCATCGATCTCGGTACGTTCTATGCCGCTTATGACGCGGTGCCTAAGCTGGAGCAAGCCGAGGCCAAGTTGGTTTTTGTCGAATGCTGCATTCCCAGTTCCATGCCTTCGGAACTTTCCGATTGCCTATCCGGTCCCGGCAACACCACCGAACCACCCGACTGCTTGTTCGACCTTGCCTGCACCGCGGGCTTCACCGCCCCGCTCGAACCCGGCGACTGGCTCTACAAGACCTGTGCTCAGGTTCAGGACAACCCCGACCCCGATCCGCCGCCGGCGTTCATGGTTTGCCAGAGGTGGAATGCGACCGATCAGCCCTCCGCATTCCGATGCCGTGTTGCTCACCTTCCGGGACATTCCCTCTTCGTAGTCGCTGACCTCGATGGCGATGAAGATGTAGATTTGGCTGATTATGCTTTGCTCCAGCAAAACACTGCTCAATGAGTCGACTTAACTACGGCCGGTAAGGCGAGCGTCGGCCGCGGCACTTCGATTCTTGCTTTATTCTGATTGCCGCCTCCAATGAGTCTGCGCGCGCCGTGCATGTTTTTGAAGGTGCAATCGCGCAACTATTGCGCGCATTGCGGGAATACGATTGGCAGTGGGTGACCTGCCTACCGCAATCCGGAGTTGTGAACTTTGACCGAAACCTCAGTTGGAAGAACGAAGCCGTTTGAAAGCGCGACTTTACATCGCCCCGCCCTTACCCGCCTTGCCCTTCGCACACCCGCAAAGACAATAAGACCCATGTCAAACTTCGTGCTTTCGCAATCGGATGGTCATGTCGGAATCGTGACGCTCAATCGCCCGGAGGTGCTCAATGCGCTCTCGGTAGGGTTGATGGAGGAGCTTATCGCAGCGCTGGAGGGATTTGATCGCGACCCGAACATTTACGTAATCGTGCTGGCGGGGAGTGAAAAGGCATTTGCGGCCGGGGCGGACATCGGCGACATGGCCGAGGCGTCGCTGCTGGATATGTACGACCGCAATAATCTGGCGCGGTGGGTGCGCGTTAAAGCGGTTCGCAAGCCGATCATCGCCGCGGTCAGCGGTTTCTGCCTGGGCGGGGGGTGCGAGCTGGCCATGCACTGCGATATCATCGTCGCATCAGAATCGGCGCAGTTCGGACAGCCGGAAATCAACATCGGCGTCATGCCGGGTGCGGGCGGCACACAGCGACTCACGCGGGCGATCGGGAAATTCCGGGCCATGGAGATGGTGCTGACCGGACGATTCATCTCTGCGCAGGAAGCCTATGAGGCGGGCTTGGTATCCAAAGTCGTCGCGAAGGAGCAATTTCTCGCCGAGGCCATGCGGCTTGCGCAGCTAATGGCGACCAAGCCGCCGATGGCCCTCAAGCTCGCCAAGGAGGCGGTGCTGGCGGTGGACGAGATGCCGCTGGCGGCGGGGATTGAGTATGAACGCAAGTTGTTCTATTCGCTCTTTGCAACGCAAGATCAGAAGGAGGGGATGCGGGCTTTCGTCGAAAAGCGAAAGCCGAAGTTTGAAGGGAGGTAGGAAAAGGTGGGCATAGCCCACCCCAGGGACTGATTGCTGTCGTGGTACTGACTTTAGACTTCCACACGATCGAAGTGGCGGGCGCCGATGCGCATGGCATAGAGTCCTGCGGCAATGCCGAGCGCAATCGAGGCAGCGCAAAAGGCGAGTGAAATGGGATCTGGCAGCGTGTTCGATGACGCATCGCGCGAGCGCCAGGTTGCCACGCCCACGCCTCCCAGAAGCAAGGCCACCAGAGCCACCGAGGCAAGCAGATTGAGCGTGCCGCCCAGTCCGTTGGCGATGCGGGCGACGTTGGTCTGACCAAAGAGTGGTACGCGAGCACCGATCCCCACCGAGAAGCCACACAATCCGAAACACACGCCAAACGTCACTGCAAGATGAATGATTGTCCAGACGGTATCGAGCCGGAGCATGTACGCAGCCAAGGCCATGGCCCCAAACGCGACCAGCAGAGTCACCGTCATCGAAAATGCAAACTTGGCCTTGAGGATTCGGCCGCGTCGCATCGGCAGAACGCCCATCAGCCAGAGTTTGTGGCCTTCAAGCGAAACAAGCGGAAAGACGAAACGGCAGGTAAACGTAGCCAGAATCAGGCTTACAGCGCAGAGGTTTAGAAACGGGATGATGAGGAACCAGCCCGACGCAGAAAACTCCAATCGCAGCGTCGGCATGTTCGTGAGATAAAGGACGAGCAAGCCGAAGAGAATCGTGAGCTGGCTCCATTGCGCCGGGTCGCGGAGGAATGTGCGAAGGTCCTTCGCGGCGACCAGCCGCAGCGGCTTGTCGAGATAAAAGAAGACCAGGCCGGCAATTCCACCAGACGCTTCGGCTGCGGCCCGCCCCGGACCGGACTTGCCCGAAGTCGCGCGGTCATACGCGATGTCGAAATGGCGCGAGACGATTCGGACGGCCAGCCAGCTCAGGAAGAATGCATTCGCCAGAACCACCCCGAGGTATCGAACAGATTCCGGGAAGTGCCCGTGCATGGCGTGGTCAATGCCCGCGGCGACCCAGTTGTTCGGGAGGAGCGCGGATTGGACGAATCCCATGCGATTGAGAAATGCGCGAAGCCAGACTTCAGCGGCCGTGTCGCCGATCCGCAGCGAACGCAGCACGGAGGCAATCCAAACGATGAGCAATAGAGCAGACGTTGCCGTTGCAGCCTTCGTCCAGCGGCGCGGGAAAAATCGGGCGACGGCCCAGGCGAGAAGGACGCCGAGCGATCCGGGGATGGGAAGAAAGGCGAGAAAAAACGCGAGGAAGAGGATGTAGAAGCCGGGATAGTCCACTGTCTCGGCCATCGAAAACATCAGAGGCAGGCCAAGCAACACGACGGACCAACTCGCCAGTGCGAGGCTTTCGAGATACTTCATGCTCACGATGTCGAGGGTGGTGAGGGGGAGCGTGAGCAGGTATGCGGGCTCCTGGCGGGCAAAGAACGAACCGTAGGCAATGATGGCGTTGGAGAAGGCCAGCAGCGCAAGCATGGCGACGAAAAAGAAGTTGAATACCAGCGGGATGGCGACGGTCGCCTCCAGTGGAGTGTGTGAGAGCTGGTGAAAGACGAGGCGAAAGAGGCTGTACAAGCCAAACCAGATGAGAGCGACCAAAAGTATTGCCGCGGAAAGGCGGATCGGGGCTTCGCGGAACGCCTGCCTCATGCGATTGTGAATTAACCTCATCCGTACTCGAAGAAGGAGTCCCAGCTTGGGAATTGCGTGCGAGGCGAACACGGCGCTATTCATTGGCCGCCTCGGTCAGAGTGAGGAAAATTTCCTCCAGGGAATGTTCTCGTCGGGCGGTTTGTCGAAGTTCAGCAAGCGTGCCGACGGCGACAAGCCGCCCGTGATTGATGATGCCGATGCGATCGGCGAGCGACTCGGCAATGTCGAGGGTGTGCGTGCTCATGAAGACTGTGCCGCCTGCTCGTGTGTGCTCCTTCAATAAATCCTTCACTTCGCGAACGCTGCGGGGGTCAAGCCCGACCATCGGTTCGTCGATCACGAGGAGTGCCGGCTGGTGCAACAGGGCGGCGGCCAGCACCACCTTTTGCTTCATGCCGTGACTGTAGCTCTCGGTGAGCTGATCGAGGTATTCGGCGGCATCGAGTCGACGAATCAACTCCGACAGCGTCCGGTCGCGCTTGGCCTTTTCAATTTGGTACATCTCCGCGACGAAATAGAGGAACTCACGGCCGGTGAGTTTTTCGTAAAGGAATGGCTGATCGGGCACGTAGGCAAGTTGGGCCTTGGCCGCCAGGCCATTATTGCCGAGATGCTGTCCACAGACGGCGACCTCTCCGGAATCGGGCCGAAGCAGTCCGACGATCATTTTGATCGTCGTGGTTTTGCCTGCGCCGTTGGGGCCAAGAAATGCGAATAGCTGCCCTCGAGGAACCTCCAGGGAGAGTCCCTCCACTGCGACGTGGCGGCCATAAGACTTGCGGACGTTGCAAAGGCTGATGGCCATGTCGCTGACAGGGCTGTTCAACGTTTCTTCTCCGGTCGAAACACGGACGCATCGTTACGGGCCGCGGTGTAGGCCTTTTCGTCGAAGCGCGGCTCGCGTTCAAGTCGCATTGTGCCGAGCATGGGCAGCGTCATCTCCTGTGCGCGCACGTTTCCCCGGGCGTCCACCCAGGCTCGTGCATTGGGCGAATCGATGACAAAGCAATTTACGCCTCCTTCCGGAGACTCAATGCGCTCCTCGCCAGTCACTTCTACCAGCAAGGGAATGAACTGGTTGCCGATTCCGGTGATCATGGCGATGGGATTGACCACCTGCATACGCCAGCGCTGGCCGACATGCAAGTTCGTTAACGCTCCAAAGGGATGAAACGCGCCGCTGAACAGTCCGCTTTCCACCAAGGGAATCTTGAACGATTTTTCGAGTGGTCCACTTTCGAGGGTGAAGGAGAAGTCGGCATGGAACCGTTCCCCGTGCAGTCGAATGGCGGTCCGTCCGGCTCCACCGGTCTCCAGTCGTACGGAGAATTCATCGAGAATTCCCTCGGAAGTGAATACGGATTCGACCGAAATTCGCAGAGGCGCAAGGTCCACCGGCAGGCGATAAATCCATATGAGGTCGTCCCGCCGCAAGGAACGATCATCAACCAGATACTCCGTCCAGACACTGCCCATGGGGCCAAATTGGTCGGAAAGGGTAAACTGGATTTTTGTGCCATCCGCGAGCCAGTCGCCGGACTGAAAGGCAGGAGGCTGAGAGGCGGTCCAATGTGGAACGACGTCGTGGGATATGAGCCAGCTCATGGCCAGCAGCCAGATCGGCGTGACCAGCCATCCTACGGTTCGAGTGAACAAGCAAAGCCCCCGGTCAAAGGTTGTCAGACTGCGGGGGATTGTAGGTCGATCCCACGAGGGTTTTCAACCTGTCTGAATCGATAACCTTGCGATGCGGGAAATAGGCCGTGCAAACAACTACTCCCAACAGCAAAATGCGGATTTCGCGGAAGCGGCTTGCCATCGCATGCCTTTCGGCATTGGGGCTGGCCGGGCTGGTCCTGCTGGGGGCGCTGGAGCATCGACCGGACTGGTATGCGCCTGTCGTTTTGGGCGAATCGGAATTGCAACAAGGCCGCATGGATGCCATGCGCGTGGTCGATCAGATTGGCGACCGGCTTGCCGCCGGGAATCCCTTCGAAATCACGATTTCGCAATCGCAGTGGAACACGTGGCTGGCGGGATTGAGTCAGATCTGGCCCGATGCTGCGCGAGAAATTCCCAGGGAGATTGTGGAGCCGGTCCTCTCGTTTGAAGCTGGGAGGCTGAGTGCAGCGGCACGAATTGAGTCTGGAGGTTGGCGAGCCGTCATCACCACGAGCTATGGGCTGAAGCTGTCAACCGACAAGGAATGGTTGATCGTTCAGCTGGAGTCGGCGCGTTGTGGAGTGGTATCACTGCCGCGGTTCGTGACAAAATGGCTATTGCGGCCGCATCTTCGGAAAGGCGCCTTGCGAAATCCAGAATTTGATCAAGTGTATGAGGGACTGTCATTGGAGAATCGTTTCGTCTGGCCCAACGGACGGCGTCGGTTTCGAATCGAAGAACTCACGATCGAGCCGGGATACCTTCGCTTGAAGATCGATCCTCTATGACGCTGGGCTACGACGTTGGTTTGGTAGACTCCAAAATCGCAATAATAGCCACGACACACAGGCACTGCAGCAAAATCAGCACGGCTCCCGGCCAGTCCAGATGCGGCAGGATAATTGCCGGCAGGCCAGTCGCGGCGGTGGCGAGGTAAATGGTGAGAACCGTCCCGCGCACACTCATTCCTCGATTCATCAGCCGGTGCGAAAAGTGTCGCCGATCGGCGTGAAAAGGGCTGTGGCCCGCACGAATACGATGGGTGATGACGCTGATGGCGTCGTACAGCGGTATGGCCAGCACCATCAGCGGTACGACCACACCCAGCGGCGTGGGGTCGATCGCAGAGTCGTAGTAATTCGTCAAAATGGTCAGAACGGCCAGGAAGAATCCGATCACGAGGCTGCCTGCGTCGCCCATGAAGACAGAGGCCGGGTGAAAATTGAACGCCAAATATCCCAGGCAGGTGCCCGCGCCTACCCAAGCCATGACGGGCACGAAGATTTGCCCCGCCGCTGCTGAGGCTACTGCAAAAACTGCACATGCAATGGCGGCCACGCCCGCGCTCAGTCCGTCCATATTGTCGAGGAAATTGAAGGCGTTCGTAATCAACACGATCCAGAAAACTGTGACGATGATGCAAAGGGGGGTTGGGAGGAATTCAACCGCACGGATTCCTCCGGGCCACGCGATGAGGATTGCAACAAGGTATTGGGCTGCCAGCTTGATGTCCCAACGCAGCGGCTTGATGTCGTCGATAAGACCAACAATGTGTAGAACCAGGATTCCCCCGCATACCGCCAACACGACCGGCAATTTGGATGCGATGCCCGGAAGGTGCTTTTGAATCAGCGAAGGCAACCAATCCGGCAGGTGCAAAGCAGCGTCCAGCCAGCGCGCGGCCAGCGTTCCTCCAATCAGAAACAGCAGAATGGTTACCGTGATGGCAATTCCGCCGCCCAGTGCGACCGGGATGACATGCTGCTTGTGTCCGCCGGGGCGATCCACGAAATGCAAGCGGCGTGCAATGGAGCGCAGGATCGCTGTCAACGCGAGCGACGTTAGAAATGCACCGCCTCCGGCAAGGGCGACCAGTAGGAGCATGGCTACAGTGTAAATGCGGCGAAGGAATCCCGCTAACAGTTCGACCTTCTGGTTAGGATTAGATAACCGGATTAAGATACAGGCGACTGATTGAGGAAAATGGTAAGTGAGTCGTGGAGAATGTTCATGGTCCGTTTTGTGTTGCTGACGATGATGTGTGGTTGCGTAACGGTGGCATTGGCCGAAGACCCACCCAAGAAGGCGGGACCAAGCCCAGATGCGCTGGAATTCGCCAAGAAGACGGCCGACGCGCTGCTTGCTGCGAAGACGGTCGTTTACAAGGCGAGCTACAAGCCCACAGGGTGGGTGGCGAAGGAAGTCCCGGCCGTAGAGGGTTCGGCCACCGTGGGCGACCAATCCAAGAACAAGATCGACGCGTTCGTCGTGAACGTAAAGATTCGCAAGACCGACTCGGAAGATGTCGTGGAACTTTCGGCAGGATCCGATGGAAACGAGTATTTTCTGATCGATGCCAAGGCCAAGACTTGCTACAAGGATATGGACCCGGCTGTTCTTGGGGCGCAAGGCCGCAATTTGCAGCGCATCGTTCTCCGCGACTTCGCCGCCCCGGAACCGCTGGCGAACGTCATCAAGAGCGGCGAAATCGAGCTTCGAGGCGATGTGAAAGTCGGGGACGAAGATTGCCGCGAGCTGTACATGAAGCACCGTGATACCGGCACGGCCGTGTGGGCGGTATCGAAGAAGGACTTTCTGCCGCGCAAGGTGACGCGCATGATCAAGAATGATCAGGGTGAGGCTACCACGGAATTGCTCATCAGCGACCTGGTCGTGAATCCGCAGTTCATCAGGAATCCGTTCGAGATGGTCTGCCCGGAGGGATTCAAGAAGACCGACGAATTTGCGCCGTGAGGCTGGAAAATAGAGTCCAAAAGGTAGAAATAATCTCGATAGGGAGCGACGAATGATTCTTCCCAAATGGATGGCACTCGTATCGACTTTGACAGGCGCGCTTTGCCTCGTGCAGGACGTGGAACCGGCCAAGAAGTTCATCGAGCAGATGGACAAGGCGCCGGCGGACCAGCGCGTACCCAATTGGGAGCAAACAAAATCATTGATGGCGCGGGTCGCTCCGAAAGTTGGAGGCGATGCGCCGGATTTTTCGCTTCCTTCGCTCGACGGCAATCAAACGGTCAAGTTGACGCAGCACAAGGGCGACAAGCCGGTCGTGCTCATTTTTGGCAGCTTTACCTGACCGCCGTTCCGTCGCCGGTCCGGCGACATCGAAATGCTGTATCAACAGTACAAGGATCGCGTTGCCTTCTACTTCGTCTACATCCGCGAGGCGCATGCGTCCGACGAATGGCAGATGGATGACAATGTCAAGGAAAACGTTGTTCTTGCGCAGCCCAGGGAGGACAAGGAACGGTCCGGCGTGGCGGCGAGTTGTTCTTCGCGGTTGAAGCTCTCCATGCCCGTGCTGGTGGACAAGATTGATAATGCCGTGGACAACCTTTATGCGGGCTGGCCCGAGCGAATGTTTATCATTGGTCGCGACGGGAAAATCGCATACGCCGGAAAACAGGGTCCCTGGGGATTCAAACCCGACGAAATTCGCGAATGGCTTAAGGCAAACGTAGGTCAGCCTGCCGAAATAGCAGAGAAGCAGCCGCAATAATGCGTTGAATGAATTTCCCATGGCCAGGACAGGTCTGATTTGCGACGCCAGATTTGAGCGACATGTGACGAGTGCAGGTCATCCGGAGCGGCCTGAACGCCTCCGCGCAATTGCCGAAGAATTAAAGAATCGAAGTCTCCTTTCGGCGACGGTTTCTATTGAATCCAAACCCGCCGATCTGGCCCTGATCCGGCGCAATCACGATGAGGATTATCTGGCCCGCATCCGCTCGTGGTGCGAACAAGGCCGTGCGCACGGCGACACTCCCGACACCGACTTATCGCCTGAGAGTTTTGATGTCGCATTGCTCGCCGCCGGTGGACTTGTGCAGATGGTCGACGCGGTGATGGCGGGGGAGTTGGACAATGGCTTTTGCGCGGTGCGGCCTCCGGGGCACCACGCCGAGCGCAATATTGCGATGGGATTCTGCCTTATTAACAACGTCGCGGTTGCTGCCCGGCACCTGATCGAAGATCACAAGCTCGAAAGGGTGCTGATCCTCGATTGGGACGTCCATCACGGCAATGGAACGCAGCATAGCTTTTACGACACTCGAAATGTTTTCTATGTCAGTCTTCACGGCCATCCGGGAATTCTGTATCCGGGCACCGGTTATGAGCATGAGCGTGGCCGCGGCGATGGGGATGGGTTCACGCTCAATGTGCCGATCGTCCCGCCTGGCGGCGACGCGGTTTGGCGAAAGGTCTTTGATGATAAGGTTCTCCCCGCGATCGAATCGTACCGTCCGCAGTTTGTCCTGATTTCAGCGGGATTTGATGCGCACAGGCTCGACCCGCTCGGACCATTGGAGCTGGATACTGAGTCATACGGATGGATGACAAAAACGCTGCTAGATGTAGCGCGCCAGTTTTGCTCTGGACGTTTGGTTAGCGTGTTGGAGGGAGGCTACCATCGTCAAGCGCTTGCCGACTCTGTTTGCCTTCATGTGGAAACGCTTCTCTCAGCCGGGGGGAGCGTTTGATAAAACGCGCGGATGGCGTCGCCGATGCGCCGAACGCTGCGCCGCGAGAGCGAGGGGTAGTTCGGCAGGCGAAGAATCTTCGATTCAACTTCCCGGGCCACGGGACAATCGGCCGCGAATTCGCGGTAGATATCAAGGTTCGCGCAGTTGCGGTATTCGCTCGTTTCGCAATCAATCCCGCGTCGAAATAGAAATTCTGCAAGCTGCGGAGCGCGCTGCGTCAAGATTCCATAGTACAGTCCATTATGCCGCGACGCGGGGCCAGAACGAAGGAGGCTAATTTGCGGAATGTCGGAAAGTTCCGTGTCGAGCCACTGACCTACCTGGCGGCGTTTCGTAATGAATTCCTCGACCTGAGAAAGCTGATCACTCCCTAATCGCGCTTGGAATGCGTGCAGAGGAGCGATGCTTTCGGGATCAAAGCAGCGGTCGAGGTGAGGGGTTTCGGTCATGATATTCTGCTGAAAGTTGGGCCTCAATGCCCGCATCAGACGAAGCGCGGGCCACGCACAGATACTGAATGCGGCGTTTCGTGTGCCCAGGTCCATAATCGTTCCGGTAGCCGCTCTCTTGATCGCGCCACCCAGCGAACATGTGGCCGTCCCTTGTGCGAGGCGTGCACGAATGCGAGACGCCAGACGATCGTCATTCGTGGCGACCATCCCGCCGCCAAAGGTCGTGACCAGCTTGAGTACGCTGAAGGAGAAAATGGAAGCGCGACCAAACGTACCCACCATTTGTCCGTCCAATTGCGAGCCCAGGGCGTGTGCGCAATCTTCCAGAAGAATGAGGCCGTGGCGCTCTGCGAGCTGCCGAAGGCGGCCTGCGTCCGCCGGGTGTCCGAACATGTGTGTGGCGAGGATGAACTTTGTATGGGGAGTGATCTGCCGCTCGACGTCGTCCACGTCGATATTCAAGTCAGTGGATCGAATATCGCAGAATCGAGGCACGATTCCAAGCTGGCAGAATCGCTCAATGACCGCAAACAGGTTAAACGCCGGAATAATCGCCTCGCTGCCGGCGAGAACGCTCAGGGCTTCCAGAATCAGGTGCATACCGAGCCGGCCGGATGACACGGCAATCGCATGGCGGCATCCAAGATAGCGGGCGAATTCACTCTCGAAATTGCGAACGGCGTCCTCCCGGCGCGCAGGGCGGAGCAGTGAATCAACAATACCGAGATAATCGCTGACACGGGTTTCGATCTGGTGACGTGGAATGCTTAGGAGATGCATCGATTTCGCGCCTAGCCCGCAGTAGCCAGCCCGAGGCGGACAAGCTTTTTCAATTCGAACCAGCTTCGCACGCCCAGCAACTTATCGAGCAGTATTTTCGGCGCGAAATAGAACGTGCGCAAGGCCTCCTTGCGAAGCTTGGCCACCTGTTCCAGCGTCAGATTGCGATGTTTGATGTTGCTCGTGGCGAATCCGTAGTCGCTGGATTCCTCCCGCAGGAATCCTTCACGGCGGGCACGCTCCTCGTACGCCGTACCGGGCAGCGCGTTGACCACATTGAACGAAACATAATTGGGACGCAGCGATCGCGCGAATTGGATCGTCGCCCGCACGTCCTCCTCGGTGTCATCTTCAAACGCCAGCATGATGAACGCTGTGGTTTCAATGCCCAGCTCCCGGCAATTCTGAAATACTTCTTGAATGCGCGTGTCCTTGATACGTTTGTCAACGCGCCGCCGCGTTTCCTCCTTGGCGTGTTCGACGCCGAACTCGATTCCGTAGCACCCGGCCTGCTTCATCATGGTCAGCATTTCGCGCGAGGCCACGTCGATGCGCGTCGTGCAGAGCCAGCGCAACCGGAGTTTTCGGGCGGCGAGCTTGCGGAGAAATTCCACGGCGATCGGCTTGTGCAGGCCGAAGGTCAAATCCTTGAAATACGCCTCGCGGAAACCCAGACGGTCGGCCTCCACCAGCTCCTCAATCATGTCGTCCACGTCGCGGTGTAGCATCTTGCGATAAAGCTGATTGTCAATGCAGAACTCGCACGTGAACGGGCAGCCGAAGGAAAACTGAACACAGGTGACCGGGCCGTGCTTGCTTTGCGGCAAGCAGTATCGGGCATCCCTGAAGATGGAATGTTCGGGGCGGGGGAGCCGCAAACCATCGCCGTAGCGCACCTTGACCGCGGAGATTTTCGGCCCGTCGGCGCTCTGAATGGCAATATTCAAAGGATCGGCATTCAAGGCGTCGCCGCGAATCAACTCGGCAAACTGATTCTCCGCCGGGTTCATCACAACGCCGTCGAGCCAGGGGTTGTCACGGAGCAGGCGCGCGAGCCGTTCCTGTTCGCGCTGGAGAATAATCGTGCCAACAATGTATACCTTGACACCGTTCAGCTCGCTCTTGAGCCGTTGCAGCGATTTGAGTTCGTCATCGATCGCCGAACTGGATACGAGTGACAGAATTCCCGCCGGCGGCTGTGCTTGCAATCGGCGACTCAATTCGCTCCAACTGATGTGGTTCAATTGGGCGTCGATGTACATGGGCGTAAAGCCAGCCTCCCGCACCGCACCCGAAAGGAGAATCAAATCAATATTGGGGAAGGGGGCATTGTGTGCGGCGTTTTTCTCGCGCAGCGAACCGCGTCGGCAGAAATCCGCCCCGCTGGGTGGATCGAGAAGCAGGAATGATGGTATTTCCGGCATATCAACGCGCAGCGCGCCCGAAGCCCGCCTTTCAATGCCGGCAGGAACGTCCGGGAAACTCCGCGTTGATTCATCGGCAAAGCCGGTGGACCGGATAAATCGAATTGGCTTCCAGTGGTCGCCCTACGGTATTCGCCCTCTGGAATGTTTCCGCCGAATCAAGGACCCTTCTTGTCTTTTTCCTTGGGTTTATCCGCCTCCTTGGCGGGTGGGCGGCGCTCGCGCCGGCTGTTGTCCCTGGGCGCCTCCTTTTTCTTGTCCGAGGCGACGACGACGGGCTTGTCAGAAAAGTCCTTGATCTTGGCAATGCGCAGATTCTGCACTTCCACCGGTCCGTAGGCGGTCAATGCAATGGGGAAGTCGGGCGCCCGTGCGTTGCCGGACGCCACCCATGCTGGAAATCGTCCGGTGCAAACGCCATCGATGTATACGGAAAGCTCATCGGACCAAAGACATACGACTTTGTGTGAGGCGTTATCGCGAAGGAGGCCGGTGGCCTCGATCCGCATGTCGTTTCCATCCGCGTCGAGCTGGGCAAACCCAAAAACGTTGGATCCATCGCCGGGAGAACCCATGAACTTCACGTCACAGGAAATCGCAGCAGGAGCAGACTCGTTCATGCGGATCCCCAGGAGGCTTGCCCCCTCCGCTCCCTTGGTATTGCAACGCAAGAATCCCCCGTCGATCGCCCAGTCTTTCTTTGATTGCCCCACGCTGCTGAACGGATCGAGTGAGGTCAATTCGACATCGCGCCAGTTGGAGATATTTTCGAATGTGTCCAGCTCGTTGACCCACGGGCGGAAGATGGCGTTTTCACTCTTGTCCGCCGATTGCACTTCGGGGACGTCGCCGGATTTCGGAAGGTCGCGCGTGTAGCGCTGTCGCATCCACTCCACCCAGCGGCGCTCGAACTCCTCGACCGCTCCATCCACGGGGATCCCCAGAGCAGCCGCACACGCTGCGTCATGTCCGTTTCCTGCGGCCAGTTCGCTCAGGAATGCATGCATGGCTTCCGGTCCGGTTTCGAAGATGTAGAGGACCACGGCAGCGGCCTGCTCATAGAAAAGCGCGATCCCCTCCGGGTATCCTTCCTGATTGAACAGATCGCGCAAGCGGTAGAACTCGCCGGCGGCCACGCGCCGCGAGAGCCTTGCCGCTTCGGCGTAGTGGTCGCGGGTTCGCTCAAATCGCCCGGCCACCGCTTCGTGCAACCACTGAGGGACCTTGCGGCTGGAGAAAAACTCGTTGATGACGGCATGGGTCAACTCGTGCGGAAGAACGCTTTCGATGCCGTACTTCCAAACTTCCGAGCTCTTGCTGCCCCCGCCCTTGTTCGCGCTGCTTGAGAAATTGGGTTTGAGTTGGAAGAGCACCACCGCAATGGTCTTACCGCTAACATGACGGTAGGTGACACCACCTGTGCCAGCCACGCCCGCGTGTTTGTTGTAGTCGTCGACTGTTGTGTACACCAAAATGGGAAACCGAACTGCCCATGATCGGCCGCCAAATAGCGACTTGTTCATGTAGTCAAGGTACATCTCCGCCCGATCGCCGACGACTTTGGAAAGACGTTCATTGGCTGTGTACACGGTGAAATGTTGGGTTTCGTAGGGAAACGGCGGGACTTCCCAATTGTAGGGAGGCGGCAAAATGGCGGGTTTGTATTTTGTGTCTTCGACTCGTTCAAGCCCGTCCCAATCAATTTCCGGAACGTCAAACAGGAAAGGATCTTTGGGGCGTTCAGCGGTTTCAGCAGCCTGCTCCTTGTCGAGGTCCAGTCGCCTTAGTTGGGCGATCGCCATGCGCGCCTTGCGCAACGTGTCTTCATTGTGAGACAAATCGAGAATGTTCTTCCAGGTGGCCAGCGCCTCATCATGCTTGTCCGCTTTCTGGTAGGCCTCAGCCAGAAGCACGCGTGCCGCTTCGTAAGCGGGATTGTCGGCCACCTCCTTGGTAAGGAGATTGATGGCGTCCTGAACCTTTCCCGCCTCCATCATGGACCGGGCATCATCCACCGTTATTGCCCGCACGGACGAACAGTACAGCGGCAAGGAAACGAGAATAAGAATCCGGGCTGTATTACACATGGGTACGGTCCTTTGCTTTCTTGACGGCACGAACGTTCTCTTTTATGCGATTATTGAAATCAACGACGATCCTGTGCAGGTCGCGCAGGGTATCGGGGAATCGCTCCGTTTTCGCCTCCATATAATCCAGGAGGCGGACGACTGGCTTGGCCGCATCCAGGAAACGATCGCATCGCTCCTGCCACTGCCGCCGACCGTCGCCGGTCAGGTTTCCGGTGGCCCGATCGTAAGGCGGCTGGAAATTTTCCGGGCTTTGGCTGATCGCTTCCGTGGCCAGTTGGTTGCCCACCACCAGCAAGTGATTGATCTCGGCGCGAGCGAGATCGAGCTCATAGGCGCTGCTGTAGTCCCCGAGGATCGCCTTCGCTTTGGCCAGCGATGTTTCCGCCTTCTTGAGGTCAGCCATATAGGGTAACTGTACCCCGATATCGCCATTACCCGTCGCATTTTTCACGGCTTCAAGCGTTTTTTTGACATCAAGTTTTTCAGCAAAGCTCTTGACGCTTAGGGCGTCCTCATTCAACAGTTGCTCGCAATATTCTTCCAGCCCTCGGCGCATGATTTCAGGGTCCTTTAAGGCGCCAGGTTCCCTCGCCTTGTTGAGCAAAGCTTCACTCGTCAGGAAGTTGCGGGCGTTTTTTTTCCCTACGAACTGCAATTCATATTTTGGATTGGCGTCGAAAAGGTCCAAGTGAGCCTTGGCGCGAGACTTTTCCACCGGAGAGCCGGAATCCAGCTTTTCCTTGAGCAGCTTCCTGGCGACGTCCCAATGTCCCAGCCGTTCATTGATATCAATCGTCAGCCAGTCCATGCCGATCCGCACGGCTTTGCTTTCATTGTAATCTTTGAACGGTTCGATTCTGGCGAGCGCTTTTTCGTAGTTACCCAGGTCATATTCCGTCCTGGCGTTCAGTACGGCCCTTGTGGCCGGTGGATATTCAGCGAATGATTTCTTGGAGTCGGAACTAGAGTCGTCGTCGGATTCGATGATTTGCTCAATGTCTTTGCGGCTGTATGTTCGCAGGCCCATTCGTGTGTCAATGCGGACACTCGTGCTGGTGCTGGCCTTCTTTATTATTTTGCCTTCGATAAACGTGCCGTCTTTGAGGATCACTGTCTCCGCTCGCACGGGCCCTGCGACCCGGCACGCCAGAACGATACAGCAAATCCAAAGGATATTATGATATTGAATCGACTTATTTTGCATCGGCGCGCGACTCCGAACCCGATTTACCGGCGTAAACGGACAAAAACATGTTCATGGCAATCTGGCGGGCGCCCTCCGGGGCAATCCCGCGGCAACCCGGAAAATAGTGATACCCAATTCCGGACGACAGGTCGTAAGCGCTGTAGACCCCGATGCGCTTGCCACTCAAATAGATCGCGTACAAATCGCAGCGTCCCGATTCTGAGAAGCGATCGTGCAGCGCCTTGCGAAACGCGACGTTGGTGGCGTCAAACCCCTGAGTCCCCGCTATCTCCCCGGTGTAGATCGGATCGTTGCGACGCAGCTTTTGGATGGAGATGCCCGGGTCCAAGCCCTTCAATGCGCCGCGAAATGTCTCGTCCCAATCAGGGTTCCCACTGACCACGTCAACAAAGAGCTGCCTGTTACCTTTCATCGCATCCCGAAGTTGTTGCTTGACGGAATCGGTGGGGGGCGTGGGGCCGGCGACAACCACCCAGGTCAGGTCCGCATCCGAAGCCTTTGCATCATCCACACGAGTGCGGTAGTTGGATTGCATCAGTCGGCTCATCGTGTCAATCAAATTGGGGTAGGCCGGCACTTCGCTTCCGACTTGAATCATCGCTGCTTTCATCGAGCGTGATGACGCGGCCGGAATTGCATACGTACTCCGGGCAAACGAACTACGTGGCGGGGTATCATCCGTGGCGTATTTCAGCAGATCTTCCATGAAGTCAAAGGATTCCTTCGACTGCTTGACGTCGTAGGTATGCCACGCACACGACCAGCTCTTGGGCGGCATGAACAGGAAGTGGCGAAAGCCGTTGCCCAATGCCTTGAGGCCTGAGACCGGCTTGTGGTCCTTGTTGACCGCAAACACTCCGGCGTCAGCAGGCAAGTCGCTCAGGACATATTCCGGAAAAGTCTTCTTGATGGCGTCCGCCAGCCCCGCTCTCTGAGTTTCGGCGTCTTCGTCGACGTCGATAACCACGGTTCCGCCGGCGAGGCAGTATTCGCGAATCTTCGACCACTGCGCGTCTGTCCAATTGGCAGCACCCACAACGCTCAGCAACATCAGTGGAACGTCTGCAAATTCGCTTGCGTCCCGGTCTATGCTGGTCCTTCGCCAGTTATAATGAGTTCCCCGGCTGTGCGCTAAATACCGCGAAAGATGGAAGGCATCCCCGCGAAATTGCGACCATCCGGTGCTTTGATCTCCAACTACAATTCTTTGCAGCACTGTTGGGGCGTTTCCCGCAGCCAGAACGCGAAGTGCCCACCCGGTGCGCCGCAGAGAAGGGGCTTCCGCAAACCGGCTTTCGCCGCCGCTCAACCCACCTCCACCCTGACCACGTACGCCAAACATGAGCGAGGCAGAGTCATAATTGGCCAGCAAGGCCGTGGCAGTTTCAACGAAAAGGTCCTTCTTGTTGAGTTGCGAAACGCCGGACACCTGACCAAATACCAGCAGTCGCTCGGGTTCGATATAGGGATCAAGATTGGAAGTAAACGAGCCAAACGAACGGTACTCGTCTTTGTATGCCTCATCCAGCCAGCGAATCCCCGCATCGATCGCCTTCAACTGGTCCTTGCTGCCCAAGTACAGCGAGCATCGCTTCTGGCCAAACGCCGAGGCCATGTCCAGTGTTGCGAGCAAGCCGGCGGTTCCTGTGGCAGTGTACGGAACCGTGGGCTGACTCACCGTTCCGTATCGGGCAAGGCGATTGGTAAAACTACCATCGATAGGCGACTGCGCATCGGCCCAATATTTCATCGCGTTTCTGAACGCCCGATTGTCCACTTCGGCCCCGGCGTAACGCGCCTCCATCAAGGCCCTTAGAACGCTGAGCGAATGGTCGTGATCGGAGAGAACCACATCAGATTGGCCGGCAGCCTTGGGCGAACGCGCTCCCCAGCCGCCGTCATCTAACTGTGCTTCGGTGAGGAATACCGAGTCTGCCTGGATGATGGGTGCATATTCCTTTGCATCGCCATATCGCGCGAGACAGCTCAACCGGTTCGCGACGGTGTCCACACCGAACGAGGAACGCTCCGGCGGCTTTTGATTGCTTAGCCACTTCAGGGCGGTGACGACCTTTTCGTCTTTGGCATTGATTTCACCAAGAGCGGAAGCAAGCCCTGCAGTCAGGTTGACGTTTGCTTCAACGTCATTGCCTCCGTTCCAAAAGCCCTCCGGCGATTGTCCCCGCCTCAAGACATCACTGCTGCGTTCAAGGACTTCTGCAAGCTGATCCTCCACTTCGTTGCGAATGGGGATGTAGCGAACGGGGATGGGCATCGTGGCTTGTGCCTCGCTCGCGGGCGTGTCCACCTCGCGTAGGGAGAACCGGGCAATGCCAAAACCATCTCCGAAATTTCGCGGCTTAATGACCACCCATGCGGCCCCGGTTTGCTTTTCAAATTGGGGAGTCTTCACCGCTCCGTGCGGAAAATTCATGCGGCGGATTCGATCGGTGTCCACCGGCACGGGTTCGGAAATGCTGACGTCGACTCCGATGGGTTGGCCGTCGGCCCAAAAAGCTGGAATCACCGCGGGGATACCCTGGACCGGGCCTTCCTTGGCCTGCACCGGCTCGATTTCCCATTCGTAGGTTGTATTGGGCCGCAGGGAGCCCCTGATCTTGAGCCAGATTTCCACTTCCTGCACGGAAACGGCATTGGTATTGGAACCGCCGCTTGCCCGCCCGCTCACGCGAAGGTCGTTGCCGGAAAATCCAACGAAGTAGTCTCGCCGGACGACGGAAGGCGCCAGGTTGGAACGTACGACGACGCGTCCAAAATCAAACTCCGGATCGTCGAACGAAAAGACAACCTCCTTGCCCGAGTAGCTCTCCCGGCCCGTGGCGCGCTTGAATGGGACCGCCCGGTAGTTACCCAATGCCATGATGTTCGGGCCGGCTGACGCCGTTTCGGCATGGCCCAGGAATTGAATCGAGACGACGGTAAGCAATAGGAGCGAGCCAGTTTTCATGGGTATTATTTTACCACGCATTTTGCCAGTTCCTCAACGGCCTGATCGATTTCCTGTTCCCGGGTGAACCGTCCGACGCTAAAACGAATGGCCCCAAAAGCAATGTCCTCCGGCACATCCATCGCCGCCAATGTCGCCGAACGCCCCCGTTTTCCCGAGTGGCAGGCGGCGCCGGTGCTCGCGCAAAGGTTGGGACACTGTTCCAGTATCTCTCCGCCGGTGTGTCCGACAAAACCAACGCAGAGCGTATTGGGCAGGCAACCTTCCGGATCGCCCAATCGAACGACTTTGTCACCAAACTTCGTCTGAATCTGTCGCCAAAGGCGGTCACGAAGTGCCTTCTCTCCGGGATCTTTGAGGTGTTGAGCCGCCAGTTCGCAGGCTTTTCCCAAGCCAACGATCAGTGCCACCGGTTCTGTGCCCGCACGCCGGCCCTTTTGGTGGCCAGCGCCGTGAAGCAATGGTTCGAGTGTTCGTCCCTCTCGAACATACAAGGCTCCGATTCCTTGCGGTGCGTAGAGTTTGTGCCCGGCAATGCTCAGGAAATCCACATCCAATGCTCGAACGTCGATGGGCACTTTTCCGCAAGACTGCGCTGCGTCCGTATGCATAAGGATTTCACCCTGGCGGGCGAATTCCGCGATCTCCGGAATATTTTGCATCGTGCCCACTTCGTTGTTGGCGTGCATGATGGAAATCAGGATGGTTGTGCCACGCACTTCACCGGCCACTTCCTCCGGATCTATCCGGCCCTTCGAATCCACCCCGATGTAGCTCACCTCGCAACCCAAGATTTCCAGGTGCCGACAGGGGTTCAATACCGCCGGGTGTTCGATCTTTGATGTGATGATGTGTTCATCTCGATCGCGCAGCGCATGGGTCACGCTCTTAATTACATGATTGTTTGCTTCGGTCCCGCTCGATGTGAAAACGATCTCATCGCTCTTCGCGCCGATTAACGCTGCCACCTGATGGCGAGCCTTTTCCACTGCATCGCGGAGCGGTCGCCCTAATGCGTGCGAGCTGGACGGGTTCCCATGCTGGCTGGTCAGGTAGGGCCTCATGGCCTCGAAAACCTGAGGGTCCACGGGGGTCGAAGCGTTGTAGTCCAGGTAGATCATGGAGTGGGAATCCCTTTCGATGTCTCCGATAGTCCGATCATAGCACCCGCGGCGCTCATGGGCGAATCTGTTTCGGGGGCGGATGGTCCAAGTTCAACCCCATTTTGTACCCTGTCGATGGAATCATGCCGGATCGTATGTTCGCCGCCGGAATCATGGAAAAACGCAAGGGAGACGACGAATGAGCACTGTAGATACCGCGCAATTGTCCGAAACGATCCTTGGCCTCAAAGACGCAGCCGGCAGCGCCCTTCAAAACCAATCCGCAGAGGATTTTGAAAGCTTCGAGCGGTATTTGAACGAAGTGGAGGGGTACGTCCGTGAAATTCAGCAATCGTTGTGGGCGAATGAAGCCAAAGGCACCATTCGACGGCTGGAAAAAGGCGAGTCGCTCAGCGAATCCGACATGACTCTGATACGATCCTTCCTCGTTTCCGATGCCCAGGCATATCTGAGTCACGAAAATAACTTTGGCGACTGGGTCCGCGAACTGGAACGACTCATTTCCGATCTTGGCGCGCGTGTTACAGGCATCGATCGGGAGTCGATTGCAGACCTGCGCGGCGTACTGAAAGACGCGATTCGCCTTGTGCCCGACATTCGCAACTACCTGGACGAACAACGCCGGGTCGAGAAGTGCGAACAGGCCATGAAGAACCTCGACAAGGGTTCGCGCACCTTGCTATTGAGCTTGTTGAAAGACCAACTCCGAAGCGAAAAACGCTAGGGCAGAATCTGGTTACTTTTTTTCGCTCTTGTCTGCTCGAATCTGGGCCAGGGCCTCGATTGCCGCCTTGTTGTTCGGATCGGCTGCGACGATTTTTTCATATTCCTCCTCAGCGTCTTCGGTTCTTCCGGCCTCCAACAGCCGCGCAGCATATTTTTCCTTCAGCACCATCGGAGTGTCCGGCGCTGTGCGGTTGACGGCATTTTCGAGGATCGCCACCTGATCGTGTTTGGCCAGACGGTAGGCGATATCAGCGCGAACACCGGTGAGCTCGGTCAGTCGGATGTAAGCTGCGGGGTCAACGGTCGGCGATGCAGTAATCCGGCCACTCATGATTTCAATCAGTAACCCGTATTGCTCGATGAGAACCTGCAAACATGCCCGCTTGCCGGGGTTCTTCTGGACACGTTCTTCGGCGATAGCAAGCGCCTTGGTGGCCTCCTTTTCCGCCTCATCAAATTGCTGACGTCCCATGAGCGATCGCGCGAGCTTGTGTGGATAGCGAACGCTTTTGTATCCGTCTGCCTCTACGGCCAGACGGGCCAGCCGTACTTCTTCATCAAGATTCCCCGCGCGGTTGGCACAACTGGACAGCCCTGCCAAAACGGACGGTTCATTGGGGTTGAGTTCCGCCGCCTTTTCGTAGCTACCTTGTGCCAGCCGGGGAAACTCAGTCACAAACAGGTCGCCCAGCACACGGTAGGCCTTCCACTCATTTCGCCCCTCGCTGGTTTGCACGAATTTGCGCAGTTGATCGATAGCGTCACCCTTTCGCCCGGCAAACTCGTAGGCCCGGGCCAGGAGGTAGGGGAGCCAGGGGTGGGCGGGATCGGCCGCCTTGATGTCTGCAATGAGCCTTTCCAGCTCGTCGAGCGTCTCGCGAGATGGCTTGTCTGTTTCATTTGCGTCAATTCCATCAATGAGCTCGCGGGCCTTTTGCACCGTTTCGCTGACGACGATGGGCGGTTTGGCCGATTGTCCGGCCGTTGCGTCGGCGGGTGCCGAAGGTGGCAGGGCCGGTGCGGGTGGAGGTGAAGGCGGGGGGGGAGTTTGCGCGAAGAGCGCTGCCGGCAAGGAGATCATCACGGCAAAGACAGCAACAAAGATGTGCAGGACGCGGCGACCTACGAATCGGGAATTCATGAATCGATCATCGGCTATCATGCGGGTTTTATACGACCGCATTTCCGATCCGACAACATCACCCGCGAACCAGCCAGCGAAGCATGTCCGAAATTTTTGCGCCCTTGCCTTGCACAAGCAGCCCTACGCGGAAGATTCGACCGGCTGCGAACACAAATGCCGAGGTCGTCAGCAAGACCAGCATCGCCCCGAGAATCGGTTGCCAGACAGGGATTCCCGGCGGCACCACCTGCCGTACGATCATGAGCATGGGGGTCGCGGTTGGAACAAGCGACAGAACGGTGGAAAGCATCGAATTCGGTTCGCGGACCACATTCATCCATACGAACATGGGGGCGAACGCCACCAGCATCACCGGTGTAATCATGTTCTGCGATTCCTTCAGATCGCTGACCGAAGCTCCCACTGCGATAAAAATCGAACCGAACATGAGCACCGCCAGGACCAGGTACAAGACGAACCACCAGATTACATGCACTGGAAAATAAGAATCGTAGTGGGCCTGACGCAACGCGAAGTAGACGCCAACCAGGTAAACCGTCGTTACGGTCAGGGACACTCCAACCATGCCCAATAGCTTTCCCATCATCAGCTCAAACGGCCGCAACGACCCCAACAGCACTTCGGCGATGCGCAGCGTCTTTTCTTCCATGACACTGTGCATAAGCGGCGATGCGCCGATCATGATGACCATGAGCATGAGCATCATCATGCCAAGGGGAACAAAAAGATTGGCGAGTTCATTGGTCTCCTCGGCTTTCTTAATGTTTCCGCTGGCATCCAAGGTAACCAATCCGCGATTGGCCACCCGCGAACTTGCAATGACTTTTTTCACCAGCTGTGGATCGAGATGTGCCGATTCCAGCCGCAGCGAGCGGATCTGATCATTCAACGGTTTGGACATCCAATTCTGGATGTCATCGTAGGTTGGGCTGTTGGAGTAGTAGTTGATCGGCGGATCGGCGGTGGGGGGGCGTCCTTCAATGGCGTCCTTCTCAATAATGACAAAGGCCATGATGTCGCCCGGCTGATTCTTGCGAATTCGATCGGAAAGGAGTAACCCCGATTTCCCGACATCATCGGTTGGCGGCTCAACCTTCTCAAAAACGAATTTTGGTTTGACCTGCTTTCCTGGGATTTCAGGGCTGAAGATGTCTGCGACGTTCCGTTCGTTCGAAGCGGCCACAAGTGCGTCAAACAGTTTGCCCGTATAGTCCACAACGGCGACGTGCTTATCGGTGATGTCCACTTTGTCCCTCATGAACATCTGAAGAACGATGCTGCCCGCCCAAAGCACGGGCATAAGCAACAGGCTGACGATAAAGGCCTTGGTTCTCACGGCGGCCTGATACTCCCGGACCGCCACGACTAGTGTCTTTCTCATGGTGTCATCCTGAGCGTAGCGAAGGATCTCGTACCCGACCCCACGTTTGCGTCGATCCTATCTTTGGCCATTTCGCGTATCAAATGTCCGATTCTGTCCGGGCGGACGGCAGGGGAGGGTGAGATCTTTTCGGCTGTGGCCGTCAAGCTTGAAAAGCTGGCCTATGGTAGCAATGGGCAAGCGCCGCGCCGCCCACGGATAACAGCACTAGGAGGACCCGACCCTGAAAGGGTCGCCTAAGACATGCGGAATCTTGCCTTTCTGAATCCGACCCGCACTCGGTTAAGCAGGAATCGAGGAGTTACTTGTCGCCGGAATCATGGTGCTCGCCGCCAACTTTCTTTTTCCGAATCGATCGTTTTTTGTAAGGTTTCGGACGGAGCGCCCGACATTACTATGTAGGCTTCAAAGGAGGCACAATATGAGCAGATCGATTTCAATTTTCGTCATGTGCTTGATTGCGCTGGTGTCCAGCAGTTCTCGGGCCCACGAAAAGTGGGTGCGATCCAATGGAAAGGAAGTTAAACAGGTAATTGTTAGGGATCTTGCAGAAGGCGACACCCGAACTCTCGTTCCTGAATCCATAAACTCAAAGGGAGGGGTTGTTGGATTCGAAGAGTTGCAGGGTCAACCCAGACGCCTTGGGTTTGAATGGAATCGTTCCGGCGTTGTCCGAAGCCTAATGCCCTTCGAAGACGACCTAGCATCAGTGGCATTGGCAATCAACGATTCCGGGTTGATAGCGGGCGAAAGCTTCCCGGCGCCATTCAATCTTGGTCGTGGCGTCCTTTGGATTCTTGACGGAAACTTGTTGGACATAGGCAATCTCGGCGGAGGGGGTGCAAGCATTTTTTCCATCAATAACTATGGAGATGCCACCGGGACGAGTCGACTTCCAAACTCGGATCGGCTTCAACCATTTCGCTGGACAGCGCGCGACGGAATGGAGTTTCTTGGGTCATTGGGTGGAACTCAGGGACAGGCTAACTCAATCAACGACGAGGGCGAGGTTGTCGGTTATAGCGAGGATTCCAGTTTGGTGAGCCGTGGATTTTTTTGGTCACAAGAAGTCGGGATGCAAGGCCTAGGCTTGCTCCCCGAGTCTGCATGGTGCAATGCCTCTGACATAAACAACAGCAGCGAAGTCGTAGGTACGTGTCGGGGCATGATGTCGGATCATTGGATGCCCTTCTATTGGACAGCAAAGGCGGGAATGACTCCTCTTGGAAACTCAGGAGGCGAAGGCATCGCGGTCGCGATTAACGATCTCGGTGAGGTAGTTGGTGCAATCAAGACCGATACAGGATACAAGGCACTGTTGGTTTCTTCTGATGGCCAATGGATCGACATGAACTTGCTGTTACCTGACACGTCGGAATGGTTTCTCGAATTTGGCCATGATATCAACATCGCAGGAGAGGTCATCGGGATGGGGCGTAGAGACGGCGAGCTGAGAGGTGTACTGATCGTACCAGACACAGACGGCGATGGCGTGGAAGATAGAAATGATGCATGTGTCGACTCTGAATTAGGTGCAAACATCGTTTTCGGCGCGTGTGACACACATGTTCCAAATCTACTAGCCGAGAGTGGATGTACAATGACCGACCGTTTGATGCACTGCGGGTCTGTTGTGAAATCAAAACTAGATTACAGCAGTTGCGTTCGCAATCTAATCCGAGATTGGAGACGAAAAGACCTTATCAACGCCAGTGATGGCGCAAAGATCTTGCGGTGCGCCAGGAGGCAATAGGCAAAGAACCCGAGACCTTTTGCATGGGCCCATTTTGGATTTCTACGCCCGCAACCGGCGGCTCAGTTCCTCCCGTATTCTTGACATCACCGACTCCCGGTCGAGCGAATCGAGAATCGACTGGATCACCGTCTTTGGGCCTGCAGGTCCCCAAGAGGCGCCGTTGCGAAGATAAACCTTCGCCGCCTCGCCGATGACGCGCGACGTATAACCTGCCGCAAAGGCTTGGATCGGTGCGACGGCGGCATATGCCGCAATCGTCGCCCCGCCTGTGAACAGTGATGTCGCGGCAAAAAAGCTCTTGGCCGCGCCGATCAGCATATGTGTTCCGACTTCGGTTGCCGTGAACAGCCCGGCCATCTTTCCGACCTGCACAACCAGTTTCCCCACGCCGGCACGATTCATGGGAATGCCATAGAGCCGGGCAAGTGCCAGCACCATCGTGAGATCCGTCGCCAATCCACCGGCCACGTCGGTGAAAACAACCGGGTTGCAGGCCACGACCACGGCCTTGGTCACCGTGAATTTCCAGATCATCGATTCGGCGGCCTCTTCGCGAAGCTCCATCCGCCGCTTCACGATCTCCCCATGCACGTCATTAAGAAACAACATGCTGTTGAGCGCCGCCAGCACCGTCCCTTCGCGTTTCAGCACCTCCAGGATCTTCAATTTGAGCGGGGTGATCATCGGCTCAGGCGTTTCCCAATGTTCGGCCGTGGTGCCGTCAGCCGCACGGGTGATGATTTTCTGCGATCGAGGACGGGCAGCTGCAAGGACAACGTCGTCGGGCTTGAGCAATTCCCGCACGCGCTCGTTGCGAATCTTGTCGTAGATTTTCTGACGATCGACATCGGGATAAAGGTCGACCATGTTGAAGACGAGGATGATCGGCTTGTTCGACTCACGCAGTTCCGCCAATGCCTCCAGCTCCGGTCGCAGCATGTCGCCCGAAACGACAAACAGCAGCAAATCTGCGCGGCGGGCAACGTCCCGGGCCATTTGTGCCCGAACCTCGCCGTCCACTTCGTTCAGACCGGGTGTATCGATCAGCTCGATGCGTGGGCCGGAATCGGTGGGGGAGATGAAGGTCGAGACACCATTGCGCCACTGTTCTTGAGCAGTGTGCTTGCTGATTGAGTTGGATGGCGGCGCTCCTTGTTCTTGAGCTGTGGGCTGGCCAGAGGCAGCGGTGGGGGACCATGACGCTGATTGTCGCTCTCGCGTTGTTCCATGCGTGGGCCCGACCTCGAACACGTCGCGTCCGATGAGGGCGTTGAGCAGAGCAGACTTCCCACGTGAAACCATTCCAAACGCGGCGATGTGGATAACCCCGTGCTCAAGTTTCTCCATCATGGATTCGACGTCGCGAATCTGGTCGGCGAATTTTGCGGCATCCCCCGGGTCGATGTGTAGGGATTTCACGACTTCGCGCAGGCTCTCCTTGGCCTGGTCAAGAACAACTTGTTGCTCAGGTTGCTCGTTCACCTTGAGGTCCTTGTCTGGCTGTTTGGATATGTGGACTTTTGGACGTTTGTCTCGTTCCGTTCTTCCGGTTTGCCCTGATTCAGCACTCTTCTCGCCGCCTCCTTCACAAACTCCGCAAGGAACTCTCCCTGTCGTTGCATTCGGAACTTGCGTTCGATGGCGCCCTGCATCCCGCCTTCTCCCCAATTCTGATCATGCGCGAAATATTCGGTGAACGCATCGCCCGCCAGTTTCGTCAGGTACGCGCCGGCCAGCGCTTCGATCGTTCCGCCCGCCACAAATCCCACGACGCTGGCCTTGAGAGCCTTTCCAATAATCTCCGTTGCCACGCCGACGATTCCCATCTTCAGCATTACCTGGGCGAGCTCCTTCGCCATGCGTTTCGCGGCGTCCATGCGAATCTCGACACCGAAGCATTTCGCGATCTCAGTGATCATTTGGTAGTTGATGGCCGCCGCCGCAAGCACGCTCAGGCCCGGAATAGGATTGACGAACATGACGCCCGCCGTCGTCCAGGTGAATCGCGTGACAATGCGCCCGGCATTCTCGATACGGGCGGCACAAATTACCTCCCGCGCCTTATCCGAAACTCGCTTTGCCCGGAGCAGCACGTTTTCTGCGAGCAAGTTCAATCCTTCGCGATGGAGCACTTCCGCCAACCGCACCGCCAGTTGATCGACGTCAGCGGGGGGGTGCTCCAGTTGACTTCCGGCGGCGTCACGCACTGTCACCGGAGCAGGAGCCGCAGCACAATGGACGATGGATTCGGTATCCACTTTGCCGTGCAACCGCTCCCGCAAGCGCCGGCTCACGGCGTCGATGTCTTGCGGGCTGTACAAGTCCGTCTTGTTCAGGACCAGGATGGAACGCTTTCCCAATCGGGATAGGTCGGCCAGCGGTTTGAATTCGATGTCGCGCAGGTCCTGATCCACGACAAAAAGAAGCAGGTCCGCCTGCGTCGCCAACTCCCGGGCGCGCTCCTCGCGCATCGCTCCGGCCATTCCAAACTCCGACAACCCCGGCGTGTCGATCAGCCGCAGCTTCCCCTGTCCAAATCCGTCAATCGTATACGAATGTTCTTCGCGTTCCCGCGTCGTGCCGACGATTGGATCAGTCACACCGGCATGTTTTCCGAGCAGCGCATTGATGACGGACGTCTTTCCCGCTGAGCCGGTCCCAAAAACTACAATGCTGAATCGGCGCTGGGCAAAATCGCCGGAAACTTCCTTGAGTTCAGCGGTCAAAGCCCTGCGAGCCACTTCATCAGCCACAAGAGCAAGTTGCTTTTCTGTTGCGTCGAGCGTTTGCAGTGCAGCGCCGGTTGGATCGGCATGAACGGCACGATCCGGCGCAAGCAGGGGGCCTCGACGCGAAATCCACCAGAAGCGAACCCCGATTACGAGTAGTACGGCCAGGAATATCAAAATGCCTGCCAGCGCTGCCGATGCAAATCGTGGCGACAATTGTGCCAGCCGGGAATGAAGCTCATTGATGGAGGAAAAGATCCAGGCAATGAGGCCCAAACCCATGACCACCAACGCCAGGCCCATGAGTGCGGTCGGGTTTACACTGCGGTTTGTCGATTTCATCCAGGCTCCAACGGATCGTAGATTGTATTCGACGATACCGGCGATCTTATTTGGCCATTGCCTCATCCGCCACACGAATCCACGCAATTATAGGCCCGATGCCGATTCGTGACCGAACTTGGAGCGAAGCTGGTGAACGCCGCCGATTGAAAAGAGCGCAGTACTCAGGGGAATATTCTTGAGGGACCGAAAACGTTGATGAAGCATTGTCGATTATCGATCCTGCTGGGCTGTGGCGCGTTTGCGGCCATCGGCGATTGTGGTGGGGTGGCGCCAACCAATGACAACGTACTCGACAGTACGGTGGATGGCGGGGGGTATGTCTTCGAGCAGGACGCGGACGGGGCAGTCGCTGCTCTGGCCTTCACTGAAAACCAACTGCTCGTGCAAAGTCTGCCGGGTGCGGATCCCGATGCGGTCGATGCTCTATTCGCGGAAATCGGGGCGCGTGTCACCGACGAACTCTCGGAGATTGACGTCACGATTCTTGAAACCGCTCCCGGACAGTTGAATCCAACCGCCGCGAAGCTGGCCGAAAGCGGCCTCTTCGAAAACCTGCAAAAAAGCTACCAATACCCGCCATCAATCGCGCCCAACGACACACTGTATTCCCGTCAGACTCATTTGCCGCAAATTCACGCCGAACAGGCTTGGGACATTTCGACCGGCGATGAGAGCGTCGTCATTGCCGTCGTCGATACCGGAGTAGACCCGGATCATCCGGATTTGAAGGGCAAGATTATCGGCGGGCGAAACATTTACGACGGCAACGATCGCTTCGACGATGTTATGGGACACGGAACAATGGTCGCGGGAGTCGCCGCAGCCATCTCCAACAATGCAGTTGGCGTGACCGGAGTGGCATGGAAAAGTCCGATACTCGCCGTGCGCGTGGGCAATGCCGAGGGACTATCTTCCTCACAAAACATCGCAGCAGGAATCCTGTGGTCATGTGCCCACGGAGCGAAAGTGATCAACGTGAGTTTCGCTCCGCTTTGGTCCGACAGAATCGTCAAATCGGCGGTGCAGCAAGCCTATCAACGAGGCTGCCTCGTGGTCATCGCTGCTGGAAATGGCGGCGGACTCAACGCAGTCGCTGGGTACGACGAAGTGCTCTTCACCGGTGCGATCACACCAGAAAGCCAAATCGCCTCGTTTTCCGACAAAGGCCCGTTCGTCGATCTTGTTGCGCCCGGCACGGCCATCCGATCCACGACGTTTGACGGCGCATACGGGATGGCCAACGGAACTTCGTTCGCTGCACCCATCGTGACTGGAGTGGTTGCACTGGCATGGTCGGTGAATCCTGGGCTGCGGCCGGTCACGATACGTGATGCAGTCTTGAATACCACTTCCGATTTAGGCTCGGTCGGTGAAGATGATACTTACGGTCGGGGCGCGGTGGATGCGGCGGGGGCCGTCCAAAAGGCCAAACAGTCCTTTGATGCGGTAGATACAACTCCACCGACGATTCGCGTGACGACTCCTGTCGTCGGCCAGGACCTGTCAGGCCGAGTCAACGCCAGTGTGACCGCGACGGACAAGTTTGGCGTCGCAGATGTTGTCTTTTCAGTGGACGGCGTGCCATTCGCATCCGATACCCGGTCGCCCTATTCATTTGTCATCGATACGTCTGCGTTTTCGTCCGGATTTCACGATCTGGCGTTTGTGGCCACGGATTCAGCAGGGAATTCGTCGGCGGCGAAAATCGTCCGCGTGAATTTCGTCGCTACGTCGGCGGCCGGCTCGGGCGACGCCGGCACGATTCGATTCTCGTCCCCGGCAACTGGTGCCTCGGTTTTCGGCAATGTCACCATCCAGGCCAGCGTTTCCGATTCTGATGGCCTGGCGATCATCGAATGGTTCGTTGATGGTGCATCCGTTTTCGTCGCGCCGCTTTCAGGCAAGAGCTCAGGCGTCAGCTACGTTTGGCCATCAAATGCCTACCCAGCAGGAACACACACTGTCTCAATTTCGGTTACCGACAACAAAGGCAATCAAACCCGCGGCAGTCTTAGCCTGATTCGTAAATAATTGCGAAATCAGATGCTATGGCTATGTCGCCGTGTGGTCTCCTAGGCCCCTTCCGCAACTATTCACAGCGTCCTATAATGTATGTTATGTTGCGTTGCATATCCGAACACGTTTCCAGGCTCCGATAACGGGCCTTACTTCGTTACAAAAAGGCTTTCGAGAGAGATACCAAGAATCTTGCAGAGTTTGAGTGCCTTGTCGCCTCTGGGCATCTGGCCGTTTAGCCAGCGGGTAATCTGTGAATCGTTCACGCCCATCGCCTTGGCCAACTCCGTCTGCGTCATCCCGGACCGCTCCATTGCCTGTCGCAATGAAAGTCTTGACTTCACCATCGGGAATTAGTATCGTTCACTTTTGCAGAAACGCAAGAGGAATCTTTTGCGATCTCGCAAAATAATTTGCGTCGGCGCGGTCGGAACGGAGAACTTGATCTGCTACTTTAGGACTCGCAAGGGTTTACGATTCTACGCCATTGAAGATTCTCCTGAAAAAAATCTTCGGCTTGCCATCACGAGCCTCAATCATTCCAATGCCGGGAAGCTGATACGGATACAGCTCACCCAGGAAACCATCAAGGAGGAACTGCAACCGATCAAACCAAAGGAGGTTCCACAGCCATGGCGCGAGGCATTTCACGATTACTTCTGGCGGGAACGATCGCGGTTATAGCTGGATGCGGTGTGACGCCAGCTCCGCCGCCGGCCAACCCGTATCAAGATTTCGCTGACGCGCTCGACGATATCGCGGCAGACTATCCAACCCCGACGGTCCCCGTCGTTGAAGAACCGTATTACAATTACGACATCGACCAGGACGGCGTCCTCGACGAAGACGACAATTGCATCATCAAACCCAACCCCGACCAGGTAGACTCGGACGGCGACGGCATCGGCGATGCGTGCGATTACGTGCCGCCGCCCGATCCGACTCCGCCACAAGCGCCGCATCCAACTCCTGCGCCCCCGCCTCCACCCATTACCCCGCCGATCCCCGATCCGGTCGAACCGCCGCCCCCTGAGTTTGTTCCAGGCAATACGTTTTCGTTCCTCAACCAAGCGGACACGGACGAATTCATGGCCGAGCTGACCTACGCAATTGAGGCGTTCATTTACGATCAAAGCCAAGCCGTACCGCCGCTGCCGGAGTGCGAGCGGCGCATCGAATTGGTGACATTTGAGCGGACCGAAACCCTGGAAATCCTCCGCGATATGGATGCGGACATCGTGCTTTCAGAAGTGGCCGAATTCAACTGCGATACATTTCCTGACTACGTAACCCAAGAATGGACTCCGACCGAGGGGAATCCTTACGCAATGTGGGTGTGCGAGGTTCGACTGCCCTGCGTGTTCCCATAGCGTTCCGCGCACGAGAAAAGCCGCGAGATTCCCCTGAATCTGCGGCTCTGCTCTCGATTCTCCCGGTCGGCTACTGTTTCGTGCGAGCCAGGGAGTCGTAAACCACGCTGCGATGCACGCCGAATTTCGCGGCGATCTTGATTGCGGACCACCCCTTCTCGGCGAGCCTTGCCACCTTGGCGTCGTCCAGCTTGGGCGGTCGGCCCATCGGTGGGCGCCGCCCCGTGCCACCGCAAGCGCGGCAGCGTTCATCTTCCGGTATCTGTTTGCGTGGCATTCATCCTCCTTAGTTTCTCCATGACGGCAATCCTGATCCAGGTCGAAACCGATAGACCTTCGCGCTCCGCAGCCTGCCGCATGGCCGTATCTTCATCGGCGCGCAGGAGCGGAAATACACGACGGCAACGCTTCATGGGTGCGGGTTTAAGGTTCATTCTGCGTACCTCCAGGGCATGTGCTGGCGTGGTCGCCATAGCCGTAGCCGCCGCAATTTTCGCAGGCAATATCCCCGACATCCTCCCGATGCACCCATACCCAGGCTTGCACCCAAACGCCGTCGGAACCGAGTTGCCGGGAGTCTGAGAATTGGCAATCGTCGTCGATCTCGATGTCGCAATCATTGCCTTCGTACAGTTCCCGTGCCGCCTGCCTGTACTTGGCTTCCTCTTCGGGCGAGCCCAAACGTCGCAGCTTGTCGAGTTCTTCGGGCGTGTACTTGTGGCACTCTTTTCGCTCCAGCTTTTCCCATTTCGAGGTGGCCTTTGCGGCGTCCGTCTTTTTGTTGCGGGTCATCGTTGCCATCCTTTCTGGACTTCGACGTTGGCGTCCCCGTCGATTTCAGCCGTGATATGCAGCTCGGCCCGCGACAAACAATCTTCCAAGAATTCGATGCACTCGCGCCCCGTTCTCTTGAAGCCGGGCACGGGCGGGTTGGCGTGCAGCCAGTGGCCGAGGTCGGATAACAGGTCAACAATGGCCGTATCTGGATCGGCCTTGAGGTCGCTATTAGTGACTCGATCCTTCCAGATGTCCCAAATGGCATCGACCCGGCGCTGATGCGCTTCGGGTTGGCAACGGATGCACTCCCCGCAATAGCAGGCTTTCGACTTCTTTTTCATACCGCACCGCCTTTCGCAAGTTGCTCGTTGATTGCGGCGGCTTCCTCCGTCGTCAGTGAATCTTGGCCGTATGAACACTCGCACTCTGCGTCGTCGATGGATGCGGCAGGACAGTCCGGGTGATGATCGGCAGGCTCTTCGTTGTCGTGGTCGATGATTTCTACCTCCACGTCGTCCGGGCATTGCGTGACATCGGCCACCCCGCCCAATACTTCGATCACGACTTTGCGCTTTTCCATTTTCATTCTCCGTTGATTCGCGCCGGTCTCAGTCGCCGCCGCCTAGCTCGCACCGTTGCCGATGCGAGTTCAGGCGAGGGCGCTAGACTTCCAGTAATTGCCGCTCTTCGTACTCTTCCCAAAGAGCGCGGAAGTTATTTCCGCAATCCTTCAACGTGCGCACTGCCCATCCCCGGTCAACGCCATTCATTCCGGCGGCCTCAATCGTCGCCATGAACGCATCGGCCATCGGCTCGCACAAATCCCGGCGGGAGAGTTCAATCTTGAGACAACGCGACAAGAACGCTTTGGAGTCAAACAGACCGTCAAACTTCAATTCTTTCGCCTGCGAAGTCATCGTGAAAATAAACGCGCAATGGCTCGGTAAATGCTCCAAAAGAACGAGCAAATAGCCTAGCACGTCGGACGACAGGTAATGCAGCTCTTCGATAATCCATACCTTGCCGTCTTTGCCTGTCGCGTCGGGCAGACCATGCGACGGGATATGTTTTTCCGCTTCCCGAATCGCGTCCATGTTGAACGTCTTTCCCGAAAACGAGTAGACATTCCATGGCGCAGCAATGCCGTCGGCCAGCAATCCGGCCAGCGTACTTTTGCCCGTGCCACTATTCCCGGTGATTAGGACTGCGCGGCCGCCCAAAGCGTTCTTGGCGAGTAGCGCCTTGCACGTCCTAACCGCGTCCGGCTGCGCGGCCACGTCGTCAAAGGTTGCGGGGCGAAAGCGCTCGAATAGGTGATTCGCGGTTTTCATGCCGCCACCGCGCTTTCGACGATTGCGCCGTCCAGTGATTCCGCGTCGTCAATGATGGAACGGGCAGTCTTTGCAATGCGCTCCAGACTTGCCTTGAGGCTCTTTGAATCACCGTTCCAAAGGGCGATATATGCCGACGATCGGAGCGAAGTATCAAGGCCGAAATGCTTGCAAACGACGTAAGCGATAGACTCCGCTTCCAGCTCCGCAATATCCCGCGTCAACTTGGTTGCGCCGTCTGTTTTCCCGAAGTGTAGGGCACAATGCGCCAGCTCATGCGCAAGCGTTTTCGCCCTTTGGCCTGTCGCATACTGGCCGTCAATGGCGATCTCCGTGCCTTTGTTGGTTGCATACCCCAGCGGACCGTCAAGGGATTCGACCTTTAACGCAATGCCGCGCTTCAAAGTGACGCGCTCCAGCATGGCGAGTAAATCGCCCCGTTCATCGATGATTAGCGGAGATTCGACAGTCGGCAGCTCATTCCCGATTGTCTGGGAAACGTCAAAGACATAGACGGGCTTGAAGAAGATTCCCGCGACAGACTCCGATTCCCCCGACGCGGTTTCCCGTTCCTTGCGGAAGGGGCATGGGGCGAAAATCATAATTCCCTTTTCGCCCTTCTGGACGAATCGACCGAGTTTCCGCCATGTATGGAAACCAGCGACGCGGGAAGCCTTTGGCCGTTGCATCATAATCAGGATGGAATTGTGCCAAGAGTACGAATGGAATCGGGCTTGCACGTCCAAATAGGCTTGAAATAACGCCGAAGAACGCACGGAATCTACTGCCTTTGCCAGCTCTTCAATGCTTGATTCGATTCCGGCCTTTAACTCTTTCGCCCGTTCCTTGGTTTGGCCTGTCGGCGGATCGGGCTGAATGGACGTTGCGGGAACGTCGTCGAATAGATACGTTGCCATTGTCTGATACTCCTTAGACGAGTGTCGGATCACGGATCGGGCAGTTTGCACCTGCGCCGATCCACTATTACGAATATAGTCTAACTGTCGGCAATCTGTCAACAGTAATCCGACATATTCCAAGAATTATTTTGCGGGGGCTTGACGCGACGGGGGAATCGGGGAAGAATTCCGCACGCCAGGCTGAACGATATGCCTTAGTTACCCCCGATCGTCGCGCCTACGGCCTGGCAGTCAACGGCCCGGTCGGGGCTTGCGCTTATCTTTGCTGGCCGCATGGTCGCAACGAAGGAATGTTGCACCGTATGGCCTGTGTTTTTACCCGCCAGCCGCTCCCACCCCGCACAGCTAAAATCTACGCTCGCCGCAATCGCCGGATAGCCGCACTGGGGTTTGCCTCATACCAGGATTACCTGAATAGTCGCCTGTGGGGGGAAATCCGGGCAAGGGTATTACATCGGGATAAGTATCTTTGCTTGGGGTGCGGGAAACCAGCGACGCAAGTGCATCATAGCCACTATGGACGCGGCCAGCTCACCGGGGAGTCGATCAGTGATTTACACTCGGTTTGCCGGGATTGCCACTTTGACGCCGAATACTCCGGCCAGCGGAAAGTCTTACCCTGGACGGCAACAAAGAAGCTAAAGCGGAAGATGCGACAAAGGAAACGGGCGGAACGTGCTCGCCCCGAAGGGGTTGCGATCCCAGCACGGAGTACAATCCGATGATGGATAGTCCGGGGTGACAACGAACGACGGACGATAAGCGGATGAGAGTTGCCTTGACTCCGCTTCCAAGTGATTCGGCGTGCAACACGGGCAAGGAATTGCCGCACGTTAAATAGGTTGCGTGTGCCCTGGGGTTGCTGCGCCCATACAGTGCGATCGTAACGCACGCCTTTTATCCGTGTTGATAGATTGTTGGTTGCGATGATGCGATGAGGGGGAGAGAGTCAACTATCTTTCGCGCCCATTCTCGTTCATTGGGAGTCAGTGCCATGCCTTGACACTCGCTCGCTGGGAGTGTAATCTCCCCCGCGTTGTTCCGACCTTGTTTCGCCCCTCTTCCAGTGCCATGCCGTGTCACTCACCACGTCCTATAAGATAGATTATGCTGCGCACGTGCGTAAATCCTGTGTTATTCGCACGTTATAGCGGGGCTGATTCGGGCTTGTTGCGGTGTCATGCGTGCGGGTTGGCGCGCTCGCGCGTGCCTTGAATGTCGCATAATGCCCCGACGCGCGACCCCCGGCAGACCCTTTTCGCCGGCCGAGTGTGCGGAACCCTCCCGAATTTTTTGTAACGTCGGTCAAACTGACTAACATAGAGCGATGGGATACGGGAAGCGTCAGTTCAGCGATGACACGGAAGAGACGATTGCGGAGGTGATCACTCGGTTTGGGAAGGTTCGTGCTCCGTGGCATTTGAAACTTGCGTGTCGGCGGTTGGGGTTGGGTCCGGAGTGGGTGCTGGGTTGGATCAAGCATTTGATGGAGTCACCTGCGGTGGAGGTGAAGGTCAAGGTTGGGCTGTTGGAGTTGGCGAATTGGTGGTTGATGGTGAGTACGGGTTTGTATCCTGACAAGAATCGGGTGGCGAGTCGGATGCAGCGGCGTCGGGCTGGGGAGTTTCAGAGCGTGCGGCCTTATGCGACGTCGAGGGCGAAGGTTGTGAAACCCATGCCGACGACGGAGAATAAGGGTCGGACGCCGGGGGTGAGTCCTTTTCCTGGGGGTGTGGTTCCGGATGAGCCGAAGGACAGGCGGGACAAGCGTCGGAGTAAGCACGTGCAGGAGAAGCTGGGTCGGGGGTTTTTGGATAAGGTGAGTGAGGCGGATGGTGGTGGGTAACGATCCATACGAACAACTCCTGGCGTCTGTCGGGTTGAAGGTCGAACAATGCTCGGCAAAGGATATTGCGGCGATTCAGGATCCCACGGTCCGCGGTTATGCGACGGACTGGTATCAGCGGGAACGTGGGTTTGCTCCGTTTGATGATCTTTGGGGCCCGCGGAATCTGGCTTCGAAGGCGGAGCAGTTGCAACGCGACATGCAGACCAAAGCCCAATACGAGCAGCTTCGGCAGGCGACGCAGGCCCAGCAGCAGCACGATCTCGACAAGCTGCGGATGTATCGCGGATCATTTCAGGCATCCCTTGCTGATTGTCTTCCTCCGGGGACGACGCTTGGATTAAATCCCACGTCGGTTGCCTCTATCGCAGCGATTCCCCCGGGTGATACCATTCCGTGGTGTGGCAAGCCGTTCCTTCTGCCGGCGAGAACTGTGATGGGCGATCGACTCCGGATGGCGACTGCGATAACTCTCCTGGCCGCGACTCCGCTTTGGGCGTGGCTGGGTTGGCAGATTTTCAGGTTCCTTGCGATAAAGGCGACGCGATGACTGACACGATGACGGCTGAAGCCCCGGGCGAACTGGGACAAACATTCGAAAGACGCAACGAAATCCGCCGGATGCAGACGCGGTTCGAGCGGTGGCTGCCGGTATTGATCTCTTCGCGGACGTCGCGGGTGGTCAAGCAGCTTGAATCTTCGAAGGCGATGGCGATGTGCCGGCAGTTCATCGCGGACTACTTCGACGACATCCTCGCGGCCAAGGGGCACAAGAGTCTCACCCGGTTTCTGTCGGGCGAGTTCACCGCGGGGATCAAGCCGATCTTCGTTGCGAAGATGGTCAAGGGTGACGTGGCGGACATCGTGGAATGCTCGACGATCATCGAGGTCATGGAAGAGAAGTTTGATTCAGGGGAGTGGAGCGTCGTGGTTCCCGAGATTGTGCCGTTGCCAGTGGATCCGGCGACAAAGGAATTCCTTACTCATGCCGCAGAAGCTATGGGTATCACTGTCGAAGACGGGAAAGTGCTCAAGGATGGCGAGCAGGCCGGAGTCGTCGTTGAAACGATCGTCTCCACCGCCACGCCGGCGGACCAGGTCGACCAGCTTATGCGTCCGGAGTTGCAGGCCGCCGCGGACGAAATGGACAAGGCCGACTTGGAAGATTCCGTGTTCAATCCGATCAACCAGGCCCAGCTCGACAAGAAGGTTTCCGCCCTTCCTCCGCCGATGGTGCGCGGTGGGCGTAGACAACCGCAAAGACGCCGCTAACATTACGCGGCAGTAGAAACTCAAAACACGTCGGCCGAGCGGTCGCGCAGAACCTTGGAGCTTTCCAATGGCACTGACGACCACCGAATTCGGAAAAGTATTCCAACGCGACATCTCACAGGAAACTGACATCGTCAATACGGGCATCAAGAACATCCGCAATGGCGGATGCACCGTCTATGCCTTGACGCTTGCGAACGCCTCCGCGAGTCACGCCTACTGCTCTTTCAAAATGTACGATCACAACGGCGACGGATGGGTGGCGGGAACGACACAGCCGTCGATGGTGATTCCGTGCGCCGACAATGCGCAAATCGACGTTGACATCGCCGAAGGGTTCCCGCTGTCCGCGGGTCTGACCATTGCGGCCGCGACACAGGACGGAACGGTACTTACCACGGTCCCGGCCGGCGATCTGGTCGGCTGGTTCATTACTGCGTAGGAGATTCCCATGGGTGGCGTAGCTTCTGCATCCGGACTCGGCGCGAGCGTCTTTGTTGCCAATCCGCTTTCCAGCACGGCGCAAGCTGTGTATGCGGGCGCTGTCGGCTACGTCTTCCAGGTGGAGATCGATGCGACCGCCAACACCGGCGAAGATGTGTATGTCGCGTTCTACAACACCCTGACCCCGACTGTGGGCACCACCGATCCGCGAATGCTGCTTCCCTGCAAGGCCGGAACACGAAAGACCTACACCTTCAAGCGTGGCATTACCGCGTTCACCACCGCCTGCCTCGTGGCTGCCGTGCGGGAAAAGGGCGCCATGACCGGACCGAATGCGCCGTCTGGCACCGTCAAAGTCACCGTGCGATTCACATAGGACACGATGGTTGCTTCGCTCTACGAACTTCCCTCGCGCGAGAACAATCCATTCTGGCCCATGCCGTCCGATTACGGGCCCATCCTCGCGATGGATCAGAAGGGCCGGGCCTGCCTGCGCTGCGAAGGCGCCGTCCGTGGTGATCGGGCATTCTGTGAGACCTGCACCGCGCAGCGGAAGGACAACCGCGTCGCCCTGATGCGCGGCTGGTACGATCCGGAAAAGCCCAACATCCTCATGCGGTCCCCGGACCTGTTCCTCATTGCCCTGAGTTTCTACGTCGATTTCTACGTGAAGGCGGCGAGCTGCTGCAAACACCAGTACGCCCTGCCCGACTGCCGGCACAAGCCGGTCATGCAGCATATGTTCACCCGGCCGCGGTCCGCCCTGGTGGCGCCGCGTGACTCTTCGAAGACGTACACCATCGTCTACGAAATGGCGCAGTTCATCGCCGTCACCCGCGACAATACTGGCATCCTGCTGGGATCGGAGACGAAGGATCTCACCAAGGAGAAGATCAAGGAGATCCGCCGGCGGACCGAGACCAACGAAAAGCTGATGCACGACTTCGGGATCGTGTGGTCCATTGAGCGATCCACCTCGCGCGACTGGAGCAATCAGTGCCTCGACTTCCTCAACGGTTCGCAGATCAAGGGATCGTCCATCGACCAGGCAACCCGCGGCCGTCACCCGCTGGTGGGACTCATCGACGATCCGGAAGGCAAGAAGTCCAAGAACGCCAACTGGCGCAAGAACTTCATGCGCTGGCTGTTCCAGGACTACATCAACCAGTTCACCGATAAGGGCACGCACGTCATGTGGATCGGCACGATCCTGGACATTGACTCGTGCCTGTATCGCGCCATCCACAACGATGACCCCGAAAAGCGGTTCGTCGCCTGGGAGCGGAAAATCCTGCCCATGGTGTACGAGAAGGAAGGCAAGCGGGTTTCGGCGTGGCCCGAGAAGCTGAACATCGACGAATTCGAACGCAAGATCAAAGGCTCCGACGACGAGGACGGAAGCGTCACGCCGATCGGACTGGCCGGCGTCATGGCCGAATTTCAAGGCACTCCGGTCCCCCGCGGGGATCGCATGTTCGTGCGGGATGAGCGCCGCAATATGTACGTGCTCTATCTCGACAACGACGGCAAGCGGCGGATCTACAACCCCGAGACGGGTAAGACCAAAGACTTCGAGGAAATGCTCGAAGAGGCGTACCGCTTTGGCTCCATGGATGCGGCCAACTCCCTGCGGAAGCGGGCCGACGAAAACTTCATCGTCGTGGGCATGTATGACCCCGACGGCGTGCTGTGGTTCATCGACGCATGGGCGCGGAAATGCTTCTTCCAGCTCGCCGTGCAGGAGTCACTGCGCAAGGCTCACCAGTGGCGGATCGGCAAGTTTCTTTTCGAGGACGCCCTGCTCGATGACATCGCGTTTCGCGAGGCGCTGAACTTCCGCAAGGAACGGCTGGAGTCTGGATTCCACGTTCCGATCTTTCGGAGTCTCCCCACCGGCGGAGTCGCCAAGCCGCTGCGCATCGAGCGCATGCAGCCCATGTGGGACGCGGGGCGGATCAAGCTGCCGAGCTTTCGGCCCATCGATGGGTATGAGCCGGCCGAACATCCTTCGCGCGAGGCGATGCAAAAGCTGATCGATCAATTCGATACGCAGACCATCGAGGAAGACGCCAACCGTCGCGACGACGGATGCGACGCCGCGGAGAAGATCCACCGGTCTGCAAGCCGCCGGCCGCCCAAGACGAAGAGTTCGAGCCCGGGACAGCGGCGACTTGAGGAATGGGAGAAGAAAGGGATCGAGGTAGATCCCATGCTGGCGCCGGAGCAAAGCTGGACGCCCAAGATGCGGGAGAAGTTCCAGAAGCGGCTGGCGCCGCGAGAGCTGACAACCTTTGGAGCATGTGATGGGTTTATGTGAAGAAAAGGAGCTGTTGTATTCGAACATCGTGCCGGTCTACGAAACCACGACCAAGCTGACAGACATGATGGTTTGCGTGCTGTGCATGGGAATGGTTCGACGGGGAGACGCGGAAAAAATGGCGAAGCTCAACAGCGGCGTGTGTCCGCATTGTGGTGCCTCAACCACGATGAGAATTGAGCCGCCGGCCACAGTATCAACGGGAAGGTGAGAGCATGGATTCGTCGGTAGTTCTAATCGTAAGTGGTGTCACGTGCTGCGTCGCGATGGCGCTGATGGCGTTGGTCACGTCCAGGAGCAACGCCACGATCGACCACCTGGCGAGAAACGCCGAGCGCACCGCGGAGCGTAACGATCTCTCGCGGGATCGGTTCTGTCAGATCCTCATTGAGAAGTTTCAGGTGCAAGGCGACCACGAGGCGGTGACGCGGGTTGCGCAACTGCACGCCAATGAGTCGATCCGCAAGGCCGATGGATCGTATCGACACGATCATTCGGTGGAGTCGATCGACAACGTGGCGGCCAAGCGCGAGCTTCGACGGCACGCCCGCGAAGTGCAGACGGAGAAAGCGATGGCGATGACCACCGCTGAGGACGGCATGGGATGACGAAGCAATGGGTGGTTCCCCCCGGCATTCCGCTGCCACGGATTGGCGATCAATCGAAGGTGCCGGGAACGGGCCGTGAGTCGGAGCGGTTCCGCAAGACGCATTACATGCTCTGCACGGACGTCGATGTTGAGAAGCGGACGATTACGCTGGTGACTCTGCCGAAGTTGAAACGCGGCAGGAAGAAAAGGAGATAGCCATGGCCGTTACTGTATCGATGATTGTGAAGCGGACTTCCACGCAGCAAGGCTCGGCGCTGGGCAAGGACGGGAACTATCACCCCGTGACCGAGCAGGTGCTCGAGCTGGTCCCCAGCAATCCCACCAACGATCCCGATCTGGTGGACGCGCGAATGACCATCGTCGGCTCCACCGCGGCGATGATCAAGATGGGCTATATGTCCGACGCGCAGACGCTGGTCGTGGAGCTGGAGGACTTCCAGGAGGTCGAGCTCGCAGCCCCGAATTCCGATCCGATCGCCAACGCGGGCCCCGACCAGGCCGTCTCCACCACCGACCCCGTCACGCTGGATGGTTCCGACAGCACGGACCCCGACGGCGACACGCTGGAGTATTCGTGGACGCAGATCTCCGGGACGAGCGTCGTACTCACCGGCGCCAACACGGACAGTCCGACCTTTACCGCTCCGGGCAGCGCGGACTCGCTGGTCTTCCAGCTCGAAGTGCGCGACGGCAACGGCGGGCAGAGCATCGATTTCGTCACGGTGGAAGTCACGTAGCCATGATGCAGACGCGATACAAGCAGGAGGAATTACTCCGCGAGCCCTGGCCGCATATCTGCCCGGACTGCAAAGGCGAACCGGTGCGCATCCTTCGCACGGGGCAGCGCGTGCCGTTCGGTTCGCAATTCCTCGTTTGTATCGGGGACCGCGTGGGGCCTGAGGCCCGCTGGGTGATTCGGTGCGATTTGTGCATGGGCACAGGAACGGTGTTTAAGTAATGTCAAGAATGAACTCCGCACTCTCGATCGAAGACATCGTCGGCTCGGACAACGGGGTCGATCCTTCGCAGGATCCGCGGCTCAAGCCCGGCGCCATCCCGTCATCGAGCGATATTCCTTCCCTCGACAAGACCATCCGCCGCGACGCCGCACAGATCTCCCAGTGGACCATCAAGCACATCAACTCCGCGCGCGGGCAGCGGCAGTACCTCGAACGCTACTGGATCCGCGTCGAGAGCTACATGGAAGGCTTCCACTTCTTCGAGATCGATCCGCTCACCGGACAGTGGAGACCCAAACCGCCCAAGGCCAACGAAGTCCGCGCCACCGTGCCGCACATCCGCAGCATCTACCGCCGTGAGCTGGGGCGATTCACCGAGAACATCCTCACCGTGACCGGACTGCCGCGCTCGCCCAATAACCCGATGGCGTACTACCAGGCCAAACGCGCCGAGCTGATGATCAACGCCTGGCAGGAAGAGGTTGATTTTTCCGACGTGTACGCCGACTTCGTGGGCGATCTGATCTATTACAGCCGGGCCTTCCTCTATCGCTACGAAGACAAGTTCCGCAAGCAGGTCTACTGCGAGAGCTGGCCGGCGTGGGAACTCTTCCCCATCCCGTGGAACGCAACCAAGGACTGTCACCTCCAGGGATTCAGCCGCGTCAAGCTCATGCCCCGCGAATGGATCGAACAGAATTTCGGACCGGAAGCGGCGCGCAAGGCGAGCTATCAGGGAACCGTGGGCCCGCGCGTGGGCGGATCCTCGATCGGCAACGCCATCGGCAGCGCCTTCTCCGGCAAGGGCAGCGAGTGCGCCGAAGTAATCTGGACCTGGCTGCTCCCCACCAAGGAAGTTCCCAGCGGACAAAAGTACGTCATCGTCGGCGATGAAATGTTTGGCTATCAGGCGACCGACCCCGAGGGCAAACCGGTGACGGGCGAGCTGGCCGCCGGGCGATTCCCCGGAAACTTCTGCCAGTACACAAAGCAGAAGGGCAATTGGTACGGCATGGGCGCGCTGCCCACCGCACTGGGCGCACAGGCCGAAGCCGATCGCCAGTGGTCTAAGACGTGCCGATCCGCACGCATGCGCAACGGCATGGCCTTCGTGAAGGACGACGCCCTCGACTTCAACGATCTTTTCTCCGACGACAATGAGATCATCCCGGTCAACTCATCGGCGTATGGCGAATTCGATAACTTCCTCAAGGTGATTCCCCCGGTACCCAACTCCCAGGAAGTCGGCGGGGCGCTGCAGATGGCGCTCACGCTGGGCAACATGGCCGCCGGCCACGAGTCGGACATCATCCGCGGGCAAAGCGAAGGCCGCGTCGAGTCCGGGCCGCTGGGCAATCTGCTCAACGTCAACGCCCGCGCGCCGCTCGCACCCACCATGCAAGGACTGTGGACCTGCCTGCACAACACGTTCCAGGGCGTGCTGCCCATGCTGCCCCGGGTATGGGATCCGCAAAAACGAATCGGCACCGTCGGGTTGTTCAACCTCCCGCGCGAAATGACCATCGGCAAAACGCCGCCCAAGTCCGACGACGTGATCCTTCTACCCTCGCCTCTGGTGCCGGGCGGCTCGACGGAAATGCTCAACCTGCTATTCAGCCTGCGCAATGTACGCGGAGACGATCAGCGGCCCATCATCACGGATGTTGAGTTCAAGAAGTCGCTGGCCGCGATGGGCAAGAGTCCGCCGGGAATCGAAATCGCCACCGAAAAGGACATGCGTATCTCTCAGCGCCTCGCGGAATTGTTCAATGATGGACAGACGCCCGGAGCGTTCTGGACCGACGAAGCGGATCGCGCCATGCTCATGCTCGAGGATCCCAAGGCGCTGTCGGATGCAACCCGCAACATGATCCTGGATCCCGGCTTCCGCGGCTCCGCGTCGGATGAAGTCAAGAAGGCATTCCTGCAACTGCTCAAGGATCTTCGCACGCAGTTTGTGGTCGGCGACGGCGGCACCGGAGATCGCTTCGATGAAAACCTCGATCTGGAATCCCACGACTCGCGCATGATGGAAGAGTCCATCGACGCGGTGGAGCAGGATCCCAATTCCATGGACGGACAGTTCGCGCCCGGGGGCGTCCCCGTGGCAGTGTTTTGATTGCAGTTCTACAAAGGAGTATGAGTCATGGCCGATGCGCCAGCAGCAACCCCAGCCCCCGCGGCCGCTCCGGTCGCAGCAGCACCCCCACCCAATACTTCCCCGCCGCAAGCGCCGCCACAGAATCGGCAGCCTGCGGCGACTCCACCGCCAGACATCGACTTCGATACGCCCATTGAGTACGACGACGGCAAGGGCGGCTTCAAGCGTGCGACCTACGGCGAGCTGATCAAGGCTCACGAGAAGGTCAGCGGCATGGGCAACCTCGACCAGATCAACGATCTGGCTGCGGCTTTGGGCAACGATCCCGCCGCGACCGAGCGCGTACTCCGCCGGCAGCTCGCGGACATCGAAGCGGCGAAGGCCAAGCAGACCCCGCAAGGCAATCAGGAAGTCGCGGAGCTGCGGGCCCAGCTCGAAGAGATCAAGAGTCAACTCGCGCAAAGTTCCCGCGTGACGCAGACCATCGAAGACCAGCAGCATGAGGCGACGCTGGAGAATCTGCTCAGCCGCCCGGGCGTGCGCGAAAAACTCCCCTACCTCGCCGCCAAGGCCAAGAACGGGGCGCGCGTGGCGCTCACCTTCGTGAAGAGTTACAAGCAACAGGTCGAAAAAGCCGGCGGCCAGTGGAGCAACCAACACCTGCTCCAAGCCCTCAGCGCTGCAGAGCAACAACACAGATCCATGCTCGAACCGTATGGGATCGATCCGGCCAAGCTGATGATGCCCGCGACGCCGGGCAATCCCGCGGTCTCGGCGGTCAACAACGGCAACACCAACAGCCCCAACGTGGTCCGCGAACCGCTCGACACCCCCGACTCCCTGCTCCGCGGACGGATGCCGGTTCCGATGGTCAACGCCCCTCAGCCGGTGGGCAATCATGTACCCGAGCCGGGCGGTTCCATCGGCGGATCGCCTGCGGGCAACGCCGGCGGACAACCCTCGCGCTACCACCATGACGGGCTGGTCCAGAAGCTCAAGGCCCAGCGCGCCGCGAATGGAGGTGGCGCTTGACCACAGCCGTCGAACATGACATTTACGCCACTGTTGACAAACCCATCGGCGACTTCACCCGGGACATCGACACCTCGAAGATGACCTTCGTGCCCTGGCCGGGGCGCTTCCTGGTCAAACGGTTCGAGCCCGACAAGAAGACCAAGGGCGGATTGGAACTCCCCGACCAGGCCCAGCGAAAGAAAAACTGGGGCCACATCGTGGCACTGCCGGAGGTCAACGCTCCCCCGGGCGTGCAGGTCGGGACGCTGGTGTTGTTCCTCGACGGGGCCGGCGAAGTGGTCGAAGCGCTGGGCGACGACTTCATCCTGCTCGACTACCGCGACGACTTCGACAATGACGTTTTGGGAATTTTTGTTCCCAAGGCTTGACAAGAGAATCCCACCCTATCCATAATCCCGCGAAAGTGCTGGCCGACTGCGTCAGCCTTTCGCGTGTTTTTTTCTTGGCCGTTCCGGTCAGCATCAACCAAACTTCTTCTAAGCTCTGTCTTTGGCCGTTGCGTTGAGACGCTTGGGAGCTTCGTGATACGGAGTTTCTTTCATGGCTGTCACAACTGCATTCGGGCATGTTTCTCAAATTCTCCGCGAAAACTTAGGCGATGCGGTCATCAACATGGTGATCGACGACCTCGACGATCCGATGGATCGGGCGATCCGCACGTTCAAGCCGTTGGGCATGGGCGGCCGCCCTGAGACCGGAAACGTCTACGAGGCACGCCGCAAGATTCGCCTGTCGCGCGGTGCGATGGTGCAAGGCGGCAGCTTCGACGGCAACACCATCGAATCGCTGGGCGCCAACAGCGACCTACCGGTTCGACAGCGTGCCACCGCGAAGGCCCCCAACCCGGAAGATGTGCCGCTCTCGCAGCGCATCACCCTGAAGACCACCCTCAAGCGCATCCTCGGCAACGTCACCATGAACATGACCCAGGTGATCGAGGACGCGATCGGCATGGACATCGAAGAGATGGGCGCCGGTTACGTTGAGGACGCGGTCTACCAGGTCCGCAAGCAAACCCTGAACTTCGCCTACTCGGACGGCACCGCGGCCATCGCACAGGTTTCGGCCTCTGCCTCCGTGACGGCAGCCAGCGAAACGGCGGTCTCGATCAAGTCGGCCCCGTACAACCGATTCATCAAGGGCCAGAAATACTGGTTCTATTCCACGACATCCTTCCCGACCACGACCACCCGCAAGGGCGGAACCGCGGTCTGCACCAACATCGATGACAACGGCGGCACCGTGTTCTTCCAAATGCTCAGCGGCCACGCCACGGCATCCGTGGTCAACGGCGACTACATCGTGCCGTTCAAATTCATGACGGACGGAACCTCCGGCACGTCGCTGGCCCCCAAGGGCATCGAGTACATGTGTAAGGAGACGGGCGAATTCTTCGGCCTGTCGGACATCACGCAGTATCCCGAAATGATCGGCTACGTCGAAGGCGACGAAACCGCACCGGTGGAGCCGGAACCCGACCGCATCGCCAAGCTGATCAACAAGATCAAGAAGGCGGGTTACGCCCCCCCCACCATGCTGATCTCCGAGTCGGCCCTGTCGGCGCAGTATGCCTACACGGAGAAGGCCGGCTACGCGGTCTACCCCGTGCAGCAATACCTCGGCAACCCCAACGGCGGCGTCGGCAAACCCGTGTTCCAGCACGGCTCGATCATCCTCCCCTGGGAAGACTCCGAGATCATCCGCCCCGGAATGCTCTTCGGCTTTGCGCCGGAGACCATCGAAAAGTTCCAGCCCTCGGGCGCGGACACGATCCGATGGTGGAACGGCAACGGACCGGGCGCCGGCATCGATGCGATCTTCGTGCCCGTCAACGACGGCACCGAGCAGACGGAACTCTGGCAGGCGCCGTTCGAGACGCACATTGACTTCCTTTGCACACGGCCCAAGCGCAACTTCCGCTACGTGGGACTCGTGACGCAAGCGACTGCGTAATCGTGGTTGAGTTGAGGATGAATTGACCCCGCCACGATCGGCGGTTTAACGGAGAAAACGAATGCTACCTGGAATGTTCACACTGGTACTTCTCGCGGCCTGCCTCGTCTTTGTTCTGCAAATGGCGACCAGCACGGAGCCGCAAGTTCCCTCGTCGCGCTTTGGAAGCGCGCTGCAGTATTTCAACTCCTACGATCCGAGCGTACTCCTGCCCGGCAACGCCACGGTGCAGACGTGCTACCTCATCGTTCCCTTCGACCACTACATACGCTCCGCGCGCGTGGGCGCTACGGACATCGATAACGTGGGAACGGTCGGCGCTCAGATCATGGCCGCGGCTCCTGGTGGAGCCAAGGCCGGCGTCCTTGTCGGAACGGCGCTTACCGACACCGATCTCGCGGCGACGGCGGACGTGACGAGCAATTTGCCCATCACGCTGGCGGCCGCTGACACGGGAACGCTGCGTGTCGCGGGAACGACGTACCACCTGCAAATTTCCGGCACAAACGCGGGCGACTTGGTTGAACAGCCGCACATGACGATCGGCGTGGAACCTGCTGACCGCAGCCGGCTCTAAGCGGTAAACAGCGGCGTAACAACCGCGAATGGAGTTTGACCTATGGGTATCACTCGAACGCCAACGTCCCGCACGAGGAACAATGCGATCTGGATGACCGCATTCGATAACACCCTCACGGGGCCGGGCAATGCGACGCTCCAGACGTGTCGGATCATCGTGCCATTCAAGCACAAGCTGCTCCGCGCCAAGTTTAGTTCGGAGCTGATCACAAAAGCAGGAACGTTGAACGTGAGTCTCCGCCGGCTGGCCGATGCTGTGGCTATTGCCGGCGTGTCGATCGGTTCCGCGCTGGCCGACGCAGTCATGCTGGCGTCCGCGGTGAAAGTCACCAAGGAATTCACGCTGGCGGATGCGGACAAGACTGATCGCGACGACGCGCAGGCGTATGGACTTTCGATCACGGGAACCAATGCGAGCGACATTACGACGTTCCCCATGCTCGCGATTCTTGTGCAGCCGATCCCGCGAATTGCTCTGTAATGAAGATCGTTCGTGACAATCTCATGCTCCCACGCCGGGACTGGAACGCCCTCGGGCCCCACGTCCCGGCTTGGTTTCGCCGCGCACTTCGTGCGATCGATCCAAGGCTGGAGCTCCAGTTCATGCCGCCGGCCGCGCCGGAAGCCGTCGATGAAGGCGTCAACCGCGACGTCTTCCCCAACGGGGTTTGGATGATATGCCGTCGACTGCGTCGCTCGCGACTGCTCCAGAAGCGAATGGTGTACGGGATGACCGGGCGGCAGTCGGACCCCTATTGCAACCCCAGCCGTGTTGTGTTGCGGCTGATCAAGCGGGCGAGAAACGCCTGGCGGCAGAACAAAATGGACCGCTTCGCCGAAGACCTGGACCGGGCAGCCTCGATGTGCAACGCCGCGGCCAACAAAGAGAACCGGGATCTGTGGCGGCACAAGATCGCCAACACGTGCCGGCGGATCAACGCCACGAAGAAGTCGATGGGCCTGGTGTCCATCACCAATCCCGGAATCCCTGCGTAACGGATGAGGTCATGTGGAAGCATTTGTCGAACGCTATCACGCCTGGATCGATGACCTGCTCAACGATCCCGCCGAACGCCGGCGACACCCCGTAGCTAAGCGGCTGCGGGACTTGGACGCCCACCAAAAGACAATTTACGAACGCATCCTGAAAACCTCGCAGGCGCGGGCCCAAATCGGCTACTGCGAATCGACCATCACGTTGCAGGACGGCGTGGAGTTTTACCGCTGGCCGGGGAACTTCCGGCGCTTCCTGCGCTTCGAACGCCGCGTCTTTGATGACCCTGCCCCCGCCCGAATCTCCGGAGTCTCCAGCACGGGCGACCCCAATAACGTGCTCGAACGCATGGGCACGATCGCGCCATGGGAATATGGGCGCGGCGTGGTGATGATGACGCAGCAGCGCGGGTTTCGCGTCTCGCCTGTGCCCACCCTGAGCGGCGATGAGGTCTGGACGCTGTGCTACCAGAAGGGGCCGATCCATCCGCACTGGGGAACCTTCGAGGCATCCCCGACCGTCATTGGCACGGACTTCATGAAGATCCCCGCGACGATTCCCGCAGACCAGGGGAACGTCGTTCGCTGGCCGGATTACTACGTCGGCGAAGTGCTCCGCATCATCGAGGCGGGAACCGGGGCCGGGCAGTTCATCGAGGTGACGGGCTTCAATCCCGTCGACGGGAAATGCACCCTCAAGCACGACTTCCGCCCCACTCCGACGGGCACGATCAAGTACGAGTTTGGCACGTTCCTGCCGGAAGGGCTGGACAAGATCGTCGCCCTCTCGGTCGCCCTGGCGAACACCGCAGTCTCCGACCGCAGCGAACAGCGCGGACTCTTGATGAAGGAATTCAAGGAAATGTTTGCCGGGTGCAGTCACTACTTCAACAGCCAGACGGCGGACCGACCGCACAGTGCGAATCCGAGCCGGGCTGATACCACCGTGGATCCGATGGCGCAATGACAACGGCCCTGCAACAAAACTCTGAGGCGGCCCACGATCGCTCGGTGCGCGATGGCAAGACATCGCTCATGCTGGGCCTTCGCGGACTCTCGCTTGTCCTGGCTGGGCTGGGATCGACGGGCAATGAAACGCTGGTCGAGGAAGCCAACGACGTTTTTGAGCAGGCACTCACCGCGGATAACCCGGCGCTGGCCGAAGCGTTTCGCGGGCTTGCGCATGAGCTGGCATCGTTGATTGCGGGCTTTGCCGTGCTGCCGATGGTCAGTGCGCTCAATCGCGAAGCGGTCCATGATCAGGAGATCCCGACGACCGCGGGCATGGCAGCCATTCTGCGGGCGCCGACCCAGGAGGTTGTCGTCGAAGAATCGTGCAAGCCGGCGGCGTTCGACCGGCAGCCGGATCGTGCGGAATACGAGTTCGGCCAGATCGTCATGGCTGGCATGGCTTTGGGGAGTATCTAAATATGTTTTCAGCGCTACCGATTGCACTCTCTGGCGGGGCCAATGGCGTGCCTGTTGCCGTCGCCGCAACGACATCGCCGGGCACAACCATCCACACGGCAACTTCCATTGCCACGGCCAACTATTTCCACAAGCTGTGGGTCTGGTTCAACAACATCGACACCGTCGCCCGGACCATTAGCGTGCAATGGGGCGGAGTGGCGAACCTCAATTACATCGTGCTCGACTACGTTCTGCCGCCCAAATCCAAAAACATGCTCATTGTAGACGGACTCATCTTGCAAAACGGGTTGCTGCTCAAAGCACATGCCTCCGCCGCAAACATCATTAACGCGAGCGGGCATGGGCTCGAAATGGCTGCGTAAGTATGCCGCGAACGCAGGATCCAGAATTCCCCATTGCTTCGCAGATCCCGGCCAACGCCGCTTTGGATCGCGAGCCGCGGGGCATCGACGAAGAAGCGCTGGCCCTCGCCATCGGGGCCGGCATGGCGCTCGGGCCACCGATGACGTCAGGGCAGACAGCTCAAGGCAGTAGTGACGGGCGGACCATTGTTCGAATGCTCTACATCGAAAGCCCGCAGGCGACGGACGAGATCCCGATGGGGCCCGTGCCCGATGCGGCAACGATGGTGCGGGTGGTCGCGGCGACAGACGCCGGCACGGTGACGTTCAATATCGAGAAGCGGGCGCAGACCACGCCCTACACAGCGGGCACGAATATCTTTTCGTCGGACCAGGTTGCGGGAACGGGCGGGTCGGTATTGAACACGACGACCTTCAACAGCGGGCAGATTGCGGCGGCCTCGTGGCTGCATTTCTCGGCGTCGGCGATTGCATCGAGTCCGACCAAGTTGTGGGTTTGGGCGGAATATACGATCGATTAGGAGTGAATCATGGCAGCGGCAACCTATCAGCAAGTTCGCAACGCGACACGGGACACGGCCTTCCAAGCCCGCATTTCGGTCGCGGTGGCAATCGCGCAAGACGCTGTGCAGAAGTCTACTGGCTTCCCCAATGCGAACACCAACGAGGCGAAATGGGTCAATCGTGATCCATACGTCGAGGCGGGCCGCATCTTTTTCTACGTGCTGAACACGGCCCCGCTCATCAATACACTCGGTGGTGCAAGTGGTGATCAGATCATCGATGCCGCAGGAATCATCAATCCCGCGACCTTCACCGACGCGCAAATACAGACGGCGGTCGACACCCTCAAGCCGAAGCTGATTCTGGGAGCCATCAATGGCTAACGATATTCTGGCTGAAATCGGGTCGTCAACGCTAATGACGATCACATTGAATGCCCTTGCCAATTCTGCCGGCAGACAGTCCACGTTGATTGCACAGTCCACCAACCCTGTGCAACCACGAGCCCGCGTGATTGTGGCTGTCATGGCCGGAAGTTCAGCCCCAACAGCCTATGCTGTCGTGGAAGTCCGAAAACTTGTTGGGAACGGACAGGTTCGCTGTGACAATGTGGGGGCCTCGGATGCGGCGTATCCGGCGATTACCGGGATCATGAACGCTGATCTTCTTGGTTCGATGGCCTATCCCACAACTCCCGTGGCAACCACCGATCAACTTGTCCGGGAATTTGTTCTGGAGCAACTGGGTAAAGAGTGGGGCATTGCCATCTACAACCGCTCAGGCAACGCTTTGGGAACCAATCTGATTCTTACTCCGGACTTTGCTGCGGATACAAATTGGACCAAGGGAACGGGTTGGACCATCACAGCCGGCGTCGGACGTGCAGCCGCAGGAAGTGCCAGCGACTTGTCACAAACAACGCCGCCTCTGACCAGTGGCCGGTATTATCTGGTGACGTTCACGATTTCAAACTATTCAGCGGGGACAATCACGCCCAAGTGCGGAACCCAAGCGGGAACGGCACGAAGTGCCAACGGAACATATACCGAAGTCATCGTTGCTAACGGCACAGGATTCCTGTTCAGCAAGGATTCCTCATTTGCGGGAGACATTGACAACGTGACGGTCGCTGGAAATTTCGTAGCTTACGAATACGAACACGATGAGATTCAATAATGCGATTTGCATTGGGTCCACATCAAGCGAAGTTCCCGAACCTGTGGGTCGGTCGGAAATTATTCTTTCCGCCATGCCTTGGCTTTGCGGGGCGGGATGTGCCCGATCTGTCCCATTCAAGCGGGCTTGATTTCACGGCCACGGGCACGGCGTCGGCCCTGTCGGTGATCGGCTCGCCCATTGGCCCGGCCCTCTCCTTTGCGGGCAACATTGCATTGCAGCAGGCGGGATCGGCGAGCTACACGCTGCCTTGCAAATTCCTCACAAATACGCTCACCGACGAATTCTCGATTCAGGCGTTTTTTCAATACAACCATTCTGCCGGAGCAAAAGAATCCACGATCTTCTGGTCGGACAACCCCACCGCTGGAAGTCATTTTTATGGCTACCGATTCTACATCGACAACAATACGGACAAGTTGAGATTGCGGGTTGCCAACGATGATGGGGCGCTCGGTGTGGATTCGACCTACTACCGATCGGCTTCGACGCTCACCGGAGGAAAGTGGTACTCAGCCATCATCACATGGACGGGCGGGGGACGCGATGCGGCAGGCGTCGATCTGTGCAGCATGTGGATCGACGGCGTTGATGACGGCTATCTCACGATTACGAATTCCACGCCGAGCGGAGTGGAGGAATACGGATCGCATTTGGGGACGCAAAACGCCCGTGTTGGTTCAACGCTCGGATCGACTGCCCCGGATTTCTCGGTGGCGTTGGTGAATGTGTGGAATCGCGAACTGAAACGCGACGAAATCGCCAGACTCAGTGCTGATCCGCTGGCAATGTTTCGTCGGCGGCGGGCAGCAGGGGCGAAAGCCTCAAGGCTTGTGTCAATCGGTGGCACTGCACTGCGAAGAATGAACGTAGCGATTGCAGGATAAAGAATGTCCATTCGTCAAATCAGTTCAGGAGGCGGCGGACGCAAGCACCTGGAGGCTGCGCTGCAGGTCTCCCCGCTGGAGCTCAACCTCACTGCGGAGCGCTCGGCGCTCAAAGAGGGGCAGGCGTCGGTCATCATTGGCCGCAACGTGATCAAGCCCGGCCGGCTGGCGAAAGCTCCGCGACGTCGCAGGATCTCTGCGACGGTCGACGCGAACATGATCCAGGAGTTGGACATCGCCTTCGGCGGCCATCCATTCACCACGGCCATCCCCTGCAACATGCGCGGCAACGTGGTCAAGCGGCAAAGCTACAACAGCGGGGCGGCCATCACTCCGGGCACGGCCTACGAATACTTCGACGTGACGCCGACGAATACGTTTCTCCGCATGACGGCGGCGGGCATTGCGAAGTACACCGATTGGCCCGACGGAGCGAAGGCCGCCGTGCTGGCGGGCAAGCCGGCGTCGATCGTGTTCGATGATCACCTTCCGCCGGTGGGTGGAGTGAGCCCCAAGGGCGTGCGCAATCTCACCCCCCAAGCGTTCAGGCCCAACGTGGAGTTTGGATCCCTCGATGTCCCATCCGCGGGCGTGGGCGGCGTACTCGATGAGGCATGGGCGACCCCCAACTACGACGTCAACACCGCGGGGAACTTCTTCGCCGGCAAGGCGTCGACCGGATTCAACTTCACGCTGCAATGGACGGAGTACTTCGACAAGCGCGGCATATGGGTCAGCAACGGCCAGAAGTTCTGGCTGCTCCAGAACGGGCGCTATACCAAATATCTCGACCTTGGCGCCACGTCGGGCACGCTGGGGATCGAATGGCGCGGGGCACAGATCTCCCCCAACGTCTTCATGTTCGTGCATCCGAACTTCCCGCCGCGGATCATTTCACTGGAGTCCGAACCGCAAAGCGCAGCACTCAACGAAGTGGACGCGACAAAATACCTCGGCGGGCTGCTTACCCCAGACCTGGGGCAGCGGGATTATCCCCCGTCGCAGTTTGTCGCCAACACGCCGGGCAGCGGCACGCTCTCGCTCAACGCCTCCCTGTCGAGCGGTGGATCCGCCAAGCGCGTTTCCCCTGGACCGCCTGGCGGACTGTCAACCTATCGCGTCCGCGTGCGGGTGATCGATGAACGCACGGGCACGGTCTCGCGGTTTGTCGATGCCAGCTACGGCGCTATCGGCTACGCGACGCTGGCCTCTGCGGATCAGTCGCTCCAGCTCAACCAGACGCAGACCACCATGGTCCTGATTGTCTACCCGCACGTGGCGGCCTTCGGCCCCACCATCGGGGAAGGATTCATCCTCGACAACTTCGCAGGCAAGGCGCAGTTCCGGATCCCCTTCAAGACGGCGCGCGGCACGCACATTGAATTCTGGCGGACGACGGGCGGCGGGATCAGCTTCTTCAAGGAGCTCCGCAAGGCGCTGGCCTTCCCGAGCACAGCGTTCTTCAACTCGGTGTACGCACAGATCCCCAATCAGAAATTCCTCGATGCGACCTTCTCCACCAAGGTCACGGACATCGCACCGTACACCGATCCGCTGCAAAAGAACGGCGAGCACGCGGCAATGAATCTTCCCGACTTCGACCTGCAGCGCCAGCAGCTTATGACCTTCGTGGATGAACGGGCGGGCGGACTGCCCCCCATGTGCCGGGACATTATCTCGGTCCTTGGCTGCACGCTGGCCGGCGGAGCGAACAAGCTGGAGTCGGCCCTGTTGCTGCAAGGCAAGCGGTTGATCTGGCCGCGCATCACCCACGACGGGGCGATCCGCTACTCGGAAATCTCCGGCGGCTTTGCGTTCCTCTACCCCGAGAGTTTCCACTCGCTGGACTTCGTCACGCTCACCCGCGGGGAGGATCGGTTCCAGCGGTTTGTTATGTCGAGCGACGTCGTGCTGGCGGTGTATACCAAGGGCGTCTATCGCCTGGCCCGCGAAGCCACGGCGATCAACAAGAAGCAGCTCGGCGAATCGGGCATCGGCACCCCCTGGGCCAATGCCATCCTGCCCATCGGCAAGCTGGCTCTGTGGGTCACGCCGCAGGCCATCCGGGTGTTCAACGCCGAAGCCGAGAACGGGATCGGCGACCTCCAGACCATCGAGCATGGTCCGATGCTCAACTGGTTTCAGGACGCATTGATTAACGGGATGCAGGTCGATGCGGGCTACGATGAACGCTATGGCACCCTGCACCTGCGACGCAACAAGGTGGTCGATCTGACCGGCGGAGTCGCCTCGCCGACTTCACCGGAAAGCGATTCGCTGCTCAGCGGCGTGTCGGGCCTCACCGGGGAGGAAGACCCCCCCACCGAGACAGCCCTCAGCATCGAAGACGCCGGCGGCGTGGCGGCCCCCACTATCACGCAGGCTAAGATTGCGTACTACCTCGATTCCGCGGCGGTGTTCAACCTCAAGACGGGCGACTGGACACTGATCGATGACGACAACGGATTCCGCTACGTGGCCGCGGAAGGCGTCGAGGATCTGACCACGATCGGCCCGAAACTCTACACCATTGACCAGCTCGGCGGGGTGTTCGAAGAGAACTACGCGGGCAAGGCCCACCCCTATGATCACCTCGTGCAACAGGAAACGCTGACCGCGGCGCGGTGGGTGTTCAACGATCGGCAGATCATTACCCAATCCGGCAACCGCTTCACGGAGCTGATGGAGGGGGACGTCGTCCGCTTCCGCAGCGACAACCCTCTCAAGGACGGACTGGCCCGGACCATCCGCAACGCGGATCCCGGGCGCATCGAATTCGACCCGCTGCCGGCGGCGCTGGTGGAAGGCGACGAATTTGTGATCGGCGCGGTGCGGTTCAAGGTGCGATTCTCCCCGATCATGGGTGAGTCCATGCGGGACATCAAGACCATCGACCAGGCGGAGATCTACGCGCGCCCCGGCCCGCTGCACGATCCGGACGGGTCGCCGGGCTATCCGCCACGGCCAGACTTCGGGCTGACCGTCCGCGTCTACCGTGACTACGGCAACACGGCACGGGCGGAGTCGACTGCGGAGATCGAGATCTTCGACGACGACGACGCGGATACCACGAGCATGGATCGGTACTGCACGCTCAAGGCGCAGGGCCGGGCGCTCGAAGTGGAGATTGAAGACTTCAACACGCGCAGCGACGTGGTGATCGACGGCGTCTATCTCCGCGTGGAAGACGAAGGCGATTTTGTGGCGGACGCCAGTGGGTCTGCGTAAAATGACGGGCAGGTGAACTATGAGTGTTGGTCCGAATCTACTGATGGGGCTTGGCGGGCTTCTGGATTTCCTCCAGACCCAGCAGCACAACCAGCGCATGGCGGGCTACCGCGATGAGGCGCTGAACTACCTCGACTCGGTGGACACACAGGACTTCGGCGCACCAAACCTCGACGAGCTGATGACCAGCGGGTTGTTTGATGATCAAAGCTCCCTGCTCTTCAACCCCGACCAGCTCACCCGCGACACGATGGCAACCCGCCGGCAGTACGGCGGGGCCATGGATGACGCCTATGACACCTACACCAGCGCCCTCGACGAAGGGCTGGGCGGGGCACGGGCGGATCTGAATTCTGGACTCTTCGGACTGCGGGAAACAACGCAGCGGGGCATCAATGAACAAAACCGGCACCGCATCGTGGAGGGCAGCGGCTTCGATATGCTGGGCCTCGACAATCCCGAAGAGCGTTACCAGCAAGCACTGACCTACGGCAATGAAGCGGCCTCGGCCAACCAAGACGCGGCCCTGCGCAGCGAGATCGATAACTCATTCAGCGAACAGGCTCGCCTTGGGGTGGACCCGTTCGAAGCTGGAGCCTTCGGCGATACGCGGACGCGACTGAACAACAACCGATACGGCGATCTGTTCCGCAGCCAGCAGGCGGCCACGGGCGAGCGCAACCGCGTGCAGGAATTCAACGTCGGGGCGCGGGCCGGCGAGCTGGAGTCCGAGCGGTCGACCAATCGCAACATCGACAGCGCGATTGCGGCACTCTCGCGCGGCGAACAGGAAGGCGCTACCAGTCTCTACGGCACGCACATGACCACGGACGCGGGACTGCGTGAAGGGATGCTCGGGAATCTGTTCCAGCGACAGACGGGCGTCGAAGGCAATTACCTTCCGCAGATTACCGGGTTGCAAGAAGAACTCGCCCGGCTCACCCAACAGGGCCGCGAAGCGGAAGTCGGGCGCCAGCGCGGCAACATCGAGACCGCACAGGGAATTCGCATGGGAGAAGTCGGAGCCAATCAAAGCATGATCGCCCAGCGGCTTGCGACACTCCTGCATGATCCGGAAATTCTGGCGATGATTCAGCCGTTGATCGCCAATACGTTTGATCGGTTCCAAGGCTAAGGAGTTTGTCATGCTGTTCATGTTGCCACTGATGGGAGCACTTGCGAGTCATGCCGGCGCAGCCGCGGCGGCGGGCGCTGGCGCAGGCGCTGCAGGTCTTGGTGCAGCGGCGGCCAAGGGAGCTGCGGGAACCGCCGGCAGCGGCTTGATGGCAAAACTGTTCGGACAAGAACCCGAACCACCCAAGCCGGCGTACCATGTGCAGACCCCGCTGATGCCGATGGGCGAAGGCAACCCCTTCGAGAATTACATCGGCGGCTTCGGACAACTCCAGCGTAAGATTCGAATTCTCAGGCCAGGCGGCAGGGGCTCGAACTTCATCGACCCCGGTTTCGCCCAAGCCCTTGGAGGCTAAGTCATGGCACAGATCTACACAGCCCCCCGCGTGTCGCGCGTGGCGAAGCGATCCAAAGAGCGCTTCGACTACGGCAGCCTGATTTCCGATCTGCTCTCCACAGGGATCGGCCATTACGACACGCGATATCTGGCGGACAAGCAGGCGGCCACGGCACTGGAGGCGGCGAAGATCAACGCCAAGTCCATGACCGACACGATCGACCACCAGACCGACCAGCTCATGAAGATGTTTAACCTGGGCGAAGAGGATCGGAAGGCGGCGCGAGAGTTGGTGCGGGCGCAGATCGGACAAATGCAATCCGAGCACGCGGATATGATGGACGCGCTCCGAGCGTCACAGGCATTCACGCAGGGAGAGAATGCGGCGACGCGGCAGGCCAATCTGGACGTGATGAACCAGGGCCAAAAGAACGCAGTCGAGCTGTTCAATCTCGGAGAGGCCGACCGCGCGTCGCAGCGCTCCATCACCAAGGGGCAGCTTGATGCGCTGACCGAACAAATTTCCGGAATGCGGGAAGATCGCCAGATCGGCAACAAGGCGGCAGAAGCGCAACGTGCTCTCGATGCAGTGGAGTCGCGCAAATACGAAGCGGGCACCGGCGCGTATCTCCAGCAAGCCGGTAACGTCGCCGCCGCGGCTGCGACCCAGCCGGCGGCAGAGCAGGCCGTCGCGACACTGGTCGACAAGGGTCTCAACGGGATGAACGAAGCGGGACCGCTCTCCACGATGGCCGGATCTTTGTTCGGCGTGCAGCGCGGAAACGCTCGCAAGGTCTTCGCCCAGCTCAAGGACAAGACCAACAGCGCCAATCCGTCTGAACAACTGGCGGCCGTGCAGGGAATGCAGGCGCTGCGCGGAGAGCTGCAAACCTTCATCGACAATACATCGGGGCCGATCACCAGCGTGGCGGAATACTTCGGACTCCAGCCCAGCAGCGAACACGTTGACTTCCGCCAGCTCCAGAAGGAAATCGACGACATCCTGACCGGGCCCACGATCGGCAATGCGATGCGGGCGACCGAATCCCCTGACGTGGCGCGACTTCGGGCAGAAGTTCCTTTTGCCGCGGAGAAGCGTGCGGCTTATGGCGGCGTGTACGGTCAGCCGGCGGCACAGCCCGCGGCTCTGCCGGTGCAGCGGGTGAACACGCGGCGCCTGATCAGCGGACCGCCGATGCAATTCCCGCCCGTGCAGGCACCCCCGCAAGGCGGAGAGAGCTTTCAATATGGCCCGCCCTCGCCGACCACGGAGGAAGTTCACACTCCGCTGGATCCCAACGCCGGAGCGATGGGGCCAATGCAGGACATCGGACGGGCGCTCGCCATGCGGAAGCTGGCCGAGCTGGGACTGGTGGCGTAATGGCAACTGTTGCTGTGACACATCCGGGCGCCGGGCTGGACACACGGACTGCGATCCGCAACGCGGCCGTCGCCAATCCGAATGATACGCTCTATCTGGGCAGCAACATTTCCTCCACATGGGAAGTGACCGGGCGCGTCGATCCACTGGGGCACGGCGATTTGGTGGATGCGGAGGGCGCCGTCGAACTCAACAACAACAAGATTCATCTTGGGACCGGCGTCACCGTCCGCGAGAATCACGCGACGCCAACGATCGGAAGGGTCCAATCGCTATTTCGCTGGCTCAACAAGAGCAACACCGGGCTGATCTTCGAGCCGGGATCGTCGCTGTACGGACGCCGGGAAGATCACGCCGACGGATCTGAGCTGCGGGCCGGGGCCAAGTTCATCAGTTGCAACGGGGTCGAAATACAGGGGCAAGGCGAAGCCCATATCAAGAACTGGGGCGGCGATGGAATCTGGCTGTGCTCTGGCGATAACTGGGACACCGGGGCCAACCTTCGCGTGCTGATCAATTACCTGCTGCTCAACGACAATTATCGGCACGGCCTCACCATCGAAGACGCGAACGACTGTCGCGTACTCCGCTGCGGCGGGACGGGCAATGACGGCACGGGATCGTCGCACTGGTGCGACATCGAGCCGGATGAATCCGCGGACAAGCTGATCGACGTTTACGTGCAGGGCGGATACCACGAGGGCCACGCGGTCGGCATCACGATCGACCTGCATCAAATGGACAGCAATTCATCCCCCGTCAACGTGATCGTCGAAGACGTGACCTCCGGCAAGAGTGCCGATGCGGGCGATGATCCCTGGGGCTTCCGGGTGAAGAATTCCGCCGGTGCGGGGCCGCTGTCGGGAACGATCGAATACCGCAACGGCCGAGTCGAAAACCTGCGATACGCCGGGATCAGAGTGCAGTGGGATCTGGCCTCCGGCGTGCTGGCGAAGTTCACCGGCTGCAATGTGTATCGGTGTGCGACGGCTTTCGAAAAGCCCATCAGCCTGGTGCTCGAAGGCGCTCCAACCGGCGCCGGTATATTGTTTGATGATCTGATCGTCGAGGAAACTCTTGATCGGATCATCACGGAAGTCAGCTCTTCCGGCGGCGTTGCGACCAACGTGCGCGGCCGGATCTTCGTGGATCGCGGCGGACTCAAGATGAGTACCTCGCAGCTCCAGACCTTGCTGCCCAACCTGAACGTGCAGCGCTACACCAAGCAGCACAAGCGACGCCACAGGATCGCCCTTGAGCGTGTCCGGGTGCGAGACCGGGAATTGTTGCCCCGCGTGGATTTTGGTAGAGAGGCGTAAACCATGCCCGCTTTCCTGCTCGAACTTCTGATGATGCTGGGCGGAACCGCCGCGGCTGATGGCGGCATGGCCCTCGCGCGTCGCTTCTTTGGGAAGGCCGCAGCCGAAGGCGCCGAGAAGGTCGCCGGCCGTGTGGCTACAAAAATCCCCACCGCGATCGGGAAGAAGTTTCTTACCCCTGAGCGGTTGGTCACGGCAGCCGGAGCCGGGGCGGGACTGCTGGGTGGAACCGCCCTCTTTGGCGCTGGCTCGCACGCCGCCGGATCACTGCTGGGGATCGATGACGGCACCCCCTATGAACCGCACGGAGCGGAAAGCCTGCTGGGAGCGCCCGCGAGCGAATCCTTCCCGGACATCGACTCACTGGTGCAACAGCTCTCCGAAATGCAAAATGGTGGTGACACGGACGCAGACGGAGACGGGAACAAGAACGACAGTTTCGAAACCCTGCTGCGTGGTCTGCCGGCAGAGCTGGCGGGCGGGAGGTTGATGTAACATGGCCGACGAAGCACAAAAGGTAATAACCAAGGTCAGCCAAGCCGATGTCTTGCTCAAGGCGCAAATCTCCGCCATGAAAAAGGCTCAGGCGGACGTGCGTAGCGGCGTCATCGACGACCAAACATTCAAAGCCCGCCTCGCCGACATCGCAGCCACCGCCGAGCATCTGGATAAGCCCCGACAGGGACGACTCGCTCTGTATCTTTCCGAAGCTGCAAGAACACCCATGGGCAGCGGATCGCGCGGGGCGATCGTGCTGGCAGGCAACCGCGTGCCCTCGCCCGAGCTGATCACCCAGGAGCGGCCTTCGGAAATGCTGGGCGGGAACATTCGAACGCCGGCGGTGCGGATCTCCGCGGCCCCCGGTCCGGAGAATCCCATCCAACAGGCGATCCGCGTGGCCCAAATCAAGGCCGAGCAGGATGCAGCGGCACAGGGCGTGAGGCAGGCGCGCGTCGCCCGGGTTGGTGCAGCCACTCCGCGCATCGAGGCGGCGGTCGGCAAGATCAAGATCCCCGGGTACTTTGGCAGTACATCGGCGGCGACCAACCCCGCAGTCGCGGAAGCCGTCACCCGCCTGCGTGCGTCGAGCACCCCGCGGCAGGCCGGCGAACGAGGCCGGGAAGCTCTCCGCATCGCCCGCACGGAAGCAGGGGCCAGCGAATCCAAGCCCGCGATTGGCAAGGGCCTGCTGGGAGCCGGGGCCGGAGCCCTGGTCACTCTGCTCGCCACGAAAATGATGGGTAAGAAGGACGAAATAGACCCGCAAATGCAAATGATGATGATGCAGCGCTTGGGGCAGGCCCAGCAAGGCGGCGGCGGAGACCAGAGCAAGCAGCTCATGGATCTGTCGCGGGCGCTGACCGTGGTCAAGAAGCTCCAGGAACTCGCCGCGGTCCAGGGGCCGGCGGCGGTGCAGCCAAGGCTTATCTAGGAAAATGTTCCACGTGGAACTGACTTACACCAAAGGCCGAAAGGGTCTTGCACACCATGAACCATGATCCTTGACTCTTTCACTCCGTGACCAGTACGACGCCGCCATGTCCGCCCTTACCGCGGGCGATATAGCCACTCTGCAAAAGGTACTCACCGATCCGGAGTCCATTACCGTCGAAGAGAGCCGCACCGCGGCCGAGCGACTGGGCATCAAAAACGGCTTCCTCGCGGCGGCGGTCAATACCGCGGCGGACCCCATGGTGTGGGTTGCCGCCTTCCTGTCTCGCAAGTTCCCGACCCGGTCGTGGATCCAGGGCACGGTCCCCAAGCGGTTCATTGGCACGGCGAATGAATTCTCCGGCGTCTCCCTGGGCATCCGCACCACCGAGTCGATGTTTCGCGGGACGATCATCCCCAAGCTCTCCAGCCTCTCGATGCACCGGCAGGCGGAAGTCCTCAAGGCCGCCGAGCCCATGTGGAAGATCATGGACCGGCCACGCTGGAAGGACGAAATGCCCGTCGTCTCCCAGCTCATGGAAGGCGTGAATCCTGCGGGCGCAACACCAGAACTGCGACAAGTCGCCGGCGACCTTCGCCTGGTCATGGATGACATATGGCACCGCTTCATGCGACAGACCCACAAGGTCTCAGGAGGCATGGACACCGGTACACTGGCGAAGAGCCGGCCGTTCGATCCGGCGGAGGCACCCCCCTACCTTCGCGACTATCTGCCCCATATCCCGCTCACCGGGAACGAATCCACCTTCGCGGTGGACGGGCTGGAGGCACTGGACCGCCTGGGTGGGAAACGCAACCGGGCCATGGCGCAGGCCCTCAAGCTCAAGAATCAGCCCCCCGGCGGGGCGTGGACCATCACCGATCAGCGGACGCTTCACTCGCGATATGCCGATTGGCAGCGGTGGATCCAAGACGTCGGAGCCGCCTACTACAACCCGCACCTGTTCAAACGACAGCGCACCGGGCTGACACTCGGCGGCCCCGACGGGCAGGACTTATTTTACACCGACCTCAATCTCGTGCTGCAAAAGTACGTGGCGTCGGCGTCGAAGACCTACGCGATCAATGCCCCCCTCTCGGATCACGAGCGGGCCATCGCCTCGCACGTCGATGAGTTCGGGCGGACCATCATGCCCACCGCCGAGCCGATCATGGTGCAGGTCATCCGGGAAGGCGTGAAGGCCAGCGGAGCCAAGGTAGCCACGAGGATGATCCCCGGCGGAAAGAATCGCCCGCCCATCGCCATTGAGCAGATCCTCCCCGAGACGGGATCCCCGGCGTTGCTGCGGGCGCTGCAGACCCACGTGCGGGCCCTGCGCGGTTCCATGGCCGAAGACCAAATCCTCTTTGGCGGATTGTTCAACAATATTTTCTCGGCGATCGACAAGGCGAAGGGCAAGCTGTCGCGGTCCGACCAGGTGCGCTTGACCGACGCAGTGTCAACCATTGGCACTCAGCGCGACTACCGCAAACGACTGGACGCGATCACGAATTACTTTTACGTGTCGACGCTGGGCCTCAACCTGAAAAGTTCGCTCAACAACCTGCTCCAGACCGTCACAACCACCGTGCCGGTTCTTGGCGTGGGCGATACGATGGTCGGCATCCGCGAGTTCGCCCCGCGCGTGAAGCGATTCATGGCCGGCGTTTCGGAGGAAATGCGGGCGACGCCCGGCCACCTCAAGGGTATGCCGCGTCTCCAGGAGGCGGCACGGCGCAGCTTTGAAGCCCATTTTCCGGAGCTGGTGGACCAGCAACTCAATATCGACCCCCGGCTGTTCGACATCAGCCCCGAGCAACTGCAGCGCGTCGTCCGTCCGGACGGCAAGTTCGTCGACAAGAACAGCCTGATCTCGTTCCTCATGGCCCCCTTCACGTCGGCGGAAGTCTCCAACCGGGCGATCGCCTTCTATGGCGCGAAGCACAAACTGGGGCACCTGATCCGCACCGGCGAGTACCCTCTGCCGCGGTTGCCCGACGGAAGCCCGCTGTCTGCTCCACAGCTCGACGCCTTGATCGACTTCGAGGCCGGAAACGTGGTCAGCGCCACGCAGTTCCGACCCGGTCCGGGATCGCGGACGGTGCTCCAGTCCATGCTGCCCGGACCCCTGCGGCAGTTCAGTGGGTACCTCGCACGCTGGGGGAACTTCGTGGCGGACTCCACGGTCCGCGGCGCCATGACCGAAAAGCAGCTCGAAGAAATGGGATCGATCGGGAAGATCCTCAGTCTCAACGGTCGCAACCTGGGGACCGTTGCGCGTATGGCCCTCTTCGGAAAGATCGCCGCCAACGGGATGCGTGACGTGCTGGGCGTCGACGTCGGCGCTGCAGTCGGATTGCAAGTGCCCTTCACCCCCGCACCGGAAGACTCGCCCTTTGGAATTGTCCCCCTGCCGCCGGCGGCCGGGATCCTCACCGGACTGGTGAGCGCCACCGCCACGCGCGACATCGAGAAGCTGCAACCGATGGAGCTGCCAGACGGCACCAAGTTGCCGATCCCGCGAACGCTCTTCCCCGCGGGCATCCAGCTCAACCGTGTGTTCCGGGCGATGAATCAATACCGGCCCGATATGGGCGGCATGGTCGACGAGGATGAACGCCTGCTCTACCGCGGATCCTCCAAGGACGCGATCCTCCAGGCGATCGGCATTCCGCTGGACAAGGGCCGCCGCGAAAGGCAAATGCTCGAACGACTGCACGCCATGCGCAACACCGACCGGGAGTTCGGCCGGCGCATGCGACGGGCGGCCGTGCGATTCGATTACGACGAAATGAACGGACTGCGACAGCAGTACGCCGAGAAATTCCCCGACAGGCCCCCCCTGCAACTGACCCAGGGGGACATCGACCGATACGAAGCCTCGCGACGTATTACGCGGGTGCAGAGAATGATCCAGTCCATGCCCGGACAGTTCGGGGAGCTGGAGCACGACGTGTATGACTATGACCCGGATCTGATTGCCGCGCCCATGCAGACGCCGATGTTGCTGGCCGGATGACCCCAGTGTCTAGTCTTACTAGACACCTTTGAAGGAGAAAACAATGCAACCCGCACCGTTTGATCGTTGGTCCCTGTGGCGCATCCTCACCGGCGGCGCCAACGATACGCCGCTCGCCAACCTCAAGCCGGCCCTGCTGCTGGTGAGTGGAACGTCGGACTCTGGATCGACCACGACGATGGTCGACGCAGCCCGCACCGAGTCAGACATCGATTACTTCAAGGGCATGATCATGACGGTGACGGGCGCCGGCTCCGCCCTCAACCTTGGCGTGTCCAGAGAGATCACCGGATTCGATCCCGCTACGGACACGCTCAAGTTCGGAACCGCGTGGCCTGCAGCGCTGACAGTGGAGACGTATGACATCACCGTGCCCAAGCGCGGAGAGGCGGGACTCGCGGGCATCATCACTGTGCGGCCGTACTCCGAGATCGCAATTGCGGGATTCGGCACTGACGCGAACGATGAAACCTATTCGGCCATCGTCTATGGCATGATGGAGAACGGGCCGCTCCAGAAGATCCTCGAACTGAACATCATTAACGGGGCGAGCAGCTTCACGGCGCCATTCATCGACAACGGCCGCGTGCCCAGCGACACCTATTTCATCGCGGACACCTACGCGGAAGTTGACGACACCAACTCTGGATCCGCCAGCGGAGTCTCCACCGGTACCGGAACGATCAATATGTTCTATCGACTGCCCACGCTGGGATTCAAATACATGATGTGCCAGCTCTACAAGAAAGACGGTGTGACCGGCGTGCAGGCGATGGCGGCCGGTCTGATCTGGCGGCCTATTGCTCCGCGGCTGAATTAAGTGCAAGCGCGTCGAACGACGCGAATGACAGGACGTTCCTCTACCTGCTTGAGCGGCGTGGTCTGACTCTTCTTCGGGGTCAGTATCACGCCGCCGGCGTTATCGGGTGACGCCTCATAGGTGGGATGCTTCGGAGCGATGTGGCCGTCGATGATCTCCAGCCAGGCGTTGTGTTCCAGTGCGCGATCCAATCCGACGCGACACCCCAGCCCCGACGGCAGGACGATCCGCAGCTTGCGATCGCGTGCCCCCTCGATGCGGTGGATCTCAATGGGCCCGTGAATGGTGGCGATCACCAGTGGATCCTCGCGGAGCGTCATCACTCGATCGTAGGACAACTATTGAACCTCCCCTGCGATGAAGCGCGAGACGTCGCGGAGATCCACGTCGCCGTCGTGGTCCCAATCAAAGTACGTGCTGCACACTGTGGGCATTCCCGGAGTGTTGACGCCGGGGCCGGTCATGCACTCGGCCATGTAGAACCACGCCTGAGTGAGTGTCAGCCATTGGCACAAAAAGAGACCGGACATCTTTCCCCTTATGATCCCGTTGCCGCCTTGACCCTCTTGTGCAGCATCTTGGCCGTTCGATCTTTGGGCATGGCGCCCAGCTTCCTCGCGATACAATCGGCACACTCGCCGCAATCACAGGGGACATATTTGCGGGCACGTTCCACTGTTTGGATCACCCGCGTTGCGACCCTCTCGCAGCCCGTCGCCCGGTACCAGAACAGGAACGCGAGTCCCGCCAGGAGGAAGATGATCAGTCCACCGGCCAGGATCAGCGTGGTGAGCGAGTCCGTGGTGTAATTGCCGCCGACGTTGTTGCCGAGCTGGGTGCTCAGCTTGCCGATCCGGGTGTTGGTGTTCTTGAGCCCGAGCTGCACCGCTTCAAGGGTGGTCTGGATCTTGGGCTCGACTTTGTTGGCGCAGGCCACGCCGATGAATGCGGAAGCGATCAAGAGGATGGGGCGCAAGCGTCTCAACCGACTGGTCCTTCCTCGTAGCCGCTGGTCTGCGGCACGATCCACTCTGGCGGCGGAGCCAGTTCTCGCTCCATCGCGTCGATCCGCTGGCAGTCGTCTACGCCGTAGAACTTGTCTATGAATCGTTGCTGGTAGGCGTGGCAACCAGTCGATGACAAAATGACACCGACTGCGACGCCCATCACGAAAATCTTTACGAGCTTCATTCTGCCGCCTCCCTGCTCAGCCGCGCGACGTTGAGGTTTTCCTTGTACTCGGCCTCGACGCGGGCGATGGCTTCGTCGCGTTCCTCTCTGGCTCGCTGTTTCAGGAACGTCATCGCATCGGGTTCGGCCGCCTTCGCCTTGCGGGCGTTGGGCGTCACGGTCTTCGGGGCCGCGGTTGAATCGATCCCCTTCTTCTTGAGTCGCTGACGCCGCTGGTAACAATTGATGCACTCTTGCGTGGTCTTGTTGTAGACCGGCTTGCCCCTGTCGCAGCACTTCGCTATTTCCTTAGACGCAACCATCGTAGGTTCCTCATGCTCCTGCTCTTCCTCGTCATGCTCTTCGGGTTCGACTTCCTCGACCTCGGCGTACTCCATCGCCGCATCCTTGGCCTTGCGGGCACACTGCAAACACTGATCGCCGTCGATGGCCGTCTTGCCACACCTGCACATTTGCCGGGCGGCCTTCTCGACTGCGACAGCCCCGTTCGATCCGCCCTGGTACGTCGCGGGAACCGCCTCGAAGTCCGCGATGCTGGCGCAGTCCGGGCAGTAATCTTCGTGGTCCTCGGTCTGCTTTGTGCGGCAGTAGATGCAACGCTTCATCGGGGCACCAAAAAGCCCGATCGCCGTGGGAGACGACCGGGCTAGAACAAGCTCAAGATCTAATAGGTTCTGTTTCCAAAACGATCCCTAAAGGTCACGCACACTGCCCGCGTTCCAAGCACGCGCGTGGCGTTCTTCTCTCAGGTCAAACAAACTTAGCCGCCCGGCCGTGGCGCGGCTGGAGGCGGCGTAGTAGGGTTTGCGGGTACGGTCGCAACGGGGGATACCGCTGGGGCCGCAACGTGCTGTGCGTCAATTGCACCCTTGCCGTTGACCGTGCCGGGGAAGCCGATCGACAGGACCGTCCCCCAGCCGATCTGGAACTGTGTGCCCATCGTCACATCGTTGGCTTCAAAGTTGCCCTTGCCGCTGGTGCTGGCGCAGCCTCCGTTACCGAACAGAAGGAAGAAGGCTGCGAGCGCTCCGAGAATCCATTTCCACATTCGAGAGTCCTTTCAAAAGAGTTCCGTTGGGACAGGGGCGCTTGGTCCGGAGGGTTGGAGAAGCGCCCCTTGGGGAATGCCGGTGCGTCACGCCGGCTGAAGTTCAAACGTCAGGGATTGGGAACCGCAGGCGGCGTCAGTGCGTCCACGCCTTCAAGTGCAGCCGCCAGAGCCTCGCCCTTCACCTGCAATTGGTCGAGCAGCGCCTGATCTTCTGGCGTAATCTGCCCCAGCGTGTTTTGAAGCTCCAGGATCTTCGCGTTCAGCGAGTCCACGTCCGCAGCGACTCCTTGAATTGCCGCCGCCAGGCGGTTGTTGAAGGCTTCTTGTTTGGCTGCGAAATCCGCAATTGCGCTCATGATACGTTCTCCTTGGGTCAAGATTGACCACAAAACACTGTTAATCGACGCCAACAATCGGCGTAGTTCACGAAAAGGAAAAAGCCATTGGGTCATGGGTTACCTCTCAATGCCGGCGGGGGTTGGCATCCACGCCTACGCAGCGCTTCCCAATCGGAAAAAGGAACCGCCGGCGGATTACGGAACCTGGACCATCGGCTTGTCGGAGATACACAACGCAATCCGCGCAGCCGGGGCGGTCGAAAAGCCCGTTACTGTGCCCGCCGTCGGCGGCTCGCTCATCGTCAACCCGCTCCGCGTCGAACAACTGATCGTCGTGAACGCAGGGTGCCGGAATTTCACGCTCTCGACGGGCGGGTTGAAAATAAACTCCGTGGCTGCTACGCCACGGGCCGGGAGAGTCGGCTTGCCGTACGTCGCCGCAAAGAAGCAGAAGGCGACGGCGGTGAAAACGACGATGGTTGTAAGACTGACTTTCTTCATGGTTGAATCCTTTCAAAAGTGCCCGTCTCTCCGGGCTGTCATGGTTTGCCAGTACTTGGTATTCCGCCCAGACAATCGGCGGGCATCGCTCGTCTAGCCGTGCGTCGTGGCCCATTACAAACCAGCACGGTTAGCCCCACGTTTACAGCGTCCGTGAGGCACGTCCCCGCTGAGCGTCGCTTGCAAAGGCGACCAACAGCACCGCCGGGGGCGTCATCGTCATCATTAGCATTTTGGTAATCGTGATTTCTCACGGTTGTTTTCGTCCTCAAAAGCAGGGCCGGTTTGCCGCCGATCCCCATCAAGAGCCACCCGGCCCGCCTAGCCTCTGCCTTTAATCCGCTCCGGCGCTTCGACCGGCACATAGCCAACGCCGCCGCACAGGGCGCACGGCTCGCGGTCCTGAATGTACGAACAGTTCTTTCCGTCTGGGTGAATTGTGACCTTGCGGATCACGTCCGCCTGTCCGGCTCCCTCGCACCGTGAGCATTTGCGGGTCTTAATCATGGAGATACACACGCTTCTTCCCACCAGAATTCCTTGCTCGCGTCGGCACGCCTTGACGGCAGGCGGTCAATGATGACATCGAGTTTGTCGAGAATCCGGCGATTGACCTCCGCTTGATTGATTCGCCATTCCTTGTTGTTGGTGTCGAGTGTCGCAACGCTGGCTTCGATTGCCCGGAAGTGGGTTTCGTGGCCGTCGATGACCGCTTCTCCCCATTCCTTGTGCGACTGTTCCCATTGCCCGAACTCTAATTTTGTTTGAAAATCTCTTGGCTCAAACGCACTCGCTTTCAGCAATGCCGGGCCGATCCACTGCCACGCTCCGAAACTCCCAAGGAACGTCACAACAGTTGCCAGTCCAGCCCACGTCATTGTTTTCGCCTTGCTGCTCAATATCGCGGCCCTCGCAGAGACAAGCCTTGCTGATTGTTTCTTTGTGGATACCTATTGCACGCACGAAATAGGTGTGAATCAATCGGTAATTGCGGTAGATGCGATTCTTTTTCTGATGGCGAGAATTCCTGAGTGGTCGCGGAAACCGAGTGCGCGGGAGAGTTCACCGGCTCCCATTTCCGGGTGACGCGCGATGATCCATTCGCGGGCGCGAACGACAGCGGCAGTCTTGACTCGCCCGCCGCGCGTGATTGAGGCGCGAAGCACTCCGTATTTTGCGGACGCGGTATCAATCGTTTCGTCGATGGTCATCCTTAACCCACCAAATAAGTTGGCCGCCTGTAATCCCCGCCTGTCGTAATGCTGACAGGCTCCCATTCTTCGATGGCGAATATTTCATCGAACGTCTGCGACAGGTAATGGGCTTTGTTCCGCAGGCTCAAAAGATGTTTTCGTGCCCTTTCTAATGGGGAGCTCGACATCGTTGATAGTGTTCGAGCTGCAAATTTCTCGTAAGTGGTGAACCTTTCGCCGCAGACCTCGCATCGCCTTCTGCGCCTGACTCCTTTGGCACTCTTGCGAGAATCAAAGACCCTGGTCGCGCCGCCGCATGGACATCGAAATCCATCCTTCCTCGCTTCCTCTATCGTCTGCGAAATGGTCATGCGACCTGCCTTTCATGCTCAGGGGTCCAGCGAGCGAAACGTGACGTACCCAAGCCCATTCCGTTCTTCATTCCCGCCGCAACGCTTGCAAGATTCGTAAATCGGCGAGCCTTTTTTCTTTCCCTTGGCAATGACGCCAATTTCAAATCGTCCTGCGGTACGGCACGCTGGACATTCAACCCACGGATTAGTCGGGTTAGCGCAATCTTCTGGTGGATCGCAGAGTTCGCATTTCATCCCCCCTCCGATCCGCGAATGGCGGCGGCGATGCACTTCTTCGCGGTATCCCATCCCGAAACGTTCTCCGCCACCTTCGCACACCGTTCGCGTTCCTTTTCCGTAGCATCTCGCTCGGCGTCCTCAACCATCTTCACAGTGCAGTTCCAGCATTGACATTTTCCGTCGCGGAATTCCTTGATCCTCTCTTTAGCTGTCACGATTTTCCCTCCAAGGCGGCGTCCTGTTGTTGCTTTTTTTCGTTCTCGGCTTTGGCGTCAAAATAGCAGCCGTCGCAATAGTGATGGCTGAGCGTGCTGCCGTTGATCGGATCGAACTCGGAAAGCGGATTTCCGTACTTGCAAACGTCGCGTTTGATTGTGACCTTGATGCCTATCATCCCTTTTCTCCCTCCAGGGCGGCGGTTGCTCTGTCCAGCAAAGACGACTGATACGCGACAAGCGCACCGTTTGTTTTCACGGCGTCGATAAGTTCAGCGAAGCCTTTGCGTAGCCTCTCGTTCTCCGCCTTCGCGCTTGCGAGTTCGGATTCGAGGGCGAGCATTTTCGTAGCGAGTTCGTTCATATAATCGGCGTCTTTCATGTTCCCTCCAATAGCTTCGCCCGGCGAGCGTTTGTTACGACATCAAAACCTTCCAAGAAATCCTCATGTTGCTGCGACCATTCGCCAATCTCCACATCGTCGTCAATGTCTGGTACGGAGTCGGCGAGAAGATCGTGAGCCAAGTAGAGCAGACGCTCAAGCTCCTTCACCCTCTCGACAAGGGCGGGGTAAGAGTTGCAGGCGAACAGTGCGTAATCCAAGTCATCATCGAACCGTTCGTAGTCTGCGACAAACCCGACTCCGTTTTTGCTTCTAAAAGCAGAACGAATTGGTGATTCTCGATTCGTTCCGTCAACTCGTTCCCACGGCAGCGGCGTACTAGGCTCCATCGGTTCCATCAGAGTTCTCCATATCGACCACGCATTGCTGCCGCAGCCGCCATAAACATTCTTGCGGTGATGACGCATTGCACCGCTCGCTTGGCTCCGTCGAAGTCCACCGAAAATGAAATACAGACTCCGGGGTTTCCTCCAACGGTACAACGATCCTTTGTGATGATGGCAATGTCACCATATTCAGGCGGTCCTGCATGAACCACTTTGTCGTACATCGCATCATTGCCAAGAAAAATTTCAACTTGCTCCATCGGTTGTCTCCTCTATTTTGCACCGCAGCCCAAGCGCGACGGCGACACGGTTCGCGTCGGCAATGGCTGAATCCTTGTCGTGGAATTTGCAGTAGGAACGCACTCCGAACGGTACGCAATCCCATCTCCACCATCCAAATTCGTCATTGGATTTCCACACGTCCACCGCCATCTCTGGCCGGGCGGAGTAGTCGGCCCTCCATTGGATGTGATCTTCATCCCATTTATTGCCAGCTTTGGAGTACGGCCAAACTCGTTCCAGCAACTCCCTCGCTCTGCTCAGCAAATCAGACATCGCCCACGCTTCCGTTTAAGTTCAACAACAAAGTCCTGAAGCATTGGAACGATAAAGTCCGTCGAATACTTGTAGCGGGCTACGATGTTCGCAATCGCTCGACCATCAGCTTGGCCGTGCTTGTCTTGCCCGATCCGGTCTTGCCCAAGACGGCGATGTGGTTCGAGAAGATTGCGTCGGGGAGTGGTTTCATATCACGCCTTCCTAAACTTCGCTGCGCCCGGGCAATCACTGAAATGGGAAATTCCGGCCTCGGTGAAGGGATTCTTCTTCCCTGTCTTAATCATCGTGAGCCAGTAGACGGGCTTCCCACAGCTACGGCACGGCGTCGGATCGCCGCACGCCATTTTGAGCAGCGTGACGATGTTGCTCCGCAGCTTCTCCTCGACCGATGCCACTACTGTTGTTGGTTGTTCGCTCATAGTCTCATGCTCCCGACCAATTTGCGCGAGCGCGCAAGATGGTCTTATTCCTCAGCGTCGTCCGCCGCCGGCTCATCCTTTTTGGCGTTCTTGATCTTCACCTTCGCCGTCTGCGGAATGACTTCGAAGATCTTGTCGTCACACTTGATGCGGTACACGCCGCCTTCGAGCGGCTTGGCGCCGGACTCTTCGATCGACTCCCTCAGTTTGACCATCAGCTTTTTCGCCTTCTCGTTCTCTTCGCCGCAAGCCTCGTGCTGCGACAGATACGCGCGGGCGTTTTTCAGGATGGTCTTCATTGCCGGCGGATCGACGTCCATCAGCGGAATTTGTTCGTCCTTCTTTGGTCTTCCCATGTGTGAATCCTTTCAGTTAAGTTCCCTGGGGGTTAAGCGGTTCTGGAAAACGCTCCAGTCCCGCAAATCAAGACTGACACCATCGTCATAATTGAACTTCGCTCCCACGTTCACGCCGACGCCGATCTCCGGGCAGTAGGGATCGAGCGGCCCCGTCATTCCGAACGCGAAGAAGAAAGACCATATCCACAGGTCGGCCAGCGCGATCGCAGCAAGTCGAATCAGTCCCGGCATTTAGTCGCCTCCATTGATAGCAGCCCAAAGAGAGCAGAACGCATACGCCGCTTGAAGTGGGACCACGGCGTTTCCGAGGGCCCGCAGTCGGTCCAGCCGGGCGGGAAGCCCATGAGCATCTCGACAAATCGCGGGTTCAACCTCCGGCATTTGGGCGAGCAGACGTGCCCATCCGGCGCGGTCGCCTGGTCCGGGGGGAAAGATTCGGCCATATTCGGCAAGGCATCCTTCAATCCGTGCTGACCCCGCTGACTCTGCCCCTTGGTGTCCCGCGATTTCGGCGTCGGCCATGCCTGTGTTGCGACTCGCGCGAGGCATTGATCCGTCTCCCGATTCGCAATCCGCCCGCCCTCCCTCGTCTTGCTGCAATTCGGCGCTTCCGGGTTCGCGTTGGGGGTCGGCCAACTCGTCACCTGCGCCTGCAAGTCCCCGCCGCCCGCATCCGTTCTCCCTAGTTCCTTTTTGCGTTCCCCGCTCTCCCCGCCGCCCGTGATCGTTCGCGGCGTGCTCCAATGGCTCGCAGAGTCTTTCAGGTTCGACGGACGATGGTTCTGGTCGCACGCTGCGAGTTGTTCCGGCGTCCGCGGATTCTCCCCTTGCACGGCCGTTGGCGTCGGCCACTGCGAGGATAAACAGCCTTTCTCTCTTGTGCGGCGCGCCAACTTCCTCCGCCGTAAACAGTCCCGCCGTAACTCGATAGCCCAGCCATCGAAGGTCATTCCGAACAGCGTCAAAGCCGAGCCCAAGGTGTCCGCTGACGTTCTCGAAGAAACAGACGCCGGGTTGCGATTCTTCAACGATGCGAGCGCAATGGGGCCATAAGTGTCGCGGATCACTGACCCCACGGCGCTTGCCGGCGAGGCTGAAAGGTTGGCAGGGGTAGCCGCCAGTGAGAATATCCACGAATCGACGCCACGGGCGGCCGTCGAATCCAGCAATGTCACCGCACCAAACAGGCGCTGGCTCCAAAGCCGCTTGCTCCATCCGGGCCAGGAGAGTCGTCGCCGCGAAGGCTTCCCGCTCGATGTAACCCACAGTGCGACAGCGTCCGGCGAGCGCAATGTCAACTCCGAGATCGAGACCACCGACCCCGGAACAAAGTGAGAGGATATTGATCGGTGTATCAGCCACATAAATTCCACAGGTCGGCAACCTTCGCGGCGAGAGTGGCATACAGGAGGTGAATCACGATTCGGACTCCGCCTCTTCCTTTGCCTGCGTGGGTGGTGTCGTCGCCCGCTTCATAAATGCCTCGAAGCGCTTCAGCGCCTTGGGTGATAGGTCGCAGGTCTTCGAGTAGACGGTCTTCTTGCCATCAGCCGTGGTGACTTCGATCTTGAAAGTCTCCACGTCCCGGATCGTGTCGAACACATCACATCGCCTGTACGTTCCTGTTGCCATAGAAATTCTCCCTGAAAAGTTCACCGATACTTACGAAAGTCCTCGTGGTCGGGGTTCATCGTCCACAATCGCAGCGTCCACAGCCGCACGCTTTGCACCCTCGAATGCCACTTGAGCCAGTGATCCTTGTACTTGGGTATCGCCGCCAGCATTTGCGTCTCGATACCCTCCAGTCGCTCCTTGCCCATGTCCTGCGCCCACTGCCCCAGCTCAGCCTTCTCTCGCGCCCGCCGCTCCCGATCCCTCTGGCACTCCAGCGGATCGTCATACCCATGCGTCGATTGATGCGGCTTCGGCGGACAGCAGCGATCCCACTGCCTGGTCAATCCCTCCAGCGTGCAGCCGCCAGCCTTGGGGTACAGCTCATCAAATCGTTTCGCCCGTAGTGCCACATCTTCCGGCCTAGCGTTCTTGGCTTTGAGATTCTTCATTGCCAGCCCGATCCGCGATCCGTCGCCGGGGCCCACACCTTCCGGGAAGAATTGTTTGCCCAGTGCATCGAACAAAGCGTCCCGCTCAACCTGCTTGGGCGAACGGGATTTTTTCGCGCGAGAGTTAGAAGAGATAGATTTCTCCCTACCGTCACCTTTAAAGAGGTCCATTCCGTTAGTCCTCACACTCTTAAGACTCACAGTATTGAGAGTCTTTTGATCTCACTGACTTCGGTTCGGGTCGTTTAATCCACTAGGCGCGCCCCCCTATAGTCCCCCCATGTGGAGGGGTATAGGGAGAAATCCATATCTCGCGCCGTGGACGCCGAACCCACTCTGACTTTCGGACGAGCCGCCCACCACTAGCCGCAATCTTTCGTCGCGCCTCGCTCAGGCTCTTTGCGACGCCACCCCGGTGCGGTCGGGGCCGGATTGGTTACCGTTTCTTTCGGAGCGATTAGGACTCCCGACATCGAAGCCGGGCAAAAGACCGCCATCCGGTGTCCTCTTTTCAATCAAACGCTTTCTGCCCGCAGAGATTCGCGTCACCTGCTCTGCGGTCATTAGGGCCGCTATTGGAAGCGGACGGCGCGGCTTGCCGATGATGCGATGCTTCCATCCACGCATGGGCGGACATTCGACGCCGAGCCACGCCAAGGCCATGTTGGTGATTCCGCCGTGCGGCATGACCAAAGCGATCAACTCTTCCGTTACGATTTCAGTTTGCATTGCCCGCTCTTGCTGTCTTGATCTCTTCGTAAAACTCTTCGCGATGCACCTGCACGTCCTCCGGGGCGTTGATCCCGATGCGGGCGGCCATTGCCAATGGATTCACGCGCACGAGGCAAATCCATATCTCGCGGCCGTCAGGGAGCAGCACGCAAAGGCGCTCACCCTCATGGCGTGTCAGTACGAGTCCCACCTTCAATTCCCACCCCCTGCGAACTGCCAGGACGTACCGGACAGCTTGCGTCGGCCGTATTCACAAATCAGGGCGGCTTCCGCCATCCCGTCGTTGGGTACTTTGCACTTTTCGGTCGGCAGGAATCTCTCTCGCGGCCACAGCCTTCGAGCCACGGCGACGGAGCGGGCCTTGAGTAGCTTCTTGCGATCGTTCGGCTGGCCGCCCGAAGCAATGCGGCAGTCCATTTCCTTGCGCCATGTCTGCGGGTGTACCAGGGTAAGCGGTATTCCCATCCCCTCGACGATGCCACAGCACCGCCCCCATTGCGTCAGCGTGGTCTTCAAGGCCACAACGCTTTGTCCGGGGCGTGTTTGCACCTGCTCGACGAAAACGTGGCTGGAGCAGGCTAGGAATGTGCGCAATGCGAGGCTGTCGATGCCCTCATTGGGTATCCACGGCATGGGGATTACTTCGAGCACGCCGGCGACGATGTGCGCGATGGCGCCCGATGCCCCTGGGTCGATGCCGCTAATCACCAAGGTGGTCACAGGCCAGCCTCCGCAATAAACCGACTCGGCTGCGTGATCGTGCGGCCCTCGGCTTGGTCTTCCGGCGCCCGATAGCACAGGATCAGCCGTTCCTTCGCCCTGGTCATGGCAACGTATCCCAACCGACGCTCCTCGCGGTCCCCGCCCCGTTCCTTCAACGCGCGCGACGCCGGGAATTCGCCCTCCTGGAACCCCGCCACGATGACGACGGGGAATTCCAACCCCTTCGCCGCATGGACGGTCATAAGCGTGATGGCGCCACCCTCGGGTCGATCCTCGCCGCTATCCAATCGTTCGTACTGCTGCGTGCCGAGCATGGCGTACCAGCGCAGGGCTTCGGGGATGGTCATTTGGCCGCAGTTGCGAATCCAGAAGTGATCGACGGCGTCCTTGGCGGGGCCATGCTTCACGACGAATTCGTAGATTGTCTTGTGTGTGTATTCTTCCGCGGTCGTATCTCTGATTGCGGCCTCCAGCATTGCGCCACACCCGGCGTTTCGCAATCTCCATTCGGCGACGCGGTCCTTGCGATTGATCGTGAAGCGTAGCGCGGCATGCTTGAGCCTGAAAATCTCCGTCTCGCACACATCGAACCTTGCCCCGACACGGTAGACCGGGACGCTCATTTCGTTGGCGACTTCCTCCAGCCGCCTCAACGTGCGATGACTGCGGGCCAGGATGGCGATGTCCGACGGTGCAAACCCATGCTGCAAGCACTTGCCGGCCTCGATGATGATGTCTTCGCTGCGCCCGTGGACCGCGGCTACTTTGCCGGTGCCGGTTGATTCGTCAGCGATCATCGGCTCGGCCAGCGGTTCGTGGTTGCGTTCAATCAGGGAGTTGGCCGCGGCAACGATGGTGGATCCGCAGCGAAAGCATCCGGTGAGGTTATGCACGCGGGCATCGGGGTGCCGCTCCACCATAAAGTCAGGTCGCGCCCCACGGAAACCGTAGATGGATTGCCTCGTGTCCCCCACGCCGAAAAAAAATGCTGGTGGGGAAAAGAAGTCGTGAAGGTCGTACTGTGTCGCGTCAGAGTCCTGGAGTTCATCGACGAGAACAAATTTGATCCGAGCACGATAGCGCGCAAGTACATCGGGGAAGTTCCTCAAGAGTAGCCGGCACTGGTCAAGGATCGAACCGAAGTCCAGCGTATTCATTTCACGCATCTTGAATTGATAGCAGCGGAAGATTTTGAAGAGCGACGGTTCGCGGGCCCATTCATCCTTGATGATCTGCCCGGTGTACTGCGATTCCCGGAACTTCGAGACCCGGTCCATCGACAGCGGGGCCTGCCAGATACCCTTGCCCTTCTCGTTGATCTTGAGGTAGCCGAGTTCCTTCGCGGATTCCTCCAGCAACACGTCGGCGTCGGCCTGGTCGAGAATGGTGAGGCTCTCGGGATCGTAGCCCAATCGCTCGCCCTCGGAGCGCAGGATCTTCAGCGCCACGCTGTGGAATGTACCGATCAGCATTCCCTTGAGTTCCTTCTCGCCGCCCAGCGCCGCGGTCAGTCGCTCGATGAGTTCGCCGGCGGCCTTGCGAGTGAAGGTCAAGATCAGTAGGTCGGACGGTGACGCGCCGCACTGCTCGATGAGCCACTGCACGCGGGCGGTTAAAACCCTGGTCTTGCCGCTTCCGGCACCAGCAATGCAAAGCACATCCTTTGCGGTGGACTGGACGGCGGCGATCTGTTCGGCGGTAAGGTTCAAGGCTTGGTCTCCGGATGGCGTTTGCTTTCCGCGATCGTGTCTGCGAGCGCTATCGTCACGGTGATTGCCGCGTGCGGCCATTCGAGACGCACCAATTCCTTTGCCAGTCGCAGAAGCCCGTACGAGCGAAGGCATGACTCGTGAACGGGATGGGTGTTGGGCATTGCCGTGTGATCCGGCTGCACGGACGCCACCAAATTTAAGATCTCTGCCGTTTCGCTCATGCCACCAGCTCCGGCGCTGCGTTGTTCAATGCGATCTTCGTCCACTGATGGGCGTCGAAGACTTCCACCCACGTCGCAAGGATGACGTTGCTCAGCTTCGGCGACAGCGTTTCACACGCACAGATAATCGAGTGCATGACAAAGTCGTCGGCCTCGGCGGCCTCGATCAGCAGCAGCTTGAGCGGCGGATCAGCGAGCTGCACCAGGGCATACGCCAGCGCCGCCCCGACAAGGCAGCGTTCCCCTCCAGACAGCGCCGCATAAACGATCTGCCGGTCGTTTCGCTGCACGCCAAGGTCGAAGACGCGGCTACCCTTGCCGTCGATCAGCCCGCAGTAGGCTTTCATTGTCGTGCGGGACGCGAGGAAGAACTCATCCATCGCGACCAACAGCGGGGACACCAGCTCGACCATGATCTCTTCGCGGAGTTTCTTCACGGCCTCGGCCAGCTTCTTGCATACTTCCCACTTGATGGTTTGCTTCTCGGCCTCGGCGACGCACTGCTCGTATTCGTGCTTGAGCCGGTCGTTCCCGTCTTTGGCTTTGATCTCCACTTCTAGGGCCCAAGCGGTGGCGCCAAGGGCAACGTCCTGTTGCCGCAGCGTGTCGATGGGAACGAATCCACCCAGCTCGGCGTCAAACTTATTCAGGTCAGCCTCAGCTCCGATCAGGTCCGTCTTGATCGAAGCGACACGCTGCACCAGGTTGCCGCGCTCCAACTCGGCACGGTCGATGGCGTTGCGGATGGATCGGGCCTGCTCTCGTAGCTGCGTCGCTCGAATGAAGCAATCGGATGCGGCCTTGGCGTCTTCGTTCGCCTTGGATCGTGCCTCTCGCAGTGCAGTGGTTGCGTTGTAGAGGGCGGTCTTTGCGGCGTCGTGGATGGCGTTGGCTGCCTCGTACTCGTTGTTCGCAAGGTTGAACTGTTTGGTAACGGTCTCAAGGTTTGCGGCGATGGCTTCGCGATCGATCGTGACGCGATGGTCGGAAACAAATTTGGCAATTGCAAGCCATAGCATCCCAGCCTCTTCGGACTCAACTTTGAAGCCGGGAGTGCCGTTCAGTTCAAGGATCATTTGCGCGAGTTGCGCCCACGGGTCTGCGTTTGCCGCGATCATCGCCCGTTGGGCCTGCTCCGCTTCGTGTTTCAACCTGCCTACCTGCGTCATCAAGTCCGACCACGTCGTCGCCGCCTGCCCCAGCTCGATGCGGGCATCGTTCTCGGCTTCCTCCAGTGCGGAAAGATTCGGGCCTGGGACTTCCATCTTGGCGAGTTCATTGGCCTCGGCTTCGAGGGCGTCGGGGTCGTGCATACTGGCGGCTGCTGGGTTGGTTGCCCCCAGCCGCTCCGCCTCCGCTTTCATCGTGACGATGCGTTGTGCGAGATTGTTGCGGGCCGACTGCACTGCTTCCTGCCGGGCGATCTGCTTGTTGATCTCGTTGCGCTGGGCCTGCACCATGACGAGTCGATCGCGCAGGGCCGCGGCGGTTTCCGCCGAAACGATTACAGCCGCTAACCGATCCGATATTGCCCGCACCGCAGCGTTGGCTTCATCTTTGCCACGCCGGGCGGCGGAGATCCCATCCTTCGCAACAGTGAGGCAGCCATTGAGTGCGTCGGCCATGTCGGGATTGCGGGCCGGCACGAACATCGCGGCCGTCATTTCGGCGACAGCCTCGCGCTCCCCCTCGGATAGCTTGCCGATCAGGAAGCCAATGGCATCGGGGCGATCCCTGTTGGTGCTGACCGTGCCCTCGCCCAGCGTTTCCATCAGGTAAGCGAATTGGATGCGGGGCAAGAGACCTACGGCGGCGGGTGGGGGAACCGTACCGCCGCCGGCCCTTTGTGCGCGAGCACAAAGCTGGAGCACGAAGTCCCTACGCTTGTCGTCGGACAGATCGAGGAAGCGGTCGAGATCAAACATGGGGGTGAAGACTTCGCCGTCTTTGCCGATGCGTTCCTTGATGGCGCCCTCGGTTTCCTTCAGCTTGCCCACGCCGCGGCCGTCGATGGCAATTTCCTGGGACACCTTGCCCTCGGCGTGATCGATGATGAGTTCTCGTGACCAGCCGAACGCCTGGTCGGTGACGATGCGGACGCCGCCGCCGTTGACTCCGACCAGCGGCAGCGCCGCTTGTGCCGAGTCGCCGAGCGAACAGCGGCCCTCGCAGCCGAATTGGATCCCCTCAAGGATGGCGGATTTGCCCGATCCATTGGGGCCATACAGCAGGGTGAGCGGGCCCAACTTGTGGTTGATGTCCTGCCCTTTGAAGTGTTTCAGTGTGATTGAATCGAGACGCATTAGAATCCTCCATACCTGCCGCGCATTGCGGCCGCTGCCGTCATAAATAACTTGACCGTGGTGACACACTGGACCCGCTTACGTTCGCCATTGACGTCTACCGTGAATGACAGACAAACACCCGGATTGCCTTCCACGGTCACTTTGTCTTTGGTGATAATTTCAAGATCGCCATACTCCGCTAGGCCAGAGTGGACTCGTTCGTCATAAAGCTGGTCGTTACCAAGAAAAATTTCTGTGAATTCCATTAATGATCTTCCTTTCGTTGGCACGCCGGGCATGTGACACGGGCGCTATTGGGTACGCGGCGAGTGTCCGACAGCCATTGGCCGTCGCATTCTTTGCGGACGTATCCGTCATAACGCTTGGGTTGTTTGATGAAATTGCCGGTCTTCTCGTCGCGCTTCTTCGACGTCACGCGAGTCTCGGCACTGGCTAGGTGGACCTTCCCGTTGGGAGATACGACTTTCATGGGCTGCGATCCTTCGCTGAATAAATTCCCTAAAAACGCCCCCGTCTCTCCGGGGTGTCACACCACTACGATCATCACGCGAAACATTGCGTCCAATCCGCTTCGCACTCCGCGAGTCGCCGTCACTGGAAGACGGCACCGGTGCAGGTGTCGCTCTCGTAAAAAGGGTTTTAGATTGGCCCTTGTGGCTTCTTCGGTTCCTCGAACAGCTTGTCCTTCGGCTTGCTGGCGGTCGAAGTCTTCGACGCCGCCTTCGCCTGGGTCTGTGCGAGTTGTTCTTTTTCCAGCGATGCGATCAGCTCATTCATGTACTCGACGTTGCCGAGCCGCCCGATCTCCGCCATGTCGCCGATGCCCGCATTGCCGAGCACAACCCACGCTGCGTCACCGAGTGCGTCGATCAGCTTGCGGAGTTTCGCACGAGCCGCCGCCTTGGCCGGGTCTTCGGTGACAGGCGGTGGCGCTGACGGCGCAACCGTTCCCGGTTCCTCGTCGAGCACCGGCCCATCGCTGCGGTCTGCATCTTCGTCGTCTTCGCCGGCCAGCGATTCGTCTACCTCCTGCTCGCTGACCACGCCCATGTCTTCCTTCTCGATCTTGATCTGCTCGCCGTCGATCACGATGTCGCCAGCCTGCGCGGCGGCTACGGCACGACCCATCGCAACCAAGTCGCGGTCCTCCTGGATGAAGCCCGTCACCTGCACCGTCATGGTCTTGTCGAGGCGGGAAACGCCGAAGATTTTCTTGAGGATGTTGCGGCGGCAGATCGTGATGGCGTTACGCTCGGCAAACTTTTGCCGGTTGATGTGCTCGCCGATGATGTTCTGCACTTCGGGATGGGTGTAGTCGCACCACAGGATGACGCCCGCGGGGATGTGGAAGGGAAGCGTATGCGTCTCGTTGGGCGCTTTCTCCTGCGACTGCGGAGTGAGAACGCCCCATTCTTTGGAAGCGACCGCGGCCTTGGCCCTGGTCTTGTCTCGTCCGCCGTCGTACCCCTTCTTGCCCTGCCACTTGGACCATAAGTCCTGAGCCAGATAGGTCCGCAAGTCGAACGTCACCGACAGGGCATGGGCCACGAGGTTGCCGGTTGCCGATCGCCCGAATCCCACCTGGGCCACGCGAACAAAGTGGATCGCGCCGTGCTTGTCCTGCTCAATCCAAGGGTTCGGCCGCTCTTTGCCATCGTTGTCGATCAGTCGCTCGGGCAGCGTAAAGAATGTCACGCCGGCGACTGTGTTCAGCTTGTCGTAGGCAAGGGCGGTGAGCGAATGAACCGTTGTCCAATCGTCACCCACCTTGGCGGACAATCCGAAGGTCTCCCCTTTGGATGGGTCCATCCGCATGGGAACAGACACGGCGCGGAGCGCACCCGATGCGGTGTACCGCACGATGCAATTGACTGGCGGACCGCCCTCTTTGTCTGGCGGCATGAGTGCGATCACCGCCTTGCCGCTGGCTGCGGGCTTCACGAGCTGTGGTTTCGTGACGACGGGCTGCTTAGTGATTGCGCTTGTTGTCATTGATTCGCTCTCCGGTTCGTGGTTGGTTGTCTTCCTGTCGCTGCTGAATGTCGTGGAGCAAGTGGTCATAAGCGTCGCCGTCCATCAGGGGCGGGTTGCCGGCGTCCAGATTCCCTGCGTGAAACTGAGCCTTGAGTCGTTGCTTGCGATAGTGGGTTTCGCGTTGGTGTTCGTTGTGCCATTCCATTCGTGGCCTCCTGTCGGCGACTACTTGACCTTGCAAAACATCTTCAGCGCCTTCATGCGGCACGGTTCGATTTTGATTTTCTTTTTCCGGCCGACGGCGCAACATTTCAGGATCAGCGGGAGGTAGTGTTCTTCTAGGAATTTGTCCTTGGCCGCACTGGCCGCACCACTGGCCGCATCACTGGCCGCATCACTGGCCGCACTGGCCGCATCACTGGCCGCACCACTGGCCGCATCACTGGCCGCATCACTGGCCGCATCACTGGCCGCATCACTGGCCGCATCACTGGCCGCACTGGCCGCATCACTGGCCGCACCACTGGCCGCATCACTGGCCGCATCACTGGCCGCATCACTGGCCGCACTGGCCGCACGGGCCGCATCACGGGCCGCATCACGGGCCGCATAACTATCCGCACGGGCCGCATCACTGGCCGCACTGGCCGCACGGGCCGCATCACGGGCCGCATCACTGGCCGCACGGGCCGCATCACGGGCCGCATCACTGGCCGCACTGGCCGCATAACTGGTTTCAGCATCAACCACCGGCTTGAGTGCAGCCAACTTTTCAGCGTATTCGTCCAGTTTTGCGGAGCGAAGCGCGTGGACCGCAGCAACACGCACAGCCCAATCAGCACACATGAATGCGCGGGTCCGATCGTCGGCGTCGTTCGTCGCGGTTCCGAGTGGGGCGAGAAATAGTTTTTGATTTCGGACAATCTTGTCACGCAGCGACTGCGAGGCGGAGTCGTTAAAGCCGATGCACAGCGACCGAATTACGGGCGAGACGGTTTTCGGTTCGTCGCCCCATTCCTTGTTCTCAACGAAGTGCTTGTAGGCGCTCATCCAGCAAGCCTGCTTGTTCTCGCACTGACCGGCTCCGGCGATGAGCGTGAAATCGTATGGGACTTCGATTGCCGATTTCTTTGCCATTATATTTCTCCAAAACCCTTGACCGTGTTGCCCGGCGACTACTAAGTTTGTCTGTGTCAAAGGCGCGTTGGCATCCGTGCCCCTTGCTGCTCCCTCTACTCCGCGCCAATGAGCGATCGAGGATTCGAACCTCGTCGTGCGGTCACAGCAGCCTAATGAATCTTGCGATTCGGTAGGCGGCCACTGACAGCGGCATCCCACTCCGCCCGCTCGCTCAAAACCGCCCGGCAACAAGCGGGACGGGCACGTTTTATATTAGCCTGTCTAATGGCCCATGATGCGGACTATGTTTGCTTCTTTTCCAGTTCCGCGACGCGCTTCTTGATCTTTTCCATCCGCTGCGCCGCCGCGAGCTGATACCAAAACACGAGATTCGCCGCCCTGATTGCTGCCGCTGCGGCGTCAAGAAGTCTCTTCGCCATACCCAATTGCCCTACTGAGACAATGCGACCCCATCGAGGATCGCGGTTGCGATTCCGAGCGTGAGAATGAAAACGACGACAACTATGTACTTCAGGATTTCTGAGATACGAGCCATTCAGCCTCCGTGCTGAAAAGACCTTGATTTACAGGTTCGGAATGATGCAATTATGGGAGTACAGTGTCAGGCTGTGGCACTGTATGTTATGTTGCGTTTGTGGTGGGGCGGGTTAGTCCTGAGTTTCTTGACCCAATGATTCTACCGCCCCGATGTGATCGCCAATTCAAGCGATTCTCCGTTCTTCTTCCACGGGATGCGCGTTATGTCGACTCACAGTTCAAGTATAGAACCTCCGATTCCCGGGCAACGGTGCCGGCCACAAATCAAGCCCCGTATGTGCCAATCTTAAATTTGTTTCTTTTGGGGTTGCTCGAAAGGTAGGATGGAAGCTTGGCAGTCTATTGGTTTGACTCGCATACGTGTCAGTTTCGAGGGCGTTCCATGACCCCAGCCATCTTCGTGAAAAAAATCGTCTCCTATATTGCGCCCCTGGTTTCCGTTTCTTGGGCCATGAGTGCCATTGCCGCTGAGCCATCGACACAAGCAAGTCGGTCGATTGGAGCGAGCGTCGAGGTGCGAACGCAGGAAGTTGACACAAAAAGCACCTCAAAGGCACCGGCATCCGCAGGTGACGAGCCATTCACAATGCTGATTGGCATCGGCGACAGTTTGACGCACGGCACGATGGACGCCACGAATAATGACATCAACACATTGCACGCCTATCTTCAGCTTGTCGCGGACTCGTTGCGACAGGCAACTCCGATTCACTTTTCGCAGCCGCTCTTCGATCAGTCCGGACAGCGCATCGCTCCACGACAAATCCCTACGAATCTCGGGGTGGACGGCGCGGACATCTTTTCCATGGAGGGAATCGAGTACTACAAGCGCGTGGGCGCTGAGGAGTCGTTCGTATCCGACGGCTATCTTTGCGACGTGCGCCTCGCCCGGCGGCTCGACGACAAGTATGACAAGGTCCTGTATCCGATCAATCTGAAAGTCGGCGATCCGGTTTCACAGATTGACTCGGCCATCTGGCTTGTGAATGAGTATGCCCCGCCGGGTTCATCCAACAAGGCGGCGGTCGTCTTATGGGCGGGCAACAACGACGTAAGCACGGCAGCCCTGGGATCGGGTGGTGACAACCCCATGTTCATTCCCGTGCCTGCTGATTTGATCGAAGACGAGGTGACGCCCCTGCTTCGATTCCTGCTCGGCGCCGCACCGGGATTGGGCATCATTTCCTATGATTCCTATACGCAGGCCGCAATCGACAGAAATATGACGGATTTTCAAGATTTCGCCGTTCAATTTGCCCACCTCTTAGAGAAGCTCGACGGCGAGACTCAAAGTGCCTTGCAGGCTGGTCGCATGGAACTGTTCTTGCTGACGCTCCCCTACTACAGTTCGATCGGATATTTGTTTGATTCCGAAGATATTGAGTTCTATTTGCGGCAGTTAAATCCCGCATACTCTGTGCCGGCAAGTTTCGCCCGCGTTGCTCCGGATGGCCAGCCTATAACGGACCCCACGCAGGGTGACCGTATTTCCATATTCACCTTTGGTCTGATGTACATGCTTCTGAACAGCGGATATTCCGTGGATTATGTCAATGGTGTTTTGGAAACCAATGGTGTGCAGCGAGATGGACTGGTCCTTTCCTATTCGGAACACCAATACATTGCCGGTCGAATCAATGCATTTAACGCATTCATCACAGATGCAGCGAATTCAGGCGGCCCACATGTGCACTTGATTGACACGGGGAACCTTCTCAATGACGCCTTGACGGGCCAATCCAACATCACGGTTGGCGGACGTACGATCACGCGCAAATGGACTCGCGGCGGCGCATTCACGCTGGATGGCGTTCATCCGGGTTACACGGGGCAGGCGTTCATCGCCAATTTCCTGATCACACAGCTCAATTCGCAATTGGGTCTGGCCGCTCCGCTTTACGACTTGGACACGATTTCACAGACGGATCCCTACTGGGACAAGGATGGCGACGGCTGGGCGCCGGGGCCGGTCTATCCGCTCTCCGGTCTCGCATCCATGCTGGGTTTGCTCACCGATTCCGACGACTCCAATCCGGCAGCTCGCGCGGTTCTGCCGGAGGATGTGTGGGAACAGATGTCCAAGGCCATGCTCAAGGACTTGCTGGGCATCCCGGCCCTTCGCACCCTGGCGATCCAAAATGGTTATTCGCTCAGCGAATGAATCGGTTCGACATCAACCAAACCATCACGAACTGAGGTGTTTTCCAAGGGAATCGACTTCGATGGGCGTTGGCAAAGAAATAATCGTGGTACCTTTCTCGGGAGGCCCGACGGATTGCAATTCAGACAGCTCCTTGAGGATCACCTTCTTATCCCCCACCAGGACCAAAACTCCGTTGTTCAACGGTATGGCGGTTTTGGCCAGTGCGTTCAATTGTTCCTGATCAACCGTTTGAATGGACCGCATGTCGCTCAACAGTGAATCCATTGGTTGTTTGTTCACCGTCCGTTCGAGGGCCTGGCGGAGGATCCCACTCAACCCCGCGAACGATTGAATGAGATCCGTGCGGAGCGTCTCTCGCACTTTGGACGCGTCTTCGGCGCTGACATCTCCGGAGGATAGTCGTGCGAATTCATGCAGAAACTCGGATACCGATTCGCCGGTCGCATCGGCACGAACGCTCGCCGTGGCGACGAGGTTTCCGGAATCCTTGTGCATCCGGAACGACGATCGCGCCCCATACGTATATCCGTGCTCCTCGCGCAGATTCAGATTGAGCCGGCTTGTAAAGCTTCCTCCCAGCAGGGTATTGAGCAGCCAATACTGCGTTCGTCTCGCATCGCCATAGGTGGGCCCCGGCATGATGAATTCAATCACCGTCTGGACCGCGTCAGGCCGATCCACGATCAGCACTTCGAGGTGATCGCGTTTGGGAGTCTTGATGTCCAATTTTTCAGCGTTGCTCAGTGCGGGAAGATTCCACGTGCCCAGATGGGCTTCCAGAAATTTCTGCAATTCCTCGCGGGTGATATCACCGGCAACCATGACCGTCGCGTATTGGGGTCGAATCATCGTGGCGTATTGGAGTTGAACTTCCTCAAAAGTCATTTTGGCGATGGTGTCGAGCGTGCCCTGCAGAGGCCAGCCATATCGATGGGCAATTCCATAATAGGCAACGTCGGCTACTCGAGCCGCCACGACGGTTGGTTCGTCTTCTTCCTGTCTAAGCTCTTCGAGGTGCAGTTTCCTAACGCGATCGAAATCATTGTAGTCGAGGCGGTTGCGACGGAAAGAGTCGATCCCCAATTCGGCCGCCGCCTCAAAGTTGCGCCTGAGTACCGTCAGCGACGCAAGAATGACATCGCGCTCAGCCGACGTGTTGAAACGCGCGCCCAACTGTTGCATGGCGTCGCTATATTCTAGCGCATTCTTGTCGACTGTTCCTTCGTCGAGCATGTCCGCGGTCATCCAGATCGCGCCTGCCCGATCCGTGTCACCGACAACAAATCCATCGCGAAGGAACGCCACCGTCATGGATACGAGCGGAAGTTCCTTCCTTGTCCAGAGCATCACGGGAATGCCGTTTTTTAACTTGAAAGTCTCCGGCATAGGAGGTTCGAAAGCGGGTGCGACGGCGATTACGGGTTGCTTGTCTCGCGGTGATGGCGCTCGGTCGGGCCCTTTAGCCGGTGGTTGTTCACCGGCTTGTTTCGCAGGCGTGGCCGTCAGTTGTTGTTTTTCTTCAGCGGGCGGTTCCGTCTTTTCCGGGCCTTCCGGCAGGACTCGCATGATCAGGCGAGCGTCTTGCGTAAATACCCTGGCACACCAATCCCGAACGCCGTCGACACTTGCATTGCGATACCGATCCAAGTCCCGCTTGCATGAATTGGGTTCGCCCCAGACGTAATCGTATTCATTGAGCTGGTCGGCCTTGGCCTCCACGCTTTGGAGGCCATTGAGCATGGAAAGCTCGATTCCTACTTTGTGCTTTTCCAGTTCTTTCGCGGTGGGACCTTCGTTGGTCAGACGTGCGACCTCCTCGTCAACGGCCTTTTCCACTTTATCGAGGTCGATGCCAGGATTGACGAGCACATCGATGCGAAACAGCGAACCCAATTGCGACGAGTCCTGATAGGCGGAAACCTCCGCGGCGAGTTTGTCGTCGTACACCAACCGCTTGTAGAGCCGGCTGGTCTTCCCGCGCGACAGCACGGCTGCGGCAAGATTCATTTCGGCATCGCCGTCGGCGTACCAGGCCGGACTGTGGTAGACCATGGCGATCATGGGCAACTGGACCTTGTCATGCAACGTCGCGCGCTTGACTGCATCCAACTTGACGGGATCTGCAGAACGCCGCTGCGGAACCTTGCCCTGAGCTATGCCACCGAATAAATCGGCGATAAGCGGCTTGATGGCCTTGGGATCGAAGTCTCCAGCCACGCTGAGCGTTACATTGGTCGGAAGATAAAACGTACCGAAGAAATCCTTGACGTCGGAAACGGTCGCGGCCTCCAAATCCTCGTGTGTTCCGATGACCGGAATGTGATATGGATGCCCTGGCGGGTACATCATTTCCGGAATCACCAGTTCGGCCTTGCCGTAGGGGCGGTTTTCATAGCTTTGGCGACGCTCGTTTCGGACAACGTCCCGCTGCTTGTCGAGTTTCTCCTGATCCATGGTCCGGGCGAGGTCTTCAAGTCGGTCGGCGTCAAGCCAGAGTAGGGTGGGCAGCAACGCCGCCGGACCGGAGGAGAAATAGTTGGTGCGATCGGAACTCGTGGATGCGTTGTTAGCCCCCCCGCCGCCTTCCATGATGGTGTCAAACTTGTTGCCGGGAACGCGCTGGGTTCCCATGAACATCAGATGCTCGAAGAGGTGGGCAAATCCACTTCGGTGCTGCGGTTCATCCTTGGATCCCACACGATACCAGAGGTTCACCCCTGCCACCGGCAGTGAGTGATCCTCGTGAAGGATGACGGTCAAACCGTTGTCGAGTTTGTATTTTTCGTACTTGAGGTCTTGTGCGCTCGCAACACTGGCAAGCAAACAAATTGTTGCAGCGAAAAAGAAGACTTGGCGGCTCATGCGGATTCTCCGGAGTATAGGAAGGAATTCGCGTTCCCGCGCGCGAATTCGCGACCTTATCCTTGTAGATTACTTCGGAGACCGGTGGGCGACAATTGTACGAGAATGTAAGCATTGGCGCGTGACGCACGCGCCACCAAGTCAGGCAAATCAAGGCGATGGCCTTGAAGCGGACTCGACTTTATGGACAAGGAGCTGGAGATTCGGTGCACGACCAATCTCGCGAATTACAAACATTGGAATCACATGGGGCGGGCAGCACGCTTTCTGCATCTCCGCAGCAGAAGTGTTTGTTCGCCGGGCCGGTCAATCTTCCGCGGCAATCGTCCGGGCAATTCCGACAATTTTCGCCGGCGTACACGTCGCAAGTGCCATTTCCGCATAGCACAGCGACCGTCAGGCAATCCCGCGGACAACTGCACCCGTCTTCACTGGCATCGCATACGCCGTTGCCGCAGGGATTCAGAATTCCCGGTGAACAAATCCCGTCTACGCAGACTTGTCCGGTCGGACACACCATCGGCACGGAGCGGCAGCCTTTGGGGCCGCATGTGTCAATCGTGCAGGGATCGCCATCGTCACACGCAAGCAGACTTCCTCCGACGCAGACGCCGTGGGAGCAATAATCTACATCCGTGCATACATTTCCGTCGTTGCAGGGAGTGTTTGCTGCCTTGGCCGGATGTATGCACTGCCCCGCATTGCAAACGTCATTCGTGCACTCGTTGCCATCGTCGAGGCAGGCCGAGCCGTTGGGAAGATTGTTGGGCAAGCACACGCCGCTGGCATTACATGTGTCGGGATTATCGCAAAGACCAGCCGCGGAACTGCCGCAAGGAGAGCCGCCCGGCTTAAGCGGATGCGTACAAGTTCCGCTACCGTTGCACACGTCGTTCGTACAGGCGTTCGTATCGGCAGTGCACGCAGTGTTGGCTGCAGTGAAACAATTGTCGGACGATTCGTTGCACGTGTTGGCACAGACAGGGCCGCCCGCGCAGGGATTGCCGGCGTGAACAGTGCACGCACCGGCACTACAAGAATCGGTGCCGTTGCAAAACAAGCCATCATCGCAGGTAGTGCCGTTCGCTTTGGCCGGATGCGTACACGCCCCGCCGCCGCACAGATCGTTTGTACATACGTTCCCATCGTCTGCGCAAGCGACAGTATTATTGACCCGTTGGCACGCGCCACCTACGCATGTGTCTGTCGTACAGACGTTGCTGTCATTGCAATCGGCATTGGTAACGCATTGCGGCGTACCCGCGCATAATCCTGACGTACACTGATCGTTACTTGTGGCGGCGCTCCCGTCGTTACAAGTGGATCCGTTGGGCCGTGTCGGATGTGCACAAACTCCCGCATTGCATGTGTCAGTTGTACATTCGTTTCCGTCATCGGCACAGGCCGAGCCGTTGGGAAGGTTGTTTGTCAGGCAAACTCCGCTTGCATTGCAGGTGTCGGGATTGTCACACAGACCGGCTGCGGAGCTTCCGCAGGCAGAGCCCGCCGACTTGTTGGGATGTGCACACGCTCCGAAGGTGCACACATCGTTGGTACAGCTGTTTGTATCAGCAGTACAGGCGGTTCCATCCGTCTTGGCAGGGTGGGTGCATTGACCTGCACTGCACACGTCGCTCGTGCATTCATTCCCGTCGTCGGTGCATGTTGTGTTGTTGGGAAGGTTATTCGCCAGGCAGACTCCAGTTGAGTTGCAGGTATCGGGATTATCGCAGAGTCCGGCGGCCGAACTTCCACAAGGCGAGCCCGCAGGCTTGAACGGGTGCGTACATGCCCCACTTCCATCGCACACGTCATTCGTGCATGTGTTCGTATCGGCCGTACAGGCGACGTTGGCCGCGGTGAAACAATTGTCCGCAGCTTCGTTGCAGGTATTCGCGCACACTGCCCCAGTGGCACAAGGATTGCCGGCATGAACGCTGCACGAACCCGCGTTGCAGGTATCCGCTCCGTTGCAAAACACGCCGTCATTGCACGGAAGTGTGTTATTCGTGAATACGCATCGTCCGGAATTGCACGTGTCGGTGGTGCATGCGTTGTTGTCGTTGCAGTTTCCATTCACGGTACACTCGGGCACCGCCTCATCACAGTGAACGTCAAAAAAGTAGGCATCTCCCGTATCGCGGCCCTGCCAGTCGGCAAGGTTTGCTCCGCCGACAATTTCCCCCGAATTGATGGCCACGCTCTTGCCAAGGTTGTCGTCATAAGAACCCCAGGGGGCAGGCGGCAGCAACTTGGTTTGTTCAACCCAGCGCGTTCCATCGAAGGCAAAGGAGTACACAGCGCCGCAATTCGTCACTTCCCCACTATCCCAGAGTGGGCTTCCGACAACCACAATCTCGCCATCCGTCGCAACCGATGTGCCGAACCAATCGCCCGGCGCGGAGTCTGAACCAGTGAGCTTGCTGGCGAAGTTCCATTGTGTGCCGTTCAGGCCAAATACATAGGCCGCTCCCGCGTTGCTGCCGACCTGATCATTTCGAGACGCCCCGATCACCAGCGTGCTGCCGCTCACGGACACTGATTCGCCAAAATTGTCTCCGCTCGCACCATCAGGTGCGTGAAGCTTCTGCTGAAATACCCATTGAGTTCCATCAAATCGAAACGCGTATACGGAGCCGAAATTGGTTCCGGCGGTTTCGTCATCTCCATAGGCTCCGACAACCAAAGAGTTGTTCGACAGTCCGACGGAAAAACCGAAAAAGTCGTAGGCAGCACCGTCCGTAGCGGCGAGCACCTGAGTTTGCACCCAGGAGGTCCCGTTGTATTTGAATACGAAAGCGCGACCTGAATAGCCGGTATGGCCATGTGCGCCGACAACCAGAGTTGAGCCCGAAATGGCAACCGACGACCCAAACAAATCTCCTGCGGTGACAGGGTTTGGAACGAGTTTTTGGCGATATGTCCAGGTCGATCCGACGAGCTGATACGCGTAGGCCGCGCCTGCGCCGTCAGAGCCCACAACAGCCCACGATCCATCCATCGCAACGGAGGATCCAAACCTTCTACCTGGCGCGGCATCAGGAGCAACCAGCTTTTGGGTGACAGACCAGGTTAAGCCCCGGGTCGCAACATAAACTGCACCTGTTTCACTGGCGGTAGGTTGACGGGGAGCTCCGATGAAGGCGAAGTTCCCATAAACATCGACGCTCGTGGCATATTGATCTTGAGAACCGAGATCTGTTGGCCTCACGACGTTGCCGGGTTGGAACTGACAAGGTCCGACTTGAGCTCGGGCAGTGCTGGTAATTGTGAAGGTGCCAGCGCAAACGAGAAATAATAGACAACTGCGATGTGCTACAGAGTTTCTGCCGTACATGCTTCTTTCCCCGATGTGGCGGAACGGCCCTCTCTCCATCCCACTAATCGATACGCTTTACGCAGATCACCGGCATAGCCGAAACTGCCACGACTCAACCCTCCAATAGAATTTCAATTCCAGCAAAATACATATCGGTTCCGAATAGGATTTACGCCTTTTGCGATTGCAGGATGACCATTCCCGGACTTACTATGGAATGGTCTCGGTAGGTAGAAGTCCAAACAACTTCAAAATTCGACCCCCCTACTCAATCCGCAGTATGCGTTCTACAAACTAGCTAACCCCGGAAGGCTGGTTCGTCTACAACGACGACGCGTAGAACGCTGATATTATCACTCTTAACAGGCGTAGTCAATTTACGGTCAGAAAAGCTAGGCAAAACCGACACCATATAATTATCGGACCTATGCATTTAAAGAAATTCATGCTTGACGCCAAGTCGAGATTCGTTGATAGTTTGCCCAGTCAAGTCAATTGGGAGGGTTGTGGAGGCAGTTTAGGATAAATCAATCATGGTCCGCGTCAGGGGCCAAATCTATAATGCAACACAAATCAGATCTCGGACCCTCGGTGGTTCGAGGGGGCTGGGTCGATTTTGGGAGTTAGGAAAATGAGGGCGAAAAGACTGCTTGTATCGCAAACATGTTTTCGGTCGATGCGAAGTGGGATCCGCGCACAAACAAAGATGATGGTGCTGGCAACCATTGCTGCAATTGCGAGCAGTAGTCCAGCCATGGCCCAACTCGAGCATGGATTTGGTGCTACCAAAGTTTGCAATCCACGTTGCGAAGGCGAGGCGATGGATTGCACGATGACCGGACGTCACCTCGACGACTTCGACGACGTGACGGTCTTGAGCGAGGCGTGGGATGAAGTCAGCACTGGGCTTGGCCTAGTCCGAATTCCGGCCGTTGGAAATCTTCCGATCATCTCCGTTGTCGGTAATGCGGTCTGCACCAACAGCGGCGGCGTCTGTGTGCCCGCAACTGGTCTCCATTGTGCGCTTCCATGCAGGCTAGGCCGGTCCGGAAGTAACGCCGGCGGCATGCCTGGGCTGACGCCTGCCGGGCGAGTGCAATTCAAGCAGAATCAATACATCATTAAGCCAACGGATCCTGGCGACATGCCGGACACAGTCATGTTTGCCTGGACTGACGAATGTAATGACCTTGTCGGTTCAACCAGTTGTCCCATTGGAACGCTGGTTACCCCCGCGGGCTCAAACACAGATGTTATCCGATGCAATGATGGCGATCCTTGCACGACCGATTGCTGCCTGGCCGGTGTATGTTCTTCGACAAGCGTTTGCCAGGACACGTCGTGCGGGGCTGGCAACACTCCGCTTTCGTGCGACGATCACGATGTTTGCACGTCGGATTCGTGCAATGACGAAAATGCGCCCACGTGCTGTTCGAACACGCCAATTCCTTGTCCGGACGTCCCATGCATGAGAAACACCGGATGTGATCCGGTTGCCGGCTGCCAGTATGAATTTGACTGCCGCGAGCCGGGAAAGAATTGCTGTCGCAAGGGCGGCGAGTGCGATACAGCCGTATGCAACAAGAAAACCGGTCAATGCAGCTTGATTCCGGATTGCCGTACGGATACGGACTGCAACGATCACGACGAATGCACTGCAGATGATTGCACCGCTGAAGGCTGTTGCGAGAACACGCCGATCCCGTGCCCTGACAGGGCTTGCTATACGCACAATGGGTGCGACCCAGTGCTTGGCTGTCAATACAGAACTGTTTGCCAGGAACCAGGATACTGCAATGACAGCAATGTGTGCACCCGGGATGTCTGCGACGAAACAGCCGACGGCTGCTGCAAGTATGTCGACATTCCCTGCGAGGAACGCCCCTGCTTCCGCATTACCGGCTGCGATCCGGTGAATGGGTGCATCTACGAATCGATCTGCTCGTTTAATCCGAGCTATTGCGACGACCACGACGTTTGTACGGCCGATAGCTGCGACGACCAGGCGGATGGCTGCTGCAAATACACGCCGAATACGTGCCCGCCGGTCGCCTGCAAACGTGGAACCGGTTGCGATCCCGTCTTGGGATGCCAGTATGAATTCGATTGCAGGGCGCCTGGCGCAAACTGCTGTCCCGATAACGGCGGGCAGTGCTCGGCCGCGTCGTGCGATCAGGCTACCGGCCAGTGCACTTCGACGCCGGACTGCAGCGTCGATCATGATTGCAAAGACACCAATCTGTGCACAAGAGATGTCTGCAATGCGCAGGGCTGTTGTGAACACCCCCCTCTTGATTGCAACGACAACAACACTTGTACAACGGATTCCTGCAATCCGCAGACCGGTTGCGTCCATACTCCTCAATGCCATACGGCTGCCGACTGCGCGAGCGACAGCGATCCATGTACGGTCGCCGTTTGCGTGGAGGGTTGCTGTTCCCAGAAGCCCAAGAGCTGTTGCGGCAATGGGACGCTGGAAAGCGGTGAAACCTGTGATCCACCGGGATCGGTGGTTGACGGACGAACGTGCCGCGCGGGTTGCACCTATTGCGGTGATGGAATCGTCAATGGCGGAGAGCAGTGCGACGACGGGAACAACGTAAATACCGATTCCTGCTCCAATGAATGCACCTCAACCAACACGTGTGATGATGGCAATCCTTGCACGCAGGACTCGTGCGTTTGCTCGAATCATCATGATGACGGCGATGACGACGACGATGGTCATGCCGCTTCGTCCAACACCGACGGTTCGGGCAAGCAGTATAGCAGGCCTGCAAGTCTTTCGGCTCATGCCGGCAGCAGCAACGAAACCAGCAGCAGCCAGAGCCACCATGACGATGATGATGGCGACGATGACGATGATGATCATGACAGTGGCGGCGGACAGCAGTGCGTGTGTCCGGCAGGAGCCTGTGATGACGAAGGCCACGCTGCCAAGGGTGATGACGATGACGATGGCGACCACAATAATCCGCCGTCGTGCGTCTGCATTCACAAGCTGGTTTGTACGAGTGAATGCTGTGGCAACTGCGACGACGGGAACCCATGCACCGAGGATTATTGTGCCCCCGGATCAGGCCACACCACAGCCAATGGCGGCGGGGGTTACGATGACGACGACGATGACAGCAGTGGCGATACATGCGTTTGCAAGCATCGCGCCAAATGCGATGACCACAATGCCTGTACGCAAAACGTCTGCACGGCAGGGGTATGTACGTATCCACCGATCAATTGCCACGATCAAAACGAGTGCACGACGGATTGGTGCGATTCTAACTACGGTTGCAAGCATACTCCGGAATGTTACACAGACAGCGACTGCGGGTCGGTAAGCAAGCCGTGTGTTCAGGTTCACTGCCAGAGTGGCTGCTGCGTGGAGCAATCCTCCAGTTCGTGCTGCGGCAATGGCCACAAGGAGCCGGGCGAAACCTGTGATCCACCCGGATCGATTCAATGGAACGGAAAGACTTGCCGTGACAATTGCACCTATTGCGGTGATCACATTGTCAACAGCGGGGAACAGTGCGATGATGGAAATTCGAATTCGTACGATTCATGTTCGAATGGCTGTTATCGCAGGTACTAGATAAGATGGCCGAGCAGCTGACGGAGTTCCAGAGAGGGCGTCAGCTGCCAGGCACTGAGGAAATTACCCATCGTCTTGGGAGTGTTCGATTTAGGTAGTATTTCAGCGGAAATCCGGCAAGGATGCCGGTGCCGCTTAACTAAACTGGGGTTTCGTGAGGAGATTTGAAGATGAATCTGAAGAATTGCTTTGGGACGCAGGACCGGTCGAGGGGCGGGGCCTGTCGGGGAAGAATCCAAATTGTAACGCTGCTTGGATTCCTACTGGTACTCAGTCATGGTTCGATTGCCATGGCACAGTTGGAGCACGGCTTTGGGGCGACCAAGGTCTGCAATCCTCGTTGCGAAGGCGAAACGATGGACTGCACGATGACCGGGCGCCATCTTGACGATTTCGACGACGTCCTCACCCTGACGGAGGCTTGGGACGAAGTCAGTACCGGACTTGGGCTTGTGCGCGTTCCGGCAGTGGGCAATCTTCCAATCATTGCCGTCGTAGGAAACGCGTTATGCACCGACAGCGGCGGAATATGCAATCCGGCGACTGGAGCGAATTGTGTGCTGCCCTGTCGAGTGGCTCAGGCGGGCAGCAACACCGGCGGAATGCCCGGCCTTTCTCCTGCGGGTCGCGTGCAGTTCCGGCAGAATCAATATGTCATTAAAGTTACCGATCCGAACAACATGCCCGATGTCGCGAAGTTTCGGTGGGCGGACGAATGTCAGGACCCGACGGGTTCCAGCAGTTGCCCCGTGGGAACCCTGGTGACCCCGGCAGGCTCGAACACGGACGTGGTCCGCTGCAATGATGGGGACACCTGCACGACCGATTGTTGCGTGAATGGAGTATGCTCCAACACAAGTGTCTGCCTGGATACGTCCTGCGCCGCAGGAAACACTCCCATTTCCTGTGATGACAACAACGTGTGTACAGCGGACTCCTGTAACGACGAAGCAGCAACATGCTGCGACCATGTGCCGATCCCCTGCCCTGCGCTACCCTGCCAGCGGATCACCGGATGTAACCCCATTACAGGTTGCCAGTACACCTTTGATTGCCGTGAACCGGCGGCGCCCGGACAGACCTGCTGTCCGGACGATGGCAACCCGTGTACTGCGGAGTTCTGCGATCAAGCGACGGGGCTTTGCGATGAAGACCCTGAATGCGTGACGGCCGCTGATTGCGACGACCAGAACGTTTGCACCACCGATATCTGCGATGGCTCGTGTTGCGAACATCTCGATATTCCCTGCCCTGTGCTCCCCTGTTTCCGGGCCACCGGTTGCAACCCGATTACCGGCTGCATTTATGTACCGGATTGTCGGACGGGATCGCTGGGTGCCTGCTGCCCCGATGACGGAAACATTTGTACCGACGAGTTCTGTGCGCAAGGCACAGGAGTTTGCGGTAAGACACCGGACTGCGTGACCGCAGCCGATTGCAACGACAATGATACCTGCACGTCGGATGCGTGCGTGAACTCATGCTGCGTCCACCAGGACATCCCCTGCCCCGCTCTTACCTGCCAGAGAAATACGGATTGCGATGAAGTGGCCGGTTGCGAGTATGTCAGCGATTGCCGCAACGGCCCGCTTGGTACTTGTTGTCCCGACGATGGCAACGCCTGTACGCATGAGTTCTGCGCTGCCGGTACGGGTGTTTGCGGAAAGACGTTTGATTGTACCTCCGCTGCCGACTGCAACGACAATAATTTGTGTACCGTGGATTCCTGCGCAAATTCTTGTTGTGTTCATACGCCGTTCGTTTGCCCGGAAATTCCATGCAAACGATTGACTGGTTGTGACCCCGCTCTCGGCTGCCAGTACGTGGACGATTGTCGCAACGGCCCGCTGGGCACATGCTGTCCTGCCGACACCAATCCATGTACCACGGCCACGTGCGATGCAAACTCCGGTGTGTGCGGTTCGAGGCCGGATTGCACCAGCGCTGCGGATTGTGATGATCAAAGCCTCTGTACCACCGATTCCTGCACAAATTCGTGCTGCGTACATACCCCGATCACCTGTCCGACGCTGTTGTGCAAACGAAGCACGGGCTGCGATCCGGTGTTGGAATGTACCTATGACGATGTCACGCCGTGCTGTGGAAATGATGTCGTGGAACCCGGAGAAACCTGCGACCCGCCAGGAAGCGTCTCGCCGGAAGGCGTGATCTGTGGTCCGTTTTGCAAGTCCTGCGGCGACGGAATTCTTGACGACGGCGAGGAGTGCGATCCGGGAAGACCGAACAATGTTCCTCCCATACCCCCCATCGCGTGCCTGGCTCAAAGCAAACCCTGCAAGGACGTCGTCTGCAGCGACCAGTGCAAATGCGTCAAGGTTCCAAAGCCCGATGGTACGATCGTGACCACCGATGAGTTTTGCATGGATTTCATTTGCCAGGATGCACTGCCATTTGAGCATCCCAAGCCAAACGGTCTTGCATGCGGCCTGGCGACTCCCCAGGGAGTGTGCGATATGCCGGATTCGTGCGATGGTAAAGGACACTGCAATTCCAACTTCAAGGAAGCCGGCACGGTTTGCCGTCCGGCTGTCGATGAGTGCGACAGGCCGGAACCATGTTCGGGCCTCTCGGCTACCTGTCCGCCTGATACCTGCGCTGCGGCGGGCACGCTGGCCACAGATGATGGCGAAGAGTGCACATACGATGTTTGTGACGGTCATTGCCATCGCCTCCATCCGCCCAAGCCGTATCGCACTCCGTGCGGGAACCAATCGTCCAACGTCTGCGACTTCCCCGATTGGTGCGATGGACATGGCGCCTGCGATATGAACATCGTGACGACCGCAAACAACTGTCCGGCAATTCGGGCGGCCAAGGCGGCACAATGCATGAAGGGACCGAATGTTCACTATCAGGATCCATCCTGTTTCACTGTGGATATGGATCAGGACGGTGACGTCGATATCACGGACTGTTCGTTGGCCATGGATAATCAATAGGCATCGCAAATAGTGAGTACTAGGAGGCGAGGCGGTTCCTTAGTGGGCCGTCTCGCTTCTTTTTTCATCCGAGACATTTCCCCAGGCATTGTTCCCGTCAGTTCGTTGACTACGATACGATCATGCCTAAGGAAGCTACGACGGTTTTTGCAAGGTGGACGGCCATTCTACATTGGGGCCCGGCGGGACGTCTCGTTGTCTTCGTGCTCGCCGCCATGTCGATCTGGTGTCTGCTCGCTGAGATGTACGGCCTGTGCGACATGCGCACGTTTACATTCTTCATTCTGATTCCTTCCACGCTTGCCCTTTATGGCCTGGCGTTATTCGATCGTTTTCGTGGCGACCGACGTATGTGGCGGGCGGTTGTGATTGGAACGCTGGCTGGGCTGGTGGGTGCGGTCGTTTACGATGTGTTTCGCCTGCCTTTTGTCTTTTCTGAAGCGTGGGGATTGGGCAAAATCGGCGTTCCTCAGATGCCGCTCTTCAAGGTTTTTCCGCGATTTGGAGCCTTGATTCTCGGCCAGCCGTTGGAGCAGCCAGTGTATTCCCTTGCCGCGCATCTGATCGGCTGGGCATATCACTTCAGCAATGGTGCGACTTTCGGCGTGATGTTTGCGGCGATGATCGGCGAGGCGACGCGGCATTATTGCGGCGGATGGATCTGGGCTGTGGTGATGGCCGTGGGAATCGAATTTTGCCTGTTGATGTCGCCGTACGCCAGGTTTTTTGACATCGCACTTACCATGCGCTTCGTAAAGATAACGCTGGTTGCGCATCTCCTTTTCGGGATTGGGCTGGGGGTTTATTTTGCGTGGCATTCCAGGCGCTGGCGGCTCGCCGGAGTGCCGGCAATGATCCGATCATCATGAAGGCGTGATGGAAAGCACTTTGTGCGTTGACTCGCTTCTTGGCGCGGAGTGCTGTCCTCCCACGAGCCGTTGCCCGCAGCGGAAGCAGAATTTGTGCTCGTCGGGGGAATCCTTTTTGCAAGCCTTGCATTGCTTGGTGTTCTCTCGCTTCGAGTCGCCGCGGAGCGGGCCCGATTCAAATTGAATTCCGTAAAACCGGCCCGAAGAGTCCATATGTCGGACTAGGCCGACGTATCCAACTTTTTCGCCCTGAATCACCAGCACGACTTCGACCTTGTCTCCTGACTGCAATCCGGCCGCATCACCCGAAATCCCAATTCCTCCGTCGGAAACGTCTTGAACCACGCCTTCCACAACAATGCCTCCGTTGCTGCGAATCATTGCTGTGACCCCAAGCATGGGCTCGCGCTTGGCGTTTCGGTTTTCTGGTGGCACGTCGACGTGCTGCGAATCTTGAGCCATGAGGATTCTCCTTGTTTTGATATATCGACTGAGTGTGGCTTGAATTCAAGGTTGGTCTGGGAGAGGCACGAGTCCGCTAATCGACGGGAACCCTCGCGGGTTAGACGGCCAGCTGGTCCCCTTCCTCTGCCAGATCATGATAAATCGACAGACTGCTGAGGGACATCGCAATGGCTATGAGCCAGATCCACGATCCGATGTAGGTGTAGAGCCACATGCCGGCCAGGGGTGCGATCAGCCCACGGACGCCCGCGAGAAACACATGGATGCCCATATAAATATCCGCGTTTCCCTGCGAAGCGAAGTGAAGGTGGCCCAGGTTCCAGGCGAGCGTTCCACCTCCCTGCGCCACGCCATTGACTACGGCCCGCAACGCAAAAAGTCCGATCGCTGCCAGGAAAAGGGTGGGATGGGCATCTCCCCCGGATCTGGTCGCCATCGTGCCGGCCAGACCGAGGGCCAACGAAGCAGTCCAGCACATGACGTTTACGACCCGGAAGCGCAGCACGCCAAGCGAATCAAAGAGAAGTCCCCATCGACGCAGGCTGCCCAACAAAGCCAGGATCGGCAGCGCAGTGATCAAACCGGAACTGATCCAGAACTCCTGCGAACCACTGGTGATCAACTCCCTCGAAATCACTGCGACAATCACTGCAATGGTCATCAGGTTGGCCGCTCCGTGCAGTGTTTGTGCGACGCAATAGCGTGTAAATCGCGGATCCGAGCGAAATATTCGCATCATCTGAGTCCATGCGTGAATCGGTGAAAGCAAATTCGCGATCGAATATGCTCGAAGTCTGTGCGACGCAACGGAATCAATGCCGGAACTGCTTGATCGTCGAAGCTCGGCACACTGGCCGCGAATCCGAACCCGCTTGAGCAAGGTTATGCCGAGAAGCCCCAGGATCGCCGCTCCTGGATACACCAGTCGGTAGGCCTCCGGCCGCCAATCGCAAAGGGCTGACGCGGATTGAACCGCCAATATGCTGATGACTGATCGGATGCCCTGGAGTTTGGCGGCGATTTGCCCGCGCACGTCCGGCGGATAATTTGCCTGCCAGATCGCGGCCCGTACTGTGACTACGCCCGCCAGAAAAAGCTGGGCGATGGCGATCTGAATGATGAAGACAACGGCCCCGTTGGCCGACGCGGGCAACATTCCCGCCAACGCCGCGAAGATGGCCGTTCCGGCGCCGGCGAGCATGGAGAGTTGGATTTTTGGCCGCCCGACACAGAGCATCCCCCAAAACAGACTGGAGATGTACGCGGCATAGGGCATGCCCGCGGCAACGGCGATCAGCAGCCCGCTGCCATGAAAGGTTTTCGATACAACGACGCTGGCGAACTGGCCTTCCACGACTCCGGCCAGCACGCTCCAGGGGAGAAGGTGAATGAACTCATAAACGAAGTTCCGCCGCGACATGTACGGCAGCTTGCCGACCCCAAGCACATCCAATGCGCAGAACCTCCTTCAAAGCGTCCCTGCCTCGACATTCGTTCAAGTGAGAGGAAGATAGCGAATAGGATGCGGAAAGGCGAATCGCCGTCACTCATTTCGTCAATGAGACATGCCGAAGGGGCATCGTTAAATTGCTGGGAGGTGATGAAACCTCATTTGTTGAGCCGGTCATACGTTCCGGTCAGGAAAGGAATCCACACCTTTCCATCCTGCGACATCTCGATCTTGAGCGTGTATTGCCCATCTCTCTCGAATTCGTAGGTGTACCGGCTGTGACCCTTGTGGTGTGAATGTTGAAAGCAGAGCGTCTTCCCCGCCCAGGTGCCCAGCGCGGGCGGACCAGGGTCAAAACCCATCACGTCGAACCAGTGCATCGTGTATTTTTGCTCGATCGGGTTGAAGCCGTACACACCATGCCCGCGATAGCTGATCTTTCCATCGCGGGTCTGTTCGTGATCGATGAACAGGAAGAATCCGTCGAGTTCGAGGCGGTTGACCGTCTTGCTGGTGACCTTTACCAGTTTGGGCTCCCATGGCATGGGGTGCAGCGTTTCATCGCCCTTCCATGTCCCTACGAACGCCTGATACTTCTTGTGTTGCTCCGATGGTTTTGGCATTTCCATAGCTTTTCCTCTTTGTCAATCAGACCATTACGGTAATCGTATCGTTCAAATCCTGCAATCAGAACCATCCTGCAGACATTCAGTTCTCGAAAATGCAAAAACGCCGTGTCAGGAAGCGGTGTTGGTCCGCCTAATCCTTGTGAGGGTATCCCAATCATGGAGCGAAAAGGTCGCAGGCGGTCGATTTTTTGATTGACTCCGAAACCGCCCCGCTCGTAACATGGCGGAGCATTTGCAGGCGTCGTATGTGCAACTTCGTGAACGCGTCGAGTGCGCATTGATACCCCACACCGCGCACTCCATCCTCATCACACGGGGATGCACATCAGGATTTCGGTTTTTCGAACAAAGGAGAGTTCCACTATGAAATTGTTTCCTCGCTCACGATGGATCACTTTTTCAGCCGGATTGTTGTTTCTCGCCGGCAACTGGGCCTTGGCTCAACGTGCAGATACCCCCCGCTCCGAATCCAAGGACGGCATGAGCCTTGAATCGGCCGAACCCCTGGAGAGCCTGCCGGGATTTGCGATCAGCCCTCGTGAACCGTGGAACGAATTCCGAGTCATCAAGACGGAGATTCCCGAGAGTGAAGGCGGAGTCTCGGCTCTTGGCGACAGGGTCAGCGTATTCGTGCATTTCGTACCGCGCATGGATCGCACCGAGCGCCCGAAGATAAGGACTTTTGCCGCCAAATATGGGGCGTTCGTTCAATACGAATACGACGTTCTTCCCAACGTCATCAATATTCGAAATCTTCCCCGAGCGGCCGTCGCAGCATTGAAGCTCCTGCCCGGCGTCGAGAGAGTTGAAGATGACTACGTCGTCACCATCCAGCACAACGACAGTATGCCCTTGATCCGCGCCTACCAGTCTCAAATCCAAGGAGCGGGAATCACCGCAGACGGGACCGGCGTGCGCGTCTGTGTGATCGATACCGGCATCGATTCCAACTCGATTATGTACGCGGGTCGCATAGACGCCGCCGCAGGGTGGGACTTCGTCAATAACGACGCCAACCCGGAAGACGACAATGGACACGGTTCGCACGTATCCGGCACCGTGCTGGGCGGTTTTGTGACCGCTGACTTCGCGTGCGCGGCCACAGGCCCTGAATCCATGCAGGGTGTTGCCCCCAACGCAACCCTGATCGGCGTGAAGGTCCTCAACGCGGCCGGAAGCGGCAGCGCCTCCAACATCATTGCCGGTATCAACCGTTGTGCCTCGACGACTCTCCCCGGCGGCCAGGCCGATGTCATCAATATGAGCCTCGGCGGCGGGCAGTTCACCAGCACCTGCGACACCGACACCATGGCCCAGGCCGCCAACAATGCGGTCAATGCGGGTGTCGTGGTCGTGGCGGCGGCGGGAAACAACGGCTTTGCCAACTCCTTGAGTACGCCGGCCTGCGGCTCGAATGTGATTGCAGTAGCGGCGATCTATGATGACAACTACCCCAATTGCGACTTCCCCACGCAGACTTCCTTCGGATTCTGCCTCAATCAAACTTGCACCAGCTCATGCACGGATAACAATCCTGTGGTCAATCAGCGCTGCTGCTTCAGTAACCGTAGCTCCAAAATCGACGTAGCCGCGCCCGGCTGCATCATCTTTTCCAATGATTCCACCGTGGCCGCCGGAAACGGCCTTGTGGGCTTCTGCGGCACGAGCCAGGCTTCCCCGCATGTCGCCGGCTTGGCTGCCTTGCTGCTCGACGTCAATCCGTCGCTCACGCCGGCGCAAGTGCGTCAGCATATTCGCAACGGAGCGGTGGATTTGGGCACGGCGGGCTTCGATACGTCGTTTGGCTACGGACGGATCGACGTGATCAATTCGCTGCAGCTCGCTAATCCCGGCTGCACGACGGATCCGCAGTGCAGCGATGGCTTGTTCTGCAACGGGTCCGAGGTTTGCGCCGCCGGTACATGCCAGGCGGGGACGCCTCCCAATTGCGCCGACAGCGTAGCCTGCACGACAGATAGCTGTAATGAGGCAACGGATTCGTGCGACCACACGCCCAACAACGGTGCGTGCAGCGATGGATTGTTCTGCAACGGCTCCGAAGTCTGTAACGTTGCGCTGGGCTGCCAGGCAGGGACTCCGCCGAATTGCGCCGACAGCGTGGCCTGCACTGACGACTCCTGTAACGAAGCAACGGATTCATGCGACCATGCCCCAAACAACAGCTTGTGCGGCGACGGGCTGTTCTGCAACGGCGCGGAAACATGCAGCGTCACCCTCGGTTGCCAGGCTGGAAGCGATCCTTGTCCGGGCCAGGACTGCGACGAAGCCGGCGATGTCTGCGTTGCTTGCACGGTCAATGCACAGTGCGACGACGGGGTGTTCTGCAACGGAGCGGAAATCTGCTCGGGCGGTACTTGCCAGACGGGATTGGCCCCCAATTGCGACGACGGCATCACATGCACAACGGATTCCTGCAATGAATCCACTGATGCGTGCGATCACGCGCCAAACAACGCAGCTTGCAACGATGGTTTGTTCTGCAATGGAACCGAAACGTGCAGCGTGACCCTCGGTTGTCAGGCCGGAACCGACCCCTGTGCGGGCCAGCAATGCAATGAATCAAATGATACTTGTGGTGGAGAGGAAATTTGGATGACGTTTACCACCTCCACATCAGTGCCGGGCGTGGGAACCGTGCAGGATGAGGACATCGTCGCTTACGACACCGGCTCAGGCACCTGGTCGCTTATTTTCGACGGGAGCGACGTGGGTCTTAGCTCATTTACGATTGATGGGTTGGCGGTATTGCCCGATGGAAGCATCCTGATATCAACCAGCGCCGCGGGAAACCTGGCGGGCCTGACGGGCGGGCCCAGCGGAACCAGCATCGATGATTCCGACATCGTTCGCTTCATCCCCACTTCGCTGGGAAGCACGACGGCCGGGTCATGGGTGTTCTATTTCGACGGCAGCGACGTAGGACTTACCACAGACGCTGAAGACATTGACGCAATCAGCCTGACCAGCGACGGCCGGCTTGTGATCTCCACGCTCGACGCCTTTAGCGTAACCGGCCTGAGCGGCAACGACGAGGACCTGATTGTCTTCAACGCGACCAGCCTCGGTTCGGTTACGGCGGGATCGTTTGGAATGTACTTCGATGGCAGTGATGTCGGCCTTTCAACGAATACCAACGAAGACGTGGACGCCGCGGCAATCACCGCTGACGGGACGATTTTGCTTTCCACGCTGGGCAGTTTCTCGGTTACCGGTGCGTCCGGCGCCGATGAGGACATCTTTGAATTCACACCGACTTCGCTGGGAACCACGACGTCGGGCACGTTTACATTGGTCCTCGATCTCAGCACGCTGGGAATCGCCACAAGCGAAAACGTCAACGCCATCGAAGTTGTGCCTTGACGGTTTGAAAATTCCAAGTTCGTATTAAGGAAAGCATGGGGCGTCGTCCGGAATCAGGTCCTGGCGACGCCCTTTCGCTTATGGTTTCTTCGATCGGTGCGATTGGGACCACTGGACAGATTTGCGCAGGCCGCTGCTGAGCGGCGTCTGCGGGTTGTAATTCAAGTGCTTTCGGGCCTTGCTGATGTCCGCGACGTATCGGGTCACTTCGCCCGTGCGCGAGGGTAGAAACGTCGCGTTGGGCTCTTTGCCCAAGGCCAGAGAGATGATGTTCACGACGTCCATCAGCGTGCTGCCGTGGCCAAACGCGAGGTTGATCGTTTGGCCCGTGACACGCCGTTCGTGCAGCGCGTCAATCCCCGCAACCACACCCGCAACGCAATCGTCGACATAGGTGAAATCGAGCACCTTGTCCTTTCCGTAGACGACGATCGGTTCTCCACGGCCGATCCGGTCGATGAATAGAGGAATGACACGCTCAAGTCGATCGATATCGTTATCGTATCGGCCATAAACGTTGCTGAATCGGAATACGAGGAACGGCAGGTCATAGCATTGTGCATAGGAGTAAATGAAGGCCTCGCCGGCAATCTTGCTGGCGCTGTACGGACTTTCGGCCACGACGAAATCGGCCGCAGCCTCCTCCGTCACATGACGATGAATGTCGCCATACACTTCGCGCGAGCTGGAGAAAATGATCGGAAAGCCATTCTGACGGCAGTATTCAAGAACGGTAAAGAGCATGGATACGTTGTCCATCGCCTTCTGCGGATTTTCGACCAGCTCAAACACTTTGGCGTTTGCGGCGAGATGCACCACCAAATCAAAAGGTCCGGGAGGCAAAGCGGCGGGCGTGGTCTTCGTCAGGTCAAGCAATTGCGTATCGATTTTGTCGGTCCACGTGTTGGCGCGATGATCAACGCCGACTACCTGGTCCCCCCGGGCAAGAAGTGCCAGACCCAGGTTTGTCCCGATTTGTCCGCTTGATCCTGTGATAAGGACTCTCATCGCATCTCTCGAAAACAACCATCTTCAATGTCAAAAGCAACCGCGCACAGACGTATCACTTTGACAGAGTTTACATTAAGTCAACGAATTGGACAGGGTTTGTGCGATCAAGGGCCTTTCACGTGCAGACGAGCGGTATGGCCAAGGTGCCCGGTTCGATTTTCACCGCGCCGATTGACTGTGCTGACCGACTCATCGCCGCCAATCGGTATTCGTGAAGATAAGCTTCTGCCGTTTGCTGCCAGGAAAACTGCGCGGCACGTTCCAATCCTCTTGAAATCAGAATCCTTCTGTGTGGGGGCCGTGCAACTTGCAGGATGGAATCGCAGACCGCGTCCGCGTTGTCCGGATCAACTAGAATTCCTGCATCGCTCACAATTTCCGGCAGCGCACCCATGCGGGCGGCAATGACAGGGCAGCCGCACGCCATGGCCTCAACCACCGGCAAGCCGAACCCCTCGGCACGCGATAACATGATCAACGCAGCCGCACCGGCGTATTCTCTGGCCAGTTGATCATCATTCGGAGAGCCGAGGAACTGAATTCGGCCGTCATGTTGCAACCTCTGATAGGCGTCACGAGCCGCAGGACTTAGTTGATCCGCCGATCCGGTCAGGTGCAACTCCATCGAAGAATCAACCTTCGACCAATAACGATTCAATGCGCCAAATACGGCTTCGAGGTTCTTGCGAGGCTCATGTCCCCCCACATAAAGCAGGTAGGGGCAAGCTGCGGTCAATAACGAATGAGGTACTGGCTTCGCCGCATCCACTCCATTATGGATCACGCGCATTCGTTTTGGATCGAGACAAAGTTTTCGCGTTACTTGATCTGCGGTAAAGCCGCTGACGGTGATAATGCGGTCGGCGCGCTGTGCGGATGACTTGAGGCTTTGTCGCAAGCAGGCCCTCGAAACGCGCGAAATCAAGCCGTTAGTCGTTTCGTCCCAGCCAATGAGGTCGTGGATAGTCAAGACCGACGCCATACCGCAGCGCCGCGGCACGCCGGAGTTCCACGTCGCGTGAAACACGTCGGCGCCGGAGCGTGAAATCCAATGGTGCAACCGCTGGGACTCCCACCAGAGTCGGCGAATTGGCGATCGATCACGGCGGGTGAAATCGCTGATCATAACCTCAACATCAGCGCGATCGGCCCAGGGCTTGTAGGGCTCGTTACCGCAGAGGGCAACCACCTGTACGTCGGGCATGACGGAAAGTTGATCAATAAGCCGGGTAACCAAGCGAGCTACTCCGGAAAAGCGGCCCAATAACATGCGGGCATCGACCAAGACTCGAAGGCGGTGAGCCATTATCCATCGCTCCTTCGGGCGACGCAGCACAACGATTGCCCCGACCATTGCAGTAGTGGAATCCGTGCAAGAATTTCCGCATTCTTCAAAATGGCTCGCCGAAACCGCCAGCCTCCCGCTATCGCGTGGTAGTTCCGAAACTGGGGCAAACCGAGCGTGCAAATCTGTTCGATTTCCAGGCCGCCCTGCGTCAACGATTGCCGAAGACTCGCACGATCAAAAAGGCGAACATGAGTCGGGTCGTCAAAGATGGACGTATCGCAAAACCCGGAATTGGGTGTGACCAGGACGACCCGGCCGCCCGGACACAATACTCGTCGCCACTCTGCGAGCGTCGAAATCGGATCAACCATGTGTTCGATGATGTGCTGGGCTGTAATCGCGTCGAAACTGGCGTCTGCAAAGGGCAATTTCGCACCATCGGCACAGCTCAGTCGGGCGTCAGGATGTCGGGAGCGCGTACAGCGCAGACCTGCAAACGCGTAGTCAATACCCACAACTCGATCGGAGCCGATCGCCGGAAAGAGCGCTCCGATCCCGCATCCCACATCCAATACACGCGAAGCGTTTTGCGGCAGGCTCCGTAGAATCCAGCGAACCTCCATTGCAAATTCTTCGCCATGTCCGCGCCGTGCAAAATGCAGATCGACCTGCGCGTCCGTTGCGACTGCATCCTGGCTGCTGCGGCCCACCAGCCCCAGAGCTGTGGATTGTGTTTGCTGCATAATGGCGAGTGTCACGATTTCCATCCAAACAGGATTAGCGCAAGGCCCATCGAATCATCGAACATGGAATCCGAATGGCATTTGCCTCCTCGTCGTTTTCCCAGCAACGGCATGAGTTGGTCGTCCAGGGCTTGGCGAAATCCACATCCGCGAACCTCAATGCGATCAAATCCCGATTCGCGTGCCCGGCGAGCGATCTCGTGCCGCGAGTATGGTGCTTCGTATCCGTAGGGCCAGGATCCCCGAAGCGTCAGCCACGCTTTCCAGATGCGATATGGCGGGCAGCCGGCATTGGGTACGCTGATGACCACCATTCCATTTTTGTGAATTACGGCACGATGGGCTTGAATAGCCGCTGTACGTTGCTTGTCTCGAAAGTGTTCAATGACGCCCGACGAAAGCGCGACGTCAAATTCTCGGTCCTCCGCATCGGCGGCAAACAAATCGCCAATTTGAAATCGCGCAGTAAGACCCAGCCGGTCAAACCTGGCTCGGGCTTGATCGAGTGCCCGTTGGCTCGAATCCAGAAGAGTGACCGACGCACCGGCTTGTGCAAGAAGGACCGATAGGTCCCCCCTGCCGCTTCCCAATTCGATCGTTCGAAGCCCCTTCACCTCTCCGAACGTGCGCTTCAACCGTTCAAGAGTGATCCGCCATCTTTTCGATGCTCGCTCGCGGGTGAGTAATTCATCGTCTCGAACGTCGGTGGGTTGGTAAGACCAGAGTTGATCCCAGACCCCAACCGCTCTCTCTCGGTGTGCGCATGAATCGAGCGTGGCCGGGGCAATCATGCATATTTATCGGGCCGGGAGACAGCCCACTTGATCGGCCGCGATGGCTTGAAGGCGGTCTGGATGTTCCAAATCGGCCTGTGGTTTGCCAGTATTACGACATGCCTTGTAGCCGTAAAACCGGGCCTTTGCTGACGCCACGGCAGCATTCACAGCGTCTCCTGCCGATTGATAATGTTTTGCGAGTTGGGAGTAGGCCGACTTCAAGTGGCCCAATACAACAGCCTTCTCTCGCTGGCCAAGATCTGGAAACTGTTTTCTGAAGGCATGAAATAAATCGCATTGTCGAAGGATATTGCGCCCCTTGTTGGTCCGCGTCAGACTGTCGGGCGTGTAATGATGGAGGGCGAGCGACTCGTCCACGAATCCCGCTCTGCCGACGCGAGCCAGCTGCAAGTAGAAAAGCCACTCCTCGGCATACGAAAGAATCTCATGGAAACGAATGGTGCCCAACGCGTCACGGCGAACCATGCCGACGATCGTTGCAATGAAGTATCCGCGCAGCAGAACATCAAAGAGATCAGGTCCGATTGCATATGAATTTTCATCGATTCTGCGAGTCGACACGGTCCGCGCGTGAGGAAACTTGGCGGTCAAGGCGCTCTCAGTTTTTCGACCCTCCAGATCAACGAATGAGTAATCGCAGTATACAAGCGACAATTCCGGACAGGCGGAAAAGAGTTCTACTTGCCGGGTGAGCTTATCGGGAAGGAATTCGTCGTCGGAATCGAGGAATGCGATAAATTTGCCTCGCGACAATTCGATGCCACGGTTGCGGGCGGCACTGCAACCTATGTTTCCCTGCCGAATCCAGATCAACTTGTCGCCCAGCCTGGATCGATAAGCTGCAAGAATTTGTGGAGTTGCATCGCTGGAACCGTCATCCACGACGACTAATTCCCAATCGGAAAACGATTGCCGGATGACCGAATCCATTGCCCGCGGAAGCGTCTGCGCGCGATTAAACGTGGGGATGACGATCGAGACGACGGGGCGATTCATAGCTCGTGCGCCGTGACCAGTTCGCGTTGCGGTAAGACTGGTTTGATGCGCCCCAGCGTCAATCGATCAAAAACACTCGCAAGCTTACCGGTGAGGCGTTCACGGCTGAATTTCTCAACATGCTCGCGGGACGCGCCTGGCGTCGGAAACCCACTCAGCCATGCATCGAAAACGTGATGAAGCGCATGATTGATCGATTGCATTTCAAAGTCGGCCGACACTCCTCCATTCGTTGTTTGCAGGATTTGCTCGCAGATCGAGCCGGTCGGCCCGACGGAGACAATAGGTCGCCCCGTCGCCAGATACTCGAACAGCTTGGCCGGGATGATCGTATCTCCATTGGGTCCGTTCGGAGAGCAAAGCAGAAGCGCATCAGCCGCACACATCGCGGAAATCGCGTCCCGATGTGCGAGGTAGCCTCCAAATTCGCATCGCGCCCCGGTGGCCGTCAGCTTCGCCTGGGCTGTGCGGTTTACGTGCCCCGCGATCCGAAGAACAAATTGTTCGCGATCCGGGCCGATTTCGTCAATGAATTGGTGCAGCGCCGAAAACCACGATTCCGGTGTTTGAGAAAGGTCAAAACGACCCACATAGCCGAGCACGAACAGGTCGCCCTTCGGCTTTGCGCCACGCGGCACATGGGAAAAGTCGTCGGGATCAAAGCCGTTGGTGATGGTCAGAAACTTTTCCGGCTGGGTGGGCACATGACTCGCAAGGATTTCGGTCTGACGCGGCGATACTCCAATCACAGCGTCGGCCGTCTCGAGAATCTCCTGCTCCAGGCGGCGATGAGCTGCACGATAGGCTGGCGAACTCGCGTGAAACCGGCAGTCCTCCGTCCACAAGTCCCGAAAGTCCGCGACCCACGGAATCCCGCTGCTGCGCTTGAGTTCCAGGGCCACCCAGTGGTTGGAGGCCGGACTGTAGGTCGAATACAGAACATCAAAATGCTCAGAAGAAAGCCGCGCTCGAAGTAATCCCAGACTCCGTCGTGCCCAACCAATGCAATCATCCGGAAAGCAATTCGAAGACACCCAGTTTGCGAGCCGCCAATCGACAGCCTTTGCGAAGCGAGAGGCAACACCACTCAGCCCCTCGCCGGTGCGGGCGTTGGCAAATCCGCGCAGTGTCCTTTGCAAAGAACGCACGCCGCCGCAACTCGTATTCGCACAGATTGTGACCTCCGGTGGCAGGTCATAGCAGAGCGATTCGTCGCGCGGGAGACCATCGGCGCCGTCCACGGTCCAGACAGTGGGTCGCCAGTCGAATCGCGGGAGGTACTTGGCAAACTTTGCTGAACGTTGCACGCCTGAGCCGCCCGTGGGCGGAAAAGCATATGCAATCATGAGCACTTTGTGGTCTGCGGCCATAAAGAATTATCGGCCTGTCAGTACGCTGACTTGTTCTCGTTTCAGCGAATCTAAGGCGTGAATGCGGAAAGACCTCTCACGGGTACGTAGGTAAAGCTGCTCCCATTGGACGGCGATTGTGGTCCAGTCATATTCCCGCGCGACCGCCTCGCTGCCGGCGCGGCCCATGCGGGTTAGCAGTGTGCGATCGCCCAAAAGTCGAATGATTCCATCTGCCAGGGCGTCGCTGTCGCCAACAGGAAAGAGCAGGCCCGTTTCGTCGTGATGCACCGTGTCATGGAGTCCGTCCACCGCAGAAGCAATGACCGGAACTTGCATGGCCTGTGATTCCAATGCCGCCACGCCGAATGCCTCGTGGATCGACGGGATGACGCTGAGCTGCCATCGTCGCAGTCGATGGGGCAACTGAGCGTGATCGAGTCGTCCGACCCATTCGACCACGGGATCCACGTTGAGTTTTATAGCCATCGCCTGGCACCGCTTCAATTCCGGCCCGTCACCGATCATTTCAAATTTGGCCTTCGGAAACTGTGCGAGCACCTTTGGGATTGCCCGCATGAGTACGGCCGGGCCGTATACGGCTCGAAATCCCTTGAAGAAGCCAATGCGAGCCTGGTCATCAGCCCGATTATCTCCGCCATCTCTCTGGAATTTGCTGAGATCGACGCCTAACGGGACAACATGAATCGAACTCGTCGGAATATCTGCGTATTCCGACACCGTACGCGCAAATGTGCGTCCACAGGTCGTAATCGCATCGGCGGATCGTAGCAGGTGTTTGCGGGCCCTTATCAGTTCAGTGCTGGCTGGCGTTTCGCCTGGCGGATCAACGATGTCCGAACCCCATGCAGTGGCGATCACGCTGGCATGACCAGGCCCAAGTTCGGTTAGAAATTCCGTCAATCCCCAGTCGGCGAGAAAGTGAATATTGACGACGTCGAATTCTTTGAAAAGGTCGAGCAGGTAACGGCGTCTCCGGCCCTTCCAGCCGCGAAAATTCGAGATGCCCGGTGGCGGAACCGCAAAGCGCTCTACGGTTGCACCTTGGAGCGTCGCCGGCTTGTGCGTGACAACATGAATCTGGTGTCCGCGTGCAAGTAGATGGTGCGCAAGCTGCTTGATATGCACCGACTGGGCATCAGCAAACAAGCAAATCTTCATCGATGGCCTCGGTGGATCGTTTGAAAGCCTGCGGCAGAGTATCTGCAGAATACGACCAGGCATCATTTTTCGTTTCGGATTGGACCGTCCATTCATGCGAAAGGCTGAGCTTGCCGGTGGTCCGCCCGCCATCATCCAACACCATTGGGTACTGAAATGGAGTGTCCGCAAGCGATTGGTCGGTTTGCGCATCCCAAACGCGAACGTTCCAAAAATATTGTCCTCCGCCAAGAGGCAAAGATGGCACGTCGAGGGTAACGCGATGCAATCCTTCCGAGAGCGTGAAATACCGGCCCGTGCGTGCGGAATTGAAGCTGAGGGCATTATCCCCGCCTTCTGCACGACGAAGGTTTAGCTCGAATGCGTAGGTGCGTACGTTCCCAACGGTGCGGAGTTGAAGTTCGATCTGTACAAAATGATCGGGACCCACGCATACGGCGTCGTCGCCAAATCCATCTCGAACGCAGAAGCGATCAATTCGAACTGCGGTCTCGCCGTCTGATTCCACCAGATCGGCAGGACGTGCGATCTGGCTCCGCGACATCGCCACTAGGTATTGAGCGACCGCCGCGTTAGAATGGCCCTCGAAGGACACTTTCCCCTGCTCGAGCACAACGCACCGGCCACAAATCGCGCGCATCTGCTCCAGATCATGCGTCACGAAGATCAATGCTGTCCCCTGGCGAACGAGTTGCCGCATGCGTTCGAGGCATCGCACGCGAAACATCGCGTCCCCCACTGACAATACTTCGTCCACCAGCAGTACATCGGGATCGACATGTGCCGCGATACTGAAGCCCAGCCGTGCATACATCCCCGAGCTATATCGCTTCACCGGTGTGTCGAGAAATCGTGCAATCCCCGCGAACTCCACGATCGAATCGACTTTCTTTCGGATCTCGGCGCGAGTCATGCCCAGCAACGTGGCATTGAGAAATATGTTTTCGCGCCCGGTTAGATCGCCGTGAAACCCGGCCCCCACTTCGATCAAGGCCGCCTTTCGCCCGTGAGCGATGATTTCACCGGCATCGGGCCGCATGATTCCAGCGAGCAGCTTGAGCGCAGTACTCTTGCCTGCCCCGTTGGGACCGATGATCCCCAGTGCCTCGCCATTGGAGACTTCAAAGTTCACATTGTTCAATGCGAGAAAACTTTCGCGGCCGCGATGCTTCTCGCGACGAAGCAATCGGCGCATCCCCCCTGCCAGTACTTCGCCCAGCGAATCATAATGCTCGCCGATGTGAAATCGCTTGCTTACATGGTCGAATCGTACGGCCGGCATCATATGCACTCCGCAAATCGGAAGCTGGCCCGGCGAAACGCCACCCAACCCGCAATCAAAACAACCAGCGACATGGCGGCGGCGTAGCAGAAGGCAGTGCTGTCGGGCAATCGACCATGCAAAAGGCAGTCGCGGTATCCACTGATGATGGGAACCAACGGATTGCACGCGAAGATTTTCGCTGTCACCGACGTCCCCATCGGCACCGGCACAACCACCGCCGACACGAACATCCCCAGTTGCAGCGCGACTCCGAGGATTTGCCGCACATCGCGATAAAAAAGATTTCCCATCGCCAGCATCATGCCCAAGCCCGAGGCAAGCACCGTTTGCACAAGCAGAATCGCGGGCACAAACAGGATGGAAGGATGCCAAGTGAACGCCCAAACCCCCTTCCAATGGTAGAACGCCATCAATCCCGCCAGCGCCACAAGTCCAATGCCAAAATCCACGAGGGCCGCGGCGATGCACGAAAAGGGAAATGCCTCACGCGGGAAATATACTTTGGTGACCAGATTGCGGTTGGCCACAAGACTGTTGACGCTCTGCGTGAGGCTCGCACTGAAATACGACCAGGGAACCAGACCCGCGAAAACAAACAGCCCGTAAGGCAGTCCGTCAGGCAGTGATCGACTCACTGTTGGCCCCAGCACAAACGTAAACACGATCATGAGTGATACCGGCTGCAACACGGCCCAGGCGACCCCCAGCAGAGACTGCTTGTAGCGAACGCGCAGGTCTCGCCACGCGAGGCACGTCACCAGTTCACCAATACGGCGAAGTTCGTTCACGCCAGGGAGTGAATGGCTGAATCGCGCAGATTTTGCGGAAGAAATCACAGTAACGGATTATCGGTCGGTTTCGGGATCGCCTTGCGGATACGATTCCACACCCCGTATGATTCCACCGGACCAACGAAAAGTATGGAGCCGCACATGACGCAGACGCAGGAAAACCTGTCTGTTGAGATGGCCTGTTTCATCGCACCCGCAGGCGAGAAATACTCCAGGAACTGCACTCTGGACGAGGCCCTCCGCGCCATCGACGATCCTGATAATCGGGTGTGGATCAATCTGCTCGCCCCCAGCCAATCCGATCTGACGCCTGTCGCGCAAAAACTCGAATTTCACGAACTCGCCGTCGAGGACGTTTTCAGTGTTCAGAGCCATGCCAAAGTGGAGTCGTATCCAAACAACCTGTTCTGCGTTATCCCGGCCCTCAATCTCTCCACTTCCGACGACCTGTTCGATGTCGTGAATCTAAATGCGTTTCTTGGAAAGAACTACCTGGTCACCACGCAACGGGCGGCCCTGCCGGCCGTGGGAAATGCGAAAAACTGGCTGACGCGAAACTCAGATTCTCTTCATCGCGGCCCGGATTTCCTTCTTTATCTCTTGCTTGATGGAATCGTGGATGATTATCTTGATTTGTCCGATCACATGAATGAGGAGGTCGACAATCTGGAAGAGCGGATATTCGGGACGCCGGACAAATCTGTTTCCGCCGCCATTTTCGAGTTGCGACACAAGGCCGCCTGGCTGCGTCGCATGATCAGCCCGCAGCGTGAGATTCTCAACATCCTGACCAATCGCCCAAACGAATATATCAACCGCGACACGCAGCTTTACCTTCGCGACGTATATGACCACGTCCAGCGCGTCCGCGAAAATTCGGAAATCTTTCACGACCTCCTGCAAGGGGCCCTGGAAACCTACCTCACTCTCGTCGCCAACCGCACCAACGACGTCATGAAGCTGCTGGCCGCCGTGGGAACCGTCGTGCTACCGATCAACGTCATCACTGGGTTATACGGCACAAATTTCGATGTGTTGCCAGGATCCAAAAACCCATCGGGCTTTTGGGTATTGTGCTCGTCCCTGATCCTGACGGCCGGGGCAATGGTCATGGTCTTCCGCAGTCGCAAATGGTTTTGACGTCGACGCGCGGTGATAGAGAAAAGCACGGCCTCGCAACCAACGCGAGACCGTGCTTCCAATGCGATTACGTCCTGCTGCTACTGTTACTTTTTCTTATGTCCCCCGCCTGACATCATCGGCTCCATACGCTTCATGATTTCATCCATGGTGAGGTCTTCCTTGTGCGTGCCGATCGACCATTCGTGTCCAAAGGGGTCCTTGAGCTTGCCATAGCGATCGCCCCACGGCATGTCGGTCACCGGCATGGTTGCCGTGGCTCCGGCGGCGACGGCCTGTGTATACGTCTTGTCCACGTCCGGAACGTAAAGATGAATGCAGACGCTGCCACCGCCCTTCGACAGCGGCGAGAACGAACCCCAATCGGGCGATTCATCAGCGAGCATGATGGGCGAGTCGCCGATCCACAGCTCGGCATGGCCGATCATGCCATTGGGCATCTTCATCGTGCACGCGCCATCTCGCTCCTTCGCGCCGAAGGCCTTCTTGTAGAAGGCGATCGCTTTCTCGCCGCCTTTCACAACCAGGTGCGGAGTGATGGTGTGGAATCCCTCTGGAATGGGTTTGACCGCTTTCATATTCGTGCCTCCAAAAAAGTGCCCATCGATTCAAATACCCTAACAATAACCTATCATCCGAATTGGCGAATGCAAGCCTGCCCGACAATTTCCGACAGATAACGCTTTATGCAAACGCAGGGCGAATGACCGGGGGTTCGAATGCTCGTCGCGGCGGGCGAAGGGCATAGAGGGCAATCAGGGCCACGGCCGCACCGGCAAGGCAGATGGCCTGTGACGTGCTGAGAAAGCCGATCGTCGGGCGGCGCTCGCCGGGAACGCGGAAGAACTCCGTGATCGGGCGGGCCAGGCCGTAGAAGAAGACAAACCAGAGCGATAGAAGGCCGTGCCAGCGGCGGCGTTCGAGCGTGAACAGTACGACGTAGATGAACATCAGTGCCGCGATTTCATAAATTTGCGTCGGGTGGCGGGCGATGCCGGCAGGCGGCTCGGCAAGATAGGGATACACCACGCACCATGGCCAGTCGCACGGCGTGCCGAAACAGCAGCCGTTGAACAGGCACGCAACCTTCGCAATCGCCATTGGAATCGGCAGCGCCAGCACCATCACATCCAGAATCCCTCCCCCCTTGCCAAGGAGGGACGCAGAGGGGTCGTACGCAGCTTGCCGCCGGCCGCCAGCCCCGGGTGCAGGGTGCATCTTGATGCACCATTCCCGGCCGCCCATCCACCACGCAAATCCCGCCGCAAGCATCAAATACGCCAGCGGCCCGCCCCACAGTCCGTCGCTGAAGTAGTAGCCGGGGCGCAGGTAGTTCGCGGGGTTGAATTGATGATTGAGAACGTCATAGAGCAGCCGCGCTCCCACGGCCATGCCGACCATGTAGCACATCGAAAGCACGAACCCGACGCGCCGCGGCAGTGTCATGCGCTGGCACCACCTCTGCGCCAGAATGATGTGGGCCAGCAGGCTCAGGCCATAGATGACGGCGTAAACCTTGAATGGGCCGAGGGATAGTGGCATTTGGGGGCTTATCGTCGCATTGTAATTGTGAGATTAGCGGGTCGAACATTTTTGCACACACACTTATAAGCGGGTTCGTTTGGAAATTTGCTCCATATACCCGACGGTCGGAATTCAAAAATCGGGCTGAGGACGGCCACTTTGCGATCATCCTCAAATAACATGCGGGGCGCGCGCATTTTGTTGCGAATTCGTGATTTGAATACGCCGGATCATGGATCACGTTACATGAGGCGCGGGCCCCCGAAGACAGGAGCAAAGGCAACGGCGATAGGTTCGGCATAAATGGTGCATCAAGTTGCACGCTATTTTGCAGTTCATTGGCCGGCTTCAGCCGGTCTTGCTCGGCAGCCGAAACCCTTCCCGCACCGCTCATCACCTGCGACCACAACCGGTCACAGGGAGGAAGTAAAAGTGGCTTGGGTCTCCATGGAGAAAAGGTGCATCGAACTGGATCTCGACAAGCGCGGCATGTAGAGGGATGCACCCTATCGCGATCGCAAGGGCCGTCGTAATCGGCCGGTCATCAGAAGCGACGTTGTGAGGGCCATTGCGCCCAGCGCACCCGCCCCGCATCCCCCTGGTTGCGGTCCCGTCGGTGTGTCGCAGGCATCGCCCACGCCATCTCCGTCGGTATCCGCCTGGTCTGCGTTGGCGATGCCCGGGCAGTTGTCGACGCCATCCGCGCGGCCGTCGTTGTCCTCGTCACCCAACTCGCAATTGACGAATGCGCAGTTTGAGCCACCGCCGGACCAATTTCCGTCGAGGTCCGTGCACTGGACCTCGGTCAGGCTCCGACAGGCCGTTTCGATGCAACATGCGCCCACGAGCGCACAGTCAGCCGCGCCGCAATACTGCCCCTCAAGAAATTGCCCACCCGCTTCCAAGCAATCCGACATAATGTACAGACTGCGACATGTGCCGTCTGGCAGGCAGCAGGCATCGACGCCCTGGCAAAAATCCTTTTCAGCCGACGGGCCGCAAAGGGAACCAACGGGATCGCTCCAAAGCCCCTCCAACGCCATGCATTGGGCTTCTGTGATCTGCTCTATGCAGTTACCACCTGCGCAGCAATCTCCCAGCTGCGCTAAGGCAGGCGCGGCGGTGGCCAGGACGGCGAGAAGGACAAGGCCGATCTGCACACGTCGCGCTCGTTCTGAAAGATGTATACCGTTCCAAGGATGTGTCATGCTCGCTCCAGTCTTGTATTGGGCGGATCCCGCGTCTCGCCTTTTTCGATTGTAGGCTGAGAAGCGATCGACGCCAGACTAGAACCGGTTTCATAACTCCTCTCCCTCGGAGGGGGAGGGCAGGGTGAGGGTAAAGATTCTCCGATGTGTTCTACCTCACGCTGGCCGAAACCATCCCCGCGCCGCCGATCACCCGCGACCGCAAACTCGCCACCGTCCTCGGACACCGCGCGAAAGTGGAAGTGGTTTAGCGAACCACAGAGAGCACGAAGGTCACGAAGAAAAGGCGCATCAAACGACGATGCACCCTACCTGGCTTATTTACGCAACTTGTTTATCTGATCAAGGAGTTTTACGAAATCGCCCGTTCGAAGCCACTTAGTCTCTTTGGAGGCGGAACCCTCTTTCTCATCAATTTCACCTCCAAAGTACTGGTGCGAAAGTTCGCCAACGATCTTTAGACGTTCGGCGTCTGGCAATTCCGCCAGATATGGGCTGAGTGAGGCCAATTCGAGTTCAATCCGTCGGTTTCGTTCCGCAACCCGGCGATGGCGCCCGGACTCCTTGGCGCAGTACCAGCCTGGCGCAAGGCAAACGATTGCGGCTGCAAGTCGAAAGAGCGCTACCTCCCAATCGAAATCAGCCCGGTTGACATGAGCTACGATCCAAAGCACGCACAACACCATTGCAACCATACATGCAATTGCGATCCATCGGAATCGATTCGCGACTACGCTTTCTTGGTTTGCCACGCGCTGATAATTCCCTGTCAAACCTGTATTTCCAATAAGTCCAACAATCCGAACGGCTTCGTCCAGCCTTGCTTGAAGGGCCCTTAGGGAAACTTCCGCCTCCTGCTCACTCTTTTGCAAAAATACTCTAAAGCGTTCGCCCTCTTCCGACATTAACCTTTGCGCCGAATCCGTGGTTTGCTTCGACAGCGTAGCAAATTCGGTACGCAACTCCGTAAGCTGGTCGCCTGACCGCTTCGTCCGAGCGGCTTCCGACTGTTCGAATCGTGCGCATTGTTCGTTAAACTTAGTCCCTCGTTCATCGGACCGCTGTGTAAACAAGAGTTGTTGTTCGTTGTGTAGCGTCTCCAAGCGATTCTTCTGTTCGGACACTTGACTCTCAAAAGTCGAAAGACGCGTACTGAACTGAGTTTGCTGCTCCGCTATCAGAGTGTCGATGCGTCCCTTTTGGGTTTCAAACTGCTGTTCGAATGCCGTCAGCTTTTGGGACATCTCGGAAAAACGTCGTGTCGACTCCTCTTCGCCTTTCGTAGCCCTCTCGGCGAGAGTGGCGATCATTGTGGCATCTGACTCTGATTTTGACCTGCATTCGACGATTTTGGCTGCATCCGCCTCGACTTGTGTCCGCAATTCGGATGATCTCGAATTCAGAGATGTGATTTCTGAAGCAACTCGTTTGGCTTCATTTGCATTCGTGTCGAGTTCGGAACGAATCCTGTCAACATAGCCTCGTCCCTCTTCGATGTGCTGAGATTGCGTTCGCGCGGATTCGACAAGGGACGCCAATTCTCCAGCGAAGGCCACCGCCTGTTTGGCGCGTTGCTTCTCAGAGCTCTCAATGGGTGAGGAAATTGCTTTCGCTTCAGGCGGGGCCACAGCCTCGGATACCGATTCCATTCTTTACTCCTTCCCCTGTAGGGTGTACGGCGACTGATTTGTCGGCTTGAGTGAAACGTCCAGGTCCGCAGCCTTACTTCGTACTGCATTCTCGGTGCGATGAAGCTTGTGCGCGATCAATCGTGTTGGGGTATTTTGGTCAGCAAGGTTCTTGAGACCCTTGACTTGGTCCCTTGTCCACGTCGTGGTGTGGTTGCGCGGCGTCTTTGCCATAAAGTACCTCCATGTTTAAGAGAACCAAATAGACCTGCGCCAATCGCGGTCAAAGAGGGCAGTGCACTCTTCGTGCCAAGGAAAAGCAGTTTTTTCTTGGCGAAATGAAGATGCCGCCTGCCATTTTGTCACGGACAAGTAACGAAACCCCCATTGGGCTGCCAAGGTGGCAGGATTTTGTTTGGTATTAGTTAACAAAAACCGAACGGTGGCGGGTGAAGAATTATGCCGGAGTGGACACAGAGAAATAACCTCTATTTCGTCTCCATCAAGTAGCTGGTGAGTTTGCGGATTTTGACGCGGTGCATTTCGAACACGTCGCAAAAGGCGAGGCGGAGGATCGTGCCGTCGGTCCGGTTCGCTTTCACAGAGCCTTCAGCCACCACGACATCGTCGCTTTCGATCATGCGAGTGACGGTGATTTCGGGAGGAGGGATGGAGCCCTCGTCGACGATGTGGCCGGCGAAGGCCTCCTTGCCTTGGGTCTGGAATGCGCCGGGGATGTACCACTCCACGTCGTCAGTCAGGCACGACAGAATTTGCGGCCGGTTATTTTTTCGGAAGCCGTCCATGTAGGTCTGGACGGTTCGTTTGTTCTGGCCGGTGCTTGTCATGGCACAACCCGAAAGCGGGATGAGGAGTGCGATAATGAGAAGGGTTGTTGCTGATTTGGTTATGATGCTTTGGCACTCCGTCGCGTGACCCTTACCCCCGGCCCCTCTCCCTGAATGGGAGAGGGGGGAGGGTTTTGGGGATTCGTTTTCCCAGGGTAGGCCCAAAAGGCTCGGGCCAACCCTGGGCTATGGTACGATGCCCCTTTGGGGCATTTTTTTGCGTCGGATTCGAAGTCACCGCCCGCTCGCTAGCGCTCGAGGTTCGGGGCTCCCCCGAAGGCCAACACCGCTCCCTGGCGGCCGCGGTACTGATTCCTACATCATTCCGCCCATGCCGCCCATACCACCCATGCCGCCGCCCATTCCGGGGTGGCCGTGGCCGGCATGGCCGCCGCCCTTGTCGTTCTTCTGCTTGATCTCGCCGATGATGCAATCGGTGGTGAGAAGAAGGCTGGCGACGCTGGCCGCGTTCTGGAGCGCGACGCGCTCGACCTTGGCCGGCACGAGCACGCCCATCTTGATCATGTCGCCGTACTCGCCGGTGAGGGCGTTGTAGCCGAAGTTTGCATCGTTGCTTTCAGAAACCTTCTGGCAGACGATCGAGCCTTCGAGGCCGCCATTCTCGACAATCTGCTTGATCGGAGCGGAGAGGGCGCGGCGGATGATATCGACGCCGGTCTTTTCGTCGCCCTTAAGCTTCTTGCTCAAGCCTTCCAACGCCTTCGAGGCGCGGATCACGGATACACCGCCGCCGGGGAGAACGCCTTCTTCGACGGCCGCACGGCAGGCATGCAGGGCGTCTTCGACGAGGGCCTTCTTCTCCTTCATTTCGACTTCGGTGGCCGCTCCGACGTTAATCTGAGCGACGCCGCCGGAAAGCTTGGCGAGGCGTTCCGACAGCTTTTCCTTGTCGTAATCGCTGGTGGTCTTGTCGATCTCGGTCTTGATCTGCTGGATTCGGCCCTTGATGTCCGCCGAAGAGCCGCCGCCTTCAACGATCGTGGTGTTGTCCTTGTCGGCGCGGACCTTCTTGGCCGAGCCGAGGTCGGAGAGCGTCACGTTTTCGAGCTTGATGCCGAGGTCTTCGAAGATCGCTGTGCCGCCGGTGAGGGTGGACATGTCTTCGAGCATCGCCTTGCGGCGGTCGCCAAAGCCGGGGGCCTTGACGGCGCAGACCTGAAGCGTGCCGCGAAGCTTGTTGACCACGAGGGTGGCGAGGGCTTCGCCTTCGATGTCCTCGGCGACGATAAGCAGCGGACGACCCGACTGCGAGACCTTTTCAAGCAGCGGGATCATGTCCTTGACGGAGCTGATCTTCTTTTCGTGGATGAGGATGTAGGGCTTGTCGAGCTCGCACGTCAGCGTGTCGAACTTGTTGATGAAGTGCGGCGAGAGGTAGCCCTTGTCGAATTGCATGCCTTCGACGAGATCGACGGTGGTGTCGAGGGTCTTGCCTTCTTCGACGGTGATGACGCCGTCCTTGCCGACCTTGTCCATCGCCTGGGCGATGATCTTGCCGATTTCGGCGTTTTGGTTGGCCGCACAGGTGCCGACCTGCGCGATTTGATTGGATCCCTTGATGGGTGTGCTCGCTTTCTTAAGTTCTGCAACGACGACCTCGACGGCCTGTTCGATGCCGCGCTTGAGAGCCATCGGTTCTGCGCCGGCGGCTACGTTCTTGAGGCCTTCATCGTAGATGGCCTCGGCGTAGACGGTGGCGGTAGTGGTTCCGTCGCCGGCCACCGTCGAGGTGCGCGAGGCGACTTCCTTCACCATTTGCGCGCCCATGTTTTCGTAGGCGCAGTCGAGTTCAATTTCCTTGGCGACAGTGACGCCGTCCTTGGTGACGGTGGGCGCGCCGAAGGATTTTTCAATGACGACGTTTCTTCCACAGGGCCCCAGAGTGGCCTTGACGGCGCGGGCGAGTTGCTTGACGCCGCGACGAATGGCCTCCCGGGCCTCCATTTGGTATGCGATTTGCTTAGCTGCCATATGCGTTTACTCCGTAAACGAAGTTCAAAATCCGAAGTTCAAAGCTCAAAGAACGAAACGATGTTCGAACTTTGAACTTTACGTTTTACCGTTTGTGCGTCAGCCGATGACGCCGAGAATGTCCGACTCGTCCATCACGATGTATTCTTCGCCGTTGATCTTGACTTCCGTTCCGGCGTAGCTGGTGAAAAGGACTTCGTCGTCCTTCTTGACTTGCAGGGCGTTGCGGGTGCCGTCTTCCAGAAGCTTGCCGCTGCCGACCGCAAGCACGACGCCGCGCTTGGGCTTTTCCTTTGCCGAATCGGGCAGCACGATGCCCCCTGCGGTGCGCTCCTCGGCCTCGACGCGCTTGACGATGACCTTGTCACCCAACGGCTTGATATTGAGTTTTGCCATGTTTGTCTCCATTCCAATTCAAAAAATCAAAAGTTTCAGAACCTATTGAAAGATCAAAAATCAATCCCGTTCGCCATCGGCGCCGCGAAGCCTGCGGCACAACGTGGCCGCCAACTCACCCGGGCCGATGGATGAAGCTAATACACTGGTTACTTGCAGGGCCAACGCACTCTCCAGAGTCGTACGGCGCGTGTCCTGCGTCAGCAGCCAGCATGGCAAGGCCCGATCGATCGATCGGATGATTCGCAACAGCGAAAGTCCGTCGATGGCACGCTGGTCCTCAACGACAACCGCCGCCGAAAGCCCACCCTCCTCAACACGCCGGATTGTCTCCGGGCCCGAATGAGCGGGGCAAATCGTCAGGCCGATCGGTTCAAAAGCCGCGTCAATCGAGCCCAGCCAGCGCGGACCCACCATGTGCTCGCCGAACGCGAACAAGATTCGTCGCCTGGGAATCAAGTTGGGTGTCAGTGTCACGTTGAACCTTTAGCCTACAGCCACTCCTGGAATCCCCGTTGCATCCGAGATGCCAGTTGAACATGGTTTGATGTGGCACCTTCGATTCCCGTAACATGTTGCAAATAAATTGCTTATGGACGATACGAATTGTTCTGCGGGGGTTCGGAATTCGCTAATTGCCTGTCATTTCAGCAAATGGGTGCAGGGCTGCTGCCAGATTGGCAGAAAAAGACCCCAAAGGCATCCGCGCTTGGGGTCTGATCCATGCTGCCAATTTATCGACTACGAAGCCGTCAAAAGGCTCCCAAGGGATAGTTTGCGAAGACACTTTCCCCAACGGTCAACGTCACAGTGCGATCGAACGGAGAATTGGAGTCAAATTCGATGATGACCGTGACGGTTTCTGGGCCAGTGTTTGCATCGTTGGGTACCTCAAAGGAAATGGTGCCAGCCTCCGGGATGAAGCTGCTGTTGGCAACGGGCCGCATGACGAGGGCGCTCACATCCACACTTCGCGCCACTCCGTCAGCATCGGTTACCTCAAGCGAAGCCGACGAGATTGTCAGTGTGTCGGAGAGTGCGTTAATCGTAAAAGCGATATCGCCGGCCTCTGAACCGACACCGGATGTTGAAACATTGATCGACCCTGTCCAGTCCCGGACGTCCCCTGCCGCAACGCGATTTACGTTCAGGCTTCCATCCGTCGTCTGGTCGCCCACGGTAAACTCGTTAAACGTCGCCGTGAACGTACCTGTGTTGCGGTTAAATTCTGCGGAAATCGAGCCGCTGACGGATTCGTCGTAATAGTCACTCGAGCATCCGGCCACAAACGTAAGCGCGAATGTTGTAACGTTATTTTGCCGCACAAACACGACTTGAGGGCAATTGCCCAAAGTATCGCTGGTTGCTTGATCCACGTTGACGAGCGCGTCGGTCGCACCGCCAACGGACTGTGAAGTGGACTCGAGTTGCGCAACGACGTCATCGACGGCCTTCTGCACATCGGCTGGGACTTCGCCGTTGTTTCCATTGTCGTTACCGTTGCCATCATTTCCGGGGCGGTTTCGACATCCGGCTGCAAACGCAACAGACAAACAAGCCAATAACAACGAATAACGGGCAAAAGTCTTCATTTTTATCCTCCTTGAGAATGGGTATTCCCGGCGTGCGGCCGGTGCGCCAACTGGATAACGATATGCGCCGCGGCGCGGACGGGCAAGGGTGCAGGCCGATTTCTCCAGAGTCGGTGCTGGTATCGTTTGGGTGCCACGGGCGGCTTGTCCGCCCGTGTCTGCACTGGCAGCCAGCTGCCAGTGGCACCCGAATTCCTAACGATACCAGTGCCCGGCGTCATGAAGTTCTTGCGGTGTCGAAAGCACCTATGTTACCTACCACAGCCCATTCGTGTATCATGTTCGCCGGGTATCTTCATGAACAGGAGTAACGCAATGGTGACGGTCGGGATGAATTACCAGGTTTTGCCCGGACGCGGAAAAGACTTTGAAGCGGTTTTCGCGAAAGTGCTGGAAGTCATGCAGGCGATGGATGGCCACGTGAAAACACATTTGTATCGCGATGTGTCCGACGCAGGTTCGTATGTGATTTTCTCCGAATGGTCGTCGAAGCCGGCGTTTGAGGCATTTACGAATTCGGCGCAATTCAAAAACGTGACCAACTGGGGCAAGGACCAGATTTTGTCGGCCCGGCCCAGCCACCGGATTTACGGCGATCTTGGCGGAGCGGAGCCGGCACGGGTACCAGAGTCGGTTCGTGCTGCGGCAGCCGCTGCGGGTTGCCCGGTTCATAAACACTAGCTTTGACTGAGTCCTCCTCCCCCAAGTTGGGAGCGCGTAGGTGAAGGGTGGTTCGGGCGATGGTGCCCTCACCCCGACGCTTGCGGTAAGGGGAGAGGGAGTAGGGTCACGCTTCGATGTTGAGCGATTCATCCGCTGGATTGGCACCAAATGCCGACACGCACTCGACCTCCGCTTCGCATGTGCAGGCTCGGGTTAGCGTCGCCCTTTGTTTCGTACTATTTTTTGTGATGTTGCCGGTGACCATGATGGTTCCGGTCCTCAAAGAAATCGTTACCGATCGGTTCGGCGCAGGCACGTTTGCCGCTCACCTCTTCATGTCCATCAACATGATCGGCGCAATTCTGACTGCGCCGATCACAGCCAGCCTTGCCGACCGGGCAGTTTCCCGCAAATCGATATTGATCGTCGCGCTGATTTTCAACTTGATCATCCTAGGCCTAATGCCAGTCGTTGAGTCCTTTGCCGTATTCATGGCCCTGCGATTCCTGGAAGGCGTTTTTCACGTACTTGCGATTTCAACCATCATGGCGTGCGCCGCAGACTGGGCCGATCCTCAGCGAAAAGGAAGACAGATGGGGATGATGGGCGCATCGCTCATTTTCGGAACGGCCTGTGGCGCCCCACTCGGAGGGCGAATCGGCCAAAACGCGCCGATGATGGTCTTTGGACTCGGCGTCATGTGCGTGGCCATTGCATTGCTGCTTTCCTTTGCTTTGATTCGAGAAGCGTCGGGACGCGCCCGTTCGACGCGTTTTTCGGAAACCACGGATTTGCTTCGAACGCACCGCGCTTTGCTCGTCCCTTACGCGTTTTCGTTTGTGGATCGCTTTTGCGTCGGCGTGATCGTCTCAAGTTTCGTGCTTTTTCTGGGCGAGGCACATGGCTACACCCCGGCCCAGCGCGGCGCTTTGCTTGCATTATTTCTGTTTCCGTTTGCATTCCTCTGTTACCCCGCCGGGCGACTCGCCGACCGGTTTGGCAGAGCCCGCCTGATGATTGGGGGCAATGCAGTATTCGGTCTGGTGTTCGCCGCCTATGGACTTGTGTCGGAATCCTGGCTCCCCTTGCTAATGCTGGTTTCAGGAGTTTGCAGCGCCGCATTTTTCTCGCCTAATCTCGCAATGTGCGGCGACCTCGCCCCGCCCCACCAGCGAGCGGCCGCGTTTGCGGGTTTTAACATGGCGGGTTCGCTAGGATTCCTGTGCGGGCCATTGGTCGGAGGATTCATTCATCGCGTCGCAACGCCAACATTGGGCAGTCTGCAGGCCTATTCGCTATCATTCGCAGTTGCCGGGCTGATTGTGCTTGCATGCGCGATGACATTCGGACCGGCCTTGATGCGATTGAACAAGAAAGGCTGCCCATGCCCAAACTGATTCCCAAGCCTACGATCATCCAGTCAGCGGGAAACAAACCCAAGCGAATCGAAGAGTTGGTCGGGCGCGTCAACAGTGCTAACGAATCCGTATCCATCGCGAAAATGACCAGCCCGCCCGGCTGGGTGGAGCCTGGCCAGACTCCGGAATTTTGCGAGTACACTCTTGTCCTTGGCGGCATGTTGAAAGTGGAATTTGAAGGTGGAATGATCGAAGTGCATCCCGGTCAGGCCATCGTGACCCAGCCCGGCGAGTGGGTACGCTATTCTACCCCAAACGGGGCGGAGTATGTCGCGGTCTGCCTTCCCGCATTTTCGCCCAAGACGGTCCACCGCGATGAAGAATAATTAACCGGGCACGGATGCAGGAGGTACTTTCTTTGACGGACCGTGTTCCACGGGATACCCAAGAGTTGACCAGCCTGGTTCCACGATTTTTCCGCCCGGGCCGGCGACCCCGCCGAACCCCCCCACCATGTTGAGAACATGTGTGTAACCCTCCTGGCGAAGCATTTCGCAGGCTCGGGCCGATCGGCCGCCGGATTTGCACCCTACGATCAATTTCGCATTCCGAGGGATTTTTGCCCCAACGTCATTCTGAAATCCGGGATTGAGCTCCATGCGCCCGGTTGACGGGTCGATTTCCGCCAATGGGATGTTCATGGCTCCCGGCGGGCGACCCGCCTCAAACTCCTCAGCAGTTCGCACGTCAAGGTAGATGTACCCTTGATTTGCCTCCAGCAGACTTTTGGCTTCATTCGGCGTAACCTCTGTCTTGCCCATCATCATCTCCGGTTGGCCTGGAATTGCCCTTGATCCCAAACTGGTGCGACATCCTGGAACCAACTGCAGAACCGTAATGGCCAAGACGACAACCCGCGTTGTTTTGGATTCGAACACCATTCGATTGTCGAGGGCGGCTTGCGGACAGTCAATGAGAATCGACTGGACCTGTCCCATAACAAGACAAGGGAATCCTCACGATTGTGCGAAGTTGTAGCAGGGAAGGGCTAATTCCACTCAGCTCCTTCACTCACCGATGATGATTTCAGGCAACGCGGGAGTTGCCCGGAAACAACGTGCGACGTGCGGCGTCGCCTCAACGGCATACCAGCCATGCACCAACTATCCACACAGGGGGCCAGGCCGATGCCTGTCTGCATCGATGCGGCCGCCGTTCTCGACCGGCTCGGTATGGGCGTACTTGTGGCCGACCGGCAGGGCGCCATTTTGTATCGAAATGCCGAAGCCGATCACCTGCTTGGCAACGGCGCCGATTTGCAATCCCTGCTTGGCGTCGCCCGATTTGCAACGGAAAGCCAGTGGCGTGTGAACGTGGCGAGAGTCCTTTCGAGCCGCTGCGAGATGCAATGGACGGCTCCCATGATTGCCGACCCGTCCCGGAGCCTGCGCATCCGATGTGCCCCATTGCAGGGCGATACGGCACAAAACGCAGTGATATTGTACCTTGAATGCGGGAGAAACACGGACTGGAATGACGAGCACGATGTCGCGCGGCGTCTGACATCGCTGGGCAAGCTAGCCGCGCGGGTCGCACACGAACTCAACAATCCGCTTGATGGAATCCTGCGGTACATCAACCTGGCCATGCGGGTGGCCGGCGATGGGTCTGAGTCGCGACTGACGTCCTACTTGTCCGAATCGCGTTCGGGGCTGATGCGGATGATCCGGATCATCGGCGATTTGCTGGAGTTTTCCCGGAATTCTGACGCCGGATTCGAAGAGGCAAGCATCAACGAGCTCATCGAGCAGGCCATCAAAACGTGCTCGGCATCGAGCGAGGCGAGTCGCGTGATCATCACCGCTGATTTTCAAAGTGATCAAATGCCCAAAGTTCGCGGCGGGCGGTTGTATCAGGTCTGCTGCAATCTGATGCGCAATGCGATCGACGCGATGCCGGACGGAGGGCGGCTGAGCATCACAAGCGGGCTGTTTGACGATTGCGTTGTGATTCGAGTCACGGACACGGGAGTTGGTTTGCCCGACCCGGTAGAGAAAGTATTTGAACCGTTTTACACGACAAAACAGCCCGGCAAGGGAACGGGGCTTGGTTTGGCGATCTGCAAGGAATTCGTCGAGGACATGCACGGAACCATTTCGGCGGCCAATGCGGAAAGCGGTGGAGCCGTGTTTACCGTGCGGATTCCGGTAACGGGTTTGCTGGCGCCGCAACGAATTACGCATTCGTGAATTGTTTTTCAATGACGTTTAGATTCGTCATATGCTGAGTAAAGCGAAGCATCTGTGATCGCTAAAAACGCTGAGATTCTTCGCTTCGCTCAGAATGACAACAAGACAGAGTGACTTCGCCGTAGAGTGACAACGGCTGGGCAACCACAATTCGGACAGGAAGAAACAAGCCATGCTCGATGTGCAATCCCAAAAAAAGAATTCTCCGACCCGGGCCGCTGATCGGGTGCTTGTGGTCGATGACGACCGGATCATCGTCGAATCGCTGCGGGAGTTTCTCAGGATGGAACGCTACGACGTGGAAACCGCCGCTGCGTTCCCGCAGGCCGTGCAAATCCTTGAGCGCGGCGGTATCGACCTCATCTTGTGCGATGTCAATATGCCCGGCGGAAATGGGTTCGAACTTCTGCATTGCGTGCGCAAGCGATTTCCCGACACGGTTGTTGTGATGATGACCGGGTATGGCACGATTGAATCGGCCGTTGAAGCGATCAAGATGGGGGCCTACGACTATCTCACCAAACCCATCATCGACGATGAGCTCAAGGTATGCATTGAGCGGGCGGTGGCCCAGCAGGCATTGCTGCGTGAAAATCGAATTCTCAAGGAAACGCTCGATTTGCGGTATGGCCTTGAGAGCGTGGTCGGGCACGATTACCGGATGCTCAAGATGTTCGACCTGGTGGAGTCGGTGGCGCCGTCCCGGGTGACTGTCCTGGTGCAGGGGCCCTCAGGAACAGGCAAGTCCCTCATCGCCAAGGTCATCCATCAGAGAAGCGGGCGGGGTGACAAGCCGTTCGTTGAGGTGAGCTGCGGCGCACTTCCGGAAACGCTTCTGGAAAGCGAGCTTTTCGGACATGTGCGCGGAGCATTCACCGGCGCGGTCGCCAACAAAGCGGGCAAGTTCAAGGCTGCACACGGTGGAACACTGTTCCTCGACGAAATCTCCGCTGCATCACCGGCGTTGCAGACCAAGCTGCTCCGCGTGCTGCAGACCCACCAATTTGAGCCGGTAGGCAGCAACAAGACCGAGACCGTGGACGTACGGGTCGTGCTGGCGTCCAACAGCAACCTCGACGCGGAAGTGAAGGCCGGGCGTTTCCGAGAAGACCTCTACTACCGCGTCAATGTGGTCACCGTCGAAATGCCGCCGCTGGCGGACCGCGTCGGAGACGTTCCCCTGCTGGCCCGGCACTTCCTGAATCGATTTTCGGCGGACATGGCACGGATGATCACTGATTTTGAGCCGGACGCGATGCAAGTGCTCATGGCATACTCGTGGCCGGGAAACGTGCGCGAACTGGAAAACGTGATCGAACGCGGAGTCGTGCTCTGCAAGGGTCGGCACATCACTGTGGACGACCTGCCCCCGAAGCTGCTGGCGGCTGCGGCGGCGTCCCCCGGTCAGCCGGCTTCAACATACAAGCCGATGCCGCTGCGCGAGGCGCTGGAGGAACCGGAAAAGCAGATTCTGGAGGCGGCACTTCGGGCCAATGGATGGAACCGGCAATTGACGGCACAACAGCTCGTCATCAATCGCACGACGCTATACAAGAAGATGAAGCGATACGGACTTGTTGACGCCGAGGGGGCCCGATAGCGAGAAAATCATTCCCGCACTTTTGGTTGGGCGGCGTCCCTGAGGCTGGAAGGAGCCGTTCGCAACTTCATGGATGTCGCAGGGTTGATGTTTCTGCGACGCAGCTCGCCTTCGAGGTTTGCCACTGCGCGTTTGATCTCGGATTCATCCATCCCGGAACGATATGAAACCACCAGAAATGGCGTTCGATCGTCGCGCTGGCGGCTGAGTTGGTCGCCGATTTGATCAATCGACCAGGATTCTTCGCCGGAGCGAAACCGCCCGGCTGACTCGATTTCCAGTTCGAGCTTCGGGTGGTAGGCACTGCGAACGATCAGGGTGCATCGAGTCCCGACAGGAGGCACTTCTTTGGGATTTGCACTCAGCCAGAGCTCGGCGTCATCCGCGCTATGCCTGACGGACTGTGCGATCAGGGCCGACTCGAAATCCACCACGCACGCCACCGTGCCTTCGCCGTCAGCGGCGAATCCTCCCTCGTCACCCGTCAGCGATCCGGCAAAGACCCAGCGCAACGAATCCGGCGCCTTGCCGGTTTTCTTTTCGATCATCCATGCTGCCGGGGATGCCGTACGATCCTTGTGTCCATCCCGCCATCGGATTCGCAGGTCCAACGGCTCGCCTGAGGCCGGAAACCAGCGACCGAGTTTTTCGTCGTAACGCGGCGGTGAGCCCGTCTCGAGGCCAACGAGACCCATCGCCTGAAAAAGATGGAACGGCCGCGCGACAATGGCAATGACGCTTTCGTGCTCTTTGGTCTGCGGACTACAGGCGAAGAGTTCCAGCGGACCCTCGCGCAATACGACCCGCGCATCGACTTCAACAGCCTTCTGTTTCCAATCGATCACGACGCCGGGGGCAAACTCCCGTCGCTGGGAAGAATTCGATCCTTCGTCCGTAGGTGCCGGTTTCGCGGGCCCCGCTTCCTGTGCGGAGAGCGTCCGAAGTGAAAGCAAGAGGATCCAAAAGCACGACCCCGCCCATGTCGTATGACGCGGGCGAGGTCTGCCAAATGTCCGGCTTATCATTGCTACAAACTCAAGGAGGCGCAGCAAACGTCGGGAACGCCTCTTCTTCCTGTTCGCTCTGAATCAGAATCTTGGGCTTGATGAGGATGAGCAGCGTCTGTTCGTCCTTGACCATCGAGCGAGAATTATACGCCCGCTTGAGAATCGGAATCTTGGAGAGAATCGGCACGCCGGCTTCCACCTCGGTTTCGCTTGCCAGCTTCTGGCCGCCGATCAGGAGCGTTCCACCGTCAGGCACTGAGACGGTGGTCTGTACCCGCTGGCTCGAAAGCGTGGGCAACTGAATAAACGCATTGAGGGCCGTTCCGCCGCCGAACCCACCGCCCGCACCACCGCCCGAAAACGGAATCGTCTGCAAGTCGAGCAATCGTGTCACGCCGGGACGCAAGGTCATCGTCACGTACCGCTTGTCCGCCGTCACCGTCGCGTTCACATCCAATACCGCACCCGAGTCGATCGTACCTGTGACAGGCGCCTGGGCGACCGCACCCGTGGCGACGACGGGGTTCAACTGGCTGACGAAGTTCTGCTGGATCGTGACGGCCACCCACGAACGCTGCCCATTGAACAGCACCAACTGGGGCGCCGTCAGGACGGTCGTGCGCGAATCGGCCTGCGTGGCGCGAATGAGAAAATCGACCTGAATGTTGTCGAGGAAACTGCCAAAGATACTCAACGCAGGCGGCAATTGCTGTCCCGCGAAGCTGCCCGGCACGTCGCTACCAAGGTTGGCCGGATCGGTGAACTGATTAATCCGGTTGGTAATCGGAACTGGTGACATCTGGCTTCCGTTGCCCCCCTGCTTCTGCGGAACCAGAAACGGCTGACCATAGGGCTGGGGGACGGGCGTTACGGCCTGTGCGGTGCCGGTCGCCGTTCCCAGGGCAGGAGCATTGGGCGTAAATCCCAGTCGCGAGAACGAGCGCGGCAGCAAGAGCGCATTGCCCAGTACCGGATCGGTGACCGGACCGTTGGCTCCTGGAATAAAATCGTAGCCCGCGTTGCCGCTGTTGAGCACGATGTCCAGATCCATGCCCAATTCTTCGAGGTAGTGGCTCGATACGGTGATAAACCGGGCTTCGACGGCAATCTGAATCGCACGCTGTTCGCGCAGCTTGCCGAGCAGGTCGCCAATCGCGCGCTGCGCCGACGAGTTCTGCGTAATCACCAGCTGACCGTTGATTTCCGAAATATGTCCAACCACTCCGCCGCGATCGCGCCAGCTTTGCGGGGCAACATTGTCCTGAATCAGTCCAATGATCTCGGCCACGCGCCGCTGCCGATCGGGGTCGGCCACATCCCTCGCCGACGAGTCGCTCTCATCATCATCGTCATGCCAGGCATTTTGCGGGTTGGGCTGGGGCCGTGGCTGATTTCGCCGATTGGCCTCGGCCAGATCGGGCATCGGAGCGTCATTGAAATTGGGAACCTCCATCAACAGATCGTTGATGTCGTACACAACCTGGTGCGTGTTCCTGTCGAGCGTGTCCTGGGTGGCAATGACGATGGCCTCATCGGTAATTTCGTATCCAAGAGTCGCCCCACCGGCGCCAGCTTGATCGAGTACTTCGGTCAGGGCCCGCTTGAGCGAAATTTCGTTTGGCACGCGGAGTGTAATGGGAACGGTGGGAGCGACGCCCACCCGTTGTAAATCATGCCATTTCACGATGACGTTCAGGTTTTGGGATGACGCCAGCTTCTCAATGGCTTGCTCAAACGGCTCCTGTTGGAAATTGATCGGAACGGGTGTGTCCAGTGCAGCCATAAACGTGCTGGTCCGCACTGATCCGCGAGGTCCGCCGCGCTCGGGCCGGGCAATAATCTCCGGCCAGTTCTTTGGATACCGAAGCAAGTCAGCCCAAGGAATCTTGGCCTCCTCGACATTGTTAAGGGATTCACGACTCTGCTTGCCGAATTCGTCGCGAAGGGCGCGCCCGTGCTTGTTGGCACGAAGCTCCTCGAGATTGTCGATCATCCATCGCGCGGGCTTGTACTTGGGATCGATCATGACGACTTGATTGAGCACGACGATCGCTGCGTCGAGATCGCCATCTTCCTGATGCTGACGAGCCTGCTCCATCAGCTTTTCGACTTGCTCGCGGCGGTTGGCCTCATCCTGTCGAATCCGTTCGGCCCGCTGTGCCTCGATCTGACGGCGCACCTCGGCCACTTTTTGCTCGTTGTAGGTTCGTTCGGATTCGTCAACCAGCGCCGCCAGGGCATTGGCCTCAGCGCGAAGCGCATCATATTTCGACAGAGGATCGGCGAACTGACGCCCGGCCTCCACAATCTGGTTGGCCCGGACCAGCAATTGCCGGGCCTCTTCAAAACGTTCGTTGGAAATGTGCTGGCGAATGGCGGTTTCCGCGTCACGATATTCCGCGACCGTACGCTGCCAGTTAATCGCGTCTTCCCGTTGAATTCTCGCGATCAAGGAATCGACGGCGACTCCGGAAACATTGGCCTGATGGGCCTGAACTACGCGAAGTCCATCGACCGCCTCCGGATATCCGGGAACCGCATCAAGGGCCGACTTAAACAGTGCCAGCGCTTCGTCGTATTGGCTGGCCGCGATCTTCGCGTTTCCCTGAGCCGTAAGGTCTGTTGCCCGCTTGACGTCTTCGGGGGAAATGGTCGTTACCTTCTGGGTTGCGGACTCCTGGGGCTGCTGGATGACCACTTGCGGAATGACTTCCGGTTGCTGAACTACTTCCTGGACGACAGGTTGCGCAGGGGGCGGAGGTGGTGGTTGCACCGGCTGAGCTTGTACAACCTTTGTACCCGACCCATTCTGCAATTCTAATCGAAGGGATGTTGCGGATTCGCGGATTGGCTGCGTGGCATACTCATTGGCCATCACCATGTCGAGCAGTTCGCCGGCCTTGGCCTTATTGCCCTCCTGCATGGCACGGCTCGCCTCTTCGAGATCGCGGCGCGCACGCTCCAGCATGGTGATCGCCGTCTGCACGCGGTTGACATAGTCGTCACGGCGTGACTGTTGCTCGGCGCTGAGCTGCGACCGGTTCACGTTGGTCAGCATCTCTTGAGCAGCGAGATAGTCGCCGTCCTTAAAAAGCTGAATGGCCCTGTCCAGATCCGCACCCGCGTTCTGGGCCCGCGCAGTGTCGGGAAGCCCAAGGGGTGCTAATTGAACAAGGAACAATACCGGCAGGGTAATCCAAGTGCGACGCAAAGGAATCCTCCTTAGCTTTGACGCTGGGCCTGGTTCCTTACGGACGGGATGACGATCCGCGCAGATGCCGATCCCGCCGTTCCTTGAAACCCATCACTGCCCACGTCGTGGGGTTGGTCAAAAACTTATGCAGCCCAAACGCGCCGCCGGGCCGCATCACCCAATAGTAGACGCACGCATAACGCCCCGCAACCAGTCCGCGAGGCAATTCCATCTTTTGTTCCGCGGCGACTTTGGACGCCAATCGCGCTAAGGCGTTGACGATTTCTTTGGAGGAATCCAGGGCTTGATGTCCCTCTTCATTGGATTCTCCTTATCAATCGCCACCACGCGCTCCTGCAAATCGCCCTTCCCATTGACGAAGACCGCCGCCGTCGCCGGCGTTGGTTGTCCGGCAAACTTCACCGTCATCGGATTGCTTCCCGATTTTCGCTCGCGCATGGGCAGCGCAAATTCGATGTCGAGCAGAGTCAGATCTTCTCCAAAAGGAACGGTTGGCTTCTCGGCCACGGTGCGATCCGCAATGCTGGGAACGGAAACCCGTTCCTCATGCACGAGCAGCGTACCTTCCTGAAAATTGGCCGCATTGGACTTTACCCAAACGCCGTCATACCAGCGAAAGAACTCGGCGTAGATTTCTCGCTTGGGCTTGTCTTCTCGAGTTACAAAAAACCAGGAGCTTTCCGGAATGTGAATCGGCTCGGTCGGTTCCGACCAGGCACCTGCAACGATGATTGTTTGCGCATCGGTTGGCTTGGCGAAGCTCTCCGGAACGCCGGCCAGTCGATTCAACACGCGCGCCCGAACGCGAAACTGATACGTCGCACCGTTGGCGATGCTGTCCACACCGGCGTCGAAGGCCCAGATTTCCTGAATAGGCATTTTTTCCCTGGCCTTGACGACGGTCTCACCTGATTTGGGCCCCCCCACCAGCCCTCCAGGGCCCTTGGGGTTATGCTTAATATCCACGACGAGCTGCTCGGCTTCTTTCATCAGTTTTTGCGCCTTGGCCTTTAGATCGGCCGAGGCTTCCTTGGCGCTCGACACCTCCAAGGCGCGGTTGTACGCGAGCGTCACTTCGTTCGGCGACCATCGCTGACGGCCCAACTCCATCTGTGCCCGTGCATCCTCCAGTTCCTTGTTAAGCACCTGAGCCGGGGTGGTGGGCTCGGGTTTGGCCTTTCCCGTATCAGTCGGCGTGCCGCCATATCGGTCTTCTATCGGCGCGGCCGGATTGTTGGGGGTTAGAAATTCCTGATCCATTTTCACGACGTTTTCATAGGACGAGACGATCGGAAACTTCCAGGGTGATTCATCCTTGGTAAAGACCGGAGGCAGCGGCCGCAGAATTTGTAACTGGATTTTTGGATCTGCAATATCCTCCTGGTACTTTTGTGCGGCCTTTTGGTCATCCTTGTTGGCGACGACTTTGCCGTTCGATTCTGTAAGGCGTATCGTCGGAGGCGTGGGCATCTTGAAACTCGGTGAGGTCGCAACCGTCTGCCAATCACTGTCCGACCAGCTGCCATCGCTCTTCATCATGCGGCGCTGGACTTCGGGCGGAGCGAAAATGACGGCCAATTGCGTGGCTCCCCATGCCTTCCGCTGCAATTCCGAAATTGCCTTGACGTCAATGGGAAACGAAAGCATGACCCAGTCCACTGGAGTGCGCACATCTCCCCCCTGAGGGCTGGAAGTGACGAGCGTATTTCGCCCCTGAGTAAAGAAAATCTTTTGCGGAGCAGGTATTTCAACCAGCTTGGCCCCGCCTGTGGGCACGTCGGGTGAATCGACAAGCGGCATTTCAGGGCCCATCGCGGAGACCAATGGCAGTTCAAGTGCCTTGAGCGGTGTGAGGCTTTGAACGAATTGCTCAAATTTTGGTTCATGTTCGGCTGTCGTAGGCTTGGCAGTGCGGATGCGTTCAAGAATTTCGTTGGCCTTCTGAGCCAATCGCGTATCAACCACACCCGGCGTGGCGGGCTCCGAACCAAGCTGAATCTTGTTCGGCGAGGAAAATACGTACCTCCACATCACGCCGACAAGCATCAGCCCGGCGATCGCCAGCACCAGCTTCTCCACGTGCCGCTCAAAGGGATTGACCAGTTGTTTTGCCATGATTTCAGCCTGTTAACACACTCACAACTATTTTTCGTCCTTGGCCCCCGCGTGCTCGGGACATTTGATGGCGTATTTTTCGCAAATCGCCGCCGGCATCCATTCCCGAAACAAGCCGCCCAGCATGACGAATTCAAAATCTAGAACAACATTCACCGCAGGGCCGGGGCCGTAAATCTTGCCGACAAACGATGGGTTTGGCGGAACTTCTTTGTAGCCTGCCCGGAGCAGCGTGTAAAAACGATTGTTGCTGACCCGCTCGACCAGCTTAAGAACAGAGCGTTGATCCATGACCAGCTTGACGGAAAGCTGAACGACTTCGTAGTAGGGTCCTGAGGCCGACTTGGTAAACGCTGTTTCGGCTGTACCCGCCGGAACCGCCGGTGCATAACCGCCAGCCTCGGGTACTGGGTACAGTGCCCCCTCCGGCGGCACATAAAAATCAGGACTCAGCCGGATTGAAATGAGTTCCTTTACGGGGAGCGTGCCCACCCACCGTTCCTTGCCCGCCGCCTTCAACTCATCGGCCGCAGCGTTGTTGATGTCCTTGATGGCCTCGACGATGTCTCTCTGAATCCAATAGCCAACCTGCGCCCTCCACACTTCGGCTTCCGTCGGAGGTTCGCCGGAATTCACGTCCTCCATCGCAGGTTCGTATTGAAATGTCGGTTGATAGTCAGCCTTGCGCTCTTTGTCCGGGATGGGTCCGGTGACGTAGCAATAGATTCGCTGGGCGGCCTGCTGATCGGCGCGGACCCTCGGATCCTGTCGAACGCCTGCACGTGTCAGGACGCCGGCGGCGTTCTTTGTTTCACCGCTGAAGTCGGCATTCATTTCGGGATTGCCGGCTGATTCCGCCTTCTCGTCCTCGATTTTGCGGCGCATCAGGTCCTGCTCGACAGCCGAAGAAGGTCCCCCGCCATTGAGCAGCCCGATCAAATCTTTCATCGCCTGTTGGTAGGCTGCACGAAACTTCAGTCGGGAATCTGTTGTTCCATCTGGAAAAACGTCATCCACCAAACTCGCAAGCTTGCAGGCGTGTTCTTCTCCTGCACCATTACAATCCTTGAAATAGCCCGGATAAAGCTCTTCAGACTTCTCGAGAATTCGTGTGCGATCAGCCCTGACGGATTCAATGCGTTTTTCCTCGGCCTTTATGGTCTGTTCGTTGACCGGCTTGCTTTGCAAGCCTTCGAGATTGTTGTAAATCCCTTCCGCCGCCTTCATCTCCGTGACGACCCTGGGCATTGCCTGCAATCCGGTCACGCCCAGCGCAATGCCGGCAATCGCCCCCACCACGCAAAGAATGAAAAACATGTTTCGTTTTACAAAATCCATCGACTCACTCCGGTCCTACAGCCATCACGGACCCTTGGGTTTTCCTGTCGCAGGCTTCTTATCTTCGGGTTTTTTTCCCTTTTCAGGCTCCGCTTTTGCGGCCTCGCCCTCGGCCGGGGCTTCACCCAGCAATGCGCTGGCCATGATTTCAAATTGCCAGTCGTTCGTCGTGGATTCCAGCGTGACTGGATCGACGGTTCCTGCAGGAACGCTTGTTGCAATGCCAGTGGCTGCAGCTCCGGTTGCTGTTCCGCCGCGGGCCCCGCGTGTGGGGCCGGACTTTGCCCCGCCGGCCGGCACGGCGGATACCTTGTTGACATCCACAAGCACAACCTGATCGATATAGAACTGCTTGCTCGCGGTTCTCCCTTTTTCGCGCAACGTCTTCAGGAAATGCTCGTTGATGAAGGTCGAACCTCCCGAGTTGGGGGATCGGCAGGTCATCTTGATGAGGAATCCCGCAAGCGGAGTGTCAGGGTCGTACTTGTTGATCGCAGGAGGCGCTTCCACCTTGCTGTTCCAGACGTATTTGCCCAGGTCCGGCTCCCACATCAGATCGACATTATCAATCCAGACTTGCTCGCGTTCTCCACGAGCGGGCCCGCCGGTGATCGCCTTGACGATTTCCTGCGATGTGGTTGCTTCGCCCAATGCGCCCTTGGGTCGCGGCGCCGATTCATGAATGACTCGCATCAGCTCTGGCACGAGTGTCTTATGTCCTTGCAGAGCGAGCAACTGGTCGATTTCTTTGACCTCATCTGTGCCTTTGCCCGCCAAATCAGCTTGGGCCTTCTTCATGGTGTTCGCAGCGGCCAGGATCATCGCTGCACGCCCGCGATCGGAAAGATTCCCCTTGGGCCCGCCGGCGATGACATCTACTGCCTGCGCGTACGTGATTGTCGGAGGCTTGTCGTCTTTTGCGCCGGCCGCCAGGGCACTCATGTCGCTGGTCTGCCGAAACCAGATAAGCCCACCGGCCACGACGATACAAGCTGCAGCCGCCGCAAAGGAGGGCCGCTTCTTGCGCCACACAACTTGCTTGGCAATTTCGGTAGGCAACAGATTGCTTGTCACTTTGGACAGCTCTAGTCCTTGAATGGCCAACCCGTAGGCGACGAAATAGCTCAAGAACTGTTCTTTGAATGCATCCTGGCTGGCGACCGCGGTTGTGCTTGCGTTCTTGAAGGTTTCGGGGCGATCCACCGTCATGCTGAGGTTTTGCTGCAGGTATTTTTGGAGTCCGGGGAGTTGAAACGCGTTGCCCACGCCCAGCACGCGTTCGACATTCGCGTCGCGGTGCGTAGAGGAATAAAAGCCGATGGACCGTTGAAGTTCCTGAACGAGGTCGGCGAAGACCGGGCGCATGGCCTGGAAAATCTGCCGCGCATACTTGCTGTCTTCGGCAGTTCGCTTGAGATTTTCCGCCTTGGCAAAACTCAGCTTGAATGCCTTCACCAGCGCCTCAGTGAAGCGATTGCCGCCGATGGGAACGGTGCGCGTCCAGAACGCATCCTTCGTTGCCACGATCAAGTCTGTGTTTTCTGCGCCAATGTCGAGAAGAATCGTCGTATGCTCATCGAGCCAGCCGTCGTAATGAGCCGCATTATACACGGCCAGAGGCCCCGATTGGACGCCGATCGGTTCAATCGACGCCTGCTCGAAGTGCAGGAGATGCTCGCGAATCAGCTCGCGCTTCATCGCAAAAATACCCACCTCAAGGTCCGGCATTCCCTCCTGTTGAAACGTCTGGTAGTCCCAGATCACTTCGTCCATGTCGAAGGGGATCTGCTGATCGGCCTCATACCGCACAATGTCGGGAATTCGTTTGGGCGCAACGGGTGGCAGTTTCGTAAATCGAGCCAGTGTGTGCTGGCCCGGCACACTGACGAATACCTGGTCTTTGGAAACATCGTTGCGGGAAAGGAATTTTTCCAGCGCGGCGGCGATCAAGGCATGACGATCTGCATCAGGCTGGGTAAGGACCTTGGCGTGTTCCACATAGTCGAACGCGAGGACTTCAACTTTACCGTCCGTTCCCGGGCGCAGCTTGATCGCCTTTAGCGCAGCGCGACCCACGTCGATCCCCCAAACCGCCTGTGCCGTCGCCATGGAATCTCCTAATTCACGCACAACCGCGATCGCTGACGGGCGAATCGCGAATGAAAAGCACTACACGCCATGTCGCGCCATTGGTTTTGGCCGCCCTTTTGGTACACTTTCGCGCCAGCGGAGGCAAAGTATCGACTCGCCACACGAGGCTGTAAAGTCAATCAGCATGAAGGATACAATGAAGTCGAAACTTTCCCTTAGCAATTCCAACACCGGGAACCTATCGTGCACGGAACCACGGACGATTTCCGTGAACGCGAGCTTTCGGTCGGACGCCGGTGGGCTGCTTGGCTGCGCGCCCGCGTCCCCGGCGCGCCTACGATTCAATGGGATTATTTCCCTCTCAACGAAACGTGTCAAGAACTGTCTGATTCAAATTGAATTTTTTCGTGGAGCGGCGCAACTACCTTGCCTGAACTCGTAATCACACTTACCGACGGACGTGTACTCCGCAAGCTGCTTCCCGCAACGCCCGTCGTGCTGGGCCGCGACGCCTCCTGTGACATTCCCATTGACGACCCCAGTACGTCGCGCCGACACGCGCGAATCACGCCCATTGACGGCGGGTTTTTCGTGGAAGACCTCGGCAGCAAGAACGGTACGCTGGTCAACGACGTTCCCTGCAAGAATTCACAGCTTAAATCCGGCGACCGCGTACTCATGGGTTCCGTTCTGGCGGTGTATCAGGAAGAACCGGTTTCCATTCCATCCGTCGTCCTTTCCGACGACCCCAGCGCCAGCCGCGCCACGCGCTACGCTCCGCAGGAACAACGCCTGCTGCTATCGCAACGCCGCCTCGAAACCCTGTACGAACTCAGCGACCGCCTCACCACGCTGCAGGATCGGGACGCGCTGCTCGACAACGCGATGAACATCTGCTGTGAAATGTTGCATTTTGAACGCGGCGCCATCGGCATTCGTCGCCGTAACCAGCGCGTGCTCGACTGGCCCATTGTGCGAAATCTCAGAGGCGCAGAGGGCGAACTCACCATCAGCCGCACGCTGCTAAACCGTGCCCTGGAACACGGCGAACGTGCCATTTTTACTTCCGGTCAAGCCGCCTCCGACCCCACCGTCAGCATGGTACAGCACGGCATCCGCTCGGCCATGTGCGTTCCGCTTGTACAGGGTGAATCCACCATCGGGATCATCTATGGTGATCGCACCTCAACATCGACGTCGTATGCGACCGAGGACATTGACTTCTTTGCCGCCATCGCGCGGCAGATTTCCATCGGCCTCATCAATGCCCAGCTTCTTGAGGACCAGAAACAAATGGTCGCGCTCCAGCACGATCTTGACCTGGCCCGCAACATTCAAAATGGCCTCTTTCCCAAGACGCTGCCCAACACCAACGAATTGCGCATCGCCGCACTCAACGATCCCGGCCGTCGCGTCAGCGGCGACTATTATGACGTGATTGAGCGCCCTGATGGCCGCGTGTGGTGCTTTGTCGCCGACGTGACCGGCGAAGGCGCCCCCGCCGCGATCCAGATGGCCAATTTGCAGGCTGTCGTCCGGGCCACCATCAATGAAAGCGACGACCCCGGCAGGCTGCTGGCTCGCTGGAACGAGTTTATCTGCTGCCAGACCCATCGCTCACGAATTGTCACGTGTGTGCTGGCCTTGATCGATCCCAAAGCCCGGACCATTGCCGTTGCCTGCGCCGGTCACTGGCCACCCCTGCTCGCCGACGACACGAAGGGTGAATTGTGTGAAGTCGAAGTAGAGCCCGGATTCCCGCTGGGGGTGGCTTCGGAAACAACGTATCTGACAAAAACAACTCAACTTGGCGCCGCGCCGTACCTGTTTTTCTGCTATACGGATGGGATTGTCGAGGCTTGGAATCCTGCAGGAGAAGCATTCGGCATGGAGCGCCTGCGCGATGGGCTGTTGCAGCGCGGCGACCTCAACCCGGGCGCGCTAGTCAAGCAAATCCGCAAGCAGGTTACAGCGTTCGCCGCTGGTGCAGAACAAAGCGATGACATCACCATGCTCGCCGCTCGAATTGGATGAGGCTGTGATCTACGGGCACGATTCAACAATATGCGGGTAGGGTTTGCCTTTGAAGGCATCCACGCACGCTGCGATGTGCGTAAATCCGAAGTTCACGTTCATGATGGCAGGCGTGATGTTTCCAAACGAATCTTCCCCAACCAGCAGCGCTCTTGCCTTGATCGGCGCGCCGGGCGTGTCTTTGAATTTGTTGACCAACGCCGACACATCGCCAAAGTCTGGTTGAACCGTCAGGCTGGGGGGGTTGTAGGGGATGGCCACGTCACCCCACCGTGCCGTGTGAATCGAGAGTGGACTGGACGCGGCTGCACAGTTCGCTTCATTCCCTTCGCAGCTGGCTGCCAGGTTTTCCACCTCATAGACCGAGCTCGGAACAATCGCACTTCCGGTCACGTGCAACAATCCCACCGTGCTCCAGTCCTGGTAGTACGGAGTGCACTGCAGGCTTGAAGAATAAAATGGCGTACCCGATGCATTTGACTCTACATAGATGGCAGGCGGACCGACCCACCGCACCTGACCTTCAAAACTCGAAAACGGTACGGATGTTCCGCCCGTATAGGGCGGCACGACATGGTGTAACGACACGAGCTTCACGCGCAGCGCACTTTCTCCTCCCGGCGACACGAGGCAGGCGGGCGCAACAAAGGAGATAAATCGGGATTTCGATTGTGGGCTGGGGTCGGGACCGGGAATGGGGCACGGCGTCGCTTCCGTTGGTCCCCAGAAGCCGCCGGAGAGTCGGTAACTGCCTCCGGCATACTCGCCTGCATCGGGCTGGCCGACGGTCCCTCCAAGTCGATAAGAGCCGCCGGTATGAAACGTAACTCCGCCCCCGTCTATCGTGCTCTTCTTGACGACATATCCGCCACCGCTCTGCGCATTCGCGATTCCGGAAATGAACATTGCGGCCAATAAGCCACTCAATACAAGGCAGTTCTGAGTCACGACGTTTGGTTCACGCAAGTCGGTCAGGATCGGTAATAGCCGATCGACAATCAACAATCTGCGTCTCATTTTCCACCCTGGTTCTGCTGCGCCGCCAACGCTTCCACCATTTCTCTCAAATCGGAAATCTCCGATTTGAGGTTTTGAATCTCGCGTTCCTTTTCACCAAGCTCGTGATCCTTTTCCGCACGCAGCTCGCGCAGGGCTTCCGCAGTCAATGCTTCGAATCCACTCACTGTGAGCGTCTTGTATCCGTTAGGGGCTGTGCGTACCCATTGGGGAAACACACGTTGCACATCATCGGCAATCAACCCCATCTCAACGTCGTACCGCCCGCCCTGCGTCGCAGGATCGCGCCAGCGAAAGGTCCGGCCTTGAAGTGCAAGCAGTTTGTCGAGTGCGCCTTGCAGTGGTTCGATCTCTGTCTTGAGGCGTTTGTCGGAAAAGATGGTCCAACGATCCGATCCCGGTTTGACGGCAGAATCGGCGGTTAGTTGGAGAGCAATATCTGGAGACGGATCTATACCGATGGCCAGAGCATGATGTTCACCAGCGACTACGGACACAAACTGTCCGACAGGCACGTTGAGTTGGCCGTACGTATTGTCTCCCCACGCCACCAGCGCGTGATCGCTGCGAACGGCCACACCAAATCCCTGGATCAGCGGAAACGATACGGTTCCGGCGGCGGCTACGTCATAATAGACGCCCCCCTGCGGGACATTGATCTGGCCGGTGTCGTTGATTCCCCAGCCGGCAAGCGTTCCGTTGTCACGAATTCCCAAGCTGAAGTAGAGCCCCGCCGCGATGGCCTCGAATTTTCCGGTCGGAACGTTTGTTTGGCCGTAGGTGTTATTCCCCCACGCGACGAGCGTCCCGGCCGTGCGTATGGCGAGATTGTGGAACGCGCCGGCTGAGATTTTCTGGTAGGTACCGGTCGGAACGTTTGTCTGACCCTGCGTGTTGCTTCCCCATGCGGCAAGTGTGCCGTCGCTGCGAATGGCCACGCCATGATTCCAGCCCGCTGAAACAGCGATGAACGTCCCCGTCGGAACATTGAGCTGTCCGCTGCTATTGGATCCCCAGGCTGCCAACGATCCATCCTGCCGAAGCCCCAGGCTGAAATTGGAACCTGCTGAAATCTCCGAAAAAATACCGGCAGGGACGTTGATCTGTCCGGATGAATTGTTCCCCCAGCCCGCCAAAGTGCCATCGGTGCGAATTCCAATGCTATGATTGGAGCCGGTTGCTATTTTGGTAAACGATCCTGACGGGACGCTGATCTGGCCAGCTGCATTGCTTCCCCAGCCGGTAATGGGTTGTGTTACCGAGGTACCGCCGAATATTTGCAGCGTTTCGACCCGTGCCGCTCCGACAACATCCAGGGCGACAGTCGGTTCATCGGTACCAATGCCCACTCCGCCCGGTGCGATGAGACCCAAAGCGGCGTCCGAGGTAATCGTCCTCGCGTTTCCATCAACGACAATCGTATTGCCGCTCGAAATGGCCGCGCTGGCATGGATGTCGCCAACGACATCGAGATTGTGCGTCGGAGTTATCGTCCCGATTCCCACTTTTCCATCGCCGTCAACGAGCAACGCATCAACCGGATCGCCGTCTGACGCATCGAGCGAATAGGAATCTCCCCCTCCGCCGGGACCCGCAGCAGTTGTTTGCAGTGTGCCGTCAGGAAAACGAATACCATCAACGCCCGGGGTGCCTGCAACATGCAACGCTGCCGTGGGGTTGTTCGTTCCAATTCCCACACCACCGACTGCGGAAATTCCCAGTACGCCAAACGAATTGATCTGTCGTGTGTTTCCGTCAATGGTAATCGTGGCGCCCGCTGCGATGGTGCCAGCGACGCGTAGGTTGCCGTTTACATCCAACTGCTCTTGGGGAGTAATAGTCCCGATTCCGACGTTGCCGCCGTCGTCCACGTACAAGGCATCGGCAGGGCTTCCATCCGCGGCATCGAGCGAGTACCCATCAGGCCCCGGCACGCTCGCCGTGGTTTGCAAAGTGCCGTCAGGAAAACGAATTCCATCGACACCGGCCGTACCGCCAACCGTCAAGGCGGCTGTCGGAGCGTTTGTATTGATACCTACGCCGCCCGCCGAGCGAATTAAGAATTGGTTTGGCCCGGTAGATGCGAAGTCGGCATTGGTACTGTCGGCCCAGACAAATGTGCCCTGATCGCCGTCGCCGTCACCCGATTGGGTTGCATTTCGCACTTTGGCGCGGTGACCTGCCGCAAAACTCGTCGTCCCCCCCGCTTCATTTGAATCGCCCCCAGGGACCACTGACCCGTCACCGGAGGCGGTGTTTCCGTTGCCGCCGCCGACAGTAGCCGAGTCCTGATTTGCGATATTACCGACGCCACCCGCGACCGTTGCGTAGGCATTCTGCGCTTGATTATTTTGACCCCCACCAATGGTTATGGCATCGCCGCTGGCACTATTTTCGCCGCCGCCGCCGATGGTGCAGTGCTGCCCGGATGCGGTGTTGTCCTGTCCTCCCCCTACCGTGGAATAATTTCCGTCGGCCGTGTTGGCGTTGCCGCCGCCGACCGTTGAGGATGATTGTGCTGCTGTGTTGTTTATGCCGCCGGTCACAGTGGCAAAAATTCCCGCCGCGGTATTTCGTTGCCCTCCTGCGACTGTGGTCGCTGCATTGCTTGCGACGTTGTCACTACCTCCGCCAACGGTTGATACGTTTCCGCTGGCGACGTTGCTCTTGCCTCCCCCGACCGTCGCCCATGGTTGATCGTTTACAGTTCCCGTGTTGTCTCCTGCACGGTTGTTGGCTCCGCCGCCGATGGTTCCAAAGCTGTCCGTCACGCGATTGATTTCAGTTCCCGTCAGCCCTCCGCCCGCAATCGTCGCACCAAATACGCCAGCTGTTACTGTGTTTTCGTGAAGCCCGGCCACGATGTTGGGACTGGTGGGATTTTGTTGCGTTTGAAGGCCCGGAAGTGCGAGCGCATACGGCGCGGGTTTCAACTCAACTCGGGGCGATAGCGTGACGAACGCGGCGTCGCCCGTGCATTTCACACGAATGGTCATCCAGCGGGCCTGGCCGTTCAATGCGCCGGGACCGAAGTCCACATTCGGGACGGTGAATGCACCGTCCGTTACACTGATTCCCGGATGGCTCGACACGGTCCCCGGCGAACAAGCGGCCACCGCATCGTCGCACAATGCAAACTCAAGCGCACAAGTGTCGTTGAGTGGGTTGCCGGGCGGGTTTTCCAGAACCCCCTGATATGTGAATGCCGTACCGACGCTTGCTGCAAAAGAACTCGGTATGGCCACACCCAAGACCAAGCCAGCCATGGCTGGAAGTAATTTCCGCACAGGATTCCCCTCCCACGAAATCACAACGACTGGCGCTGCTACGAAGCAGAAAGCCAATCTAACATATTGCTAGGCGCATCCCAAGCCTTCTTTGACTTTGTTATGGGAATTTGCGAGCCTGGGCCCTGATGTAAGAGCATCCCAAATCCCCTTTACACGCGATCACCGAACTGGCATAGGGATTTCGACCATCGCCTATTTCGGCCCATTTGCCCTCGTCGCGACAGGGTGCAGCAAGAATCACGATTCGCATTGCGTGAATGATCTTTTCATCTGCGCCCCTCTGCACGAAAAAGGTAATCGTGCCTTTATGATTCGCGTGAAATCGAACTGAGAGTTCAAATGATTCAGATGCGTGGCTGTAACCCGGTCCGATGGTTCCGTACGGCAGCAAGGATTCTTGGACGTTTGGACTTTTGTGCTCCCTCCGTTTAAGTAATGCACATGCGCGTACTCTCCGGAATTCAATCCAGTGGCAAGCTGCACCTGGGCAACTACCTCGGAGCCATGAAGCAGCATATCGAGCTCCAGGAATCCCACGATTGCTACTTCTTCATCGCAAACTTCCATTCGCTCAATACCGTTAAGGACCCCGCGCTCGTGCGGCAGTACACGCTGGATGTCGCGCTCGACTACCTGGCCCTGGGCCTGGACCCCGGCAAGGCCAGGCTTTTTCGCCAAAGCGACGTTCCAGAAGTGACGGAACTGTCATGGATTCTCAGCACCGTCACCGGCAAAGGACTCCTCGAACGGGCGACTTCATACAAGGACAAGGTCGCCAAGGGGATTGCCGCGTCGATGGGGCTGTTCAGCTATCCATTGCTCATGGCCGCCGACATTCTCATTTATCGCAGTGATCTAGTGCCTGTCGGCAAGGACCAGCTTCAGCACATCGAAATGGCTCAGGACATGGCCACCCACTTCAACGAGACCTACGAACGCGAGGTGCTTAAGCGTCCAGAGGCCAAACTGAACGAAGCGCTGATCGTGCCGGGAATTGATGGCCAGAAGATGTCGAAAAGCTACGGTAATGCGATAAATCTCTTTGATTCACAAAAAGACACCCGAAAACGAATCATGGGTATCAAAACTGACAGTACTCCGGTGGAAGCGCCGAAGAATCCCGACACCTGCACCGTGTTTTTGCTCTACAAACTCATGGCGACTCCGGAGGAGACTGCTGCCTTGCGCGAACGCTATCTCAAGGGCGGCATGGGGTATGGGGATGCCAAGACGCAGCTTGCCGATGTTGTTGAACGTCTGCTCGGCCCAGCCCGCGACCGCCGCGCCGCGCTTGCCGGGGACTTGGATACCGTCGAAGATATTCTGGCCACGGCCGGAAAGCAGGCACGGGCGACCGCCCGGCAGGTCATGGCGGAAGTCCGTGATGCATGCGGGATTGTGACCGCAAAAGGGACGCATGAATGAACTGCCCAACCCCCACAGCCTTTTTACGTTACACGTCAAGTTGTGGTATGATGCAAAGGCGTTGGCGCGGGTGAAGGTGGTGGCCCGATGGTGAAAGAATCTGAACCATAACCAGGCAAATCATAGGGACCGCTTCCCTCGTGTGTTGAGTCGAGGTGCCTGTATGCGGTTTGGGGGTGCGGACTTGTCTGGCTAGGAATCCTGGCGGTGCGTCGCACTCTTCAACTCATCAAGAAGTCTGACATGGAGGTCCAACTATGAAACGTTTACTCGTCGTTCTGGCACTGCTTTCATCCGCGTCAATCGCATCCGCTGGACCGGCGCTGCTAGGATCTTTTGACGGCCATCTGCATGGCCCAGGAAGTGCGCCGGCGGACCCGAGCGTCGCGTTCGTCCTTGAGATCGAAGGAGCGGAATCCTATGCGCAAATCGGAGAGACATTGTTCTGGGGAGAGGGAGGAACCGGAATTGTTGATTTCACGCCCGATTCGGAACCAGATTTTTCCACGTTCGCAAGCTTACTCACCAACGGAAGCGACGACATCCTGAAGGATGGTGTTTTTTGGGAGAGTGGCGGAGTACTTTCCCCCAACCTCGAATCCGCGCTGTTTAGCGGCTTGCCGGGTTTCATTGGATACGAGTTGACACTAATTCGACTCAATGTTCATGACGTGCACTTTACACCGTTCCAACTGTTAGGTCTGGAAGGATTGAGCGTCAATTACTCATTGACCTATGAGTTCTACGGTACGCCTGTCCCAGAACCAAGTACTTTGTTTTGCATTTCGGGAGGGCTCATCGCGATTCTCGGCCCCACATTCCAACGAAGAAATTCTGACATAGAGGTCCTACTGTGAACCGTTCACTCGTCGTTCTCGCCCTGCTTTCGTCCGCCGCATCCGCGTCCGCCGGACCGGTTGGGCCAGAATCGCAGTTGCTCGCTACCTGGCGCATTCCCACCCCTGGAATCATTGTCGGTAGTCCGGAGGTGTTTGAGTCCCGCTGGCCCACGCTCGCGATATTCGACGACGACGCCAATGCGATCGCAGGTCGGCTTTTTGAGAACACTCCAGTTCAACCACCATACCCATTTCGAGTAACCGCTGTCCTTACCAACGGTGATGACACCGGTTTTACTGACTTTGTTACCTATCTGACGGATGGACGTGAGCAGTCCATTGTTGTTTTGCAATGGAGCGCGAAGGGATCCGGAGCGGGAGGGGGGGGAACATCCGAATCGGGACTTATTTTTCATGTGCCTACGGTTGGACCAGACCTCTTGGGCTACTCGATTGATCGTATCACTGAAGACCTGACGGTCGATATTCGTTCTCCTGGCAGCGATCCGTTCGGCGACGGATTATGGACGGATTGGAATGTCGCAGGAACGTACGAGATCTACGGATTACCAATCCCTGAGCCTACAACAGCTTTTCTGTTGGCCATAGGTACATCGTTTGCTTTTTCCTGGCACGGTCGAAAGAGAGCATAAATGTGGAGGAGTTCTGCACGTGACAGACTACAAAGTCGATCTCGAAATCTACAACGGGCCGCTCGACCTGCTGCTTTTCCTTATCAAGCGCGAAGAGCTGGACATCTACGACATTCCCATCGCCCGAATCACCGGACAGTACATTGCGTATGTCAGCCTGCTGAAGGAGCTTGACCCGGAAGCCGTCGGCGAGTTTCTGGTCGTGGCCGCTACGCTCATGGAGATCAAATCGCGCGTGCTCCTGCCTCGTCCGCCGGTGGTGGACGAAAACGAAGAGGATTTTTCCGATCCACGATCGACACTGGTGCGACAGCTCCTGGAATACAAGAAGTTCAAGGACGCGGCGCGCAGCCTTGAGCAATCGGCCCACGAACGCTCGCAGCGTCATGAGCGCCAGCCCGCCATGCCCGAGTTGAATCCTGACGAAATCGACCTTGAAAGCGTTGACATCTGGAGTCTGTTTGAAGCGTTCAATCGCATGCTTCAGCAGATCGGGAAGGCCGGCGGCATCCATCAGGTCGGCGTCGATGATACACCCATCACCCTGCACGCAGCAGACATCGCGGATGCGTTGCAGAACGCCGGCGGGCAGCAGAGATTCGAAGAATTGTTTGCGGGCCGGACCAGGCCCGAAATGATCGGTTTATTCCTGGCCCTGCTGGAAATGATCCGCCAGCGCCGCATTCGCGCCGTTCAGGAGCGGGCCCTGTCTCCCATCATGGTTGAGCTGCTTGATGTCGCTCCGCTCGACGCAGTGGACGAATCGGGTTTCGAGGAGACCGCCGACGAAGCGGACCGTCCCTTCTCCCATCATCAGAGTGCGGGTTCTGATATCCAGCCCGAAATCATCAAGGAGGCCACAGCAGGTATTGTCCCCAGGCAGATTGATGCCGAAGTGGCTGAAGAGGCGGACCAGGTTGACGATTTCTCGTGGGTCGATTCCGTCCTCGAACAGACCGACTCGAACAAGAAAGAATAAGGGTATACGCCTGCCTTCTTATTGCTTCTGCAATACAAATCGCACGTACCGTACAGAACCCGCCTTCAATTGGTTGTAAACGCCCGTGCCCTTTGTGGCCGCGAAATGAGAGAAGAACCGTCGCGTAAGGCGCGGAGCCGACTTGAGGATCAGCTCTGAGACGCGGTCGTTGCTTTGCTCCAATGCTCGCACCACGTCATTGGTGATATCCACTTCCTCCTTTTTTTCGAGACCGGTCTTTTCCAGTTCCCGCCGCCAGTCATCCAACGTCGGTTGCTTGCGCATATCTGCATACAGGAAATGGCCTCCCCCGCGCAAGACTCTGCGAACCTCTCCAAAAAATTGAGGGACATCTGGATAGCAGTGGGACGCCTCCACATTGACAACGGCATCGAAGGTCTCATCAGGAAACGGTAATTGTTGAGCGTCTCCGCACACAAATTGCAACCCATCTCCCGGATGCTGACGTCGGCAAAAGGCCACCGCCTGCTCCGTCCGATCCAGTCCAATCATCATCTTCGGCTTGCGATAGGCATGAAGAAATCGAGCCCCCCCGCCGCGACCACTGCTGACTTCCAGTACCCTGCGACCGGCGACGTCGACCGCGCGCGTCACCACATCGTAAAGCTGAATCGATGTGCGATTGGCCTCATCGGTGGCTTGTAATGCAAGGGCCGCACCGTCTGCCGGCTGATAGCCGTAATTGAGGAACCAGATCGGCTGCTCCCCGACCGTTTGTTCCAGGTATCGATACCAGCGTGTCCAGAGCCGCCGTTTGAACGCGGATGATCCCAGCATGCGGGACAAAACATATCGTATCGGTCCGGCCATGATGCCTCAGTAATGGTGTAAGTGTTAAGAATCGCTTGTCACAGGAATGAAGAATACCGGCGCATGGGCTTGGATCAAAACCAAGTGCCTTTGGTGCACCCAATGGTCAGATGTAGCGAGCCGCGAACTTCAGTTCGTGCGGACGGTCAAGCGATTTTGGCGTTCGTAATGAGTTCGACCGCCATCCTTGAGGGATACATGCTCCAAGGCTCGACAAAGTGACTGATAAAAACGGCTCGCTTCGATGGATCCGTTGCCGGAGGCAGATCGCTTCTTAGGAGGGCCAGAGACACCGTAACCGCCGCTTTTGAAGTTTGGGAGCGCAACAGTTATGCTGGTGGAAGCCTTGGAGGTGAGGCCGCGAACAATAACACAAGTCGTGAGGAGTCGTCGAGCATGAAACGAAGCATGGTTCTGGTTTCCGCATGCCTGGTTGCGTTGGGCAGCGATGTGGTCTTTGCACAAAAGGCATCGACAACAAGACATGGTCGCGAACGTTCTGTCGGCAGCGTGGGCCGGGTCGCCGGGGACTCCAATTGCACCGATGTCGATGGTGATGGGTACGGCGTCGGGACTGATTGCCTCGGTCCGGATTGCAACGACAATGATGCCAACATCAATCCGGGCAAATCCGAATTGTGCAATGGCAAAGACGACAATTGCAACGGTCAGACCGACGAAGGCTTCACCGTTTTCGCTCCTGACGGAACAGCTCACTGCAGCGGCGGATCAAGCGCGGGGAGTTTGTGCAAAATCGCGGCGGATTGTCCCGGTGGAAGCTGCCTTGGCGACGCTGGGGTCTTCCTGACCTTTGATGATCTTCCTCTCGGCCGCCAATGCACGGCCGGTCTGGGTGTGTGCCTGCGCATTGGAACGGTCGTTTGCAACGCAGAACATACTGCAGCCATTTGCAATGCCGTGGCCGGTCCGGCCGATCCCGCGGGCGAAGGCGTCAACGGTCCCACGGACCCCACCTGCTTCGATCGCAAGGACAATGATTGCGACGGTATCACAGACCACGGCGGTCTCGACGAAAACAATGTTCGTGTTGACAACCCCGCTTGCAAGACCGCCGAACTATGCGACGGCTTTGACAACGACAACAACGGACTTGTCGATGACGGATTCAACCTCGGCGCGCCCTGCACTGTCGGCAACGGCCCCTGTCAGAACGCCGGCATCATCATCTGCAAGCCGGACGGAACCGCCGGGTGCAACGTCTCGCCGCTTCCGCCGGGCGTGGAAAATGTTCCCGGCTCACCGCGTTGCACCGACGGCAAGGACAATGACTGCGACGGCAAGATCGACCTGGCCGACAGCGGCTGCCAGGCTCCCGAAAAATGCGATGGAAAAGACAACGACGGAAACGGCCAGATTGACGAGGGCTTTGACGTCGGTGCGTCATGCACTTCCGGCGTTGGCGCGTGCCAGCGGTCCGGAATTCGCGTTTGCAGCGCCGACCAGACTGGAACCGTATGCACGGCCGTGGCGGCCCAGCCCACCCCGGAAACTCCCGCCGGCAATCTTTGCTCCGACGGAATCGACAACGACTGCGATGGTCTGATCGATCTCGCGGATGGAAACTGCCGGATTCAGGAATTGGCCGTCTCCTGCGCTCTGCTGAGCACCAGCCGGCAGGACGAGGATGGAATCTACGATTGCAATAACCGCAACGACCACGCCGACAACGGCTCACCCTGTGCCAACCAGCACCGGGTGTATTTTGACACCTTCGGCGCCGACGGGTCTGACGTCGTCAGCGCTGAAATCCTCGGCATCGACGCCACCGGCGCGGTCGTGCAGACGCTGCCCGTGAAAAACGGCGACATCGTCCACTTCGATCAGCGCACGGACATCCCCGTCGAAATGTCCACCGATCCGGCCGACACGGACAAAGTGTTCGCGGAATTCGATGGTCTGCATCTGGGCGACACGTTCACTCTCATTCCGGAGCCGGGCAAGGACAAGCTTCCCAACACGATCTACCTTCACGCCCTCATCCTGCCGGAGGCCCGCGAGGTGGAAGTCGCCAAGCTGCCACTCAATTGCAACACGCCACTCTGGTCCGGCGTGCATTTCGGCAGCTTCGAGATCGTTCACGTGGATTCCTTCCAGGAGCCTCACGGGAATCAAACCTGTCGCGGCGGAGTGACCTCCATCACACTCAAGTACATCGGCAAGGACACGCACGGGGCCGCCTCGGTGGATGTGATCGCTACGACCGACAAGGACCTCTCGCACAGCCAGCACAGCATCACGTCCGCCGCTCCGCTTCTCCGCATCACGCTGCAGACGCCCACAAGCACGGTGCAGGCCTACTGTGCCGCCCTGCCGTTTGTCGATGTTGTCCAGCCCAATGGCTCGGTTTCGACCGGTGACAACGATGTCCCCACGCCAGTCCTGGCCGCGATCCCCAATATCGATCCTTCGACGCTCAAAGTGAAAGTGGGTGGCGTGGACGTGCTGGCAGCTCTCAACATCGACCCCGCGCGCGATCTCCCCGGTGGTCCATTTGCCGGGTCGGTCCAGATCGGCAACCAGCTCGTTGGCGTCGAGGATCTGGTAGTCCAATCCGCGCCAATCGACATTCCGAACGCCAACACGGTTTCCATGAAGCTCACTGGCCTGGGCTGCGGCTCAAATCAGGTTGTCGTAGAAGGCGAAAAGGTCCCCGCGTGCAACGGGCGCGTATCGGAAATCAAACTTCGTTACGAGGGCGGCGGTTGCCCGGCATCGGCCAATACTCAGTGTGATCGCAAGTTCGAGTGCGATGGTCATGCCAAGGGAACAGACCCTGTGCGTATCAAGGTGACCGACAAGCACGATCGCGTGTATCTCGACACGGGCTACCCGGCCACTGTACATCTCCGCGATACGATCGAGGTGTTTGCCTCCGCCATTGGACGCGAAAAGTTCTCCTGCGACACAATCATCAAAATATTCAACAAGGACAACTTTCAGCAGGAAAAAATAGAATTCTGCACTTCGTGTGCAGAGCCTCTCACGGTGGGGTACATCTTCGGCAGCATCCGCGTTGTCGGCCTGACCTCCAGTCCCAAACGCGGCGAAGAACCCGAGGACGACTGCGACAGCAATGACGGGAACGGGGCCGGAATCGGTGAGGTTGCGGTATCGGACAAGCCAACCCTCTCTGGTCGACCATCGTCGGGTCGGGTTTCCGACAGCAAGATCGACGATGGTTCCAGCGCCGCCGGCGACGGTCGCGGCCACTCCCGCCCCGTTTGCTATGAGGATGATCTGACCGACACGGGCACGGCCACCGTCTTCCGCATCGATGTCACAAAGCCTGCCGAGGGCGAAGTCACTCCGGGCGGTCCGACCAGGGTCGTTGGCAGCGTTTGTCACGGAAAGCGCATCACGGAAACCGACATCAACGGCTTCAACCTGGATGTCGGAGCACAGGTGGTGACGCCCGGCGACGGAGTTTCCACCGGCGACCTTTACACACTCAACTTTGACATCAACGTCCCGGTCACGAACCTGCGAAAGGGAATTGCGGAGGGAAATACAACCGGATCGTTTGACCCAGGCTCCAACCTGCTGGTCGCCCGGGCCATGGATGAGAATTTCAACACGACGTTCGACACACTTACCTTTGCCGTCGGTCCGATCGTCCCCGCTCCCCTTGCCCTGTTCGCCGCTGCCGGCGCAGGCACGGTTGCGGCAGCCGATCCGCCAAACTTTGTGCAGCGCGCCTTTGTCATGGGCATCAACACCACGGGAATCACCAAAGTATTTACGGTGCAAAAAGACTCCAACTCACGCTGCATCAAGGATCGCACCAAACGAAAGTTCCGCGAGCAGCATCCGCCACCCAAGAAGCTCTCCGTTGACGACGCATGCGACCCGAACGTGTCCATGACCATCAATGGCACCGAATTCAAGAAGGACAGCAACACCAATCTTGAACTCGACATTACGGCCACGGTGGACCCCAATCCAAACCAGATTAATGTCCGATTGGATCTTCCTCCGCTCGACCTTCGTGCCCATTTCGGCGGCTATTGTGAAAGCGGATGCGTTTGCGCCTTCGGTGGATGCGTCTGTGCCTCATGCGTGACCGTTGACGTCAACGCCATCCTCGTACGAAAGAACATGTACCTGGCCTTTACCGTCACCGAGCAGAACATACTTCAGACCGGCATCCCGCGCGAGCAGCGCGAGCCGCTGGATTTTGATTTCAACATCGGCGAGTCCGACCCCGACGACGCCACGAAGCTCAACGGCCAGGTCGATATTGGCTGCGCGCTGGGTTTCCTCCTGGATATCGCCGACTTCTTCGTCACTGTGTTTACACTTGGATTTGTGGACATTGACCTCGACATTCTTGATTTCGAAATCACCGGGGACGACATGAAGGACCGCTTCGATTCGCTCGACGGCGACCCCATGGACCTCGAATTCGTCAAGATGAAGAATGACGAGGAGGCCCTCAACGATTTCGACTCCAAGCAGCGAGACAGCAAGCTGACCGGCTGCGAAATTACCGACGGCGGAATGTCCATTTCCGTCGGCTCCGCCTTTGAACCCAAGGAGGACAAGATCGATCCGGGGGCTCGGCCCATCCCCGGAACGCCGCTCAAGAACGCGCCGGTTCCGCAGCCGCCGATCTCCGATTTCCTGGGCCGCACCGCATCCGAAGTCACCATTGCCATCAGCGATGACGTATTCAACCAGTTGTTCTACAACATGACGCAGACCGGCAAGCTCAAGACCGAGTTTGAGCATGTCCGCGAACTTCGCAGCTTCATGCCGGACGATTGCGATACGATTACCGATGATGACAGTCGCCGCGCCCGTTGCATCGGCTGGAAAACGCAGGACTGCTCGGCGTTTCCGGCCCGAACCTGCTCTGAAGCCAGCCTCAACGCTGGCGAAAGTTGTGTCCTCGATGCCGCATGCCGGATTTGCAAGCCAGGTTCGCCCAATGCCGGTGACCAGTGTGCCGCCGATCTTTCCTGCGGCCAGGCCTGCACCGGTGCCCTGGCGGGAACCGCCTGCACAACAAACGGACAATGTACAGGCGTATGTTCCGCGGGCAGCGTCAACGCCGGAACCGCATGCAGCAACAGCAATGCGTGCGGCAAGCATTGCGTCGGCGGAACGGACGCGGGCGACACCTGCACAGCGAACTTCCAGTGTGCCGGCGGCGGCTCGTGCGAGCTTTCCGGCACCTGCGACAACATCGGAACCTGCGGCCCGATCGTCGGATCATGCGATTCCGATGGCGAGTGCCTCGATGTGGATCCGCTTCGCCGCTCCTGCGTGATCGGCAAGCTCCTGGCCAAGAAGTTCAACGTCGGCCCCGATACGCAAACGATTCTCAAGGCCAAAATCGACGAAGCCCCCAAGCTGCTCATCGACGACGATCCGGAGTGTCCTGCGGGCGCCGGACCCAACGATCCCTGCCGCACTTCGCCCGTCGAGGTCAAGCTGCACATCAGCAACCTCACCATCGCGATGATTGCCGACCGCAACAACAATTCGCTCGTCGACGGTGACGCGGCGACGCTTGCGGACTGCAACTTCAGCGAGCTGAATTCCGACAACATTCTGGAGTTGGAAAACGCCGCGGCGGGGACCGTCTCCACAGACTGCCTTCTCTTCAAGCACTGCCTGAAGGTGGACGTGAACTTCTCGATGGGCGTTGAAGATCACAACGGCAAGCCGCGCATCAAGATGGATTTCGGCGGCATCGACCGGGAGAACACTGGCGGCTATCAGTGTGGCGGCCCACAATCACTCCCCGAGCTGAACTTTTTCAATGACCGGGCCGGCCGCGATGGCAGCCTCGACCAGCTTGAAGGCGACATGCGCGATAACACCCCGCGGATGGCCCCCGACGGCCTCGACCTCGGCGGCAATATCGCCTTTACGTTGGATCGAATCCTGGCCATCCGCACCCGCCCGCTATCCAACTGCGTCGCCGGGCATTGCAATGGCGGATTCAACAATGGAGGTACTTGTACGTCGAATGCGGACTGCGAAGACGGATATCAGGACTACATCGGATTGACCGGCCATTCGACTGGCACTCCAGGTCCCAATCCGCCTTGCCCGGATTAGCCGTCCAAAAGAGCTAAGAATCTGTAAGACTTGGAACAGCCAGGCCAAGCCGGACCCTTGCCGGCTTGGCTTGGCATCCCCCATTCATATGCAAGTACTCCGATAACGCCCGGCGGGACCCCTTATCCCCCCTATTTTTCCGCTCTTGTGGAATAAGTGCAAAATCACTAAGCTAATACCGTCCTCGCTTGTAGGGGACATGGTCGTCTGGGAAGGGCCGATCTTGGAGGGCCTTTCGGGAACAATTCAAATTGGGATGGGGTGTCTCTCGGAGTCTGCGCTCCCGCAATGACTCTGGGTGCCGTCAATTGGCACTACCAAAGGAGTTACTTGTGCAATCAAGGGATGGATTCCACGGAGGTCAGCATATGATTCGATCGATGCGAGTGTTGGGATTGTTGGTCGCGGTTGGCTTGTGCAGCAGTGCCTGGGCGGCCGATTCGCTGAAGGCAACCAAGCCTGTGCGCCACACCGAGCGTACCGGAGCAGTCGCCGGCAGCGGATGCACCGACAACGACGGCGATGGGTACGGCAACCCGGGTGACGCCGATTGTGACAACGGTTCGGCCACCGATTGCAACGACAACGACCCGGACATTTACCCCGGCGCCACGGAGCTCTGCAACGGGGCGGACGATAACTGCAATGGTCAGGTGGACGAGGGCTTCACTGTGAATGCCCCGGACGCGACGCCCTATTGCGGCGGCGGCACCAACGATGGTGGCCTGTGCAATACCAACGCCGACTGCCCCGGCGGCGGAGTATGCAGACCGCTCCTTGTGATCGGCGATTTACCGCCGGGCAAGAAGTGTGCAAAGGGTTTGGGTGTCTGCCTTCGCGTGGGTAACGTTGTTTGCAATGCCGCCCAGGACGCCGCGATTTGCGACGCAGTCGCCGGCCCGCCTGATCCTGCCGGCGAAGGTGCCAACGGTCCGACCGACCCCACCTGCTTTGACCACAAGGACAACGACTGCGACGGCATCACCGACCACGGCGGCTTGAATGAATTCAACGTCCGCGTTGACAATCCAGCATGTAAAACTGCCGAACTTTGCGACGGATTCGACAACGACAACAACGGCCTCGTCGATGACGGTTTCAATCTCGGCGCGGCCTGCACGGTAGGCGTGGGCCCCTGCAAGAACGGCGGCACCATCGTTTGCAAACCCAACGGCACTGCCGGCTGCAACGTCTCCCCGCTCCCGCCTGGCGTTGAAAACACACCGGGCGGCACGCGCTGCACGGACGGCGTGGACAATGACTGCGACGGTTCCATCGACCTTGCGGATGTTGGCTGCCAGGAAGCCGAAAAGTGCGACGGCAAGGACAACAACGGGAACGGGCAGATCGACGAAGGCTTCGACGTCGGCGCCCCATGCAGCAAGGGCGTGGGCGCTTGCGCCGCCTCCGGCACCAAGGTTTGCAACGCGGAAAAAACCGGAACCATCTGCACGGCGATCCCTCTCCTCCCGACCGCCGAAATCCACGCCGGCACGCTCTGCGAAGACGGCATCGACAACGACTGCGACGGAAAAATCGACAACCTCGACACGAGCTGTTCGGTGGACACTCTGGCGGTGAGCTGCGCTCTGCAGAGCTTCCACGACTACGCAGCCGATTGCCGCGAGCCTGACGACGCCTTCTACCAGGGCTACGGCGATCCGACGGTGACGGCTGCCAATTCCTCGAGCGGCGAAGCCTCCGCCGTACCTGGTTCCAAACCCGACCCGACGGTCCACCCCCCCTCGCAATCGACCGACGGCTCCTCGACGGTGAGTGAAGCTGTGGCGGCCGCCGCGAGCGACTCCTTCTGCGAACGAGCCTTCAAGGTCTATTACGAGACGACCGACGCCCAGCCCACCGACGTAGTGACGGCGGAGATGCTGGTGTTCGACGAGGGCGGCTCTCAGGTCCTCAGCATTCCGGTTGAAAACGGCGACACGGTGAAGCTCAACCACCAGATCGGCGTTCCCCCGTCTTTCACGGCGACGCCGCCCTCGGCGACCAAGACTCACGTTCGCAAGAACAATCTTTCGGTGAATGACGTGTTCACTCTGACCCCGATTCCGGGCAAGCAGAAGCTTCCGCCGGCCTTGTACATGCAGGTGTTGGAGCGTCCCGAAGGCCGCCTGGTCGAGACCACGAAGATTCCGCTCGACTGCAACACCCAGCTCTGGCCTGGCACCAACTTCGGCAGCTTCCAGGTCGTCAGCCTCGTCTCCTGGGTCACTCCTTATCCGGGCAAGTCATGCACGGGCGGTCTGAAGGCCCTCACGCTTCGATACACCGGTAATGGCAGTGCGTCGGGCTACCCGCTGGTTGACGTCGTCGCCTCGCTCGACAAGGCTCTGCCGCGAACGACATTTGCAATCACCGGCCCTGCTCCGCTCCTGCGCGTTAGCGTTCAGAATGCTGCCACCACGGCCCAGGCATTCTGTGGTGCAATACCCTACCTGAACGTGATCAAGCCCAATGGCGAAGTCTCCAGCGGCGGTCTGACGCCGATTCCGGTTCTCGCTGCCATCCCGCAGGTGAATCCGCATACCTTGCAAGTCAAGGTCAATGGCGTTGACGTATTGAATGCCTTGGGAATTGACCCGGTCCGCGATCTACCCGGCGGTCCGTTTGAGGGTCAGGTTGCCATTGGTGCGGACCTCGTCGATATCAAGAACCTCATCGTTGCATCGACGCCCCTCGAATTTGTGGGTAACAACATGGTCTCCATGACCCTTGCGGGCCTGGGCTGCGGCGGAAATATGATCGTCGTCGACGGCGACCCCGTGCCGGAGTGCAAGCTGCATCCTTCGCTGCTGCGATTCCGATATGACGGTGGAGGTTGCGATGCCTCCCGAAACCTGCAATGCGATGCCCTCTCGGAATGCTCCGGCGGGCTCTCCGGCGATGAACCGGTCCGCATTGTCATCAAGGATTACCATCGACAATTACCGTACCAATACCTGCTGCTGGACACCGGTTCGCCGGCGAGCGTTCACCTCCACGATACGATCGACGTAACCGGCGACCTGATTCTCAGCGATACGCTTCCGTGTGACATCGAAGTCAAGATTTACAATGCAGCAGGCACTCTGCTCGAAACCCAGCTGTTGCACACCTCCTGCCTGGAGCCTCTGACGGTGGGACACGTCTTTGGCAGCCTTCGCGTGGTGGCCATGGAAATTGCCGATCCGCATGACGAGCATCACCTCCCGCATTACGAATGTGATGAGCAGGGTGACCTGCCTGATGGTTTGATTTCGATGGCTTCGAAGATCGGCGAACCCATCTATGACAACATTGTGCGCGGCGTGACGCGGTTTGTTTCGATGAAGAGCGCACCGCCGACTCACACGGCAGAAGGCGCCTCTGCGGATGCAACTCTCCCGCCGGGCCTGCCGGTTTGCTATGTCGATGATACGCGCGACATCGGAACAGCCAGTGTCTTCAAGATCGAAATCACCAAGCCCGTGGAAGGCGACGTGACGGCGGGTGGACCCACCAATGTCGAAGGCTGCGTCTGTCACGGCAAGGAGATCGCCGAAACAGATGTCAACGGTTTCAACATCGACGTTTCGGCGCAGACCTTCACGCCCGGCGACGGCGAAAATTCCGGCGACCTTTATGAACTTTGTTTCGATGTGGACGTGCCTGTCACCAACCTGCGACAGGGCATTGCAGCGCTCGACACGACCGGCTCCTTCGACCCCGGTTCAAACCTGCTGGTCGCGCGTGCGATGGATCACAACTTCAATACCACGTTTGACAGCCTCACATTCGCCGTGGGTCCCATCATCCCCGCCCCCGCCGGCGCCCCGGGATCGCCCGCATTTTTCGGCCAGGTCGCCGGACCCGGTGGTGATCCGCCCAACTTCGTTCAGCGGGCCTTCGTCCTGGGCGTCAACACTACGGGTATCACCACTGTGTTCACCGCCCAGAAGGATTCCAATTCCAATTGCATCAAAGACCGCACCAAGAAGAAGTTCAAGGAACAGACGCCGCCTCCGCGCAAGATCGACGTGGAATGCGATCCGGAAGTCTCCATGACCGTCAATGGGACCGAGTTCAAGAAGGACGGCGGCACCAATCTGGAATTGGACATCACCGTCAGCGTTGATCCCAATCCTGATCAGATTGATGTTCGCATGGACCTGCCGCCCCTCGACATTGAGGCGCACTTTGGCGGTTATTGCGAGAGCGGATGTGTCTGTGCCTTCGGCGGATGCCTCTGCGCTGTCTGCGTCACGGTGGATGTCGACGCCATCCTCATTCGCAAGAACATGAACCTGAACTTCGTGGTCACCGAGCAGAACATTCTGCAGACCGGAATCCCGAAGGACCAGCGTGAACCGCTCGACTTCAACTTCGATGTCGGCGAATCCGACCCGGACGACGCCACCAAGGTTTCTGGCCAGGTGGACATCGGCTGCGTGCTGGGCTTCTTCCTCGACATCGTCGATTTCTTTGTCACCGTGTTTACGCTCGGATTCGTCGATATCGATCTCGACATTCTCGATTTCGAGCTGACCGGTGACGACCTGAAGGACCGCTTCGACTCGCTCGACGGCGACCCTATGGAACTCGATTTCGTCAAGATGAAGAATGACGAGGAGGCTCTCAACGACTTCGACTCCAAGCAGCGTGAAGCCAAGCTGACCGGTTGCGAAATCACCGATGGTGGTTTTGCCATCGCCGTTGGTTCCGCGTTTGAGCCCAAGGAGGACAAGATCGATCCCGAGGCCCGTCCGATCCCCGGCACTCCGCTGAAGAACGCCCCCGTGCCGCAGCCGCCGATTGAAGACTTCATCGGTCGCGATGCTTCGGAAGTGACCATCGCCATCAGCGACGACGTATTCAACCAGTTGTTCTACAACATGACCCAGACGGGCAAGCTCAAGACCGAATTTGAGCATGTCCGCGAACTCCGCAGCTTCATGCCGGACGATTGCGACACCATCGCCGACCCCAGCCGCCGCGCCCGTTGCATCGGCTGGAAGACGCAGGATTGCTCGGCGTTCCCAGGCCGCACCTGCAACGCCGACTCGCTCAATCCGGGCACGGACTGCACCCTGGACACGGCCTGCCACACCTGTGCCGCAGGCACACCCAACGTTGGGCAGCAATGTTCGACGGATCTTGGCTGCGGTCAGGTTTGCACGGGCGGGCTTCGTGCCGGCTCGACCTGCACGACGAACAACAACTGCAATGCGTGCTCGGCCGGCAGCGTGAACGCCGGAGCGGATTGCAACTTCGACGTCAATTGCGGCAAGCGGTGCGTGGGCGGCACGAACGCGGGTGCGACGTGCACGATCAACGCGAATTGCCCGGGGGTGGGCGGGAGCTGCGAGAACTCGGGCACCTGCGACACGACGGGCGTTTGCGGCGCGGTGAACAACGGCTGCGACAAGGACGGCAAGTGCGAGACCGACGGCCTTCGCCGCTCGTGCGTGATCGGCAAGCTCCTGGCCAAGAAGTTCAACGTCGGCCCAGACACGCAAATGATCTTGCGGGCCAAGATCGACGAAGCACCCAAGCTCTTGATTGACGACGATCCGGAATGTCCGCCGGGCGCCGCGGTCAATGATCCCTGCCGCACTTCGCCCGTCGAGGTCAAGCTGCACGTCAGCAACCTGACGATCGCCATGATCGCCGACCGCAACAACAATTCACTGGTGGACGGCGACGAAGCGACCTTGGCGGACTGCAACTTCAGCGAGCTCAACACCGACGACATCCTCGACCTTGAAGATGATCCCCCCGGCACGATCGCCACAGACTGCCTGCTCTTCAAGCATTGTTTGAAGATCGACGTCAACTTCTCGATGGGTGTCGAGGATCACAACGGCAAGCCGCGCATCAAGATGGACTTCGGCGGCATCGATCGGGAGAACACCGGCGGCTACCAGTGCGGCGGCGTGCAGTCTCTGCCCGAGCTCGACTTCTTCAATGACCGGGCCGGCCGCGACGGCAGCCTGGATCAGCTCGAAGGCAACGTAAGGGACAACACGCCCAAGATCGCTCCCGAGGGCCTCGACCTGGGTGGCAACGTCGCCTTCACGCTGGATCGTATTCTTGCCATTCGTACGCGCCCGCAGTCGAACTGCGTTGCGGGTCACTGCAGTGGCGGCTTCAATAACGGCGGCACATGCTCGAGCAACGCCGATTGCGAAGATGGTTATCAGGACTTCATCGGGCTCACCGGCCACACAACCGGGACACCCGGACCCAATCCGCATTGCGACAACTAGTCGCGGCGGCTGGGCAATAAATTGATTCGGGCGAGGCGGTTGTTCAATGGACAATCGCCTCGCTCGTTTCATAAGATCGGGGTGCTTATGAGGGGGACGCCGACGACTCTTGGGGTGTTATGCGCGCTGACGGGCTGGACTCCCGCCTTCGCCCAGATTCAGTTCGTCCAGGTTCAATCCCCCACCGGGCTGAACGTAAGCGTGATGTACGGTCCGACGTTTGATTTCTCGTCGAGCCCTCCCCAGGTGGCGCAGGTCAAGCGGGTCAACCAGAGAAACATGGGGCAGGGCGCGGCCGTCGGAGATTACGATAACGACGGCGATTTCGACCTGTACATTTTGAGGCAGTCCGGCTTCTCCAACCGGCTCTACCGCAACGATCTCATTGGCGGCGCGCGAGTCTTTACCGATGTGTCCGCTGCCGCCGGTGTGGGCGACCTGGGGCTCAGTCGCACCGCGCAGTTTGTCGATCTCAACAACGATGGCTGGGACGATCTCATCCTGCTCAATGACGATTTGCAGAACGGCCCCTATCCCTCCAGCAAGATTTTCCGCAACAACGGCGATGGCACGTTCACGGACGTAACGGCCGCCTCCAATTTCCTTCCGTTCGGGTTGCTCAAGGGCGGAATGTGCCTGGGAGATTACGATGGCGACGGATTGCTGGACATCTATGTCGGGCTTTGGTTGATGGAGGTCGGCAGCGGGACGCCCGGGTTCCCGGGAAGAAATTACCTCTACCGCAATCTAGGGGATTTCCAATTCGAGGATGTAACGTTCTCTTCCGGAGTCGGCCTGCTCCAGCGGGACAGCTTTTCCTGCGTATTCGCGGATTTCGATAACGATGGCGACTCCGACTTGTACGTCGCCGTCGATCACACGTCAGACGCCTACTATCGCAACAACGGCGACGGTACGTTTACCGACGCCACAGTGGCAGTTGGGGCCACGCACTCCGGAAACGACATGGGGCTGGCCGTCTTCGATTTCGACAATGACGGCGATCTTGATGTCTATACCACAAACATCACCGACCCATCGCACATTTTCGGCACGACGCAGTACAACACCCTCCTCATGAACCAGCTCGAACAAACCGGCACACTGACATTTGTCGATGAGGCCGCCGCCCGCGGAGTCCGCGATACGTATTGGGGGTGGGGCACGGAATTCTTCGATGCGGACAATGATGCGGACCTGGATTTGTATGCCGTCAACGGTTTCGATGAATTTGTCACGCCGTTTGGCTCCCCTCTCGTGGATACGCCCGAAGTCCTGTTCATCAATGACGGCACAGGGCAATACTCTCGTTCCACCGGTACAGGCGCTGACTTCGTGGCCGACGCCCGTTCGGCAATCGCCTTTGACTACAACCTCGACGGTCGCGAAGACGTCCTGGTGACCAACATCATTGACCCGCTCGTGCTCCTCGAAAATCGCACGCCGCAAAAAAACTGGCTTTCGATTGAACTTGTCGGCCTGTGTGGCGACAACACCAACGCCGTCGGAGGCCGCGTCTATCTGACAGCCGGCGGAAAAACACAGATGCGGGAGGTTCTGGCCGGGGGCAGCTATCTCTCCGGGCGTCCCTTCGAACAGCATTTCGGGCTCGGGAATGCCGATGGCGTCGAGCAAATCCTGGTTGTCTTTCCCGACGGAAGCGAACTCATCCGCAAGAACCCCCCGATCGTCAACCGCCGGGTCTCAGCGTATCATGCAACCGGGGATGTGCCAGGACGCCTGGTTGTTTCCCGAAATCTCAAGGACATGGCGGCGTTTCAACGATGCATGGGGAAGAGCTACGACTCCGGCTCGGAGTGCGAGCCTCTTGATACGGACGCCAACCAGGACGGCGTCATTGATCTTCTGGACCTGGTTGACTTTGTCATGGCGCTGGATTGGACTCTACCGGGATGTGTACCACAATGAAAACTTTTGTTCTGACGCACAAATCAATGGTACGAATTGGAATGACCTTCTTCGGGGCTGCGGCAATGTTTGCAGCTGCGAGTGGCTGTATGGCCAACCTTTTTCCCATTCCGCCAGGTGATTATGCCGGAGAAGTATCCTGCACGCTGCAAGTGACGGCGCCTGACGGCCAAAGCGCCGAAGCGCCATTCACTGAAAGCCTCGTCGTCAACGTGGGCACACAGGATTCGCTCACGATCAACGACGTGCCAGTGGCTATTGGCGAGTTGCACACGCGGTCATTGCCCAATGCCGATATGGCCTTTGAAATCGTGGGAGTGCGCCACGTCCGAGGCGGCGTTGAAGTCACTTACGAACCCCGGCCAACTCTCCCGGGCATCGAGGCCCAGGGCGATCTCGTCGAGACCTATCGAAGACAGGGCGGCAGCCTGGGGGTAACCGCCGATGCCAACTTGATGCTCCATGATGCCGAAGGCGCAACTACTTTGGTCGTCAGCTGCGACGGCACCCTCGATCCATCCAATTGAATATGATCGCGCTTCCTGTAACTTTGGCTTCGCATCGATGAGGTGCGCGGCGCCCTTGGCACAACGGTTCAACGGCCTAGTATTTGCGGATGACGCCGATTACCACGCCCTGAACATCGACATTATTTGTATAGATCGGCTCATACTTGGAGTTGGCTGGCTGGAGGCGGACCCGGTTTTTCTCTTTGTAAAATTTCTTGAGCGTAGCCTCCTCGCCGTCTAGAAGCGCCACCACTGTGTCTCCATTGCGGGGATTGGACCGCCGTTCATAGACGACCATGTCTCCATCCCGGATCTGCTCGTCAATCATGCTGTCGCCGGTAACCGTAAGCACTCCCACGGGATGCCGGCTCGTAAACATCTCCTCAAGGTCAACAGATTCTTGCGTTTCGATGGCGTCAATGGGACGCCCCGCGGCGATCCGCCCCACGAGCGGCAGAATCGTCGGCCTCTCGTCAGGCAACGAAGCAATCTCGCTCAATTCCAAAGAGCGAGCCCTGTTCGTGCGTCTCGTCAGCAATCCCTTTCGCAAAAGGGCTTCGACGTGCTCGAATACGGTGATTTTGCTTATGCCCAGCTCGTCGGCGATTTCCTGCAACGTCGGGGAATAACCATGGCGACGCCTTCCGTCGCGAACCATGGTTAAGATCTCCAGTTGCCGTGGCGTCAGACAGTGCGAATCCTCGGTAACGTTTGCTTTCCGCCGTACCATAACTCAGCTCCTCTTCACCATGCGCATCCGCCTCAACGCCGCGAATGGCTTGGTGTTTCGATTTCGTTCCACCACCCCTGTTATTGTGAACCCACCCCTCCAGCCCGGCAGGTTCCACCAGGACCGGGGGTAACAATTTTGCTCTCGCCAGACAACCCAATTCGGCCATCAGGCGTCGCCACCGCCCGATTTCCGCCTCGGCCCGATGCACGCATTCCGCCCACGCGCTTCGCTCATTCTCTGGTTCTGCTTGCGATGTATACGAAGGCTCAAATTCAACCACATCCAATGCGAATCCGCCGTCTGTCGATTCCGACGCCATCACCGCCGTGCGATAATCGCCCCCCGGCCCGAATACGCACAGTGGCGAACGATCCACATCGGCAGCGCCTTTCCTCCTAGGCGGCTGCTCCAAATCCAACGCCGATCGCAATTGGCATTCTCGCTCATCCGCCATCAAACCCATTCCCGGCCTTCCCATGCGATAGACCTCCCTCAGCCGATTGTTTGGGCTATGGTAGGGAAACGTAAACCGAACGTCAACCCTTTTTGCAAAATTATTTTTCGATACGTCGATCATCTGATTTTTCCTCGTACAACGGTATATCCACGATGGATAGTGGTATCGTCGCGAGACAACCCACAAGTCCGCAACAATTCACAGCTTTTGCCGCGCAAAAATTGCGCCGACCCCAGCTTCCCAGCCTCAGGCGCGCCTCACGGATTCGATTCTAAGTTCGTAGACCAAAATCGACGTTCTCCCGTCGCTCATTCGTTGCCCAAATCGTCATGCCCCTATAGATTCGCCAGCTTGGAATGGGCACAAACTGTGGAGTGAACGAATGAAATTCAACATGAAGCACTGCAAATCCCTGGCTTTCCTCTTGGCCGCCATCATCGCGCCCACGCGCTCCCTGGCGCAAAAAATAGAGCCGCGGGTCGAAACGCTCGATAACGGTCTGAAGTTGCTGCTCGTCGAACGCCGTGAGCAGCCCGTCTTCGCCGGCTGCGTCATCTACGACGTTGGCTCCGTGAACGATCCGCGAAACCAAAGCGGTATTGCCCACCTCTTTGAACACATGCTCTTCAAGGGATCGAAGATCATCGGCACCACCGACTACGAGGCCGAAAAGCCGCTTATCGAACAGGAAGAAGCTCTCCGCGAAAAAATGAACGTGGAGATGGATCGCATGCGCGTGATGAAACGCCATGGGAAAATCAACGACGTGCTCGATCCTTCGCAGTGGACGCCGGAGTATACCGCGATGAAGAAGGAGTTCGACGATCTAGTCGTAAAGCACCGCAGCTTCATCAAGAACAACGAACTCTTCAACCTTTATACAACCAACGGCGGAGCCGGCCTGAACGCGGGCACGTCCGAAGACTTCACCATTTACTTCGTGCAGCTTCCTTCCAACAAAATGGAGCTGTTTTTCTGGCTCGAATCCGACCGTATGCAAAACGGCATTATGCGGGAATTCTATGTTGAGCGCGACAACGTCCGCGAGGAACGACGCCTCCGCACCGAGAGTACGCCCACCGGCAAGTTGAATGAAGCGTTTGACGCCATGTTCTGGCAGGCCCACCCCTACGGCGTGCCAGTGCTGGGTTGGTCTTCCGAGGTTGAATCGATCACGGCCCAGGACGTCCGCGACTTCTACAAAATCTATTACGCCCCCAACAACGCACGCATCGTCCTCGTCGGTGATTTCGATTCCAACAAGGTCATCGAAATGGCGAAGAAATACTTTGGCGGTATTCCACGCGGACCAAAGCAACCCGACCCCGTCATTACCGAGGAGCCGCGCTCACTGGCTGAACGCCGATTCGATGGCGAGGCCGAAACCAATCCCAGCGTGGAAATTCGTTATCAGGGCGTGGCCATCGGACACCCCGACGAAGCCGCCCTGGAGGTTGTCGGCGAACTGCTGTCCGGCAAGACGGGTCGCCTCTACAAGCGACTGGTCTCCAAGGACGAATCCGCCATGGGCCAGCCCAGTGGATCGAACTCCTCCCGCAAATATGCAGGTTACATGGAAATCGACGCGACAGTGAAGGAAGGCAAGAAGCCCGAAGACGTTGAGAAGGCCATCCTCGAAGAAATCGACAAGTTGCGTGACGGCGAAATCACCGACCACGAATTGCAAAAGGTCAAGAATCAGGTTCTCGCTTCTTCGGTGAATCGGCTTCGCACAAATAACGGCCTGATGTTCCAGCTCGCGCTGACTGACACGTGGTACGACTGGAAGCACCTGAACGAAGCCCCCGATCGCATGATGAAAGTGACGGCAGACGATGTTCATCGCGCCGTCAAGCAGTACATGGATCCCAAGCTTCGCACAGTGGCCATCTACCGCACCAAGCCCAAGCAGGGCGGCGAACCTGAGTCCATCGAAGACCCGGAACTCGCCAAATTACTCGCATCAATTCCCGCCGAAGCCCAAGGCCAAATCAAAGCCGGGCTCAAGCGTATCAAGGAATCCAAAGACCTGGAAAAACTCAAAGCCCAGTCGGAAAAAATGGAGCAGATGTTGTCATCGGGGCAGGTTCCCGCGGAACAAAGCGGCGTGCTTGGTTTCATGCTGAAGGCGATGAAAGCCCGGATTGCCGAACTTGAATCTCCCACCAAGGAGTCAAACTGATATGCAAGGTTCAACGCGTAGTGTTCGAAGAAATAGTGTTCAAAGAAAATATGGGGCAGGCGGTCTGGTGGTCTGCGGCTTGCTGATGGCATCGTTCGTTCACGCCGATGCCCCGGCGGGAATCGCTCCGCATCCCGACAAGTTGGTCTACCCCAAGCTTGATTTCAAACTTCCGCAGCCCTCGCAGGTTCGTGCGACGCTATCGAACGGCGTGGTGGTATACATCGCCGAAGACCGCATGTTGCCGGTGTTTGATCTCACCATCACGATGCGCACCGGATCGGCGTTCGATCCCGCTGACAAGATCGGAGTCGCCGCCCTCACCGGCGAACAGATGCGCGACGGCGGCAGCCAGGACTTCACACCCGAGGAACTCGACGAAAAAGTGGAGTTTCTGGCCGCACGACTGTTTTCCAACATCGGTGACACGAGCGGCGTTGCAGGCGTGTCCTGTCTTTCAAAGGACATTGACGCGGGCCTCGAACTGCTTGGGGGAATGCTCCGCTATCCGCGCTTCGACGAAACGCGACTGCGCCTCGCCAAGGAACGCCGTCTCCAGAACATCAAGCGCCGCAACGACGCCACGGAGGCGATTGAGCGTTCGGAGTGGAGTTTTCTGATGTACGGCGATGAGCACTTCGCCAATCGCTATGATACCACCGAGTCGCTCAATGCCATCACCCGCGACGATTTGCTGGCGTTCCATCGCAAATACGTGCATCCCGCCAACATGATCGTTGCCGTCGCCGGGGATTTTGATCGAAAGGCCATGCTCGACAAGCTCGAGAAGCTGTTTGCGGGCTGGCCTGCCGGCGAGCCTGCTCCAAAGAAATTTGAAGCGGCCTCCTACAAACCCAGGCCGGGCGTGTACCTGGTCAACAAGCCTGATGTCAATCAGGGCCGTGTCTCGATCGGCCACCTTGGCATTATGCGGGGGACGCCCGACGAATTCGCGCTGCAAGTGATGAACGGTATTCTGGGCGCATCGGGTTTTCGCTCGCGCATCGTGGCCCGCGTTCGCTCGGACGAAGGACTGGCCTACAACTCCGGCAGCCGGTTCGGCCAGGGCGTCTGGTATCCCGGAGACTTCCGCGCATGGTTCCAGAGCAAGAGCAACTCTTGCGCATACGCAACCAAAATCGTGCTGGAGGAAATTGAACGGCTGCGCAAGGAAAAGGTGACGCAAAAGGACGTTGACGACACGGTCAATTTTTATGTCGAGAGCTTCCCGCAGCGCTTTCAATCGAAAATGACAATTCTTGGCGCCTACGTCGATGACGAATACACCGGCCGCGATCCGATCTACTGGCAGACTTACATCGAAAACCTCAAGACGGTGACTCCGGATGACGTGCAGCGGGTCGCACAGAAATACCTGCAGCCCGATCAGCTCGTGCTGCTTGCGGTTGGCGATGCCGGTGCGATTTCATCCGGGGGTTACGATAAGGCCGCCGACCTCAAGTTTGATTCATTCGGCAAGCTGACCACGCTGCCCCTCCGCGACCCGGAGACCATGAAGCGGTAGCCGCAACGCCGTCCAACTGCATCAACGCGGTGCCACTGATCTTGAGCAGTTGTAAGACTTCGTTGGGATCAGGAGGAATCGCTCAACGGAAGACGAACCATGAAAACCGTTCCCGATGGCTGATTGTGCGTGAAAGTCAGGGTGCCGGAGTGTTCCTGAATGATTCGGCGGGTAATGGATAGGCCCAGGCCTGTCCCCTTGGCCTTGGTGGAGAAGAACGGTCGCATGATCCGCTCGCGGTCTTTGTCGGGAATCCCCAGTCCCGTGTCGGCGACGCGAATCACCCCGTAGTCATCCTCTTTCGTCGTGGAGAGCGTCAGCGTGCCACCCTGTGGCATCGACTCCTGGGCATTGACGACCAGATTGAGCAGAGCCTGCCCAAGAAACTTCTCGTCGGCATGGACCCAGACCGGCCCTTCGAGAGTGGATACGAAAAGTTCCACGCCGCTGCTCTTGAGCATGGGCGCAAAGAATTCAACCAGTCGCGCTACGACCTTGTTGAGATCGCACCGCGACCTCTGAAGATTGTAGGGAGCAGCAAGGTTGAGAAAATCGTCAAAGAGCGATTGAAGCCGCTCGGCTTCCCGCCGCAACACATCGACTTTCAATAGCGCCCGCCTGCGTACGTCTTCAAAATTCGCGGACTGATCCTGAAGATTTTCGGCCAGCAGCTTGAGATTAACCATCATGGTGGAAAGCGGATTGCGCAGCTCGTGCGCCAAGCCTCCGGCCAGCTCCGCCATCTCCACCACCGTCATGGGAGTCGAAACTCCCGCGGGAGTTGTCTCATCGAAGTCCATAGGCTTCTCGTCGGTGTGCGATTCGAGCCACAATCACGACTTCTTTCTCGAAATCAATTCGATAGACAACTCGATAATCTCCGACGCGGTATCGATAGAACCCCGACAGAGAACCTGTAAGTGAAGTGATGTTTGGATGGGACCGAGGATCTACTTCCAATTGTGCAAAACATCGTGCGAGTTTTTTGGCTACAGGAGTGTCGGCATCACGATAAAAGCGATCCGGCTGTGGCATGAGCTGAACGCTAAACATCCTTCCTCGCGCGGCGCCAATTGACCAATTTGGCTTTGGAATTTTTCACTTTCTTCAATTCCTCTGCCAGCCCGGGAATGCGCAGGAGTTCTTCTGTCGCATCGTTACTTTCGCGTTCTTCGAGATATGCAAGAAAGTCAACTGCGACCCTTAGCCGTTCCGGCGAAAGTGATTCTAATCGCTGTTGGGCAACTCGTTTGAGTTCACGATTGCTCATATGTCACCTCGGCTTATTCACGGCCATTACCGTCGCTATCATTCGCTTGGCGCTTGTTCATCCATACGCCGGACATTCTGCGCCTGCGGTCCGCGCTCGGAGTCTGCAACTTCGTATTCCACGCGGTCCCCATCGCGGAGACTCTTGAAACCGTCACCAACGATGGAGCTGTAGTGTACGAAGATGTCCTTGCCGCCATCCGGGCCTTGAATGAATCCAAAGCCCTTCTTGACGTCGAACCACTTCACCTTGCCGATGGGCATGTCGCACCTCCAAAACGCCGGAGGCCCTTACCTCATCAAAGCTGTCACTTGCTCCTTTTCACAGGGAGCAGGTTACTTGGCGGCCGTCGCCGTATCCTCCTGCATGGCCGCCTTCCGCGACAGCTTGATTCGCCCCTGGTCGTCGATCGAAAGCACCTTCACTCGCACCTTGTCGCCGATCTTTACGACGTCCTCAGCTGACTTGACGTATTCGGTTGCGAGTTCGCTGATGTGACAGAGTCCGTCCTGGCCGGGCGCAACTTCGATAAATGCACCAAAGTCCTTGATGCTGCTCACGCGGCCATTATAAATCTTCCCGATCTTCACTTCGGCACTCACGGCCTCAACCATCCCCAATGCGGCCTCCGCGCCCTTCATATCAAGGCAGGAGATCAGGATCGTGCCATCGTCGTCGATTTCCACGGTAGCGCCGGTCTCGGTCTCAATGAGTTTGATGTACTTGCCGCCTGGTCCGATGACCTTTCCGATCTTGTCTGGGTTGATCTTGGTCTGAAGAATACGCGGGGCGTACTCGCTGGTGCTCGATCGCGGTGCGGCCAGTGCGCTGAGCATCTGCCGCAAAATATCCAGCCGGGCCTCCTTCGCTAGGGCGAAAGTCTCCACCACAATGTCTTGCGACAGGCCCCGTCCCTTCAAATCGACCTGCACGCCCGTAACACCGCGCTGCGTTCCCGAAACTTTGAAGTCCATTTCTCCGAAATGGTCTTCCTCGCCCAGAATATCGACGACGAGCTGATGCTTGCCGCCAGCTTCAAACATGCCCACAGAAATGCCGGCCACCGGCTGCTTGATCGGAACGCCTGCGTCCATCAACGCCAGACAGCCGCCGCAAACCGACGCCATCGAACTCGAACCATTCGATTCGAGAATCTCGGACACAAGCCGGATCGTGTATGGGAATTTCTCCGGAGTCGGCAGCACTGCCTCCAGCGATTTTTCGGCAAGATTTCCGTGGCCGATTTCGCGGCGGCTGGTGAATCCCACCTTCTTCACTTCTCCGGTGCTCAGCGGCGGGAAGTTATAGTGAAGCATGAATTTCTTGCTGTATTCCTCGCTGAGTCCGTCAATGATTTGCTCATCGCGGCCCGTCCCCAGCGTGATCACGCACAGCGATTGCGTTTCGCCGCGCTGAAACAACGCCGACCCGTGTACCCGGGGAAGAACGCCTACTTCGCAGGAAATCGGGCGAATGTCCTTGGGGCCGCGTCCGTCAGATCGCTTGCCCGATCGGACCACCATGTCGGCAACAATCTCGCCTTCAATCTCATCGAGAATCGTCTTGACCGCATTCCATTCGTGCTCGGCTGGCTTTGCACTGTCGGATGGGGCGTACTTGGCCTTCGCCGCCTTGTACACGTCGTTGACCGCAGAATACCGGTTCTGCTTGCCCGACGTCGACCGCGCCTGACGCAAGGATTCACCATAAAGCTTGCGCAGCTCCGCCCGCAGTTGATCCTTGGGTGGCGGCGGCGCCCATTCCTTGGGCTTGCCCGCCTTGCGCTGAAGCTCCGAAATCATGTCGCAGATTTCGACAATAGTCTTGTGGCCAAACGCAATCGCGTCCGTCACCACGTTTTCGGGCACTTCCATCGCCCCGACTTCGATCATGTTGATCGCATCTTTGTGCCCCGCGAGCACCATCTCCATCGTTGCGTATTCCATCTGCTTGATCGTCGGATTCAGCACAAACTGGTCGTCGATGTATCCGATGCGGACGGCCGCACTGGGCCCTTCAAACGGAAGTTTCGACACGCTCAGCGCCGCCGAAGCTCCAACCATCGCCATGATGTCCGGCTCGTTTTCCTGGTCGACCGAAAGCACCATGGACTGGATCAGCACTTCGTCGATAAACTCCTTCGGAAACATCGGGCGGATCGGCCGGTCGATGAGCCGCATGGTGAGAATTTCCTTGATTGTCGGCCGGGCCTCGCGCTTGAAAAAGCCGCCCGGAAACTTCCCGGCGGCATACGTCTTCTCGCGGTAGTCGACGGTGAGCGGAAAGAAATCCACGCCTTCTCGCGGCGGTCCCGTGACGACGCCAGTCAAAACCATCGTATCGCCATAGCGAACCACCACGCAGCCTGCCGACTGCTTGGCCAGCTTTCCCGTCTCGATCCGAAGGGTCCGCCCCCCCACCACTCTCTCTACAAAAACAGCTTCACTCATTCTTGAATTCCAACTCTGAAATGTTTTCCAACCTGCCGGACCCAATGCCCGGACCATCTTCCGACCAATTCATGTTTGACCAATGCGATGCACGCATGGATTGAACCCGACGCAAGCGACATTGGATATGCCAAAACGCGAATGCAATTCGTGGCTTCAATGCCGCCAATTCGCTCCCACCTAAAAATCCTGGAGCAGTGCAGCAAAGGCTTTCTTTGGGCCTGGCTACTTGCGAAGCCCGAGATTGGAGATGACAGTGCGGTAGCGGTTCCGATCCGTATTCGTGAGATACTTCAGGAGGCTCGCCCGGCGGCCAACCATCTTGAGCAGACCGCGGCGTGCGGCATGATCCTTGACGTTGTCCTTGAGGTGCTCCGTCAGTTCTGTGATGCGGGTCGTGAGCAGGGCGATCTGGACCTCGGGTGAACCGGTGTCTTTCGAGTGAACGCGGTATTGCTGAATGACTCCAGCTTTGGCTTCGGCGGTAATCGACATTTCCTACTTCTACTCCGAGATCATCCCGCAAACACTCTTTTCAACCTAAACCATTTCGCCTTCATGGTTTGCGATTCATGTGGCGTCGTCACTCCAATCTTTCCGCTGGCAATCTACCCGCCCTCTCCCCCTTTTGCAAGCCATCTTTTACCCTGCCATTCGGGATCGCAATTGATCCGACCCGTGCCATCCCGCCAGACTTCAAGACCATCACTTTTGGACTCCCGCTGCCAAGGCGGATTCGGTGCAGGCACGGCCTCGCACCAGTTCCACCTGATCTCCAACAGTGATTTCGCCCCCCTCGATCACAAAGCAATTGAGTGCCAGCTTTCCTTCGAAGCGGTCGTAGATGCCGCGCGTTATTGACTTGTCCTGGACTTGTGTATCAGGATCGTAGGAAGTCATGATGCAGCGCAGGCGCAAGTCCTGAACCCCAATCAGCACCTTGCCAATGTGCAGGCAGCTGCCAGGCCAATCGCGTTCGGCCAACCCGTCGACACCGCCAATCACGATATTGGGCCGCAAGCGCCGCGAATCGTGACCGAACGCGGCGATAGCACCATCGGTGGCAACCAGCAGCGGCAACACGTCAAAGCGCTCGGCACCATCATGCCGCACCATTCTAGCGCCAGGCCCGGCAATTGCTTCAACATGGGCGGCGACGCTTGGATCATTCCACGGTTGTCCATCAACAAGCGGTTCGCCAGCGGCGCCGAGTACGCCCCGATGCGCCAGAAAACGTGGATGCGATCGCGAAGTGATCATGCGGCCTTTGGTATCCTCGATGTGAACGACCCGATCGCCATCGATCCCGAGGGGGCCAATAGCCGCTCGATGGAGCTTTTCACCCGCCATCGTCTTGACCGGGTACCGCCAAATCTCCGTGACTCTCATGCCGACCGCCGCTCGTATTTGCCAGACGCCAGACAATCGCAGTACCACTTTTGGATGCCTGCGCTCACTCGCCCGGAAAGACCTGTAATATTCATATCACGACGCCAAGAGCAACCAATATGAACCCGCTTCCATAGTATCGCCCATATTTGAATGACGAAAGCATTTTGACGATGAATCCCGTCCTCGTTAATTTGAACTTCGATGTGCGGACGCTACACGCTCACCACTGAAGAAAAGCAGCTCAAAGACGGACGGATTGCCCATGTCCAGCCTCTTCGGACTTGGGGCCATGATTTCCCAGCGCGTCCTGGGCCACCCTGCTGGAAATAAAGCCGTCGCACAATCTGGGCCAATTTGCGCCAGTCTAAAAGTGACTCACCATGGACGACAAGAGCTTTGATCTCGAAGCAGCACTCGATTGGATTCGCACCATTGAGGGATCGCCTGGTGTCCGAGACAAAGACATCTATCCAATTCTCAACTCGTGGATTGAAGAAATAGCAGCTCAGGAAATATTAGACTTGGGTTGTGGCCAAGGCGTGTGTTCCGAAAAAATAAATTTAGCAGGCAGGCGATACACGGGCCTCGAACCCTCCCCGTTCCTCCTCGCGCGAGCGAGAGAATTGTATTCAGCCGACGGCAGGCGTTTCGAGCAGGGAAACCTGTATCAAATGCCCTTTCCCAATGAATCGTTCGATTCCGTATTTTCAATTGCAGTTTGGCATCTGCTGAGTGATCTGCAAAAGGCGACGCGTGAACTCGACCGCGTACTAAAATCAGGCGGCCACTTCTTAATCATCGCCGCCAATCCGGATGCCCGGGCGGCGTGGATCCAATCCAGTACCAAATCGAGCGACATTCTTTATTTTCATTCAATCGATGACCAGGTGATGAGCCTGACCCAAACGCATCTCAGTGTGGATAAGGTCTGGACCTTTCGGCCGGCGGAAAAGACCGATCTTTTTGTTGCGATTCAGGGACGGAAGAAGAATTAAGATTCACGGGTGGCCCATTCGTTGGTAATCATGGCGCCAGGTCTGATACGAGCGACCTGAGCCACCCCGCCACGCAGACCCCGCGGTTTTTCACACAGCGCTGTCAGCAACTTCTGGACTGGACCCACGCAATCGAACTGAACTTAAGCTATCAACAGAATGGAACTGGAAAGAGAACAGATCAAGAACTCGACTTCGTGGGATTTTTGGCACGCGTTCTGCTAGAAAATAAGCAGAGATTGAGGGCTTTTCGATGCGCATTCCTCTTGGGGCAGTTTTTTTTGCAGTCGTCATTCCATGGGGGCTCGCCTTTGGGGCCGAGCCGCTTTTTGTGCTCAGCCCGAGCGATGTGCCGCCGAACTTCACGAACAACTTCGGGGATTCCGCGTCAATCGACGAGAACTTTGTAGCCGTGGGTGCGCCTCGCGACCCCTGGTACAGTGGCGACGCACTCGGGGCCGTCTATGTGTTCCGCCGGCTCGGGTCCACCTGGGTCGAACAAGTTAAACTTACGGCGCCAGATCTTGGTTGGCAGGATCAACTCGGTTTCTCAGTAGACATGGACGGCGACGTGATCGTGGCAGGGGCGCCTCATTATTCCACCAATTTCCCTGATGAAAACGGCCCTGGCGCGGTGTACGTATTTCGGCGGAATGACGGCGGCACGCCGGACGACCGCAGCGATGACACTTGGTTCCAGGAAGCGCGGCTCGTGGCTCCAAACGGTCAACGGGGACAGTCATTCGGCTACGCGGTGGCGGTCAGCGGAAACACGATTGTTGGCGGTCGGCGGGGAAACTACGAGACGGCCGAGGTCTTCGAATGGGACGGAGCGGGCTGGAACCATGCAGCGACGCTGCTCGGGGCTGATCCACATATCCGTTACAACTTCGGTTCAGCCGTTGACGTCGATGAAGGCCGTGTGATTGTCGGCGCACCTCGAAATGTGGGTGGTGGAACTGCGGCAGCGTACGTGTTCGATCGTACGAATGACGGTTGGATCAAGGAACAAAAACTTGTTCCCGAAGACCATACGACTCCCGACAATTTTGGTTATTCCGTATCAATAGCCGGAAGGTACATTGCCATTGGAGCTCCATCGATTCATAGATGCTATGTCTTTGTGCATCAGGATGTGCAATGGACGCAACAGGCCAAGTTCCGTCCTGATTCAATAGCAGGGAGTTTTGGCTACAGTGTTGGCTTCGATGGACGTTTCCTCGTGTCCAGCGCCGTCGGGCCCTTGTGGGGCTATCTTTACGAGCGCGAGGGTCCTGAATGGGCGCAGGTCGACGAACTACAGGGATTCGGTGACGCGCTCGCGCATGTCGCTCTTGGTGCACCTTTCGCAGTGTTGACCCATAACATTTACGCCATTCAAAATCAGCGATCGCTCAGCGAATTTTCTCAATTTCAATGCTGTCTCGCGGAAGCTGACCATCCAAACCGCGAGTGCCGCAGGTGGGATTTGACCGGCGACGGCAGGGTCGATCTGGTCGACTTTGAGATTTTTATGGGGACCTACGTGGGCCTCTGACCCAAACACTCGAGTGGAAGGAGAAATCCAATGGACGCGAAGGTCCCAACCAGGTATCGGTGGAGGCGGTCTGTTCTTATTATTGCAGTTGCGTTGGGCTTCGGTGTTTTTCCCTGCAAGGAGGTTGTTGCCGAGAAACTGGGCGGGTGGCCCGCCTCCTTGTCTCATTGGAGGTGGGGCCATGATTCCCCCATCCGTTCAAACCCGACCCCGTTCCGTAAAAACCCATCCCGTATCTGTGTTCATCTGTGTTGATCAGCGGCCCGTCCCTCCCATCCCTAAACCCTATCCCCCCCTCCGCGACCTCTGCGCCTCTGCGGTGAATCCCAATCCGGTGATTGAAGATTCCATCCAATCCGCGCGCGCCCCCCATGTTCTATTGGTGTGATGTGCGAGGGGAATCCAACCACCGACGGCAAAGCCACTTTCCGCTTTCCCCGTTTCTGCTTTCGTCGTTCCCTACCTTCCGGCTTGGCAACCGGCAGCACCCACCATATGTGGTGGCCGCCTAACAATAACCTACCATCGCAAAAACAGTACTTGTCAAAACGAACCCGTTTTTCAGCCCGACTTTGCAAGAATGTTTCCGCCGTTTCCGCCCTCTGCCTTCCGCTTTCTTCTTTCTGTTTTCTGCTTTCTGCTTTGCTTGTTGCCTCCGCGCATCGCCTGCCATCCGCTTCCCTGTGCCGTATCTGCGGATGTGCCCTTACGGCTGAGCAAGCCCCGGCGACATGGACGAACCACCGCCTTGGAGTACCGGTGGCCAAACCACAAACGGATTCGGCGGCCACTGCGTCTTGCAGATCGCGTCGTCGAGGAAACCGATCACCATGTTGTAGGCGTCGCTGCAGGAATAGTAATCTTCGTCTTCGTCGGGATCGAGAAGACTTGCCTCATAGCACTTCTTGTCATCCCACTGGTTGAACGCAATGAAAATGTCCACGCCAACGGGGAAGCGGCATGAATGACATTCCAGGTGCGAAAAATCGTCGGTCAGCTTTCCGGTGCCCGGATCAATCGGCGTCGTGGAATATTCATTCCGCTTATGACATTTGCCGCCCAGGCAAAACTGTTGCACAGCTTCGTCCTGGCCGGTTCCCTGACAGGCCGTGTATTGCGGACAGTCGCTGTCCTGCGTACAGCTTGTATTCGTCTTTTTTGTCCCGCTGTATTGTCCCACATAGGAATATGTCCCGCGCAGCGCACCGGTATGACTGGCCGAAAGGTTCCAAATGCAATCGCCGCCCGGACAGCGCGTCTCGCCGTATCGCGGATCAGTCCCGTCGCCGCCGACCCAATATTTGGCCATGAACCGCAGGTAGACTTCGGCTTCGGTTGCGAGACTGCCTGCCGTGGCCGGCCCGGTGCCCGAGCTGCCTTCGTAGTTTTGAATGGTCTGGCGATCGAGGAACTCCCAATCGAACCGGTCAATGCCGTTGATCCAATCGTTGAAATTGCAATCATTGCTGATCCAATTGCAATAGGGCCTCTTCTCGTCATTTACGAGTTTGTAGTAGGAGCCGCCCCCCGCCGTCGTCCAGGAGCGCCACACAGGCTCCTTGGAATTCCGGAGTTCGAACAGACTCTGTGCGTGGTACATGCCTTCGCTGGTTCCCTGTCCCGGAATCGGCAGACCAAGTTGATTCTCATTGAACGCTTCGAGCAACGATCCGGAGTGTTCTTGCGGCTTGCCGGTGGTGCCGTCGAAATTCTTTCCAGTGATGTACTCCATCACGATGCCCAGGAGCGAATAGGCCGTATTCGAATAGGTATCGTAATCGGAGGGCAGATTCGGCCCCGGACCAATTCCCGGAGTGTACATGAGGCAAGAGCCGATTCTTGTGAGCAAGGCTTCGACGGCTGTGTAACGGGGCACAAAATACGCCGAATCGCCAATCTCATCTTTGGCATCGGGATAATTCGGGAATTCCGCATTGAAGTTGCCATTCGGAAAGCCAGTCTCCGAAGTGAGGATGTCTTCCTCGTCCGCCCAATCACCTTCAACCATCAAGTCTCGGAAGCGATAAAGATTCGGCAGAATGACCTTGTCGCGGTCGGGCACGCTGCGCGGGAGTCCGGACAAATGGCCCATCAAATGGCCAAGCGTAACGTCTTCCCACCGCGAGTCTGCATGAGCGGCCAGGCTTGGACAATAGGTGAGGTTGCGCGAGCAATCAGAACCGCCAAACCCCGGCGGACAGTCGTCGCAGAATCCGATTCCGGTGTTTTCGTCGAGGACCACGCAATCTCCGCCGTAGGGACACGGAGTGGTGGAGTCGCAGTCCACCGACTCACCGGAACTCGTCAGCAGAGAAAGCGGCGGCGGCTGGCCCAGGCAAATTATGTCGTTGATTTCAGGCGGCACGACTCCATCGCAAAGGCGCACGGCCTCGACGTTGTCATCGGTATCGGTAACGAGGATTTCCTGCTTGACGGCCTTGCGAAGGACGGCCGCCGTCACTGCTTTGGAGTTGCTGCCAATCCGAAACGGAGTATTGGGTTGCACTTCGGACGGCCCGGGAAGCGGGTGTCCGGGGATCAATCCGGAGACGTTAAAGGTGTCGCCGCACGCAGAGAGATAGGCCGGATCATTGGTCGGCGCTCCACTGAGATTTCCATAGCCGCGTACATACACGGTCTTGCCGAACACATTGATTCCCAGAACCGCCCCGCCGATGCAGCGATAGCGCATGAATCGTTTGATGTTGTCATCGAATGGTTTGAAGATGGCGTTGGACTGGCCTGTGCTCTTGATCGAACCAGGTGGATCGAGTGTAAGATATCGCGTCGCGCATTGATCCGGGAAACTCTGCGAACAAACTTGAATTTTCACGCTTTGCGTGTCGGAAAAGGAGCCGCCGGGTGGCGCGATATACGTCTGGCAGCCCGGCGAGCTGAAAAATAGCGTGCCCGGGCCACTCAGCGTCCAGACAAGCTGCGTGTCGATGAGTCCACCGCCAAAAACCGTGGCGCAAAGTTCGCGTTGATTTCCCTGTTCAATGGAAAGATCGGTCCCCTTGATCTTGATATATGTAGGAGCGCGCAGGATGGACGGATTGCCGCCGCCGTTTTCACAATTCTCGCCGGATGTTCCCGTGTCGCAGTCACAGACCAGGTCATCGCCTCGAAGCTGGCAGTCGCCCTGCCCGGAGCAAAATCGCTCGCGACATTCGCTGCCCAATTCGCAGCTCCCATCGCGAACGAGTTGATATCCCACTGCACATTGATCGCAGTGATCGCCGGCATAACCGGTCTTGCAGGCGCAAGTCGCCTTGCCTGAGAAAACCTGGCACTCTCCATGTCCTGAACAATCAACTCCGGCGCAGGACTCATCGGGAACGCATCGGTAATCGCTGGGATTGGGCGGCGAAAGGTCAGCCGTGTCCCGATTCACTTCATCCGGTTCGCCACTTTTGTGTTCCAGATGCTGTCCCGCAGGGCATGTCCCCAGGCCGGAGCACATTCCCGTAAATGACCGTTGAAATTTGGCGATGTCCGCAAGGTCCACATCCACATCGTTGTTGGAATTGAAGATTCTCTGGCAATCGGCCACCTGTCGCGGAGGCGCAGGGCTCGGCGTGCGGTTCGGTCCCGAAAGACAATCCTCCAATGCAAAAGTATCCTTCAGCGCAATATCGCCCCGCTCATCAAAATCGCCAAAGGTAAGCGTACCCGGCACGCAGGCCGGATTCGCAGCTTTGGTGGGAACCTCGGTAAAGACAAGAGGAAAGAAACCCGCCAGTAAGAATGTTTTTGGCATGATGATCCCTTTTCGTAAAGACGCGACGCAGATCGACCTAATTCTAGTGGATGGCCCCTGAAAATGCGATAGTTCTTCAAAAAATCCGGCCTTCATCTGACCGGGGCCTACTCACTTCGGTTTCATTTGATACCCTTCAGGCAGGTGAAACCATGGCTTTGAGAATCCACTACGAAAAGGACGCCAATGTCGGGCCCCTGAAAGGGAAACCCGTCGCAATCATTGGTTACGGCAATCAGGGGCACGCGCATGCGCTAAACCTCCGCGATTCGGGGCTGCACGTGCTGATCGGCCAACGGCATGGAAAGAGCTTCGATCGTGCGATCGCGGACGGATTCCAACCGCAATCGGCGGAATCGGCCTGCCGGGATGCCGCGCTTCTCATCCTGACTTTGCCCGATGAGTCGGCTGCTGAAATTTATGAACGGGAAATTCGTCCTGCGATCCGCCCCGGACAAACAATCGGATTTGTCCATGGATTTAACATCCGTTTCGGCTTCATCACTCCACCCCCGGAAGTGGATGTGGTGATGATCGCACCGAAAGGCCCAGGCACTTTGGTTCGCTCCAGTTTCGCGCAGGGTCGTGGCATTCCGGCGCTGCTGGCGGTCCATCAGGATGCGACCGGCCGCGCAAAGCAAATCGCACTGGCGTGGGCCGCAGGAATCGGCTGCGCGCGAGCCGCGGTGATCGAGACTACATTTGCGGAAGAGACGGAGACCGACCTTTTCGGCGAACAGGTGGTTCTCTGCGGAGGGCTGACAGCACTCTGCAAGGCGGCATTCGAGACGCTCGTTGAAGCCGGATATACGCCCGAGTTTGCTTATTTGGAATGTGTTCACGAACTCAAGCAGATTGCCGACTTGCTCTACACGCGCGGCCTGAGCGGGATGCGCGACGCCATTTCCAATACCGCAGAGTACGGCGACCTTACTCGTGGCCCCAGAATCATCGACGAGCATGTCCGTACTGAAATGCGCCGTGTGCTCGCCGAAGTACGCAGTGGCACTTTTGCGAAAGAATGGATTGCCGAGCACCGATCCGGCGGCAAGAATTTCCAAAAGCTGTACGCCGCCGACCTCGGCACCGCGTTCGAAAATGCCGGCGTCACGGTGCGTTCCTGGATGCCAGGTGAAGTTCAAAATTCAGAGACCAAAGTTCAAAAAGCAGAGCCGCGACCGTAAGGGCGCGGACGGTAAGACTGTTGGAATTTGCCCTGCCACACGGGTAGACCAAATGGAGTAAATTGTGAATCGTTTCTGGGCTGACCGCCTCGACCAACTACCTCCCTATCTCTTCGTGGAAATCGATCGCAAGAAACGCGAGGCGATTGCGGCCGGGCGCGACGTGATCGACTTTGGCGTTGGCGATCCCGATTTGCCAACACACAAATTCATTGTCGATGCGATGGCTGAGGCAATTCGCAAGCCGGCCCATCACCGTTACGCATCCGGAGCAGGTTCGTCTGAATATCGAAGCACGATTGCAGCGTTTTTTGCCCGGCGCTTCGGCGTAACGCTCGACCCAAACACAGAAGTGCTGGCTCTGCTCGGTTCGAAGGAAGGCCTGGCCCATCTTCCAACGGGAGTGCTGAACCCAGGCCAAACGGCCCTGATTCCTGATCCGTGCTACCCCGTCTACATTGCTGGAACTCTTTTTGCAGGCGGGAAGTGTCACATGATGGCACTCCGCGAAGACAGCGCCTGGCTACCCCAATTGGAAGCAGTCCCCCGATCCGTACTCGACAACGCGCGGCTGCTGTTCCTCAACTACCCCAACAATCCTACTGCCGCTTGCGCCCCGCTTGCCTACTTCGATAAGGCCGTCGCTTTCGCCCACAAGCACGGCCTGCTCATCGTGCAGGACGCGGCCTACAGTGAAATGGGCTTTGAGAAACCACCACCCAGCATCCTGCAGGTGCCGGGGGCGAAGGAAGTGGTCATTGAGCTGCACTCCCTCTCCAAGACTTTCAATATGACGGGCTGGCGGGCTGCCTTTGCGGTTGGAAACCCGGGGGCAATTGCAGCCCTCGCCAAAGTTAAGAACAACGTCGATTCCGGCATTTTCGGCGCGGTCCAAGACGCCGGCATCGCCGCCCTGAACGGTATTGGTCGGCCTGAAATCAAGGAACAATTCGCCACCTATCGCCGCCGTCGCGACATCCTCGTTTCGGGCCTGCGCGAGGCCGGCTGGGCAGTGGCCACACCGCCAGCAACATTCTACGTCTGGGTGCGATGTCCGAATGCACGGGATTCCATGAGCGTGGCGTCACGAATTCTCGCCGAGGCCGATGTCGTCGTGATCCCCGGCCTTGGCTTTGGCCAATGCGGTGAAGGGTATATTCGCTTCGCCCTGACCGTTCCGGAAGAACGAACCCTGGAGGCCGTGAATCGAATCGGCAAAATGACGTGGTAGTGTTGACAGCGTAGCGCTCGGCTTCAAGAATAGCTGGTTCATGCCTGCTTGTGGTGTGGTGCCTACCCCAGCAGCGGCGTATTTCAACGAGGAGGTAGTTGCAAGATGGCCAAACGTGAAGGTTTGAATTCCGTTACCGTAGGAATGATCGTGTTTGCAGGCCTTTGGCTGGCATCCACAGTCTTCATGGTCATCCTCTACACCGGACAGGAAGGCCTTAAGTCGGAAAATGCAAAACTGACTACCATGCTCAAAAAGGCGTATAACTCCCAGCAGGAACGGTCGATCGACTTGATCAAGCCGGCTCAGGAGAACGGCCCAACGATGGTGGGCTTGCTGGAGGAAGCTCGCAGCGCCACCGCTCAACTGGCAAGCGGCGAAGCTACGGATGCTCCATCCGCCGTCAAGGCAAAACGCGACCAGATTCTATCAATGATCAAAGCCGACGGTTTGGTAAACAATCCAGAAACCTTTTCTGATCTTTCCTACCACCAGGCGCTGACCCAACTATACGAGTCATTCAAAGCCGCTCAAACGGTTCGCAAAGCGGCTGAGGCGCGTGCGGCACAGCTCGACTTGCAAATGACGGCGATGGTCGAAGCCGACGCCGCGCTAAAGGCCGAATTTGAAAAGAAGTCCAAAGAGGCCAGCGAACGACTGGCCCAGGCGGAATCCGAACGCACGACGTACCGCGCTGAACGCGACAAGATGTTTGAGACGCTTCAAAAGAAACAGGAAGACGAGCAAAAGCGCCATGATGAGGAGATTCGATCTGTCAGGCAGGAAAAGCTGGCCGCCGAACAGGAAACCGGAGCAATCCAGAAGCGTCTGGGTTCGTTTCAGAACAAAGTGGGCGGCCTGATGCCCGGACCGGCGAAACTCTCCACCGCCCGAAACCCAGACGGCATGATCTTGACTGCTGTTCCCGGTGATAAGGTCGTCTATATCAACCTCGGCAAGAAAAATGCACTTACGCTTGGCCTAAAATTCGGCGTATACTCCTCTCAAACGGGCATTCCGGAAGACGGCAAGGCGAAGGCTCAAATCGAAGTTTCTTCAATTTCCGACAATTCTGCAGAGTGTACAATCACGCTCATCGCTCCCAACGCCCTGATCATGGAGGGCGACCTTATCGCCAACCCGATTTACGACCCCAACAACCCAATGTCGTTCGTGGTAGCTGGCGATTTTGACCTTGACCACGACGGAATGAGCGACCGGGCGGGAAATGTCGTGATTGAGGATCTCATCAAAAAATGGGGTGGAAAGATCACGGACGATCTGACTCCGCTGACTGACTTTGTCGTCCTGGGGGTAAAGCCTCGTGCTCCCCGTACTGCCGGTGGACCAGCCAATGAACCTGGGCAGGCCCCGCCGCCCAATCCGGCCGCCGAGCGTTACGATCGAATTGCCAATCAGGCAGACAAGTTCTCTATTCCCGTCCTCAGCCAGGATATCTTCTTGAACTACCTTGGTTACTCGGATCGACAGGCCCACCGATAGCGCCAAATCCAACAGAATTGAGATCGAGTGAAATTCAGAAATTTCACCGATCGTTTTTTGCAGGAGTGGCACGTCAAGTGCTATGAAATGGTCGTCCAAATTCGATGTTTCTGCGCGCCCAAAATGACCTTCAAAAACTCCCGATTTGTTTGACAGTCCGGAAATCTGGTGTAAAATTAGCTGAGGTGGGATTCGGTCTGATTAGCTAGACATTTAACCGGTGTTGTGCCGTTGCCGTTCTTTGGCGGGGTGTCCCTTCCGCGCGAAGTCGGTGGTCGTTTTCGATAACGGACAACCACAGCGAATCATAACTTGCTCGACTTCGAATCGAAAAAGCGCCAGATCCTCGACCGCATCGACATACTCGCCTTGGTCGGTGAACAAGTCGCACTCAAGCGCAGCGGAAAACGCTGGATTGGGTTATGCCCGTTTCATGCCGAGAAGACCCCCTCCTTTTCCGTCGCTCCTGACATGGGCATATTCAAATGTTTCGGTTGCGGCAAAGGCGGCGATATCTTCTCTTTTGTCCAATTCCGCGAAAACATCCCGTTCATGGAGTCGATGCGATTCCTCGCAGACCGCGCCGGAGTTTCTTTCGACGAGCCGGCTCAGAAGGCCAATCCCACGGCCATCGACGGCGTCTCACGAGCCGACATCGGAAAGGCCTGCACCTGGGCACAGACTTTTTTTCGGACCAATCTGGCGGGCACCGCGGGACATGCCGCCCGGCAGTATCTGGCCGGACGTGGCTTTCAGGAATCCACCATAGACCAATTTGGCTTGGGTTTGGCTTTCGATGGCGGACCTTCCCTGCGTGAGGCCGCCGGCCGGGCAGGATTTGCGCCGCTGGTGCTGGAAGCGGCAGACCTCCTTCGCCGCGATGATAGCGGTCGCCACTACGAAACCTTCCGCAACCGGCTCATGTTTCCAATCCGTGATTCCAGCAACCGGGTTATTGGGTTTGGCGGTCGAACTCTCGCAGACGACAAGGCCAAGTACTTAAACACGCGCCAAAATGCGCTTTTCGACAAAGGGCGCAATCTGTTCGGTATTGACCTGGCGCGACAATCCATCGTCGATCGAGGCCGGGCGATTGTCGTCGAAGGTTACACCGACTGCATGGCCTGCCATCAGGCAGGCTTCACGGAAACCGTCGCCAGTTTAGGCACAGCGTTAACTGAGTCACATGTGGATTTACTTCGCCGCTATGCAAGCGAAATGGTGGTGGTGTTTGACTCAGATAAGGCGGGAATCGATGCGGCGGACCGGGCTCTGCGAGTTGCCCTTCCACGATCCATTTCGGTTCGTCTGGCCCGTGTACCCGAAGGCAAGGACCCAGGTCAGTTTCTTACCGGACCAGGCTCGATTCCGCGCTTTATCGAACTGTTGAAGGGTGCGGATGAGGCGCTAGAATTCACGTGGCGTCAGACGTGGGAACGGTATCACGCTCCCAACTCTGACGCGAAACGGCAGGAAGCTATATCGGACTTTGTCCGTATGGTCTGCGAGGCGGCGAATGCCCAGGCCTTGGACGCCATTCGAAAAGGCCTCTTGATCAACCAGCTTGCCCACTTGTTGAGGCTGGATCGTGCCGAAGTGGCAGCCCTGATGTCGGCGCATCGTGCAAAACGAACGCCGGGTGATTCAGAGCAAAAGAATGCAAAACCAGAGCAGACGCCGCGCGACGGCGAACAAAGTGCCTGGGTCCGCCTGCTTGAAGTAGTACTAAATGAGCCGGGCCTGTTAGGCACACTGGACGAATGGCCTGATTTCGGCAGGATTGCGGACCAAAGGGACCGTCGAATTGCCGAATGGGCATTCGATTGTGCCAAAAATTTTGGGGACTTTACTCTGACGGACGTGCTGGCTCGGACCAGCGACGGCGATGATGCCGCACGAGTCGCCGAGCTGGCCACTCATGGTCAGGCCTTGGGAAATTTTGGGGCTTCGTTCCAGGTCGCGGTTGATCGCCTACGGCAGAGCGGTGCAGTGGACAAGCTCGATCTGGCACGACGCAGATTGTTGGAAACGTCCGGCAATCAGAACAGCGAATTGGAGGCTTATGCCGACGGGGTGCGCCGGCATAAGCATTTTGGACCTATGCGACTGGTCCGCCAGGCGGCTCAACTAATTGACCGTAAGACGGCTGGCACCAGCGAATCATTAGATACAACAAACTCGGAGACGTTATGAGCGAAAGCGTAGTGGATCGCAAGAACCCGATTGAATTGGCTGTCGATCAACTCCTTGAACTGGGTCGCAAGCGCACCTATGTCACCTGGGAGGAAATGAACGCCATCCTTCCCGATGAGGCCGTCGACCCCCACCAACTCGAACTCATCCTGCTCAAACTCGAAGAGTTCAAGATCGAAATGCTCGACGAAATCGACGCAGGCCGGATGGTATCCAAACAAAAGAGCGCCTCGCCCGCGGCCAAGCGGGGTTCACACGGTGCAGCCTTTATCGCACCCACGATTGAACCGGCCCCCCTGCCCGTTCTCCCTGAAGGCGACGATGTTGACTCGGATATTGATGTCGCCGAGATCATTGATGAACCCGGTGCCAAGCGTATCGACGATCCGGTTCGCATGTACCTTACTCAAATGGGTGAGATTCCCCTGCTCACCCGCGAAGAGGAAATCCGCCTTGCCAAGAAAATCGAGCTCACCCGCATGGCCTTCCGCCAGAAGGTGCTCGAAAGCGATTATTGCGCCGGTCTGGCGGTCGATATTTTGCAGCAGGTCCACGACGGAACGCTGCCGTTCGACCGCACGATGAAGATTTCGACCTCCGAAAATGCGGCCAAATCGCGCATCAGTTCGCGGATTCCGGTCAATCTGGTCACCGTACGCGCCCTGCTCAAGAAAAACGAGGAAGTCTGGCAGCAGATCCTCGTGCCCCGTCAGGCGGCGGCAGCACGCCGAAAACTGGAAATCGAAATTCGGGATCGACGGCGTAAAATCTCCAAGCTGCTTGAGGAACTATCGCTCCGCACCAGCCGCATCCAGCCGCTGATGAAGAAGCTGCGCGGATTGCACCGCAAGATGCAGGAGCTTGAGCGCCGGCTGGCCTCCCAGGAAAAACGGCAGACGCTTCCCGATGACGATATTCAGGCGATGAAGGAAGAGCTGTCGGGCATCGAGTCGCTTTGCCTCGAAACTCCCGAACGGCTCAACCACCGGCTGGTGACGATTCAGCGTGTATTCAGCGAATATGAGGACGCCAAGCGCAAGCTCTCCGGCGGCAACCTGCGACTCGTGGTCAGCATCGCGAAAAAATACCGCAATCGCGGACTGTCGTTCCTCGACATCATCCAGGAAGGCAACACCGGCCTGATGCGGGCCGTCGACAAGTACGAATACAAGCGCGGCTACAAGTTCAGCACCTATGCGACGTGGTGGATTCGACAGGCGATCACGAGAGCCATTGCCGACCACGCCCGCACGATCCGCATTCCCGTGCACATGATCGAGACAATGAGCCGCCTGCGGAACATCAGCAAGGAGCTCCTGCAGGATCTGGGCCGCGAACCGACCATCGAGGAAATCGCGCGCCGGGCGAAGATGCCGGTCATCGAGTGCCGCCGCGTGCTGAAAATTTCGCGGCATCCCATTTCGCTCGACCGTCCGGTCGGCGAAAGTGAGGATTCGTACTTTGGTGATTTCATCGAGGATGATTCGGTCGAGTCCCCGGTGGGAACGGCCGGCGGCGAAATGCTCAAGGACCGCGTCGAGGAAGTCCTCAAGACGCTGACCTACCGCGAGCGCGAGATCATCAAGCTTCGTTACGGCATCGGCGACGGCTACACCTATACGCTCGAAGAAGTCGGCAAGATTTTCAAGGTGACACGCGAACGCGTCCGGCAGGTGGAGGCCAAGGCGATCCGCAAGCTGCAACACCCGGTTCGCGCCCGCAAGCTCGAGGGCTTCCTCGATAACTTGTCGGCTGTTTCGTCGAACTAACAGCGGGCAGGGCCGGCTGGAACGTGGGGGATTTCTAGCAGGAGTTGGATATGTTCCGCTGCCGCCGGTTGGCGTGCGTCATCGCGGGGGTGATGAGCACTTCCCCATGCCCTGTGCATGCGCAGCACATCTTGCCGGACTCCAAAAGCCAATCGCAATTGACGGATGAATTTCGCACCGATCATGCGGCGCGCGGCGCATGCCCAGCGTCGGGCGATTGCTGCCAGGCGCACGGCACTCCGGGGTGCAACGATTTTGATTGCTGCGATGCGGTTTGCTTCGTGGACAGCTTTTGCTGCGAAGAGGAATGGGACGCCGATTGTGCGTCCTTCGCCGCGTTATTTTGCCCGCCGCTCTGCCAGCCCGTGATCGACTGCGGCCAGGGCGATTGCTGCTCGATCAACGCCGCAGGTTGCAGCGACGCGACATGCTGCGAATTGGTCTGCCTGCTGGACATTTCATGTTGCACGACCGGTTGGACTGCATCGTGTTCATTACTCGCCCGTGAGGTTTGCGAGGGCTGCCTGCCCACATTCGACTGCCCGCAGACGGGCGACTGCTGCCAGGCCCACCCGGGCTCGTCGGGATGCGAGCGGTCGGCGTGCTGTCAGACCGTATGCGAAATTGACTCTGCCTGCTGCACGGATGGCTGGAGTATTTCGTGTGCCCGCACGGCCAGGGAAAACTGTCCGAACATCTGCGACTGCGATTCCTTCGGCGATTTTGACGCGAATGGGCAGGTTGACCTCCGCGACGTCGCCGCATTTCAACGGTGCTTTTCGGGCAACTCCCTGGCGCCGCTCCCCACCGCCTGTGCCTGTTCGGATTATGACGGCGACGGCCACGCCAACCTCACGGACTTGCCTGCCCTTCTTGATGTGCTCGACGGACCATAATCGCGGGCGCAATCAAAATCTTGAACTATGAAATCCATTGCTCCCATGCCCAACTCAAAAGCCCCGTCGGGGCGACGGTTTGTAGCCGGGGGCGCAAGCCCCCGGAACGCGCGAACGCAAGCGCCCAAGCCCCGCAGGGGCGAAAGACGGGGGGCATGATCCCTCATTTCGGCTCTTGCCATTTCTGCTTTCCGCTTTCTACTTTCTTCATTTCGTTGACCATCTTCTTCAAATCCGAAATCTGAGATTTGAAATCTGAAATTTCAGATTTGAGATTGGTAATCTCCGACCCCAGCTTGTCGATCTCTCCATCCTTTTCGCTGATCTGACAATCCTTCTCCTCCCGTAGCTCCCGCAGCGCCTCGGCCGTGAGCGCCTCGAATCCGCCGACGGTGAGCGTCTGATACCCCTTCGGATCGCGCCCCACCCATTGCGGAAAAACTCGCTGAACTTCGTCGGCGATGAGACCCATCTGCGTGCGATAGTCGCCGCCCTGCGTGGCCGGATCGCGCCAGCGAAACGTCCGCCCGTGCAACTGCGTGAGCCGCTCCAGCGCATTCCCCAATGGCTCAATATCCTTCTTCAACCGCCGATCGGACCATATTGTCCAAGTGTTTGTCCCCGGCTTGATTGCGCCGTCAACGAGTAGTTCCAACGCCGCAGTGCTTGGAGCCGGGGCCACGCTGCTAATCGCTAGGCTGTGAGAGAAGCCTGCGGCAACGGCGACGTAGGTTCCATCGGGGCCATTAGTCTGGCTTTCCAAGCTTCGACCCCATCCAATCAAGGTGCCGTTACTGCGGATCGCTAAACCATGTTTGGAGCCCGCGGCGATTGCGATAAACGTACCGGTAGGGACGTTCACCTGCTCATAATCGTTGAATCCCCATGCAGCGAGCGTGCCGTCACTGCGGATCGCCATAGCCCATCCCTCGCCAGCCGATATGGCGACGAACGTACCACTTGGGACATTGGTTTGATTAAGATTATTGCGGCCCCACCCGACTAGTGAACCGTCATCGCGGAGCGCCACGCTAAAATCAGTACCTGCAGCGACGGCATTGAATGTGCCTGTCGGAACGTCGATTTGACCAAAACTGTTGGAACCCCACCCAATAAGTGTACCGTCACTACGGATTCCCAAGCTGTGACGTGCCCCGGTGGAAACTCCGACAAACGTTCCTACAGGAACATCGATCTGGCCAAACTCGTTAGATCCCCATCCCGCCAGCGTTCCGTCGTCCCGGATCGCGAGGTTGTGCCGCTGTTTCGCAGCGATTGTTGTGAAGGACCCCACTGGAACGTCGGTCTGTCCATCATCGTTCCCTCCCCAGGCCACCAGCGCTCCGTCGTTGCGGAGCGCTAAGCTGTGAATGTCACCTTCAGCCACGGCGATGAAGGTGTCGTAGAAAGGTACGTTGTTTTGACCGTATTGATTGGAGCCCCAACCAGCCAACATGCTCAGCGGGGGCGAACCGCCGGTGATTTCTATCGTTGTCGCTCGTGCTGCGCCGTTCACATCCAAACGAGCCTGTGGAGCGCTGGTTCCGATGCCGACGTTACCGGCCGGATTGATCCGCATGCGCTCGATGGGTCCGTTGGTGTTGAACGCCAGCGCTCGATCCGCGGCGCTTTCGATCTTGAGTGCGTGGCCGTCCGAGTCGTCATCAAAAACGAAATGCGGCCCGCCGCCGTTTTCCAGCGAAAAGCGGGCATCGCCGGTATCGTTGCCTTCGACGAACACGCCGTTATAGCCCGCAACGGCAACATGCAGCTTTGTCGCTGGCGTCGCCGTCCCGATCCCCACATTGCCATTGTCATCCACATGAATTCCGGCATCCGGCCCTACCCCCTCGATCGCACGCAGTGAATAAGGCGCTGGCTTGAGTTCCACGCGCGGAGAGAGCATGGTGAACGCCGCGTCGCCGCTGCACTTCACGCTGATCGTCATCCACCGCGCTTCGCCGTTGCAGGAGTTATCGCCGAAGTCCACGTCGGGTACGGTGAACAAACCCTGCGTCACGGCCACCCCCGCGTGGCTCGACACCGTCCCCGGCGAGCAGGCCGCCGTCGCGTCGTCGCACAACGCAAACTCGAACGCGCAGGTGTCATTCAGCGGATTGCCCGGCGGATTCTCCAGCACACCCTGATAGGTGAAGGACGTGCCAACCTCGGCGGCGTTTGCGGTGGCGCTCAGGAATGCAAGACCAAATCCCGCTGCGACGCCACGAACGAAACCAAGGAGCCATTCGGTCCTCCGGATTCGATACGGCCGAGCCTGGACCGCCAGCGAAAAAATTCCAGTGACTGCAAGACGTGCCCGACGCATAGTCCCCTCCGGTTGAAAGAGTTACGCAACCACACTTGAGATTGTGCAATCATACAGAAAACCCGGTTCGATTTGCAATTTTTCATTTGCGGGCACGGTGCCAGCTCGCGCTGCACCTGCACATATGGTGGTCCGCACGGACCAGGCGGGGCCGTATCCAACCGTTGGTAGCGACTGCGAATCTGACCTTTCGCAGTCCGTGCCATCACTTATAGAACATCCCGGGCGCGCGCATTTTCCTGTGAAATCACAACCAGGCGGAGGTGCAAGATGCACCTACAGTTACTTCAGCCTGAAAGGCTGGTCTACAGTAGCCGTGGGCAAGCGCAGCGCCGCCCACGGGGACTTGCCGCGTCGCAATCATTCGACCCTGAAAGGGTCGTCCCATAAACAGCTGACCCATGCTTTAGGTACTGGCAAAGTTTGAGTGCCACGGGCGGCTCGCCCGCCCGTGTCAACACTGGCAGCAAGCTGCCAGTGGCACCCTGTCGATCAAAGTTGACCAGTACCATGCTTTGGCTCCGAAAGGGGCGCAAGTTCGTACCCGATGCTCCGATGGGGCATGTCGCCCGTTGGCTATGGTTTGGATGGTTGCACGTCATCCGATGGAGAGAGAGGTTGCACATCGACCGCCGCCGCGGCGCGAAGGTCGCTCCAGGCCTGACGAAGTCGAATGCGGGCCAGCGCCAGATTGGCATCGGTCGTAATGAAGTCCCGCTGGGCCTCGTTTAACCGCGACAGCGTTTCTTTTCCCGCGACGTACCCGGCCTGCACGATGCGGCGATTCTCCCTGGCCGTGGTGACGTTTTCCCGCTGAAGGTGAATTTGTTCCTGGGAGTTTTTCACGTCGATCACCGCCCGGCGGACTTCCGACTCCACCGCAAGGCGCTGCCGCGTAACCCGGGAATAGGCCTCAGATTTCATACTCTCCGCCCCCAGAATTCGCGCCTCTCTTGCGCCACCCGTGAAAATCTCCCACCGAAGCTCGATTCCCGCCGCCGAGGACTGGTCGTCCACTTCGTATCGCATGTTTGAGGTTCGGTTAAGGCCCCACGTCCCCGTCATCGAGAGCACCGGCTGATAATGTCCATAGGCGGCCCGCACGTTTTCCTCCTCGCTCTTGGCGAGTTCCTCCAACTGGCGAACGTCGGGGCGGTTGCGGGTTCCGTCGGCCAGAAACGCGGCCACCTCCGGTTCGGCCAGTTCCTCCGGCGTCTCCTCGGCCAGAGGCGAAATTTCGATGTCCTGAGGCAACAAGACGCCGTCGATGCCCATCAGCTCGGCCAGAATAATCTTGCCCGCTTCGTACAGTCCGTTGGCTTCGGTAAGCTCGGCCTGTGCGCCCAACATGCGGACGCGGAAGTTATCCACGTCGGCGGCAGAGGCCCGACCTGCGCCCTGCAGCTTTTTGGTTTCCTCATACTGGTCGCGGGCGAATTCATCGGCAGCCTGCGAAATGCGAATCTGTTCGCGGGCAAGTTGGACCTGGTAGTAGGCCGCTTCGACGGAGCGGGTCACCAGGCGCTGGGCATCGACCAATGCCTCGGCCGAAGCCTGGTATACATATTTGGAGGCCATGAGCTGGGCCTCGCGGACAAACCCGTCAAACAGAATCCAGGAGGACGTCAGCGCGCTCGCGTGTTCGCTGAAGGAATTGGTATCGCCGTCTCCACTCTTGTCAAAAAAGGGTCGGCGAATTGCGTTGATCAGCGCCAGCACGGCCGGAGGGGAATTGGAATCCGCGGGGATCGATGCCGATCTTTGCATCGCCGTGGATGCGGCGGCCAGGCGATTGCGATTGGCCGGGGTTTGAAACGTTCGCGTCGCGTTCTGCGTGGCGACGAGATTGGGGTAATAGAGCGATCTTGCCTCAGCCACCCTTGCGAGGGCCAGGTCGAGGCGGGCCTGGGCGGCGTGGATATCCGGGTTATCGCGAACGGCCACGGCGCAGGCAGCCTCAAGCGAAAGCGGCCCTTGGGGGAGAATCGGTTTTGACTGTGGGGGCGCTGCGGCGTGGTCGGCGGATGCGTTTCGGCGTTTTTTCTCTTCCGGGAGGCGCTCGACCGCCTGCCAGTGCCGGTCGCGCATGGTCGCGAATTCCTCCCGCTGCGTCTGGCAGCCCGCCAGCAGCGTCAGGCAGCCGGTAAGCAGGACGAGCCTATGCTGTGTGGAGCGCGTCGGCCTTGATTTCTTCAACCATTTCGGGGGTTGGATACGGACCTCCTTGTCTTACCCATCGACCAAACCGCCGCAAATCGTTCATGCTCAAGTAGGCGGCCGGAACGATGCAGAGAGTGACAATGGTAGAGAAAATCAGGCCAAAGCAAAGGGAGATGGCCATGGGCATCACCGATTGGGCCTGACCCGATGAGATGATAAAGAGCGGACCGAGGGTGGCCACGTCGGTGATGGAGGTCAACAAAACCGCCTGAAATCGGACTTCGCCGGCGTCGAGAATGGCGTCGCGCAATCCCAGCCCGCGGCGGAGTGCATCGCGTATGGCCTCCACGATGACCAGCGAGTGGTTTACGACGATGCCGGACACCGCGACCATGCCAAACATGCTCATGAGCGTCAGGTCGTAGCCCATGATCATGTGGCCCACGATGGAGCCGATGAGTCCGAATGGGACGGTAACCAGAATGATGAGCGGCTGGACCCACGAGCCCAGGAGCGCCGCCAGCAATCCGTACATGATCATTCCCGCAATGAGCGAACCTCGAAAAAGGCTGTTGAACGATTCGGCGATGTTTTCACGGTCGCCGCCGAATCCGTAGGTCACTCCCGGCTCGCGTTTTTCAAAGTCCTTGAGAAAACCGGTTTCAAGATGGTTGACGATTTGTTCGGCATTGGCATGCCGCTCATCCAGGTCCGCGACGACGCGCACCCGCCTCGTACCGTTCTGATGCATGATGCGGCTGTAGCTCTGCCCCCACTGCACGTCTGCGACTTCGAGAAACGGGACTTCGGCGCCGCCGGGTGTGGCGATGCGCATGTTTTCCAGATCGGCAATGGTGCGTCGTTCTTCCTCCGGGAAACGAACGCGGACTTTTACCTGATCCCGGCCCCGCTGAAGCCGGACGGCCTCGCCGCCATAGAAGCCCTGACGCAGTTGAGTGGCCACATCATCGAGGGTAAGGCCCAGCGTGCGGGCGGCGGAGCGAAGGGTCACGCGTAACTCGCGTTTTCCGGGAATCAGGTCATGGTGGGCTCCGGTCACGCCCTCAAAGGCAAGGAGTTTGGACTGCAACTGTTCGGCGATGGGTTCCAACTGTTTGAAGTCATCGCCCAGCAGGCGGATCTCGATGGGCTGATCCGTGGGTCCGGGCATCTGTCGGTTGATTGTAAATTCGATCGCATCACCGATCGGGCCGATTTGCGTCCTCCATGCCTCCATGATGCGGTCGTCGTGAATCTCCCGCAGCTCCGGAGGCATGAGCTCGATGCGTACTTCGCAGAGGTTGTTGCCTCGGAATGGCGAAAAATCGGCAAATTCCCCGATGATCGCCGCCGAGTGTTGTACCAGGTTCCCTTGCGATGCAGGACGCAGATTTTTGTCATCGTTCAGAGTCAGGGCGGCGTGCGCGATTCGCTGCGCGATTGACTCTGTCTGCGCGACCGGAGTCCCTTCGGGAAAACGTACCCGCGCCCGCAAGACCGAGCCATCTTCCTTGGGCAGCAACACGAAAGGAGTCCGCCCTCCAATCACCCATCCGCCCGCGAGGAGCAGGATGAGCGTGGCGATTCCCAGCGTAAGGATGCGATTGTCCATTGCCCAGCGGTAGGCGGGCCGATACCAGCGCTGGAGCATCACACCCGTCGTGCGATCAATCCATTTCTGAACCTTGTTGGGTGCGTGCTCTGCATGCGAACTTCCTTTTTGTTCCCGATGGCAAAGGTGCGAGGGCAGAATGCAAAACGCTTCCAGCGCCGAAACGCAAAGCACGGAGATAATCACAATCGGAACGGGATAGATGAATTTGCCCATGACCCCGGATACAAACAGCAACGGCACGAACATGGTGATGGTCATGCATGTTGCGCCGATGACCGGACCTGCCATTCGGTATGTGCCTTCGATGGCCGCCTGCACCGGCGACTCCCCCGCCTTTGTACGCAGGTGAACATTTTCGGCGATGACCAGCGAATCATCGACGATGATGCCGCCCACCATGATCAGGGCAAAGAGGGTGATCATGTTGAAACTCTGATCAAAATACCACATGACGATGAATGCGCCGGCGAAGCACATCGGAATATCGGCGCACACCCAGAACGCATAGCGCATTCCCATGAATGCGGCGAGCGTGAAGAAGAGCGCAATGATCCCAAACACACCATCGTTGATCAGCGTCTGCGTCCGACTGGAAATATCGACCGACGTGTCGCCCCAGGCGGCGATCTTCAGCCGCTGCGGCAGTTGCGGCTGACGCTGTGCGACGTAATCACGCACGAGGCCCGAGATGGTCGGCGCGTCCTGCTCGACGGTTTTCTGCACGCTGAGCAAAACCGCATCCTGCCCATCGAAACGCACCCGCGTCACGGCGTCGGCGAACCCTTCGCGGACGGTGGCAATGTCACCGAGTCGAACGTTGGCTCCTTCGTGGGCGGCTACAACAAGGTCTTCATAGTCCGCTGCGGCGTATCGCTGCCCCATGATGCGCAAGGCCAGTTCTTCATTTTGCGTACGAATGATTCCTGCCGGGAGATCGAGACTCGATTTCCTGATAATCGACGTGATTTGCGGAAGCGAGAGGTTATGAGCCCGCGCTGCCTCTTCGGAAACTTCGATCACGATTTCGGGCTCGCGCGCCCCGACGGTAACGACTTGCGAAATCTCCTTCAGAGTAAGCAGATCGTCTTTGATTTCGCGTGCGAACATACGCAGGGTGCTTTCGGGGGCGTCGCCGTAGACCGCGACCTGGATCACTTCAGCGCGAAGCACCATCTCCCGCACAACGGGCGTTTCCGCTTCGACCGGAAGATTTTGGAGCTGATCGATGCGATCCTTGGCTTCCTTAAGTACCCGGCCGGGATCTTTTACGCCTTTTTGCAGCGCCAGCCAGACAGTTCCGAAGTTTTCGATGGCCGATGAGGTGATGTCGCGGACGCCTCGGATGCCCCGCAGGGCTTCTTCAATCGGAGTACATATGGCCTGCTCGACGTCGTCCGGGCTTGCCCCCGGGTAACGCACTTCCACTGCGATGTGATCGAGAGTGATGTCGGGAAACAGCTCGCGGGTCATTCTCGTGGCGGCAAAATACCCGCCCACAAAAAACGAGATGGCCAGAAGGTGTGCGAGGATGGGATTCCGAACGCTGCCCGCAATCAGCGCTCGCAGAGGAGACACTTAGTAGTCTCCACTGCCTGGTTGCTGAACGGAAACCAAAGATTCAATTGAGTGCAGCCGGCCAGTCGCGCCGGGAGCCATGGTGACCTGTACATCTGCTTCTCGAAGTCGCATGCGCATGCCCACCACGGGCTTGTTCAAAACCGAGACGATTACCCGTTCACCCGGAGCAAGCTCACAAACTTCTGAACTCTCACGTCCTGCGTAGTCCACAAGAACCTCGTCGCCCAGCGAGCGCAGCATGGGAACCTGGCGGCGTTCCAAGGTGCCTTCCAGTGTTGACTTTGCATCGGGCACAAAGACGTAAACCCACTGGTTTTCGTAAATCGCATGTCGTGGGACGGTAATCGCGTGGGTAAGCATTGCGGAGGGCAGTTCTGCTGTGCAGAACATTCCAATCGACAAGGAAGTCGCAAGGGAGTCGCCTGTACCGGATTCCGCAACAATATCTTCGCGCCTGACCTCCACCACCATTCGAGCGGTTCGCGTGGCCTCGTCCACTCTCTCAAAACGAGTGACCCGGCCTTTCCAGGAGAATTCCTGGCCGCGCAGCGACCAACGCACAGTGGCATGCCGCGATTCGGCCTCATTCGCGGCCGTCTGACCCAATGCATCAGGACGCGAGGATGGGCTCAGCCAGCGCAGCTCTTTGGGATCAATGCCAACCGAGATTTCAAACGCCTCGATATCGGTAAGCGTCGCAATGGACAAATGGGCCGTCACAAACTGCTCGCTATGTGCGGCAATCGACTCCACGCGCGCCTCGAACGGGCAGACAATTGTCGTGGCGTCCAGATCGTGCTGCGATTGACTGAGTCGCGCCTTGGCGCTTTCAAGCTGCGCCTGTGTTTCCAGTCGCAGGTGCGGAATCATCGATTGTTGGCTCTCGAGTTCATTCAGCGCACTTTTTTGACGCAGAAACCGCTGCTGGATCGCGTCCAGATCGCGCCGCGTCCCCACTTTCTCCACTTCAAAGAGTTGCTTCGAGGTCAGGAATTCATTCTCATCGATCGCAAGCAATTGCCGCGTCGTTTCAATCTGACCGGCGAGGTTTTGCGACTCCTGATCGTGCCGGGCGAGTCCAGCCTCCAATGCTTTGATCTCACCCTGGGCCTGCTGGACCCGCGCTTCGTACACTGTCTTTTCGATCTGAAAAAGCACGGCACCCTTGGGTACCACGCGGCCCTGGGCCAGGTCGGGGTGGACATACGTAAGTGTGCCATTCACCTGCGGCACGATGTTGATCTGACTCTTGGGCCGAACTGTCCCGTGACCTACAACCGGGGTTTGCTCTGTGGCTGGTTCCACGATACGAACAGAAACGTCGGGGACTCGAACAAACTGGGCATGCTGCAAGGGGCTTGGGCGCGTATGCATCAACCAGAAAAAGGCAAGTGCGCCGACCGATAGGGCAATGGCAGCGCATGCCGCCTGGACGCCCCAGCGAATGTGATCGTGTCTTGCATTTGCCTCAGCCATCAGGACCTCCCTGGAAACTTATCGAGCATCCACACACTGCAACAGCAGGATGACAAACGATTCATGAATCGTAAAAAGTATCTCGCCTGCTAAGTTGAGGCGTTGGTTTGAAACCGAATTTCTACTTCATTTTCGCACATTCTCGATGTCAGGCCGCATGAATCGATCACGCACGGTGAGGGACTACATTGTTGTTTTGTCGATGCATCTGTCAACGTCTGGCGGGGAGCCGACTCGCGCCGAAAATGCCGACTTCGCCTGAACCCCTCCAACTGGTTATATCGGACGGTAGGACACAAACGGTCCAATGGCAAATGGATAACCTGTAATGTGAAACTGTACAACCTGAAAAACACGCTTTTTCGTATCCAGGCATTGCATTGTTCAGGCAAAAAAAGTACCAAACACCTCGTGATGTCCTCGACCGCTCCATCCGAGTTACGTCCTCCGAATGATCCGAATTTTCTCATTGCACCCCGCGAGCCAGGACACTTCGCCAGGCCCGCAAATGACGGCAAAGTACAAACAGTATTCGTCATTGGTCCTCCCAGGTGTGGGACAACACTATTGGGGTTTCTCCTTGGCGGCGGCCCCGGCGTAATGTCTCTGAGCGAACCGTATCTTGCGCAGTCCATTTTCGGCCCCCGAAGACTTCGCCGACATTTTCGCCGGCTTGCCAACAAGCAAAAGCTCAAATTTTCCGCTCCACCCACCTCCAATAGTCCGCCGGAATTCCTCACTTACCTTGAACGACTCGCCTCGCAAAACGGCATACAAACGCTGGTTATTAAGGAGACTTTCCGCGACGGGCGCGATTGGGATAACGTTTCCCTCGTGGATTGGATCGCGGCCGGCACGAATCCCGTCATGGGGATAACGCGACATCCGTTCGATGCAGCCGCATCGACTTTGCAATTTTGTCGGTGGTGGCGCGGAATTGTGGGCCGTCTGGCCAGAATCTGGGTGCCCCGCCTCCCACTTTTCCCCAATGATTCAAATTTGATGGAATATTTTGCGTCGAATTGGACCAGTTTTGTTCGTTGGTCCGGCAAGCGAAACCTGCCTATTACACGCTATGAAGACTTGGTGCGCGGCCCGGAGCCAGCCCTGAAATCTGCGTGCGATCGTGCCGGTATCGCATTCCACGCGGCCATGGTCGACTCCAGGGCCCCGCGCATCGCCTTCGGGGGAATCGGTGATCCGGGGGTCATCAATAGCAAAAAACCCCGCGCCGTACATGCACGGTCCGTTGGTCGAAAAACCGAACTGTCCCCTCATCTGCTGGAAATCGTACGATCGGGCTGCGCGGATGCCGCTCGTGACCTGGGCTATGACCTTTGAGGCACAAAGCGATACACTGCGAATCATGACGCAGCAGTACTCCAACCAGGAATCATTTGCTTGCGAACTCGACGCGCACGACCCCCTGAAAAAATTCCGCGAATGGTTTCACATTCCCCGCGGAGCAGACGGCGGCAACATCATTTATCTCGCCGGAAATTCGCTCGGACTGCAGCCCAAATCGGTGCGACGCATACTGGATGAGGAGCTGGACGAATGGGCCACGCGCGGCGTCGACGGGCACTTCGATGGCGTGCGGCCCTGGTACGCCTATCACGAAATGTTTCGCGAGAGCGGCGCCCGGCTTGTGGGGGCGCTGCCCGGCGAAGTCGTGATGATGAACAGCCTCACCGTTAATCTGCACCTGATGATGGTAAGCTTCTACCGGCCCACTCCGGGCCGATACAAAATTCTGATCGAAGAGCCTGCGTTTCCATCGGATTTGTATGCCGTGAAATCGCAACTTCGGGTGCGTGGTTACAACCCCGATGCCGCGTTACTGGTTGTCCGGCCACGGGTGGGCGAGCACGTCGTCCGGATGGAAGATATCGAGGAAATAATCACCCGTGAAGGCAAACAGATCGTGCTCGTTCTGCTTTCCGGCGTGAATTTCGTCACTGGACAGGCGTTCGACGTCCCGGAGGTCACAAAAATTGCGCACGCTCAAGGCTGCCTTGCCGGATTCGATCTCGCCCACGCAGCTGGAAATATCCCTTTGCGATTGCACGACTGGGACGTCGATTTCGCAATCTGGTGCAATTACAAATATCTCAATAGCGGACCAGGCGCGGTGGCCGGCTGCTTCGTTCACGAGCGCCACGGCAGGAAGCCCGCCTTATCGCGATTCGCAGGCTGGTGGGGCAACGATCCGGCCACACGCTTCCGCATGCAGCTCAATGAAGACTTTGTGCCGCGCGATGGGGCCGACGGCTGGCAAATCAGCAATCCGCCGATTTTTTCGCTCGCACCAGTCAAGGCCTCGTATGACATTTTTGACGAAGTCGGCATGAACGCGCTCCGCGAGAAATCCATGCGGCTCACGGGCTACCTTGAATTCCTGTTGAATCAAATCCACTCTCCGCGCTTCGAAATTATTACGCCACGCGATTCCGGGCAGCGAGGCTGTCAACTTTCACTCCTGGTTCGCGAAGGCGGCAGAGATTTGCTGAACGGCTTGCACGGCCGCGGTGTCGTCTGTGATTTCCGCGAGCCAAACATCCTTCGCATGGCCCCCGTTCCGCTTTACAATACTTTCCATGAGGTATGGTCAGCCGCGCGGGCCGTGGATGGATGCTGTAATCGCTAAGTCCGCTCTGGTTGGAGAAGTCGATAAATCCGTTGCCCCCACCAGATCTGACCCCGAACAGGATCGTGAGGATTACAACCGACTCACCGTGGCCCTCCAGACGACGGTCGCACTGTGCGTTGAACACGCAGCAAACCTCGGGGCTGACGGGCCCTAGATTCCCCTGAGCCAAATATGGGAAATTCGGAATTTGTCATCGTAGGCGGCGGGCTTGGCGGGGCGCTGCTTGCCTGTTTTCTTGGCAAGGCCGGGCACCGCGTTGACGTCTACGAAATGCGTGACGACTTGAGAACCACGGAAATCGTGGGCGGGCGGTCGATCAATCTCGCGCTGTCGTATCGTGGCCTATGTGCATTGGAGAAGGTCGGGCTCGCGGACGAAGTCTTGAAAATCGCTGTCCCCATGCGCGGGCGAATGATCCACTCGCGCAGTGGCGAGACGGCGTTCCAGCCATACGGTGTAAACGACTCACAGGCGATCAATTCCGTATCGCGCGGTGGGCTCAACGTCATATTGCTGAGCGCCGCCGCAAAATACCCAACGGTCCGGCTCTTTTTTAACGAAAAATGCAACGATGTTGATGTGGAGTCAGGCCGACTCGACTTCACCAATACGAGAACCGGCCAGCACAATATCGTCGAAGCGAAAACAATCCTCTCCGTCGATGGGGCATTTTCTGCGGTTCGCCGCGCCCTACAGAAGCGTGAACGATTCGACTACAGCCAATCCTATCTTGAGCACGGGTACAAGGAATTGACCATCCCCCCCGCTCCCGGCGGTGGATTCCGAATGGAAAAAAATGCCCTGCACATCTGGCCGCGAAAGTCTTTCATGATGATCGCCCTGCCCAATGCCGACGGCTCTTTCACCGTGACGCTTTTCTGGCCTTTCGAAGGGGAAAACAGTTTCGCTGCAATCCGCAACGAAGCCGAGCTTCGATCCTTCTTCGTCGGGCAATTCCCCGACGCCGTGCCGCTCATGCCGAACCTTGCAGCGGAATACTTCCACAACCCCACCGGCTCGATGGTCACTGTGCGGTGCAGTCCGTGGCACATCGGTCCGCGCGTCTGCCTCCTGGGGGACGCTGCCCATGCCGTGGTCCCTTTCTACGGCCAGGGAATGAACGCCGCATTTGAAGACATCCTAGTTCTTAGCGAATGTATGGAGCGGCTCGAACCGCATCGCGAATCGGTTTTTCAGGAATACGAAACGCTGCGCAAGCCCGATGCCGACGCCCTCGCCAATCTGGCCGTTGGGAACTTCGTCGAAATGCGTGACAAGACCGGCTCGCGTTTGTTTCTCTGGAAAAAGAAGTATGAGAAGCTGCTTGCCAAAACACTGCCCGGCTGGTTCGTCCCCCTCTACGTGATGGTGACGTTCACACGCACTCCGTACACCCAGGCCGTCCGCCGGGCCAAGCTCCAAAATCGATCCGTCCTGACCGGCGCGGTAATTTTGGTCTTCCTGTTGGTCCTGGTGCTGTGGTGGGCATCATAGGCGGATCGTATTGATTTTGAACTTGGATAATCATAAGATAAACTAGCGCTTGTTAGTGCGGAGGCATTCTCGTGTCTGAGCTGGGTTTTGATCGCCGATCCGAGGTGTTGGAAGTCGCCGAGAGATTATTCTCGGTCCGTGGTTACGAGGCCACCAGCGTCCGCGACATTGCCGACCTATTGGCTATTAAAGCCGGCAGTCTCTATTCTCACATCAACAACAAAGAAGATCTCCTCTGGGAGATCGTAACACGGGCTGCGGATCGATTTTTCGAATCAGTCAGGCCGATCGCCGAGTCGAACCTGGTAACGGTTGAAAAGCTCAAACGCGCGATCGCAGCCCATGTTGGCGTAATTACGAAGAGCGCCCCGGCTGCCGGGATTTATACCACGGAATGGCGACACCTCAGCGAGCCACGTCGCTCGCAGTTCACGACGCGCCGCGACGAGTATGAAAGGTTGTTCCGCCGGATAGTGCACGACGCCATTCGCGAGGGAGCCTTCAGCGACGTGGATGAAAAGTTTGCGACGATGCACATTCTTTCGTCGCTCAATTGGATATATCAATGGTACCGGCCCGATGGGGCCATGACACCCGAGGAAATTGCAAGACGCATAAGTGACCTGCTGTTCAACGGCCTGCGCAGAGCTGGTGGCTGAACCGAAGGCATAACCGAAAGGAGATGCAGTATGGCGAATCAAGAAATCATCAATGGATTGAACCAGGCGCTCAACCGGGAGGTTTCCACATTCCTGCGATATATGCTTCAAGCGGCCCAGATACAGGGGGCCGCATGGGAGTCTGTGCGTCAGATGTATGCTGAGGAAGTTCCTGACGAAGTCGGCCATGCAACCTACCTCGCCTCGAAAATCGTCATGCTCGGAGGTACTCCAAAACTAGCTCCAGATCTGTCGCCACCGCCCAAGGACCCCCGCGACATGCTTCGGCACGATATTGAACAGGAGCAGATCGACGTGAGCCATTATCTCAAGATGGCGGCACTGGCTGAAAAGGACGGACTCGCTGATCTCAAAATGAAAATGGAGGAGCAGGCCGCTGACGAAGCCCAGCATGGGGAGAGAATGCGTAGATTGTTAGCCTAAGTTTGGTTGACTTGAGATTGTCAAAGTACGAATAGATTCATGACCCGGCGGGATTCGACACTGGAATTCGGAGCGAATGATGGTTGTTGCGGTTGAAAAAACTATAGGTGGTTTGTCGGCTACCGAATACCAGCGAAAGCTGGAAGCATTTGAGGCCCGGATCAACCGTGGCGAGAAGATCGAACCAGCCGACTGGATGCCGGACGATTATCGCCAACAGCTCATCCGCTTGATCCACGTTCACGCCAACAGCGAAATCTGCGGTGCGTTGCCAGAAGGCAAATGGATTCCGTTCGCGCCGACGTTCAAACGCAAGCTTGCATTACTTGCAAAGGTTCAGGACGAAGTCGGCCATGCCCAGTTGCTGTACCGCGCCGCCGAGACTCTCGGCCCGAGCCGCGAATCAATGATTGAGGACCTCATCGAAGGTCGCTCCAAGTTCTCAAACGTATTCCATTATCCGGCAGAGACCTGGGCCGATGTTGCTGTCATCGCATGGCTCATCGACGCCGCCGCGATCATCAATCAGATGATGATGGCCGAAGGATCGTATGGGCCATACGCACGGGCCCTTAAACGAATCTGCTACGAAGAAGCGTTTCACATGAAGCACGGTTATGAGATGTGCGTCGTGCTGGCCGGCGGATCAAAGCTGCAACGCGAGATGCTTCAGGAAGCGCTCAATCGCTGGTGGGGGCCGATCATGATGTTCCACGGCCCATCGGACAAGGAATCCAAACACACAGCTCAACTCGTGAAGTGGAAGGTGAAGCTTAAGACTAACGACGAGCAGCGGCAGCAGTTTCTGCGGCAGTTCGTTCCCAAGATTTTCGATCTGGGGCTGACGCTGCCCGACAAAAGCCTTCGATTCGACAAGGCCACCGAGACGTGGCTCTACGACGATCCCGATTGGACCGACTTCAAAAAGGTGGTGAACAATGGCGGGCCGGTCTCGCACGAGCGCGTCGCGGCAAGACGCCTGGCACATGTCGACGGCCTCTGGGTCCGTCAGGCCCTTGATGCTGCTGCAAAAAAGCAGCCGATTCCCATGCCGCCGAGCAACTGAGGTAACAGTGCACGAACGCCTTCAAACAAGCCTTCAAAAAACAAGTTCCTTCGCAGAACGGCTGGAAGAGTCAGAGAGATTCCACATGGGGACTGGCAAAGTTAACCAGACCGTCAGGCAACTTGCTTCTGATTTTGAGCGTGCAAAGATCGACTACGCATTGGTTGGCGCCATGGCTCTGAATGCACACGGATACGCACGCGAAACGGTGGACGTCGACGTTTTGGTGAGCCCAGAAGGCCTCGAAAAGTTTCGCTGCGAACTCGTCGGTCTTGGGTATCGGCCCTCTTTCGAGGGAGCCACGAAAAGTTTCCGCAATTCCGCAACGGGAGTAACCGTCGAATTCCTGACGACTGGCGAATATCCTGGCGATGGCAAGCCCAAGACGATTGTTTTTCCCGATCCGGCAAACGTTGCGAAGGAAATGGACGGCATCAAAGTTGTAGACCTTCCGACTTTGATCAACCTGAAGCTCGCATCCGGCATGACCGCCCCCCACCGTCGCCGCGACCTCGCTGACGTGCAGGATTTGATTCGGGTTCTTTGTCTTGACGAATCCTTCGCGAATCGAGTTGATCCTTACGTTCGACCTACGTACCTGATGTTGTTTAAAGAACTGGAAGCCGCCGAACCTTCCGAGGGTGCATGACATGCCCGAAAACTCGACTGAGGCTTCCGGCCTTTTTCTGCGGCGGCGAGACATGGTCGAGAACCAGATTCGAGCACGCGGGGTTCGCGATTCACGCGTACTCGACGCCATGATGGCCGTGCCACGCGAGGAATTCCTCTCACCCGACTTGAGACAGAGCGCCTATGACGATCGGGCCTTGGCATGGGCCCACGGACAGACCATCAGCCAGCCCTTCATCGTGGCCTACATGACCGAGCAGCTCGCAGTGGAACCGCAACACCGCGTCCTCGAAATCGGCACCGGGTCCGGTTATCAATGCGCTGTACTCGCCCAACTGGCCCGACACGTCTACAGCATTGAACGAATCGAAGAATTGAGAGATCGCGCCGGCAAGACCCTTGCACACTTGCACATTGACAACGTGACGCTTCGCGGAGGCGACGGATCGATGGGCCTGCCCGAATTCGCACCCTACGATCGCATCATGACGACGGCGGCGGGTACCCATGTTCCGCATGTGCTCGTCGATCAATTGCTCGATGGCGGCCGGCTGGTGATCCCCATCGGCGGGGCCTCCGATCAAACCATCGTTGTTGTCAGCAAAACCGGCGGACGAATCATCGAAACTCCGACGCTGGGCTGTCGATTCGTCAAGCTGATCGGACAAGAAGGTTGGCGCGCGGACGACTTGGCCTCCTGACAAGGAAACTCACGGATGGCGATGAAGTCTCAAACTCAGCGAACACTGCTCTTTAGCTTTCTGGCATCCATCGCAGCATGTGGCGTACTCGGCGTGTACTGCCTGCTGCAAGGCAACCTGGGCCCAACCGAAGGACGGATTCTTGGCTCCACCGCTCTGGTCGGCGCTACGTCCATCCTCGGCCTGGTTGGGGTGATGGCGTGGGAACAACGTCGATGGCATCCGCTGGGAATGGTGGGCGTCTTGGTTGCCGCAGCGGCATTGCTGCTCTCCCTGATGCTGATCTGGTCTCAGGACCTAGGGCTCACATCGTTGGGACGGAACGAAGATTTCCATAAAGTAATCGGAATCTCATGGGTATTCAGTGTGGCCCTGCCTCACGTCTGCCTTCTTTCCTATGCACGATTGCACGCCAGCTATCTGTGGATTAGGCGCGTGACCATCATTGCGATTGGCTTGCTTGCCGCTCTGGTATGCCATGCCATCATCACTGAAGGTGGTGGCGGCGACATGCTTTTTCGGTTAATCGGCATCTTCGCCATCGCCGACGTGTGCGGCACGATCGCCATGCCGATTCTCCATCGCGTCTCTTCCATCCGTACCCGCGAAGCCGTTCGAACATCCGAACTCCAATTGACTCTCACCTGTCCCCGCTGCGATACCACGCAGAAATTAGCCGTCGGCCGGTCCGCCTGTATCAAATGCAGCCTGCGGTTTGCCATCGAGATCGAGGAATCCCTCTGCGAGAAATGCGGGTATCCGCTATACCGTCTCGAATCTCCCAACTGCCCCGAATGCGGTACACCGATTCTCATGGAAGCCGCCCCGGCGATTTCAAGCGCGTAGTACAGGCCGTTCCATTACCAAATGGCCGCATCACGGCCCCACGTCCCAATCGCCGGCATCGACATTGACACCGGCAATCACCACGTTCGCAATGGTGAGCACTCCGCCGGGCAGATTCGAACCGGTAAACCGCACGTCGTATGTCCCATCGGCCAGCTTGGCGGAAAACGCGCCGTTATCCATTGTCGTATCGCTTGCCACAACGGTCGCAGTTCCGGCCACGCGAACCGTAAACGGCACGCCAGCGAGTCCTTCGCGAGTCGGATCGCCGACTTGTTTGGGCGTCCACACACTATTGCCGTCAATGTCCTCGTAGAGGACGCCGAACACATAGTAGCGCGGGCTTGCCAGCGGTTTAGCGAAGTTTTCGGTCGCAAACATGATGTTGTCGACTGGGGCGCTGAGTCCGCCGCGCGGCGGAGTAAAGGCCCGGCTTTCCACATGATGCCCAAAGGATGTATAGCTCGTGCTGAGCATGTTGTTGCGGTGGCCGCTGCTCTCCCACCAACCCTTGTGATTTGAGGTCATCTTCGCAAGATCGATCGTAATAGTGTTGCTTGAATAGGAAACGAGAATGTTTTCGCCCACACTTCCCCAATTCATCCCCGCCGCTGTCATTCGCGTTCCCAGCGTCGCGCCGGTGTAGCCCGGCGTACTGGTGGCCGGTGCTCCCGACGACTGGCCATTGACCGTCTCGTAGTGCGTGAAAGAATCTGGCGCCGTTCCGGAGGCAATATTGCCAAGGTTGAGGTGCATCCAGGTATTGTGATTGGTCGAACAAAGACCGCTCGCACGATCGTAGGCCAGCGGTGGAACTGGCGCACGCGAGTCAACGACGCTTGAACCAAGTCGGGCTGCTTCGCCTGCTGGATCCAGCCGGGCGCGGTTCACGAATCGAAGCATGACCAGGTCCCAGTCGCTTTGATCATCTCCTCCGACCGTGCCGCCGCAATCGGCGGGATTGGACGTGCTGGGATCCAGCGGGCATCCATCGACGCAGTTCGCCACGCCATCGCCGTCGCTGTCGGTGTCGGCCACGCCGCATCCACACTGTCCCGCCGCCGTCTTGGCCGCATCACTTGGACAGCCGTCTATGCAATTGGCCACGCCATCCCCGTCGGAATCCGTATCGGCCACACTGCATCCACAAACTCCCGGGGCGATTTTCGGCGCGTTGTTCGGACATCCGTCAATACAGTTCGGCGTGCCATCGCCGTCCGAGTCGGTGTCCGCTACCGAACAACCGCAGACTCCCGGCGTGATCTTCGCTGCATTCGACGGACAACCATCATTACAATTCGGTGTTCCATCCCCATCCGAGTCCGTGTCGGAAACTGCGCAGCCGCAAACGCCTGGGGCCGTCTTGGGTGCGTTGTTCGGGCAGCCATCGACGCAATTGGCCGTGCCGTCGCCATCGGAATCCGTTTGCGGAACTCCGCAGCCGCACGAACCAGGCGTAATCTTGGCAGGATCATTGGGGCAGCCGTCCACACAATTCGGCGTCCCGTCTCCATCCGAATCTGTATCGGCAACAGCGCAGCCGCATACTCCGGGTGCGACTTTGCCTGCGTGATTTGGGCAACCGTCCACGCAGTTGGCCGTTCCATCCCCATCGCTGTCGGTGTCGGCCACGCCACACCCGCAAACTCCCGGCTGTGTCTTATTTGGATCATTCGGGCAATTGTCGGTCGGCGGATTTGGGTCGGTGGGCGGTGAAGGAGGAGCAGGCGGTGGTGCGACCACCAAGGCGGCTACGTTAATCGTTACTTCGTCCACATCCGCCAGGCTGTCCTCAATAACGGTCAATTCAAACACAAGCTGCGAAGCCGTCGAGCCGGTCGGGGCCGTAAATGTCGGGCCTCCGGAGGTAGCGTCGCTGAGTACCACGGGAGTGCCGGCTGTTTGCAGCCAGTCGAACGTCAGTGATTTGCCGTTTCCACTTGTGCTGCCTGATCCATCGAGTGTTACTACGACTCCCGCTTCGACGGATTGATCAGCCCCGGCGTTGGCTTCGGGGCCTACCGATGCAGCCTTGACCTGTGCGCGAACCCGCACTTGGACCGTATCCTCGGAATCCAATTCCCCATCACTGGCACGGAGCGTAAATATAAGTACCGTGTCGGCGGAAACATCCGGTGCAACGAAATCAGGCCCGACCGCATGTTCGTCCGACAACAGGACATCCGCTTCACCGGAAACAGACCAGGAATAGGACAACTCGTCGCCGTCCGGATCGCTGCTTCCGGTGCCATCGAGCGTCACAGTTTCACCCTCCATGACCGTCTGATCGGCGCCTGCGTCGGCATGGGGCGCTTGATTCTGAGCGACAGGCTCAACCGGTTGGACTACGGGAGGGTTCTCATTGCCGTCGCCGGGGTTTTCCACCTCGGACGGAAGGGTTCCGGGGTTCACCGATTGTCCTTCGGTGAGAGGTGTCGTGTCATTACCGCAACCTGTGGCGAAAACCATGCATAGAATGGCAACGTAGTAGACGGTATGAAGTGCGCGCGTGGCTACGGAATGAACGTAAAACACTGTTCCCCCTCCCCATCTTCGACGACAAGCGCGGGTGAGCCTTCGACCGCGACCAACCGATCGTCAATCAAGCGTAAGATTAAGATGGGGATGGGACAGCACGTCGATAAGCTTTGATGGCCGTGACGACTGTGCCGATCCTGAGGGCAGGTTCAATAATAGCTCGTATCACGATGCGACCGAATCATGAATTTGCATTAAGCGATTCATAATATTCGCGGAGCTTTCGCTTGAGGATCTTGCCGGTCGGCCCGGTCGGCAAATCTTCGCGGACGATCACTCGCTTGGGCGTCTTGAAGCCGGCCAGATGCTGACGAGCGAAATTCCGCAACTCGTCTTCCTGTATCGTTGTTTCCTTTTTGGGCAACACGAAAGCAATGGGCGTTTCACCACGAATTCCCTCCGGAATTCCTATCACCGCAGCCTGCAAGACTCCTTCGTGCCGCTCAAGCACGGCCTCAATTTCCCGCGGGAAGACATTCTCTCCGCCAATGATGAGCATTTCCTTGAGCCGCCCGGTGATCGCCAGAACGCCTTGATCATCGAAACGCCCGATGTCGCCGGTGTGAAACCAGCCTTCCTTGTCGATGACTTTCGCGGTTTCCTCCGGCTGGCGAAAATACCCCTTCATCAGCCCCGGACCACGCATGATGATTTCCCCATCTGAGCCCGTCGGCAACGTGCCATTGTGTTCGTCCACGATGCGCACATCCGCATGACGAATCGGCCGGCCAACGATTCCCGGTTGAATCTCATCTTTGCGTGTGGCCGCGATCACAGGCGATGTTTCAGTCAAGCCGTACCCCTGCCCCAGCGAAACACCAAATCGCTCCTGAAAGCCGCTGCGAACACTTTCCGGCAGCGGCTCGCCGCCGCTGAGGGCTATGTACAAATCCTTGAATGCATCGGGCGCGGCGCTCTTCACCCGCAGCATGGCCGCATACATGCTCGGTATGGCGAGAACGACTGTGATGCCTTGTTCTCCCATCGCCCGAACAGCGGCGATGGGATTGAATCGGGGAATGGCAAATACGCTCGCCCGCATGAAAATCGGGATGAGTACGTTGGCCGTCAGGCCGAATACGTGAAACGGCGGCAACATGTTGAGAAATTTTTGCGGAGCATCCGTGTTCAGGATGGAAAATATGCAATCGACACAGTTGCTATGAAGATTTCCATAGGTGAGTTCAACACCTTTGGGCTGGGCCGTTGTTCCCGAAGTGTACAGTATCACGGCGGTCTGGCCGCGCTCGACCGTCGGTACGCAAGGGATCCTTCGAAACATGGCAAGTGTCATTTTGCGCTTCAGAGGCAGGTCCTCAATGTAGCAAACCCGACAAGCCAGCGATCCAACCAACTCCGCGAATGGCTTTACCGTAACAATGAGATCAATCTGTGCATCAGCAACGACTTTCGCCAATTCCTCGGCACGAAGCAGAAAATTCAAAGGAATGGCGATTCGTCCGGCCCACCATGTGCCCATGAGCACTGCAGGAAATGCTGCGCTCGCGGGCAGCATGATCCCCACACGCTCGCACGAAGTCTCGCCTGCAATGACCCCGCGAAACACGGACGCCAGTCGCGCAAGTTGCCTGTAGTTCAGTGAAAGTGTCGGGTCCGACACGGCAGGCGAAAGCGGTTGTTCACGGGCCGCGCTGATTAATGCATCAAGCAGCATGGTGTTCCTTGATGTTCATCCTTTTCCAATTACCTGACAGAGACCTCCTCCCACTCCCGAATAGGGAGAGGATCGGAGCGTGGATCTTGCTCTAATCACATCGCAACGACACTTGCCGCGAACGCTCACTGACGACGTTTACTTCGCACTCGGGAATCGCTTTCAAAAACTGCTTCCCGTAAGACTTTGTACAAACGCGCGGATCAAGGATGACCACAATGCCCTTGTCCGTTTTCGATCGAATCAGGCGCCCCATTCCCTGCTTGAATTTCAGCACGGCCTCCGGCAACTGCAATTCTGCAAAGGGATTTCCGCCCTGCGACTTGATCTGCTCGATCCGCGCCTCCAGCGTCGGCTGACTCGGCACAGAGAAAGGCAGCTTCACAATGATCACGTTCGACAGCGCATCGCCTGGAACATCAACCCCCATCCAAAACGTATCCGTGCCGAACAATACGCTTCTCGGCGTTGTCCGAAACTCCTCCAGCATTTGCGAGCGCGGCATCCCGGACCCATGGACGAAAAGCGGCATCTGCTGGGCTTCGAGGAATCCGCGCAGCCTTTCCGCAAATTGCGAAAGCATCTGGTAACTCGTGAACAACACGAACGCACGGCCCTGCGTCTGGAGCAAATATTTCTGGATTGCCTCGCAGGCTGCCTCATGGAATTCGAACGCAGAAGGATCGGGCAAATCCGCCTCGACATACACCTTCAATTGCTCGCGATAATTGAACGGCGAACCAAGCACAAGTCCGCGTGTTTCATCCTCTAGTTTCAGCCGCCCGCGAATGTATTCGAAAGTCCTGGGGGTTCCCGTCTCCAGTGTGGCCGACGTCAGCACGACACTCTTCACCTTGTCGAACAAGGCTGCTTTGATCTGTGGCCCCACGTCGATGGGCCGCGCCGCCAGCGTCACTCGCTGTCGCTGTTGCTCGCCAGTCTCGATCCAATACACCCATCCCGGCGTTTTCTGTTGGTGCCAGTTATCAATCGCCGTCGCGAGCGCCTTGCAGCGTTCCGCAAGTCCGCCCAGTTCCGATCGCTCCTGTTCGTCGCCGGCATCGCCCCGCGCTCCGCGAAGCCCGTCTTGAATCTCCAGCAAGTCCTTGGCCAGTCGCTGCTCCACAGGAGGCGGTTCACGCAGTCGCCCATTCCAACCGCTTCGTTCCGCCGACCAGTCAGCCAGCTCGCCGAAATACCGAAAAAGCGTCTGGTGGGCTCGTTTCACCGCCGGGACGACATTCTGGCCCGGCCCCTCTCGCAGCGCCCCCTTTCCGCTGCGTTCGTGGTACAGCGCGTTGAGCAGGAACCGAATCTGCGTGTTGGCCACGCTCATGCCCATGTGATCGCCGGCCACGTTTTCCACCGTGTGGGCCTCGTCAAGGACGCAATAACCATAGTCCGGAAGCATGGAGACGCCTTGCAATCGCAGCGCGAGATCAGAAAAGAGCAGCGCATGATTGACGATGAGGATTTGCGCCTCTTCGGCCTTGCGGCGGGCCTTTTGAAAATAGCAGCGATCGAAAAAAGAACATTTGCGGCCCATGCAGTCGTCGCCGTCGCTCCGGGCTTTGTCCCACACTCCCATGTCCGGCTGTGGTGACAAATCCGCCAGCGTCCCGTCAGCGGTTTGGTAGGCCCAATCCTCTATCCGGTGCAGTTCCCGAAGCTCGTCCGTCGTAGTAAACAAGAGTTCCTGTCGCTGACTCGCCCGCATCAGCCGGCGCAGTCCAAGATAATTCGACCGCCCCTTCACCAGCACGGCGGAGAAGGCATTCTCGCCGAACACGCTACGGAGAAATGGAATGTCCTTGTGAAACAACTGTTCCTGCAGCGCAATGGTGTGCGTACTGATTACGACGCGCCCGCCATGTTGGATGACCCGCTCAATTGCCGGTACCAGATAGGCGAAACTTTTGCCGACGCCGGTGCCGGCCTCGACAATCAGATGCTCCTCGCGTTCAAATGCCGCTGCGACCGCCTCGGCCATCTCCAATTGCTGCGGCCGGACCTCATAGCTGGAGAGCTGCCGCGCAATCCGCCCGCCTTCGGCCAGTATTTCGGCAACGCTCATGCAAAAGAATTATCACACCTATTGGGCTAGGAATCCATTCGCGCGCAATAACGTGCGATTGCACCGACGCTTTTTCGGTTAATATGGAATGAGCACGGCCGCGGCGACGCAGGTCGTCCAGAGCCCGTTCTTGTCGCCTTCAATTGTCTGCACAACTGCCTTGGTGCGAACGACCAGCCCGTGCGCCTTGTAGATATTCTTGCGCTCGTTATAGGCCGAGTTCGGGTCAAGATCGATGCCCTGGGTCGTGGCCAGCATCGTGGCGGCCATGTCTTCGACATAATCGCTGGTGGCCTTCTGCGTCATGCCAAACCCGTGATGCTCGGAGATATACCCATGCTGGTTTTTGTCGGATGGCAGGGCCAGCCCAATGCCGGCGCAGGCGAGGCGGTTGGGCTCGTTGGTCCGCACCTCGGCCAGAACGCAAAACACGATCTGACCCGGCACGAGCAGCTTGAGACCCTGATCTCGTGTCACGATTTTACACGCCGGTGGAAAAATACTGCTCACGCGAACGAGGTTGTATCCCGCGATACCTGCGTCGCGCAAAGCCTCCTCAAACGATTGCAGGTTGTTGGGATGCTTGCCATCGCCCTTCGTAAAAAACATTCGCTTGGGTACAAAGCTATCGTGCAATTCTGATCCTCCCGTCCACAAAGCGCCAGAGTTTTCGTTGACCGCCCGCCCGTGGAATTGTATCGACCTCGTGCACGGGCACAACTGACTTTTCAACCCGCCCGCTGCAAAACAACGGCGGCGTCCGGCAGGAGCCGAAACGCCGCCGCAAATGTCTCCTCCTCAAATTCAGGATGCTTGCTCTTGCCGTTTTCCATGCTGCAGCTTCATCAAGCTCCAGCCCAGGAGCATGAATGGGAAAATGAACGCCTGGGGTGCGCAAGTCGACGGCCTAGGTGTGCTCGGCAAGTCGCAGGCATCGCCAATCCCGTCGTGGTCGCTGTCCGTCTGGTTTGTGTTGAATTCATCCGGACAGTTATCGACGGCGTCGCTGATTCCGTCACCGTCGCTATCCGGCCCTCCGCCCTCGTCACACACATCGCCGACGCCATTGTTATCTGTGTCGGCCTGATCAGCATTTGCGTCATCCGGGCAATTGTCGCAATCGTCGCCGAGTCCGTCGCCGTCGCTGTCGGCCTGCTCAGGATTGGGGGCGTCCGGGCAATCGTCGCACACATCACCCACGCCATCCGTGTCGCTGTCGGCCTGGTCTTCATTGGATGCGTCCGGACAGTTGTCGCACACGTTTCCGACGCCATCGCTGTCGTTGTCCGCCTGGCTATAGTTGGACTCTGTCAGACAGTTGTCGCATGCGTCTCCGATGCAATCCGCATCACCATCTTCCTGTTCCGGGTTGGAGACATCGGGGCAGTTGTCGCAGTCATCCCGAAGGCCGTCACCGTCCGAATCGTCGCCCGCTGAAAGTCTCGGCGGGATCACTCCGTGTCGGGCCAGTTGCTCCTCCTCGAGCGTCAGAACCCATTTACATGTGGTCGAATTGGGGGCGAGGGCAATGCTCGCGTGGAAGTTGGGCGTGCTGGGATCGACGACAGCATTGCCAAACCGCGAAGACAGGGTCACCGGAGTGTCGATCGTACGAACGTCGCAGTTGCCGTTGTCAAAGAGCCACGGAACATTGGACGACTGAAAATCAAATCGCATGTTCTGAGCGCCGCCGTCGATCGTGACAACCAGGCTCGGATTCTGAACATTGGTGAAGAACAAGAACGGCACGACCGGGAGTACGGAATCAAACGTGCCGCCGTGCTGCGAGGTCTGCCGGATAGTCATTGTGCCTGGAATGATCGGCGTCCCGCCGGGATGCGCCCGGACCTCAACGTCCCAGGTGGTTTCGATCCCTCCAATGATCACGGTGATTGGTTCGACGCTGACCAGATTCAACGCGACCAGCTCGATCGGCACGGTTGCGGAAGACCCCGGGCCGTTCAATACGGCGTTTCCGGTTCGCTTGACGATCGTATCCACGCCTTCCAATTGCGGGTCGCCCACAGGCAATCCCTTGAACTCGATGCGGCCGTCAAATGGTTCCGATCCCGCCCCAAAGAAATCGGCGGGAATCGGCGACTCGGAAAAATCCTGATAGGTCTGGCCCCCGCCATGAACCGTCACCCAAAAATCCGGACCGCCCGTGATGATTTCCCCCCGCAGTGCCTCCGCCTGAATGGCGCACCAGCCGAGAGTGACGATGACGGCCATCCGTGACCTGACCCGGGGTGTCGCACGAAATGCGGTTAGATCCATACTTGTTCTCCTGTAGCGTTGGGATGAATTGGCCTGTTGATGCAGCAATGACTCCGCGATCATCGATGCGTCGTTCTCGATTCCTTTCGAGATTCACGTGCATTCGGAGCGCCTGCCCGCGCCGGCAGGACGTCCAATGCCACGCAAGGATTATCGGGGAATTGGGGGCTCTCGCAACACTGTATGCCCTTTGCGGCGATCGTGGTTGTTGCTCGCCCGCCGCAAATCCACCCAATCAAACCAGTATTTCGGCTATTCGTGGGCCTCAGCGACTTCCTTTTTGTGGGCGTCTACGATCTGCTGTTGCAGTCCGCCGGGAACCGGTTCGTAGTGCGAAAATTCCATCGAATAGCTGCCCTGGCCGCCCGTAATGCTCGAAAGCCGCGAGTTGTAATCAGAGAGCTCCGCCAGCGGAACAACGGCGTCGATGATGGCGAGTCCGCCGGGAAGGACTTCCTGCCCTTGAGGCCGACCTCGGCGCGATGCCAGGTCGCCGGTGATGTCGCCTACGTTGGCTGCAGGCACGACGACGTGTACGTGTACGATCGGCTCCAACAGGACGGGTTTGGCCTTCATGAACCCTTCCTTGAAGGCCCCGCGCCCTGCAATCTGGAAGGCGATATCCTTGCTATCGACCGGGTGAGTCTTTCCATCGGTGAGCTCAACCTTGACGTCCACGATGGGGTAACCGGCAAGTACGCCTTCAGCCATCTGCGCCCGCACACCCTTGTCGACGCTGGGCCGATAGGCCTGATCGATCGCCCCGCCGAAAATCTTGTCCACAAACTCATAGCCCGCACCGCGATCGTTGGGCACCACGTTGATCACCACTTTGCCGTACTGGCCCGACCCGCCGCTTTGCTTCTTGTGTGTGTATTCGATGTCAGTCGCCTTGCCGACGATCGTCTCGCGATAGGGAATTCGCGGGGGTTTGGTGTCAACTTCAAGCTTCTGGTGCTTGTGCATGCGGTGGAGGTAGCTTCGGAGCTGGGTTTCCCCCATGCCGCGGATGATGAGTTCGCCGCCGGTGCCGCGCTCATACAGGAAACAGGGGTCTTCGTCCATGAATCGACGAAGAGCCTGCGAAATCTTGTCTTCATCGCCGCGCGACTTGGACATGACCGCCAGGGAAAACATCGGCTGAGGGAATTTCGGCATCTCGATCGCGCCAATCTTGTCCGTGCAGAGCGTTTCGCCAATGTGGAAGTCCAGCTTGGCCAGGGCGATGACGTCACCGGCGCTCCCCGCTTCGATCTCCTTGTGGTCCGCACCCAGCATCCGCAGCACATGTCCCGGGCGCGTGCCCTTGGTGTCCTTGATGCTTTTTACGGTCATGTCCGGCGTCAGCCTGCCGCTATGCACGCGGACGGAGAGATATTTGATATGGCTCTTGGGGTCAGTGGTGATCTTAAATACATGGCCGATAAACGGGCCGTCTTTCTTCGGCTCGATGGCGGTCTTCTTGTCGCCATCGACAAGCGTCCGCTGCAGGCCCGTCAGTGGAGAGCAGGCAAACGATTGCAGCGCATCGAGCACCTGCGTCACGCCCACGTCGCCGAGCGAATTGGTGAAGAAAATCGGGACGCACGCCCCATGGGCGATGGCCTTCGCCGCAATCTTTTCGACGTCATCCTTGGATACTTCGCCGCTGAGGTACTTCTCCATCATCGTTTCGTCGTCGCCCACCAGCGACTCAATCAGCGCTGTGTGTGCTTCCCCTATATCCTCAATGTCAGCATCACCGGATTCATTGGCGAAACAGTCGATAACCGCCTTCCCTCCCTGTGCCGGAAGGTTGATCGGTACGCACTGAATTCCAAAGCTCTCCTTCACCTGGCCCAAAAGCTCCGGCAAATCAACGTTGGCTGCATCGATGTGGTTGATGACAATCCAGATGCCCAATCCCAATTCGCGAGCCCGTTCGAACATCCGGCGGGTATTTACTTGAATGCCGGCATGTGCGGAGATGACCAGCAACGCCGTTTCGACAGCCGACAGCGCCGCTATGGCCGGTCCGGTGAAGGCCATCGTGCCGGGCGTATCAACGAAATTGACGTGCAATCCCTTGTAACTGAAGTAGCCTACCGCCGAATCCAGCGACGAGCGTTTTTCCTTGGACTCTTCCGTATAATCCAGGATCGAGGAATGATCCTGCACTTTGCCCAGTCGATTCGTCGCCCCAGTCTTGAACAGCAACGCCTCGGCCAGTGATGTTTTCCCTGAGCCTCCGTGGCCAACGAGGGCGATGTTCCGGATTTGAGCGAGTTCGGGAATTGGCATCATTCACTCCTGTGCTAGGCGGTGCTGCGCCCGCGCGACCCATTGTCTTGGTTGATACGATGCTGCAGCGGGTGCGCGACAGGCAATGCCGGGAACCCGTGCGAGAACCTTATCCTAGCGAATTTGCCGGCGACCTGCCAAGGGGGAAGTTCTTTGGGCTCCGCTGTTCCAAAACCCATTACACGCCTGACCCGCACTAATAAGGCATTGAGGGCTTGAGGAATGGGACTGACCGGACCAGGATGACACGCTACAATGGGCCGCATTGCCGGGCGGAGTCATGCCCGTGTACCGGAGGAGTGTCCGAGTGGCTGAAGGAGACGGTCTTGAAAACCGTTTGGCTCGCAAGGGTCACGGGGGTTCGAATCCCTCCTCCTCCGTTGATGTCCGGCGTTGGATCGCCGTCCCCAAATTGAGCAGGAGAATCGACAGCACGACCATGCCCCAGGTCGAAATCGCGGGTATGGAAACCGTGCAGGAGTCGCCGGAAATTGGCGATCCCAGCCCGTCAAATGAGATCAAACCCGTAAAGCATGGCGATGCCTGCGCGGTAGTTGTAACCTGGTAGCTCAAGGAGGCAGGAATTGACGGGGCGAAGAATAGCCCCCACTTCACCTTGCCCGTTTGCTGATCGTAGACCCCGCTGTTGCTGATATTGGATACCGACCAGCCCGCGGGCGGTGCGTCCTCCGCCGCAACGACCGATGTACCGGTCGGTGTGTCTATGGAAATCGTGACCGTAATCGTCGCCCCCGGTAATGCAGAATTGGGCAATTCCCGCGTCGCCCCCACTCCAAATGCTGTTGAGGAAAGGACGCCAATGAAGATTGCACATCGCTCGAACTGCATCTTCGGGCGGTCCATGACTCGGCTCTCATCTCACTTTACCGTGATGCGGTGGTTGACTCCGTCCACAGATACAGTTCCGCTCCAGCGTCCATCGGGCAGCGTGCTGGACAGTCCATTCCGCACCGTCGTGCCCTTCGTGGGCCCATAGGCGACGAACCCTACCGTCCATGAAAAATCATCGAAGAACACGCCCCACTTCACTTTGCGCGACCCCGCATCCCATACTCCTCCATCAGTGATATTGGTAACCCTCCAACCCTTGGGAACATCGACCTCCAGCGCGACCGCCGAGGCCGTCGTCCCGACCTCAAGTTCGACCCAGACTCGCCGCGCGGACGAAGGAACGCCACGCTCCACTGAAGTGAAGTTCAACGCTGCGGTCACTGTTGCATCGCCAGGGTCCGCGATTCGTCCCGGGCTATCACAGCAACCATCAGCGGCCTGCGTCATGCAATCCGTCGGATCCCAATTGTTCTCCGCATCATCCCAGCAATAGCACTCACCATTAAGCCAGATGTAAGCCGCGCGGGTCATCCCGGCCAGATCGTCATTGCATCCATGAAGCCAGGCGCATGCATAGCCCACGATTTCGCACATGTGAATGCGCGAGTCGCCGCAAATCGATGCGTCGCAGCTATTGCAATCCGTCACCGGACACGATCCACAGCCTTCGTGAGGAAGATCGGCGGTCATGCGCGGGCAGCACGCATCAAGGCAGGTCTCACCGCAGACAACCTGGTTTACACCGTCTACCGAGACGGCTCCCGCAAAGCACTTCACGACATTCGAATCCAACGTCGGCATGACGAGGTAGGAAACTTCCAGTGGGAACGGTGCAAAGAACGGCCCCCATTTCACTTTTTGGTTCGTAGCGTCATAGTAGCCTCCGTTGCTGATGCCGCTTACTTCCCAACCCGTCGGTGGAGTGTCCTCCAGTGCGACCGCCGTCGTACCACTCGGCGGACTCAGCACGATCCGAACGACAAATGCCATTCCCGCGCAATGCGACACCGTGGGCTGATCAAAATATCTTGTGGCCGCACAGTTGGTACTTGCACATTCGCCGGTATGGGCAATGGAAACACCTGCGGCATCGGCCTCGCACTCATTGCCATACGTCTTGCCGTCGCAGCCGCACACGGGACTCCAGACAGTCGGGCAGCCGCCCGATCGTGGAGTGCAATGGCCCGGATCGCCAGCCGCGCCGCAGGAGCCGACGGGAAACTTGCAGAACTCGTTGTTCGGACAGGCGCCGCAGGTTTGGCCGCAAGGTCCATGATGGTCCACGGAGACTCCGGCACGGTTGGATTCATATTCATTGGGATAGGTAACGCCGTCACACCCACAGACGGGGTCATAAGCCGTTGGGGGATAATCGGTGGGCATGTGTGTGCATACGCCGAAGTGGTCGCAGCAACACTCTCCCGGAGGCGTCTTGCAAAACTCGCCTGCGTTGCACGGTATCCCCGCAATTCCGCCGCATACTTCGCCGCCGGAATCAGAGGGCGATGCGACAACGTGAAGCAACGTATCGAGGCAATTGGTGTGCGTGCGCGTCAGAATGTCGATTGCGGGAAACTGGCCGCCTCCAATGACCATGCCGCTGTCGTAGTATTGCGACTCCTCGCTGGCTACATTGAGTTCAAGACTCAGGCGATTTTGCGCGGCAACTTCGCCGCCGGTCCAATACAGTCCGAAGCCTGCAACCGGAATTCCGTCCGTCGCGTTGGACGTCATCGCCCGCCAGCGCACGTCAACCACAGCGAAGATTTGGAATAGCGGATTGGCCTGAAGCGGAACAAGCGCGAACTCGCCTCGCATGGGAAGTTGCTGCCCGACGGCGCAGTCGCACAAACCGTCGATGCAACCGCGTTGAAACGTGCTTCCCGCATCGAGTGCGTATCGATGATAGTCTGAAGCAGGAATTGGATTGGCGTGGACCCGGATCACTCGATCCAAGCAAAACTCACCATTGATTGAGATCCTGATGTCGATTTCCGCAGAATTGGCAAGCGGAACCCAGCCGCTGTCGAAGTGCGCCGAAGGATTGTCGCCCACGCGAAGGTCAAGTTCGAGACGTTGTTGAACGACCGTCAACGGCCCCGGCGTGCCAATCCGATATGTCCCTGCACCGATGATTCGCTCTTCCGTATTGGACCCTTGCACGTACCAGTTCACATCCTCAACACTGTACGAGTGCCCCGCATTGCTCAAACCTACATATGAGAGTTTTAAGGTTCCCAGGACAGGCTGTTCCATGATGAGTGGGCACATGCAGGGCGGGAAGCAGCCCTCCTGAAACGTGGCATCGGACGCCATGCGAAAAATTAATCCGGTATTCGCCCCGAGCGGGTCGGCCATCGCAGCCGGCCCCGGTCCCCCCAGCATCAATACGGTAGCCCCAATCGCAATCAGCCAATTTGATTTGGATCTTGTGAATGCCATGAAATGCACCTCCCTCGTTGGTCCAAGTTACCCCATCCCGGACAACGCAAACGCATCCATTTTCTTCCCGCTACTCGAGAGGGTCAAGGTTGCGGGCTTTGAGCAGCGGCCTGCAATTTGAGTGCCAGGAATAAGCGAAATGGATGAATATTTCTTGTACCAGCCGAAAGGCGTTATGCCCGCGATTTCACTATCGCCGGCTTGGCTGAAAATGCGTGGGGCATTTGACCGCCCACGGAACTGGATCGAGAACGAAGCAATCTTGGACAGAAGCGACCGGTACGCTCCATGTAGCTACGATATTGATCCCCGAAGCGTTCGATCAGCTTTGCTTCCTCGATGGACGTTCGGATCACGATCAAGACCATCGCACATAGGCCGGTTAGCCCAAGAAACCAGTTCGCCGTAACTAACGCATTGGAGGCCAGCCCCAACGCAATGGCAGAATAAAATGGGTGCCGCACCCAGCCATAGGGACCTTCGGTGACCAGCGTATGATTCGCACGTGTCACCACCGTGTCCGTGAGATTCTTACCGAGATGAACGAGCACAATGCACAAAGACGATGCGGAGATCGCGGCCCCCAGAACACCCACCCACCGAACCCAAAGCGGCAATTCCATCGACGACCACGCCATCCATTCTGGATTGATGACATATACGACCAACGACAAGAACGCGGCCAGCGCAAAAGGTCTCAGCGTAAGCAGGATGAGAGCGCCTTCGGCCCTGCGATTCAACCGCTCGCCGGAAGCCCGCGCCCGATGACGATAGAACCGCAGGACCGGAATGACGATCAGTATTCCAATCAGCAGAATGATTCGAAATGTTTGTTCTTCTTGCCCCATTTCACACTCAAGTACCCGGAATCATGAAATTGCCTCGACGCCTTACTCAAATCAAAGCGAAATCCACCCCAAGTGTCAAGCAATTTCCGGGACTTGTACGATTTCACGCTGCAAGCGCCAATCCGTACCGCAACCGCGAGAGGGAGCGGCGTCGGCAACGTATCACGCACGGGCGTATTCAAAACTCCAATCAAATCATACCAGAACCCAATTTCCCGGTTTTGGACGTAATGGCGTTCTTCGCTACCATGCGTGGCTGACATTCGGAGAGCCACTGATGAGCAAAAATCAATGGAACCGTCGGGATTTCCTCCACGCCGCGGCCGGAAGCGCCGGTACGCTCCTATTGGGCGGTTGTGCAGGCCATTCCCGTTCGTGGGATCGCTCCGCCGGCGGCACCGGTCCCGTCCCGAAGGATGAATGGGCGTCCCTAGCCCAACTTGCCCTTGCCAGGATCAAACGCGGCGGATGCGACTACGGCGACATTCGCCTCTTGGAAACCCGCAACCAATCGGTCCGTGCCGAAGATGGCCGCATATCCAACATCAGCGATCGCTATGAAAGCGGATATGGAATTCGCGCGTTGTATCAGGGCGCATGGGGTTTCGCGGCCAGTGCCGACTTCTCTCACGCAGAGATCGATCGAACCGCCCAAAAGGCCGTCGAAATCGCGCGGGCCAGCCACACCCTGATGAAGACTCCCGTCAAGCTCGCCGACGAGCCTGTCCATCGCGACACCTTCAAGACCCCCTTCCAGATCGATCCGTTCACGGTTTCGTTTGAAGACAAGTGTGCACTTCTGCTGAGTGTGAGCGAAGTGCTGAACAAGGAAAAGGGAATCATCCGTTCCAACGGCTCGATCTGGACTCAGCGGGATGTCAAGCATTTCGCGTCGACGGAAGGATCCGCCATTGATTTCGATCTCCTCGCCGTCGGCGGCGGCTTCGGCGCCACGGCCAAGAATGACGACGACTTTCAATCGCGCGAGTACGAACTTCCCTTCCGCCGCGCAGGATATGAGCACATTGCCGGTGGCAGGCTCATCGAAAACGCTCCGCGCGTCGCCGCCCAAGCGGTCGAAAAAGTCGCCGCCAAGGCGCCTACGCCTGGCAAGTACGATCTCGTGCTCGACGCCGGCCACCTTTCCCTGACCATTCACGAAAGCTGTGGCCACCCTTCCGAACTCGACCGCGCCCTCGGCTACGAAGCTAACTATGCGGGGACGAGCTTCCTGACTCCCGAAAAACTCAACAACTTTCAATATGGCAGCAAGCACATCAACCTCTTCGCCGACAACACCCAGCCCGGCGGGATGGCCAGCACCGGTTATGACGACGACGGCGTCGCTGCCCAGCGTTGGCCGATCATCGAAGAAGGCGTTTTTCGCGGCTATTCCAACAATCGCGAAGTCGCCACCCAGATCGGCGAAAAACGCTCGCGCGGCTCCTGCCGTGCCGACAGTTGGAGTTCCGTACCCATCGTTCGCATCGCCAACGTCGGACTCGAGCCGGGTAACGAAACGCTCGACTCGCTCATCGCCGGCGTGAAGGACGGCATCTACATCGAGGGCCGCGGCAGCTTCAGCATCGACCAGAAACGCTACAACTTCCAATTCGGCGGCGATTGCTTCTGGGAGATCAAGAACGGCAAGCGCGGTGCCATGCTCAAGAATGTCATCTACAACGGCATTACGCCGGAATTCTGGAATAGCTGCGATGGTGTTGCTGACCGCTCTTACCGCCAGGAGCACGGGTTCATCAGTTGCGGCAAGGGCCAGCCCGGCCAGAGCGGTTGGATGACCCACGCGGCCAGCCCCGCCCGCTTCCGGCAGATCAACGTCATCAATCCCAAGGCCTGACGGATTCCGCTCCCTCTCGTCTTAGAGAGGGCCGAAGTACGGACAACCAGCGCTCGATGCTTTTGGATGCCCTTTCGTGAGCGCGGACGCAGCATATCCAACCATGGCTGAGCTCGCGCGACCCCGTCCTCCCTCTCCCCTTGGAAGAGGGCCGGGGTGAGGGCAACCCCTTCATAGTGTTCGCACGATTCCGTAATCCACCAAGGGGGAACAAAGGGGGGTCAGTTGACTTGGTTCGAATCGTCTTGTTAAATCGCTCCTGCCTTGGGGCGATTAGCTCAGTTGGCTAGAGCGCCTGCTCGACACGCAGGAGGTCACAGGTTCAAGTCCTGTATCGCCCATTCAGACGATTCCTAACTCTGACTTCATTTTTATCGACCCTCTACTTCTCTGAGGAAATGGTCGACTTTATGACCGCGATTCGGTCGCGGAGTTTGGCGGCTTTTTCAAATTCGAGGGCCTCGGCGGCCTCAAACATCTCCTTTTCCAGCATGGTAATGAGTTCCGTACGATCCATTTCCTGCTCCGACATTTCAACAGCATCGGCGGCGGCCTTGTAAGCGCTCACCATGCGTTCGAGCGACGAGCGAATCTCCTTGCGGACGCTTTCAGGAGTGATGCCGTGTTCGGCGTTGTAGGCCAGTTGCAGCTTGCGGCGGCGGTTGGTCTCGTCCATGGCCCGCTGCATGCTCGGCGTGATGTTGTCGGCGTAAAGAATGACCTCGGCGTTGAGATTGCGGGCCGTGCGCCCGATCATCTGAATCAGCGAAGTCTCGCTGCGCAGGAAGCCTTCCTTGTCCGCGTCGAGGATGCACACCAGCGATACCTCTGGAAGGTCGAGGCCCTCGCGGAGCAGGTTGACCCCGACCAGCACGTCAAACTTTCCCTCGCGCAGCTCGCGAAGAATCTGCACCCGCTCAATCGTTTCGATGTCACTGTGCAGGTATCTGCCCTTGAGGCCCTCTTGCAGGATGTATTTCGACAAATCTTCGGCCAGCCGTTTGGTAAGCGTCGTAACCAGAACGCGCTCGCCCGCCGCGGCACGCTGCGCGACTCGCTGCAAAAGGTCGGGAACCTGTCCTCGCGCCGGACGGACTTCAATGGGCGGATCGATCAGGCCCGTCGGACGAATGATTTGCTCGACGACCTCGCCGCCGCAGAGTTCCAATTCCGTTGGCCCCGGCGTCGCCGACACGAACAGCACCTGGTTCCACATCCCCACAAACTCCTCGTACTTCATGGGGCGGTTGTCGAGGCAGCTTGGCAGACGGAACCCGTGTTCGACAAGCGTTTTCTTGCGGGCCTGGTCGCCGTTGAACATCGCCCGAATCTGCGGAAGTGTGGCGTGCGATTCATCGATGACGATGAGGTAATCTTTGGGGAAGTAGTCCATGAGCGTGTAGGGTTTCGCCCCCGGCGCGCTTCCGTTCAGATGCCGCGAATAGTTCTCAATGCCCGAACATCGCCCCACTTCTCGAATCATTTCGACGTCGTATTTCGTCCGCGCCAGGAGCCGCTGCGCTTCGAGCAGCTTGCCAAGCCGCCGGAATTCCATGACCCGCTTGTCGAGTTCTTCGAGAATTGCCGCAGTTGCCGTGGCCACCCGCTCCTCGGGCATGACGTAATGCACCGCCGGAAAAATGAAGAGTTTCGGCAGCTTGCCGAGCGAGGCCCCGGTGAGCGGATTGAGGATTTCCAGCTTGTCGATTTCGTCGCCGAACAGCTCGATGCGATAGGCGAACTGTTCGTGCGCCGGATGCAATTCAACGACGTCGCCGCGCACGCGGAACGTGCCGCGTTTCAGTTCAAAATCATTGCGCGTATATTGCAAATCGACCAACCGGCGCAGGAGCACGTCCCGGTCCATGATCATGCCCGTTTCGAGGACTTGAACCGCGGCCTTGTAATCCTCCGGCGACCCCAGCCCGAAAATGCACGAAACGCTCGCCACAATCACCGCGTCACGCCGCGACACCAGTGAACTGGTCGTGCTGAGCCGCAGTCGATCGAGATCATCGTTTTTTGAGGAATCTTTTTCGATGTAGATATCACGTTGCGGGATATACGCTTCGGGTTGATAGTAATCGTAGTAACTGACGAAATACTCGACGGCGTTATTCGGAAAAAGTTCCTTGAATTCTTCGTAAAGCTGTGCGGCGAGCGTCTTGTTGTGCGACATGACCAGCACAGGCACATTGAGTTGCGCCACCACGTTGGCGACAGTAAACGTCTTGCCGGATCCAGTCACACCCAGCAGGCATTGATGCTTCTTGCCGGCACGAAAACCTTCGACCAACCTTGCGATTGCGGCAGGCTGGTCCCCCGCCGGCACAAGAGGGCTGTCCAGATCGAACCTTTCGGCGCGCCCGCCGGATTTCAAAGTCCCGCTTCCCATAGACAGGCCATTCTACCACTCGCCGCTTGCGCGCCATATCATGGCGGCCTTCGGTTCAGGAAAGACTATGGATGGCGACACGCAAATGGGAGGATCGAACGATCGATTCCCTCTCACCAACCCGTCTGTGATTGATGCAATCCGCAGCGGCAATCCGTCGCGGCGCGATCAGGCACTGCACGCGCTGATCGCCGCGTACTGGAAGCCGGTCTACAAATACATCCGCATGAAACGGCTCGCCTCCAACGAGGAAGCCAAGGACCTTACGCAGGGGTTTTTCGCCCTGGCGCTCGAAAGAGGCTTTGTTGAGCGTTACGTCGCCCAGCGAGCTAGCTTTCGCACTTATCTGCGATTGTGCGTGGATGGCCACGTGGCCAACGAACGCAAGGCGGCTGCCCGCCAGAAGCGCGGCGGTGATCGTCATCACCTTTCCATGGACTTCGACGCCGCGGACACGGAATGTTCACAAATCGCCGGTGTGATCGGCGACGACGAATCCTATTTCGATCGCGAGTGCCTCCGCAGTGTGATGGAACGGGCGACGCTGTTGCTTCAAGACACCTGTAATCGATCCGGGAAAATGGTGCACTTTGCGCTGTTCGAACGCTACGACCTTCGACGGGCCGCCGCCGATCGTCCAACCTACGAGCAACTCGCCGTCGAATTTGGCTTGCCCGTGACCCAAATCACCAATTACCTCGCCTGGGCGCGGCAAAATTTCCGTCGCTGCGCACTGGAAACGCTGCGCGAACTTACCGGCGGTGACGCCGAATTTCGCGAAGAGGCAAGGCGGTTGTTCGGAGTCAAACTGTGAGCGGTCATTTCGACGACACAACCATTGATCGCCTTTGCCAACTGGTGCGGGACGACGTGCCCGAAGATTCGCGGTATCGCATCGCCGAACAGATTGGCCAGGGCGGCATGGGTACGGTTTATCGAACGGACGATCTGGCCCTGGGCCGCCCCGTGGCCATGAAAGTGATCCGCGACGCCGGCATGAGCGCCGATTCCGTGGAGCGTCTCCTCCGCGAAGCCAGGGTCATCGCCCGGCTGGAACACCCCGGCATTGTTCCCGTCCACGACGCCGGACGGCTCCCCGATGGTCGCGTCTACTACATCATGAAGCTGGTGAACGGACGGCGGCTGGACGAGTATGCCGATTCGTCGACATCGCTGAACGAACGTCTCCGTCTGTTCGAGCGCGTCTGCGAAACGGTTGCGTTTGCGCACGCTCGAGGAGTAATCCATCGAGATCTGAAGCCGCAAAACGTGATGGTCGGAGAGTTCGGCGAGGTGCTCGTCCTTGATTGGGGCGTGGCAAAGGTGGCTCACGAGCCTCGGATGGATGGCTCGCCAATCGCTGTTGATTCGTCCGGATCCCTGGGCGAAGCCAGGCAAACTGCACACGGCACGATTCTCGGCACTCCCGCATACATGCCGCCGGAGCAGGCACGCGGCGAAATCGAATGGATCGACGAGCGAAGCGATGTGTACTCGCTCGGCGGCGTTTTGTATTTCTTGCTGACGGGCAAACCTCCGCGGCCGGGAACCGCCCTGCCTGACGCTGACCAGACTCCCGTTCCACCTCGTCAGTTGAATCGCAAGATACCTCGCCGTCTCGAATCAATTTGCGTCAAGGCGCTGTCGACAGACCCCGGGCAGCGATACGCGAGTGCTTCTGAATTCGCAGCCGACATTGCCCGGTTTTTGAATGGACAGGCGGTTCTGGCCCACAAGGAAGGCGTTCTTGAGCGGATGGTCCGATGGGCCTGGTGGTATCGAGTGCCCATCCTCATTGTAGGCGGGTATATTCTGGTGCGGGCACTTCTGGTCGCATGGCAAAGAAGATAGCCAGATTTCCAACGAATCTTTTGTCGGCGTAAAGGAACCGTGAGATCCGTTGAATAAGGGTGGGAGCGACGCGCGTGCGTCGCCAAAGGAACGGGAGATGATTCGATGAGCAAACCATTGTTGGGATTGTTGTTGGGCGGAATCTTGGGCGCGTTTGATGGACTTTCGGCATTGATTTCCGCGCCGAACGACCCAAACGTCAAGGCGGGAATTGTTGGAATCATCATCGGTTCCACATTCAAGGGGCTGATCGTTGGTATTGTCACCGGATTTGTCGCCCGCAAGTACAACTCCCTGCCCGCCGGGATATTTTGCGGATTGTTGTTGGGATTTGTGCTGGCGCTGATCGTGGCGATTCTTCAGAAGGGGTACTACCTGGAAATCATTCTTCCGGGAAGCCTTGTCGGGGTCATTGTTGGCTTCGTAACGCAAAAGTATGGCAAGCCGCAGCATGTTGTGGCGAATTGACGTCTTGAAGACTCTACGCACGCGGCATCCGCCGCAGAAACGGAGTGAACCAAATGGGAGCACCAGTCGTACACTTTGAAATCGGATGCAGAAACAGCCAGAAGACCGCCAAATTCTACGGTGACTTGCTCGGCTGGAAGATCGAACAACATGGTCCGGCCGCCATGATCGACACGCAAGGCGGGGGTACCGGCATCATGGGCCACATCAATTCGCTGGGACATGAACCCCACAACTATCTCACCTTCTATGCCCAGGTGGATGATCTTCAGGCATATTTGAAAAAGGCGGAAAGCCTCGGCGGCAAGATGGTGATCCCACCGCAGGAAGTGCCGGGCATGGGGCACTTCGCGTGGTTCTCCGACCCGGATGGAAACGTCGTTGGCCTTTGGAAGGCGATGTAGCAGCGTATTGCGATGGCAGTCAAAGCCTTCTCGATCGCAGGTAGGCGGCGCAGGAACGATGGGTTGTTGACGATGCAAACGGGTTCGCTTAGTTTTTGATTCTCAGGCCCCCATCGTCTAGTGGCCCAGGATATCAGGTTCTCATCCTGAAGACAGGGGTTCGACTCCCCTTGGGGGTAGTGCCAGCGGCGTGACACTTGGGTGCGCCGCCATGCCCGTTGAATCGCCGTAAGTCCCAGTCTTTTTCAGCGGTTTCATTCATCCATGCCGACCGTGCGCAGTCCAGATCGGCACCCAGCACGGCCACAGTAATTTCAGGACGCGGCAGCCTGAACGCAAGCGCCATCGACCGCATAGCCCGTTGGGGAATCTGGCGCCCGACGAGTTCGCTAAAACCTGCCGGAAAATCAGGACCGCATGAGCCGGAAAAACTCACCCCAGGGTTGGACCAAAAATGGGGAGCAGGTCGCGCTTCCCCATGGCCGGCCCATGCGCTGGAACATGAGTCATAGGCGGATCGGGATTTCCCTCACGGGCAGGCCCGAATCGTATGCGGATACGATTTACCTTTGAACGCATCGACACAGGTGGCGGCGATGTGTGCGAAGCTGAAGTCCAAGGTCAGTGTGGCGCGTTTTTAATGCCTGGTAACAGACTCTCGTGAGCCTGCGCGTCAAATCACGCACGCCCTCGGATTATCCCGCACCAGTAGCTACCCTATGAAGGCAGAACCGAGCCCAGTCACTGAATTCGAGCCTGGTTCAGTTTCTTTACCACCCACAGGCCATATCCGATTAGCCTGAACCCGATCGCAAAACTGATCATGCCGACGACCAGAGTGGCAGTTTCGTGCGTATGCGCATGTTCCCACACCGCCCATCCTCCAAACATGTCGGTCACAACAATTGCAATCAGTACAAATACGAGATGGAACATACGAAGTGACATCGAACACCTCCTTCTTGACTGTGTGCGCACTGTTCCCGTGTGATTTGTGGCAACTATCGTGCCAATTCGGCTTTTGGGTTGCGAAATTCTCGAGCGCTGGATGGTATGCGGGTTGCCAGTATTTCCTTGTAACTGGGCTGAAGTCTGCTCAACCGAGAAAGGGACTTCACATGATCGAAATCATCATTCATGGACGTGGCGGACAGGGAGGCGTAACTTTGGCCAAGCTGATTGCCGCTGCATATTTTCGGGCGGGCAAACATGTTCAGGCCTTCGGGCTTTACGCTGCCGAACGATCAGGCGCCCCGGTTCAGGCCTTTGTTCGCATCGACGATCGCGAAATCACGAATCACAACCAGATCCAAACGCCCAACCACGTCATCGTGTTGGACCCCACGCTGATAGGGCCCGCCAATGCCGCCGGCCTCAAAACCGATGGCTGGATCATACTGAACACCCGTCAAGATGCAGGCGAATTCGCCCCCGTCTTTCCGGGTCAAAATGTGGCTGTCGTTGATGCTACCGGCCTGGCCGTCCAATACGGACTCGGAACTCGTGCAGTGCCCATCGTCAATACAACCATGTTCGGTGCCGTGGCTCGTGTTCTCAATCTGAAAATGGAAGACGTCGAGCAAGTGCTGGCACAATCCCATTTCGCCGGAAACAACGCCATCGCCTCGTGGCAGGCGTTTGAAATCGTGCGATACTCCAGACTTTCCGGACGAGTAATGCCCTCAGCCGCAGCAACTCGACCCAGTGAGCCGGCCGGCCTGTTGGATGAATGCGTTGGAGGTCTCCCCCTTCTCAAGACGGGATCGTGGGCCACGATGCGACCGGAAAGCAGACGCCTGGAATCACCTTGCAACCACGTGTGCCCTGCAGGCAATGACGTGCGAGGCTTCATCCAGGAACTGACGCGAGGGGAGAGCGACTCGGCATTGGAAATCCTGCTGAGAACCTCGCCATTCCCGGGCGTGTGTGGGCGCGTATGCCCCGCTCCATGCATGGAAAATTGCAATCGCCAGTGGCTGGATGAGGCCGTCAACGTACGAGAACTCGAACGATTTGCGGCCGACCACGGACAGCGCCCGCCGCCGACGATGCCGTATCGCAATCAGACGATTGGAATCATTGGCTCGGGCCCCGGAGGCCTGAGTGCCGCCTACGCCCTCGCACAACTGGGCTATCCGGTGACGATCTATGAATCGAACAGCGAATTGGGCGGCCTCCTGCGCACAGGAATCCCGGCCTATCGACTTCCTCGAAATATTCTCAATGATGAAATTAAGTACATCCTGGCCCACGGCGTTCATGCCGCAACCGGTGCCGCGATCGATAACGCCGGCCTTATCCGACTTACCCGTGAGCATGCCGCCGTACTCATTGCTGCCGGACTCCAGGAATCTCGGCCATTGAATCTCGCCGGCGACTTCAATGGAATTGTGATACAGGGGCTGGATTTCCTGGAACGCGCCCGCCGTCAGGCGGAAACTGTAACAGACCAGGAAATCGTGGTCATTGGGGGAGGAAACACCGCTGTGGACGCGGCCCGATCCGCGCGTCGACTCGGTGCGAAAAGAGTTCACATTGTATACCGGCGAACGCGGGAGGAGATGCCGGCAATTGAAGAGGAAATCGCAGAGGCGCTGGAGGAGGGCATCGTTTTGGATGAATTGGTCTCGCCGCTTCGTTTGCGAAGAGATGCACTCGGCGCTCTGTTGACCTGCCAGCGGATGCGATTGGGTGACCCGGACGAATCCGGTCGTCGCAGCCCCACCCCCGAAGACACCGAAGACGCGCAATTCGACCTTCGATGCGATCGTGTTGTACTTGCACTGGGACAGACGGTCGATCTTTCACTTCTGCCGGTCGATTCAGAACTAAAAGATGGGTGTGTCTCGCTGGGTCGTACAGGCGCGCCGGTTTATACCTGCGGAGATTTCGCGACCAACAGCGGCACCGTCGCAGCCGCAATTGGAAGTGGACGCAAGGCTGCCTGGACGATCCACAAAGCCCTGTCCGGAGAAGACCTGTTCCCCAAATGCGAATTTTCCGTTGCCGGGCCGGAAGTCATGCGAAACGCCCTGATTCAGAAAGTGCCCTCCAGGCACGGCGAGGCGCTGCCCGCGTCGATTCGTCGTCGCAACTTCGACGAAGTTCGGACAGGGTTTTCGCCCGACGATTCGGATCGATGCGCTGCGACCGAGGCAATGCGATGCCTGAGTTGCGGAGTGTGCACTTATTGCGACCGGTGTATGGCGCATTGCCCCGAAGGAGTCATCGTACGCAACGCTGATGGATATCAGTTTGATTACCGCTACTGCAAAGGTTGCGGATTGTGCGCTGAGCAGTGTCCGCGGGGCGGAATCGCCATGCTGAACATTTAGGGTCCTTGTCGGAGAATTGTCATGGGACGCGAACTGATGACCGGCAATCACGCAGCTGGCCGCATCCTGGCACTTGCAGGCGAGGCCAACCGCCAGGCCCGAGGCTGCTGCGGCGGAGCATACCCGATTACCCCGCAAACCGAGATCATCGAACACCTCTGCGATTTTCCATTTCAACGAGGGCGGATTGTTCCGGTCGAATCGGAACATAGCGCCATGGGGGTCTGCATCGGTGCTTCGCTCGCCGGTGCGCGCGCCTTCACTGCGAGCTCCTCCAACGGCCTCGCATACATGACCGAAAACGTCTTCTGCGCGGGCTACTATCGTTTGCCGATCGTCATGATTGCGGTCAATCGCACGCTGGGCCCGCCTTGGAATATCTGGGTGGATCAGGGCGACAGCCTGATGCTTCGCGACGCGGCATGGTTGCAGTTTTACACCGAGTCGCACCAGGATCTGATCGACACGATTCTGCTCGCATTTCGCGTCGCCGAAGACAGGCGTGTGCTCCTGCCCGCCATGGTTGCGATGGACGGATTCGTAATCTCGCATACCCAGATGAGCGTTGAAATGCCTGATCAGTCCCTTGTCGATCAGTTCCTTCCGCCGTGCCGACTGCCTCATCAACTTCGAACGGAGCACCCTGCTACGATTGGCGGCCTCACGTGGCCACGCGAGACGCAGCACCACCGCCGGGAAATTCAGCAGGCCATGGAGCGTGCTCCGGAGGTGCTGGAAGAGGCTATCGACGAATTTGCGGCTGTCTTTGGTCGCCGGCCCCATGGAGCCATCTCAACCGAATGCGTGGACGATGCAGATACAGTGCTCATCGCCTGCAATACGATCGCCCGCACGTTGCGCCAGGTTGTCCAGGAGCGACGCGGGCACGGCGAACGAATCGGCATGATTCAACTGAAGATGTTCCGGCCATTCCCGCGGACAGAATTACGGGTTGCAACCGCATCCGCAAGACACATCGGAATCCTGGATCGCAATCATTCGCCCGGATCGGGCGGCATATTTGGACAGGAAGTCGCGGCCTCATTAGGGCAGAGCCATGCCGTGATTCAAGACTATATCGTCGGCCTGGGTGGAGGCGACGTGACTCCCGCCATGCTGAATTGCATCATCGACGACTTGAAATCGCGCTCGCAAGCCAGTGAGCCAATCTGGAAGGTGGTTGCTGCATGATTATGGATACACGCGAGAAAAAACCCCTGCTGCGCCCAGGGCATACCAATTGTGCGGGCTGCGGCATGTCCTTGGGGTTGCAATTGTTGGACCAGGCCCTTGATGGACAGGTGCCCTACCTTGTCATTCCGGCATGCTGCGGAATCGTCACCGCCGGGGCATTTCCGACAACGGCCTACGGCGCCCCCGTGGCTGCCTCCACATTCGCAAGTTCGCCTGCCTTTGCAACCGGAATCGCCTCGGTCCTGCGACTCAATCACGAAGACGCAAGCGTCATTTGCTGGGCAGGCGACGGTGGCACGTACGACATTGGGATCGCCACACTTTCCGCCGCAGCCGAACGCAACGAAGACATCCTCTACATCTGCTACGACAACGAAATCTATGGGAATACCGGTGGTCAGCGCAGCAGCGCAACTCCGCGTGACGTCGTGACTACAACGAGCGTCTCTGGAAAGACTGAAAACAAGAAGGACATCATGGCTGTCATGGCGGGCCATCGTATTCCCTACGCCGCAACCCTGTCGCTGGCCCATCGCGACGATTTCCTGAGGAAAGTGAGGATGGCACGCGAGATGCACGGCTTCCGCTTTCTGCTCATGCTCTCACCCTGTCCGCAAGGGTGGAAGTCGGAACCTCAGGAGAGCGTGGAGCTTGTCCGCGAAGCGGTGGACTGCGGATTGTTTCCGCTGTACGAAATCTTTGATGGCTTGCGTTATCGCATCAACACGCGGCCCCAATCGAACTCACTCCAACCCTATCTCACCAAACAACGTCGCTATGGGCGTGCGATCAAGGACTCTGAAGCCATTTTGCGCCGCATCCATCAACAGTGGTCCTACCTGGAGACAATGGAATTCGCCTTCCCCGCGACCAGCGACGACATGGCGGATTGTTCGTAACCCAGGCTCAGTATTCCTGCTGACCTAACGACTTCCGATTGGCACATACAATTGTTCATGCACGCCGACGTACCGCTGTGTGGGTCGGAAGATGCGGTTGTTGATGAGCTGCTCCAGCCAGTGAGCCAGCCAGCCTGACACACGGGCCATGGCAAATACCGGCGTAAAGCATACGGCAGGAATACCCAGCTCGGCATAAACGATGCCTGAGTAGAAGTCCACGTTCGGCCAGATGCCCTTGTCTGCGTAGCGCTCCTCGACCAGCTTTTCCACTTCGAGGGCAATCGCATAATGTCCATTGCCGCTCTTGCTGGTAAGTTTTTCCGCGTATTGTTTGAGGATTTTGGCTCGCGGGTCCACGGTCTTGTAAATGCGGTGGCCGCAACCGGGGATCTTCTCCTTGCGGGAAACCATGTCCTCGATGACCGTCCGAGCGTACTTCGGCGATCCGATGCGGTTGAACAATTGAATCGTGTCCTCGTTGGCCCCGCCGTGCAATGGACCCGATAGTGCGCCGAGTGCGGAGCTGATCACGCAATAGGGATCGGCAAGCGTCGAACCCACGACCCGGCCTGCAAATGTCGACGCATTCATAGTGTGATCGGCATGGAGGATCAGGCACACATCAAGGATGCGGGCCTTTTCCGGATCGGGTTCCTCGCCGGTCATCATGTAGAAGAAGTTTGCGGAATGACTGAGGTCATCGCGTGGAACGATGTGCTCATCTCCCTTTCGCAGTCGCTCAAACGCGGCGACCAGAGTCGGCATCTTGGCAATCAACCGTACACACGCAAGCCGCTGATCCTCGGGTGTCACGTATTGGCGTTGCGGGTAGAACATGCCGATTGCCGCAATTCCAGCTTGCAGCGCATCCATCGGATGACCCGTCTCCGGCAGACACTTCAACAAATCTGCAATGCGATATTTAAGGCGTCGGTGGGTTGAGAGTTGTCTGCTGAATTCATCGAGCTGCGTTTTGGTTGGCAACTTTCCGGTGAGCAACAAGTAGGAGGTCTCCTCAAACGTACTGGATTCGGCCAGTCGCTCGACATTGATCCCCCGGTATTCAAGTTTACCCGCCTGCCCATCAACGAAACTGACCGACGACTCGGCGATAGCCACGCCCTCCAGTCCGGGAACAAGCTCCAAGGGAGCAGTGGGTGGATTAGGCTTACAGGAACTCATTGTCGCGGTTGCGGTAGCATGGTCCGGCATAGTTTCAGATCTCCCAGTTTTGCGCGTGGCGCGGTTCACCCCCCAGTGGCTCCTTGGCCATGCCCCCGATCGTGCTCAAATCGGCGACGAACGCATTTGCGACTCTCCAAGCAACTGCCGTGCCAAAGCGCAAAAATCAACTGGAATTCGCTCTCCGACCGGCTTATAGGGCCATGCGACGTCCCTCCCCCCCCCCGAATACCCCAAAAGCCGTGTGAGCTTCCGGGGGGACGCATTACGTCCATGATAGTCTCGTCCGACAGGAGGGGGCATCTCGGCACTTAATGCTTCATCTACTCGTAGTCATCGCCACACGCGACCGTTAGAGCGATGTTCTTCAGCCATGCGATGGTACCCGCGTTTTGCCGTAGCGCGGCCAGATGCACATCATGTTTCTCACAGAACAGTGGATCGAAAACGGGCGTTGGCCGCGCCGTTTCGCGAATGCGACCGTCTGGGGTGTGGGTTTGAAGTAGATGCTCGACCCAACTCCCGAGAAACGCGCCGAAACTCGATCCCACAAGATCGGCAGAGGGAAGCCAGGGATCCCATCGCACAATGGCGCCGCGGATCGGTTCGTCGTCAAGGATGAGCCAATCTCGCTCCCCCGTGGGGTCCCCGTGAATGGGCAGGAATTCATTGGGGACATCCGGCCCCGAGGGGCTCAGCATGGTTGCGAGAATCTCATGAGTCCCCCATAGCTGTAGTTCGGTGTCTCGAAATCCCTTGCCGATGCGCAGGCCGTTGCACCTGGTCAGGAAAGTGATGAGGTCCTTTGGCAGCCCCCCATCAATTTGCTCCAACTGAGCAATCGCGGCCGCGGCTGCAGGCGGCTGCATAATCAGTGTGTTTCCAAAATAGTGAGAAAGCCGTGTGAGCGCCGCGTCAACGCTGTTTTGTTTGAACATGAGAAGGTCTCCTTTAAATCGTTGCCATGGCAACTGAGGAATCCAGCTGCAATGCCAGCTCAGTTCCGGCATCGATGGCAGTCAGATTCGAGGCCCGATAGGGTCCGCCCACGGTTGCGTCGGCCGCCGCACGGAAAGCCGATGGATCCATGAGCCCCGATTGAATCAACCCAAGAGTCAGTGCCGCCAGACCTGCGGACATGGGTCCCACTCGCTTCTCCAGGACTTGCATATCGAAATGCCGCACAGTTGCCGGCGTGCTTTCAAGAGGCAGGTCAGAAGGCGCAAACACGAAGGCAGTCGAAGATAATCGTGAGAGAACTCCGAAACGTTGAAGTCCCTCCGGCGAGAAAACTACAACAAGCCCAGGAGAGTCCAAGCCGGAATAATGAATTGGCTCGGAAGCGATGATCAGGTTGGAAAGTGAGAATCCCCGGCGGACCGTGATGGGAAAGTCATCCTGCTGTACCGCGAACAATCCGCACGCCACCGCAATCTCGCCAATCACGCCGACGGCCGAACGAATGCGCTGACCAGCCGAACCGGCCACACAGATTTCGCGACGCCCCGTCCATGGAATACGGCAGCTCGGTTTCCCGTGCATGGAAGGTGTAGGCCCGGCCTGTACCTTGGATTTCGCAAGAGCGGAACGTGTGGCGGCCGGTTGGCGGGTACGAATGACGCCAAAAGGCAGTTCCAATCGGCGCGAAAGCTCTTCAAGGCTGCTGCGGTTGAGCTTGTTAGCCGCCAGGAAATACGCCGTGCACAATTCCCATATGTCCAGCAGCACAAAGCCCGGCGTGAGCAGCGCCGCCTTCAGCATTTCCCCGAGTGCCGGATCGAAAACGCTCACTCGGGCCGAGTAGTTAGCCCCATTGCACGCAACCGTGTTGCAGATATCGAAGGGGAAATCCGACGCGCCGGCCGGTGTGGTTGTCGTCGAGGCACAGGGAGGCGTGGTTGGCGAATGCTGACCACCGGTCATGCCGAAGTTGAAATTATTACAGACGACCACTTTGATGTCGGCGTTGCGCCGTGCGGCGTGAACCAAATGGGCGGTGCCGATGCCGCATCCACCATCCCCGATGAGCACAACGACCAACAGCTCAGGTCGCGCCCGCTTAATTCCTTCGGCATAGGTGATGGACCGCCCGTGCAGCCCGTGAAACGTATGACAACTGAAATAGCGATCTGCAGTGCCGATGCAGCCAATGTCGGACACGATCACAATGTTCTGGGAAGGCACGCCCGAATGGTCGAGGGCCCGGCCAAGGTGCTCCAGAACCACCCCATGCGAACAGCCGGGGCAGTAACACATGTCAGCGCGGTTCGTCGTTAGCAGTGACATATCGTTTCTTCCTCCGGTGTTTCCGCGCCCGCTGCATCTCCCAGAACATGGGTGGCGATTGTTGACGGCGGAATCAGCCCCCCGTCAAAACATTCGATGGACTCAATGGAAGCACTGCGTACAACTCGTCGCAATTCATCGACATAAAGACCAATGTTGAGTTCAGGCATCACGATGCGTTCAATGTTTTTTGTCACGGCGGCGAGAATCGCCCGTTGTGGTACGGGCCAGAGACAGTAGAGCGTCAGGTGCGACACGGGAACGCCCCGGCGTCGGATCATGGCAACCGCTTCGCGCGCGGCGCCGTCAGCCACACCATAGGATACGATGAGCGTTTTTGCTTCGAGGCAGAAATCCAACTCGGCAAGCTCAAGAATCTCACAACTGGGCGTAATTTTTTCGCGCAAGTGGCTGAGCCTGGCAACGATCTTTCTGCGGTCCGCGGTGAGAAGCCCATTTTCGTCGTGAATCGATCCGGTAAAGCGCACGCGGTTGGGGCCACCGATTGCCGAAAACACCGGGACCAACGCAGCGTCGGCGACAGCGTAAGGTCGAAACACTCCGTCCACTGGAGCTTGCGCTCTTTCCACGCGAGGCGGCAGGGCAATTTCATCGAGGCCGACAGTCTGTCGCGTCAGCGCGATGTCCTTGGAAAGCAATAGAATAACTGGAGTTCGCAGCCTTTCGGCGAAATCAAAGGCGAGATAACTCAAACGATAGGCGGAACCAGCGTCAGTAGCGGCCAGCACCACGATGGGGTAGCCTCCGGACGTCACATGACGCGCAAACATCACGTCACCCTCTCCGGTTGCTGTTGCTCCACCCGTGGCGGGCCCCATTCTCTGGCAGTTCACAATGACCAGCGGCACCTCACCCATCTGCGCTAGGCCGATGTTCTCGCTATAGAGGCTGAGCCCCGGCCCGGATGACGCAGTCATGGCTTTGGCGCCGGCCATGGACGCCCCGATGCATTGCCCGATCGCCGCGATTTCATCTTCCGTTTGGATGGCTACGCCGCGACCGTCCTGAAACGCATCAATCATGTCCGATAGGATCGAACTGGCCGGTGTGATCGGGTATCCGGCGAAGTAGTTGCACCCTGCACGGAGGGCACCGCGCACGACTGCATCATTACCGGTGATAAATTCGCGCATGCTCAACCTCTTCCAAACCCCGGAGCATGGAACGATTGCGTGTGGCGTACCCCCCTTGGCAATAGCGGGCTTAAGGGGGATTGCACGTCACACTTGAGCGTTTTCTGCTCTCGCGCTTTCAGATTCCATCCGGGGTTCCTGCAATTCGCGTTCCAAGATGGCTTGGTGGGCAATTCTTTTTTTGAACCGCGATTTAGGGGCCGAAAATCCAGCAAATGCCAGTTCATCGGCACGCCTATTGCTGGTGTAGTCGTATTGGGAATCGATTTGGGATCGGCAATTGGCGGCAGATTGGGCCGGTGTAAAGTACCCCGCAATACTCTACAGCGGCCCGCGCGGCCTTGACCTGTTGGCCACTGCGTGAAATAACCCCATACGAAGCAAGTAGGACGCAATCTGCACCATTGCAAATAAGTTCGATTCCGTTGTTGAATCGTCACGCTTGAAACCATGGGTGGCCACGCACGTTGTCTCACCAATGAGTACACTGGAAAATCTCACTGACGGGCAAAGACGTATGTTCGATTCCGCCGAATGGTACGATCGGACCATCAATTGGTCGGCGCGTCTCGGACGCGAGATTCCAATCCTAATGGAGGTGTTCGGCCCGCCGGGAACGAGGGGAATCCTCGATGCGGGGTGCGGCACAGGCCGACAGGCGGTCGCGCTCGCGCAGCATGGATATCGGGTTACCGGCATAGACGCCAGCGAGGACATGTTGCGATTTGCGCGACAGCAGGCGCTCGCAGCACACACCCACATTCAGTTTGTGCACACCAGGTATGATGCGCTTCAGCAGCTCGAGCTCGGCAGCTTTGACGCTATCTATTGCATTGGCAATTCGCTTGCCGCGGCCGGAAGTGCCAAAGAAGTTGCAACCGCCATCCAGCAATTCGCGGCGTTGCTACGTCCTGGTGGTCGATTGTTCCTGCAGCTCCTCAACTTCTCCCCAATGCGCCTGCGCCAACCCTGCGTAGTGGGCCCGAGAGTCGCGGTCGTTGACGGTCGCGAATACATCTCCGTGCGGCAGTTTCATTTTTTGAACGACTTGGCGCAGGTCACGAATATCACGATCTGGGATGATGGCGGTTGGCGACAGCGTTCACACACCGGCCAACTTTATCCTATCGAACTTGAAGAGCTTAAGACGTGTTGCTCACGCTGCGGGCTCAAGATTGACCACCTTTGGGGCGGCTATGACAAGGAGCCCTTCAACGTGGACAACTCCGTCGACTTGATTTGCGTTGCCACCGCACCGTAACTCCCAGTGCATGCTGCCGAAGACTACGACGCCCGATCCGGAACCCACCATGGCAAACCGACCGCCACAACGAATCTTAGACTGGCGTGCGACCACCCTTGGGGGAAGCCCCAGGTCGTTTGCACCGCAATGGGTCACCGATCTCGTCGAGTCGACCCAAGCGCCCTTTTCATAACTGCTTTCGAATCGATTCATCTATCGATTGCGCTCAATTCTCAAGCGCAGCATTGATCGCTTAGGCGCTTCGCTGCGTCATGTTAGATGCTTGAACAAAAAAATGCGGCACTGGCCCACGCAAAACACCTAGACAGTCAGTCATTGGTACAGCAGGACTGGGATTCCTCGCCGCATGCGATACAACCTGCTTGCGCTTCTCATGTTCAGACCTGATCAAAGAAACCTCATATTGCTTCACTCGCGAGCTGTTCCACGAACAGGAATTGGATTTTTCTTGAATGCTCTCAAAGTACGCAGTACGATGGCCGTTCGAGAGTGGGAGAGTCAGCAGCGCGGAGAATCGTACAAGCTCAATCACCACCGTTGGGAAAAAGCGTATCCAAAAATTGGAGGGTCGCACTCGATCGAGTTCCAGCCCCCGGTCTTTGGATAGGGTTGATTGTTTGACCTGTTTGATCGCCGGTTGCACGAGACTTGATTTCTTTCTGTAACTCCACTCGACAATCCGAAAATTCTTATCGCAACGGCACCACAGTCCTGCGGGCCAGTTGCGGGAAAGGGAGGCAGTCTTGTCGAATCAGGGTCGAAGTTGCATCGGTTCTGCCCAAAAGTCCATTCTTTCCTTCGAGCATCGGCTTCGATTTGAATGGGCAATCTCTACTGCCGTCCTTTTCTTCGTTTGTGCTTTGTGTCAGCAATCGCATGGCCAGACCGACCCACCGAATGAAAGCGGTTCGGTCATCACCTGGGGTATGTGTAGTTTCTCGAGTTGCCAGGCGCCATCTCCGAATACCGAGATTGTTGCACTTTCGGCCGGGGCTGGACAGATTCTCGCCTTGACCTCGGATGGAAAAATTACTGCTAGTTGCCCGCCTCCATCCACCGTTCGCTGCCAAATACCCGAACCCAATACGGATTTTGTCGCAATCGCCGCAGGGTGGTACCACGGGCTGGGACTGAAAAGCGACGGCTCCGTTGTGGCATGGGGCCAAAATAACTATGGACAGTGCGATATTCCCGCGCCGAATGCCTCATTCACGGCCGTAGCGGCCAACAAATACCAAAGCCTGGGCTTGCGTGCCGATGGCTCCGTCGTGGCATGGGGATGTGGAGACGAAATGGCCGAACTTTGTGTTGCCCCCTCACCCAACAGCGGCTTCATTCGCATCTCAGCCGGGCTCTATCATAATCTCGGATTGAAAAGCGATGGGTCTGTCGTAGCATGGGGTTGCGTGGCGTCAGAGCAATCGGGACAATGCGCGATTCCACAACCCAATTCTGATTTCATCGCCGTGTCGGCCGGTTACTTGCACAGCCTGGGACTCAAGAGTGATGGAACCGTCGTGCAATGGGGCTATTGTGATCCCTCCATCCTGCTTGATGGCGTATGCCAGGGACCAGAACCCAACGCAGGATTTGTAGCGATTGCTGCGGGTGGCATGCATAGTCTTGCGTTGCGGGAGGATGGCTCTGTCGAGGCTTGGGGGCGCAATGACAACGGCCAATGCGACGTGCCCGGGCCCAACCGCGGCCATCGGTTGGTCGCCGCGGGAGGACATAACAGTCTCGCACTCGATCCGGACTGCAACAACAACGCACGCCCCGACGGTTTGGACGTAACCAACGGACTGAGCGTCGATTGCAATGCAAATTGGGTGCCCGATGAGTGCGAGTACACTCCGATTGCGGTCGCTCCTGACGCTCCGTTAACGAATCGTTATCTCTCCATCATTCCCGGAAATGACGGACGAAGCACCGCAATCCGAGTGCGTTTGAAGTCGCTACTCCATCCCGAAGCTGGGCCTGATTCGATTTTTTCCAAATTCGAAGGAGAAGTGCGCTGGGTGGGAGAGCCCGCCGTCTATATCGACACCCAGGATCCGCTCACGACGTTTACGGCGGCCCCTTTGCAATGTTCGCCGAATTTCCGGGATTGGAGCGGGACAGGCGTTGTCCGACTTTTTGGCAGCGAGATCGTTCCAAGTTCAACGTACGAGATCCAGGTTCTCCCCGAAGGCTGCAGCCCGTTATCGGAGGAGAGCTACACTCGGGCGATGGAAACGGCCACAAGCCGATGGGGCGATGTTGCCTTGCCCTATGGGCAGTCCAATGGAAGTGTCCAACCCGACATGCTTGACATTGCAATGCTTGTCAACAAGTTTTCCGAAGTTGATGGCGCGATGGCCAAATATTCTGCCCAGCTCCAGCCTCGTGTGCTCGACCCGGCTTCATTGGTAAGTTTTCAGGATATCACTGCGTGCGTGGATGCGTTCCGTGGTTACCCATTTCCGCAACAATTCGGCCCGGTCTCATGCCCCTGATGCCAACCACAAAGCAGTTATCTCTCCCTTTCGGTGGCGATGCTTCCTCGCAGATAGGGGAAACGAGCGACCCCGCCTGGGGCCAGGAAAGTCTGCATGTCATGTGAATGCGTCGGGATTATCGGGATGAATTCTTCCTGTGGATCACTCCGACAATACCAAGTCCTATGGCTGCCAGAACAGCGGCGCCAGGAACAGGGACCGCGTTGGTCGTCGTTGCTGGAACGGCAAAATCGGATAATCCATTGGTTCCAATCGCTTGGTAACGTACTCCAAAGCCGTAGGAACCGGCGTCAGCGGACGACTCGTTCATGAAAGTCTGGGCCAGCTTGGAGTCCGACAAGGTTCGCAGCCCCGATCCCATCCCATCTAGTCTGAGTTTGGTCCACGCCTCTCCGGTACGAACATCAGTCATTCTCGCCCCGCTGCTTTTTTCACCCGGAATGACTCCCTTCCGGTTGTCGGCGCTTAAGGAGGAAATCTCGAGCGATCCGTTCGAAAACGGTGATGCTCGGTTGAGGGTTCCACTGTAGTTGAGACTGCCACCGGCCGAGGTGCGAATCGCTCCGTTTATGGTCGGAACGTTGAACGCGAAACCGCCGGGCCGACCCGCCGGCGAAATGCTTTCAATCGTAATGTTTAGCGCGCTGTTCGAATGGGTAGCCCCGGCATAGGAAAACTTGACCTGTCCTGCGACGCTGGTGCTTTCCAGTCCACCCACGTCAAAAGGAATGGCACCGTAGGCGACGGGAGCCCAGCCTGCCAATAACGATACGCCGAGAATTGCGGACGCTCGTAAGAACCCGACCGAAAACATCTTCCCCCTCCAATTGATTTGCCCCACGACGATCCATGTCGCTTTCAGACCCTTCGTATTATAATTCCCTCAAAAGTCTGATACAATGGTCTCGGGGTGTGAATCGCGTGAATTTGCTTATCGGAATGAACGAATTGGGACCACCCTGTGAGTTTCTTTGGGACGTTGACCAGCCACCTGTCATCTTCTTACAAGTATGCTCTATGAACCTGGCCGAATTCGGCTTACCCTGCCGCTCGACAACGGATCGCACGGAGTCTTTTTTGGGAGAACCTCATGCTCGACATTAGTGGATTCCTGACATCGACCATTTTCGTAACGCAACTGGCGTCCTTCATCACGGCCATCCTGACAGCACTCATTGGAGGCTTCCTGACGGGCGGCACAGGCACGACAACGCTTTGAACGATGAAGCAGTCGGAGAGCCATTCGGCCCCAAACCTGTGCTTGACCAAGGTTTCCAATACTATATTATTTCGGTGGTTTAACTGTGACGCGGTGGAGCAAAGGCGATCGGGCCACGCTTCCTGCACCAGTCGTGATCGGGCGGTTGCAAAGCGTATGACGCATCCATCATGTTAGCCGGCTACTTCGCATCAGGGTCAATCGTCCCTGCGCGAACGGCTCCCATGGAGGCGACGCTTTGCTACCGCCATTTTTGTGTCCATTTGTCGATAAGCTTGGTGAGGTGACCCTCTGATCGTTCGACTTCCAAATGGCAATACGCTCGAAATGGCCGCTGGCGCTACCACAGCGGAGGTTGCGGCCAGGCTCGGGCCCGGGCTGGCGCGTGCGGCGATTGCAGGAGTGGTTACCGCGGGTGGATCAAAGCAAACCATCGATTTGAAGCGTCCCCTGCCCGGTGATTGCGATCTGCGAATTCTCACTTCCACCGACGAAGACCCGGATAGCCTCTTGGTTTTGCGGCATAGCACAGCCCACATTATGGCCGAAGCAGTATGCAAGCTGTTTCCAGAGACCAAACTGGTTTACGGTCCGCCTCTGGAAGAAGGGTTTTACTACGATTTGGACCTGTCTCGCTCGATCACGCCGGACGATTTCCAGCGGATCGAAGACGAGATGGCCCGGATCATCAAGGAAGACAGGCCTTTCTCGCGATACGAGTTGCCGCGCAGCGACGCGATGGCCAAGCTCAAAGGCGAAGGCAATCGTTACAAGCTCGATAACGCCGAGCGCGCCGAGGGAAATTCGCTGAGTTTCTATGTGACGGGGGCATCACCGGGCAAGGACTTTGAAGACCTTTGCCGCGGTCCGCACATTCCATTTACCGGCCTCGTCAAGGCCTTTGCAATACGACAGGTCAGCCGGTCGCATTATCGCGGTGACGTCAACGATCAGCCCTTGCAGCGATTGTACGGAACCGCGTTTTTCAAGAAGTCTTCGCTGGCCGAACATCTCGCCCGACTCGAAGAGGCCCGCAAGCGCGACCACCGCGTTCTCGGCAAAGAACTGGATTTGTTCCAGATCGATGAGAGCGTCGGTCCGGGCTTGGTGCTGTGGCTCCCCAAGGGGGCGGTCGTCCGCACCGAGCTGCAGAACTTCCTGGGCGCAGAAATGCGCAAGTTAGGCTACAACCTGGTTTACACTCCGCATATTGGCTCGCTCAAGCTGTATCGCACCAGCGGGCACTTTCCCTATTACAAGGATTCGCAATATCCGCCCCTTTATGAAAGCGACCGCGCCCGCGTGCTCAACGAGCTTTGGGAGGCGTGCAACTCTCGCGGTGATGCCGCCGAATTCAGTGACGACGAGCGAAAGGGGCTGGAGAAACTTTCGGAAATCGATGCGGCAATGGTCACCCGTCTGACCAATGAGAAAAAGTATCAGCCCGGCGCCGGAATGGCCCAGCGTAACCGCAAGGCGATCGAGGTAATGCTCGAAGAGGGCGACGGCTATCTGCTCAGGCCGATGAACTGCCCCCACCACATCCGCATCTATGCGAGCCGGCAGCGAAGTTACCGCGATCTCCCCTTCCGATTGGCTGAGTACGGAACCGTATACCGCTACGAACAAAGCGGCGAAATCGGCGGCCTCACTCGTGTTCGCGGCTTCACTCAGGATGACGCCCACTTGTTCTGCACGCAGGATCAGTTGGCCCAGGAACTCCTTACAACCGTGCGGCTCACAACCAAGGTGCTCGAAACGCTTGGGCTTTCCGATTATCGCGTTCGCGTGGGGCTTCGCGATCCGGCCAGCGACAAGTACATCGGCTCAACGGAGAACTGGGCCCGCGCCGAGGAAGCCGTGCGTCAGGCCGCCCGCGAAAGCGGAATACCTTTTACCGAAGAAACCGGCGAAGCGGCCTTCTACGGACCGAAAATCGACTTCATGGTCAAGGACTGCATCGGACGCAACTGGCAGTTGGGCACAGTGCAGGCCGATTACAACTTACCGGCGCGATTCGGTCTGACCTACATCGGCCCCGACAATGCCCCTCACCAACCGGTGATGGTCCATCGTGCGCCTTTTGGCAGCCTGGAACGGTTCATCGGCATCTTGATCGAACACTTCGCGGGTGCGTTTCCCCTCTGGTTGTCGCCGGTTCAGGTCGCCGTCGCCAGCGTGAGCGAAAAGAGTGCCGAGTATGCCGTGCTGGTCGTGGAGCAACTGCGCGGCGCTGGACTTCGCGTGGAACTCGACGACGGCGACGAAAAAATCGGCCCGAAAAAGCACCGGCTCCGTGCCGCCAAAATAAATTACATCTTGGTCGTGGGTGAGCAGGAAGCCGCGGCAAAGGCAGTCAATGTCAACGATCGCGACGGCAATGCCCTTGGCAATATGAGTATTGATGCGTTTCTGGCAAAGTGTCGCGAGGAAGTCGAGAGTAAAGGCCGCAGTCGCGTGACCGTCGGCCAAAAGTAAAGTGGGCCCTGCCCACCATTAAAACCGCAACCGTGAGGTGGCGGCCAGAAATTGTACTTAGAGAAAGGAACCAAACCATCGCCAAAGCACTGCGTCTCAACGAGCGAATTCGCATTACGCCCATTCGCGTGATCAATCAGAATCAGGAGCAGCTCGGCGTCATCCCGACGCACGAAGCGCTGGCCCTCGCCAAGGAGGCCGGGCTGGACCTGGTCGAGGTTTCCCCCACCGAAAACCCGCCCGTCTGCCGCATTATGGACTACGGCAAGCACCTCTATGAAAAAAAGAAGCGGTTGAAGATGGCTTCCGCCGCGCACGTGGTCACGCTTAAGGAAATCCGCCTGCGCCCCAAGACCGACCCTCACGATCGCTCAATCAAGCTCAAGCACGCCAGGGAATTCCTCGACGAGGGCCACAAAGTCCAGTTCACCATGCTCTTCAAAGGCCGCGAGCGCTTCCACCGTGAAGTCGCCGGCGAAGCATTCCAGGCCATCATGACCGAACTCGGTGACACCGTGAAAATCGAACGCCCCCCCGCCATGGACGGGAAACGCATGACAATGATCGTCTCGCCACAAAAAAAATAGCCAATTTTGGGCGTCAAATTCATTGTGAAGGATTGCTGGAAAGGCAGGTCGTGCGTTCAGCCCAACGCACAGGCCCGATTCCGGTACTGGCGTGCCACGCATCTTTTCCGCTTTTTTGAACTTTGAATTTTGGACTTTGAACTTCAGTCTTTCCCCTTCCGATAACTCCGTTGTGGACCCAATCGCACCAACGGAGCGCATCCGACGCGGCCTTTGCCTGCTGAACGCCGCCCTGTACGACCAGGCCATTGCTGAATTGGATGTGGCGGCCCAGTCACTCGCTGATGCCGGTCAACCGTGCGCCGATCCCCACGAATCTGCCATTGAGTCAATTCACGCATTACGTGAAGCGATCGCCGCGGACCCCGAAAATAACCGGCTCCATTTTCAACTCGGAACTCTTTTGGCCACGGAGGGTTGCGCCGAAGAAGCCGAGCTTCGGTTTGCTCAAGTGTTGAGCATCTCCCGCGACCATGTCGAAGCCATCGTGGCCCTTGCGATGTTACATTTGCAACGCGATGAAATTCGTCAGGGGATTTCCCTATTGCAGCGCGCCCAATCGTTACGACCAGGTGACGCGAAAATCGCACTGCTCCTGGCCAGGTCGGTAAAATTAGTACATCAGCGCGGGCAAGCCATTGACGTTTGCGCCGTGGTGGCGAATGATTAGGAAGCCCATCTGGAAGTGTGTAGAAGGAAGGATGCAATGATTCACATCGATTTTCTCGGCGACGGATTGTTTGGAAAATTGGCCGGCCAGTTTCCGCACTTGCTGTACGATCACGGGCTTGTTTCCTTTCATGACCTTGAAACTGAAGTTCGGGAAGAGCCACACGTGGGATGGAGATACTTCGAACTGGGCCGCCGATTGCTGCAGGATGCCAAACCATTGCAGGCGCGCACCGCATTTCTTCGGGCGCTTGAAATTGATTCCGACGATGTGCTCTCCAGACTTGGTCTGGCCTGTTCGCTCGAGGCGAAGGGAATGACGCAAACCGCGATGGAGGAATTACACCGCTGTCTCCAGTGCCAACCCGATTTCGCGCCGGCCGCCGTTGGCCACGCCTATTGCACGGAAAAACTGGGTGATCCCCATGCAACCGTCGATGCCGGGCACTTGCTCGCTCATCATTCCTGAGTTTTCCCCCATTCACATAGCTGCTCCAAATTAGGGCAACTGCGTCCTTTCCCCGCCCGCATTTTGCAATTGCAAAAGTGAGCGCCGGGATTGATACTTGCACCCGTCCGCGTATTCTTCCCGTCGAGTGGGAGACGCCGCGGGCGTCCTGTCGTTGAAACCCTTCAAGGAGAAAAGCATGTTTCGTAGCGCCAGGAGTCTTGTGCTGCCGATGCTGTTTGTCGCGGGTTGTCATGCGCGAACGATGATTATCTTCGAGGACGGAATGCCTCCTATCCCGGCAAAGCCCGCCCCATTTCCCCAGATGAAGATGCTTGAACCGATGGTCGGTACATGGACAAGCAGCGGCGAAATGGTTGATCCCGACCCCGAAGAGATCCGGGCCATGTTGCCCGAGAGTGATCGTGCAAATTTCAAATCCAGTTTCGGCGGCGGAAGTACGAACAAGATGATTCTCGACGGCGCCGTGTTCCAGACCGAGGGTTGGTACGAAATGCCCGACAACCAGAAAGGCACCTATATCGAAATGTGGACCTGGGACCCGTGCAAACAGGCATTCCGCACCTGGTTCACCAGCAACTATTTGGAGACCGGAACCGGCTGGGCGACTCCCTCCGCGGATGGCCGCTGCTTCCACGTGCGCGGATCTGCGTACGACGCCAATTGCATGAAGAAGAAATTTGAAGGCTGCATGTGCATTCCTGACAACGACACGACGGAATGGCACTTCACCGAGAAGGGTCCGATGGGCCGCATGACCATGCACGGCAAGAGCACCCGCCAGAAATAAGTTCGCACAGGGCGTATGAACAGCGATGGCCGCGGGCTGGGCACGGAAAAGACCTTGCCTTCCGCGGCCATGCGTTTTGCCCTGTTGAAGAATTTGATTCATACAGAAGGAAGTCGTGCTGCGGGACTGCCTGCTGTGCATTCGGCCTTGTAGCCTGACGATTCCAGTGGTTTTGTTGCATATTACAGCCTGAATTATATCCCGGTTCGTTTGGAAAAATCCTGTCTTGTGGCGGTTGAGGGGCTCAACTTGCCAGTTCCCTTGAGGTATGCGCCGTCGCTGGCGAAGTTGAAAACGTACCGCTTTCATGGCCTGTCCAGATACTCAAAAGAACATCATGGGCGCGCGCATTTTGTTGGAGGTGAGCAATCATCCAAATCCGAACCCCGAGCGTAAGCGAGTGTGAAGTTCTTTGCCGGCATATGACCGCGGTTTTCTTTCGGAATGACCGCTTTTGGGGTATTCTTTGTGACTGATGTCCTGCTGCGCTTGAGCCTTCGTTCGGCTGGAAACGGGCCGGGCGTTTTGAGCCTCACCCTACCCTCTCCCTTAAGGGGGGAGGGGTCTGAGGCCGAATCTGGGGAGTAACTTATGAATTCGCCGTTTTCGGGAATTGAACAGGCATTTGAGGATTTGCGCGAGGGCCGCATGATCATCCTGGTGGATGATGCGGATCGCGAAAACGAAGGCGATCTGGTCATCGCCGCCCAAAAAATCACGCCGGAGGCCGTCAACTTCATGCTCAAGGTCGGACGCGGCGTGCTTTGCCTGCCGATGACGCGGCGGCGCTGCGAAGAACTCAACATCCCCCTTCAGGCCGCAGAGAACACCACCGCAATGGGCACGGCCTTCACCGTGACCATCGACGCACATGCCCGATTCGGCGTCACCACCGGCGTCTCGGCCACCGATCGGGCCAAGACGATTGAGGTCGCTTGTGCCCGGGATACGCGGCCAAGCGACCTGACCCGGCCCGGACACCTCAGCCCTCTGATGGCCTGCGATGGCGGAGTGCTGGTGCGGGCAGGGCAGACGGAAGGATCGGTGGACCTATGCCGCCTGGCGGGCTTGCAACCCATGGCCGCCATCATCGAGATCATGAACGACGACGGCACGATGGCCCGGCTGCCGGACCTGGTGAAGCTCTCGCGCGAGCACAACATCCGCATGTACACCGTCGCCGATATCATCGAATACCGCCTGCAGAGAGAGGCATTCGTCACACGCGGGGTCACTACGAAGCTGCCCACGGAGGCGGGCGAATTCACGCTCATCGCCTACAACTCTCCGGTCGATCCTGAACCGCACCTCGCGCTCACTTATGGTGGCGTGGGCGCCCTCGACGCAACGGGCACGCCGATCGTCCACGAAGAGCCGGTATTGGTGCGCGTCGAATCGGAGTGCATGACCGGCCACGTGTTTCACTCGCTCCGCTGCGACTGCGGCCAGCAGCTTGCGGCGGCCATGGAAATGATCCAGCGCGTGGGTAAAGGAGCGATTGTGTACCTGCGTCAGGAAGGACGGGGCATCGGACTGCACAACAAACTAAGGGCCTACCAATTGCAGGACGAGGGACTCGACACAGTGGAAGCTAACGAAAAGCTTGGCCTGCCCGTGGACCGCCGCGACTACGGCGTCGGCGCGCAGATCATCCGCGATTTGGGACTTCGCCAGCTACGCATCCTCACGAATAACCCCAAGAAAGTGAACCGCCTCGAAGTCTACGGCGTCAAAATCGTCGAGCAGCTTCCTATCGAAATCGCCCCCAACCCGCACAACGCGCGCTACCTCGCAGTGAAAAAAGCCAAACTCGGCCACCGACTCAAGGATGTTTGATCGAGTATGAATCGCATGGTTTGAACAGAACCGCATCTCTTAGGGATGATCCGCTGATGGGATGGTTCAGTCGAAAAGAGAGTGAAGCGAGCGCGAAGAATCGCAGCGAGGGTACCGTACCTCTTGTGCGCGTCGATGACGCGTTCACCCGGTTAGTGCTGGAGTCCGCTACCGATACGACCGGGAACGGCATGAATCGCCTGTGGAAGGCTGTCTTTGATCTGGAACACTGGCACTTCATCCAGCAGTTTCCTCCCGATGGAGCGGCACCCGAAGGCCCTCCGCCCTTCGGCTGGCCACGACCGATGGCATCAAGAGTCGAAGGCAAGCTATTTATCCTTGCTTTCACCAGTTCAGATAGAGTAGTAGCTTGTGCGAATCATAACGAGTTGGTGCATCCAAAATATGGGATTCCCCTGCTGGAGATTCCACGAGACGGTGCTGCAGAGATGCTTTGCCGGCTGGACGAGCGACAGATTGATGGCGTATTGTTCAATCAAAATAAAGGAGAGCAGGGTTTCTTCGCACCCCTGACGAACATTCCGACCATGTATGAATGGTGCCTCGACCGCCTACCAGATGGGTTATTCGATCCATTCGTCAAAAGTGTTACGACCTCCGATGCTCGCGCCGGGTGGCAGCGGCTTCATCGGCGGTTGGCCCTTATGGATCAGTGGTTGTTCATTGGCGATGTAACCCGCCCTAAGTCACCGCAGTTGTATGTGCACGAAGGAGAGCCGATGTTGCTCGTGTTTACCGACGACAAGCACGTGAGCAAGGGAGCAGCGCTGGCAGGTGGTGCCGATGAGCAGGGCCGGATGCCCCTTATTCCCACGACTCCCCTCGACGCCGCCGACTTTGCTGGCCGCGTGGCCGCTCACGGCGACGGGCAGGTTTCCAGCGTTCTATTTAACTTGGGAACCAGTCCATTCATTCTTCCAATCCAAGGCCTCAAGGCCATGATCGAACAGTATCGAAAGAAATCGCTAAATTAGGTCCAGGTTCACGTAGTGCTCTTGAAGAACGTCGTCTCATATTCCGTAGAGAACGAAGGGGTTGGTCTTGCGTTCGTGGCCGATGGTGGTTTCGAGGCCGTGGCCTGAGAGCACGCGGGTGTCGTCGGGTAGCGTTAACAGGTTGTTCTTGATGTTCCGCATGAGCTGGTCGCCACTGCTGTGCGGGAAGTCCACGCGGCCTACGCTACCGGCAAAGAGCGCGTCACCGACGAAGACGATATTCAGCTCGGCGCAGTACAGCGCCCGCCCGCCGGGCGAGTGGCCCGAGACATCGGAGACTTTCCATTGCGTTCCATCGAGTTCCAGCGTGCCGCCATGCGGCAAATCCCGCGGATCGGTAACACCCGTCGCCAGACTCTCCCCCACGTACAGGGACAGATTGTGCTTGGGCTGGGTCAGCGCCGGCCACTCTTCGCGGGCCAGATAGACCGGCAACGCTGGATAGGCCTCGCGCACTTCGTCGATGCCGGCGATGTGATCAGCATGGGCGTGGGTAAGTACGATCGCGTCCGGTGTGAGCTTGTGATCGCGGATGTGCTTGAGAATCTGCGACGCCTGCGGCGGCAGGCCCGGGTCGATCACCCAGCACGGCCCCGAGTCGCGCAGCGAAATCGTGTACCCGTTCTCCATGAAAACGTCGTCATTGGTGATATGGATGCGCAGCTTGTTGCTCATGCGCCTATTCTAGAGGAAAACGCGGAGTTGGGGCATGTGCTACACCGCGCGGGAAACCAGGCCGCTGCTGGAGATCAGATCGGCACTGCCGCACAGCGCGACAGCCAAGGCGTCTGCAACGTCGTGCGGCTCCGGAGGAGCGGGCAGGCCAAACGTCATCTGTATGGCTCGTTGCATCTGGGCCTTGGTGGCGCGGCCATTGCCGGTCAGAAATCGCTTGACTCGGGTGGCCGAATAGCTGCGGACTTCGATGTCGCGCTCCGCCGCGGCGAGGAGAATCACGCCTCGCGCGTGGCCCATAAGAATCGCGGTGCGCGGCTGGTTGTAGTGGGAATACAGTTGCTCAACGGCCACCATGACCGGTCGATGGTCGTTTAGAATCGCGGAGATGTCCGAATGAATGGAGGCCAGACGGGCAGCCAGGGAGTCCTTCCCGGAAAAGCGGCACACTCCTGCATCAATGATCGTTGCCGGAGCTGCGCTGGTGCCGAGAACGGCATAACCAGTCACGCCAAGCCCGGGGTCGATTCCGCAGATCACCGCATCCATACGGTCGATTCGTCCTGTTCACGAAACCGTCACCGGCGCCGTTTTGGGTCGCGGCGGTGTCAGTTCCTCACGATGAAACGCACCCTTATCCAGGTGCAGCGTGCGCTGGCCATGGGACGCCGCACGCGGATCGTGCGTCACCATCGCAATGGTCTTGCCGAATTCGGTGTTCAAAAGGTTCAACAGGTTCAGCACTTCTTCGGATGTCTTGGCATCCAAATCGCCGGTTGGTTCGTCGGCGAGGATCAAACGCGGATCAGTCACGATGGCCCGTGCGATGGCGACGCGCTGCTCCTGTCCGCCCGAAAGCTGGTTGGGTCGGTGATCCATGCGATCGGCGAGGCCCACGACTTCAAGGGCTGTCTTGACTCGTTGCTTGCGCTCGCTGCCGGACATCTTGAAAAGAAGCAACGGAAGCTCGACGTTTTGCGCTGCGGTAAGCACGGGGACGAGATGGTACATCTGAAAAATGAAGCCCACGTTGCGGCTTCGCCATGCGGTCAGCTCCCGTTCCGACATGCGTTCAAGCTGTGCATCAGCAACGCGAACAGTCCCGGCCGTAGGTGTGTCGAGGCCGCCCATCAGGTGCAGCAGAGTCGATTTTCCCGATCCGCTTGGCCCCATGAGTACGACGAATTCGCCCTTGCGAATATCAAGGTCGAGCTTATCCAGTACCGGGATTTCGATCCGGTCCTTGTGGTAGACTTTGCGCACGTCGCGCAGTTCTATTTCAACTTCTGCCATTGCCACCCCGTGAACGAATTATGGAGTCACCATCGGTTTCTTGGGCCTTTGGAAAACAAACGAACAATCTTCGAGCCTGTTTCTACCGTCGGAGTAAACAGCGAACTTCCCTCCCGACCAGATGGATGCGCCGGCGAACTCACCGTTTTTCGACAACGCATAGAACTTCAAATCGAAATTCGGCTTTCCATCGCTGTCGAGCAAACGCGCCTCAGTGGTGAACTTGACGGCCCGCTCGACGGCCTGTTTCACCGCATGCATGGGCGAAGCTCCGCCACGCATGAGTTCGATGATAGTGTGCGCACCGCAGATCTTGATATTGGCTTCACCGCGACCGGTGCTCCCCGCCGCGCCCACGTCATTATCCACATAAAGTCCCGCACCGATGATCGGCGAATCGCCCACGCGCCCGGAAAGTTTCCAACTCAGGCCGCTAGTCGTCGTGACTCCACTCATCTGGCCGGCTGAGTTGAGAGCGAGACAGGTAATGGTTCCATAAGTGAAAGCCAGTGGCTTGTCGTTCGCGGAGCGCCGGTCGGCTCCAACCGGGTCTGGTGGCGGCAACCAATTGTCTTTTGCCGAATGATCTTCTTTCCATCGCAGCCACTGTCTTCGCGATTCCTCCGTGAGCAGGTCTTCTTCCTTGAATCCGTGCGCTTTTGCAAATCGAAGCGCCCCCTCCCCGACCAGCATGATGTGATCCGTGCGCTGCATAACGAGCTGCGCCACTTTGGATGGCGTCTTGATGTTTCGCAGGGCAGCGACCGACCCGCATCCGCGAGTCGGGCCGTGCATCACGCTGGAATCAAGTTCGACGATGCCATCCTCGTTGGGAAGTCCGCCGTACCCCACAGAGTTATCGTTGGGGTCTTCCTCAACTATGTTTACGCCTGCGACGACAGCATCCAACGTATCCATTCCGGAAAGAATCAGCTCTGCGGCCTTTTCAGTCGCCCGCAGGCCGTTCGCGCTTGAAATGATGATCGGCGCTCCCGACTGACCCTTTCCATTGGCGGCCGTCGGCTCCTGTGCGGAACTGACGCCCGCCAGCGTTCCGGCCGTGGCCGCCGCCGAAGCCGCGCGAAGAAATTCACGTCTCGAAAATGATGACATTGGAAGGCTACGATATTCGCGGAAGGGCAATTGCTCAAGCGGTGAAAAGTGCCTGCGCACGTGCCGACTTGCCCGATTTCACCTCGACTTCTTTGCGGGACATGGTTCGGAAACGCGAGATCAGGCCGAAATTGGGATTTTCCAATTTGAGCATGCGCAGCTTTTGAGAGCAACCCTGCGGCGAAGAAAAACCGCCCAACGATCCATCTGAGCAAAGCACGCGGTGGCACGGCACAATCAGCGGCAAAGGATTGTTCGCCATGGCGCTGCCGACTGCTCTGGCCGCACCGGGGGAGCCTGCCGCCCGCGCAAGATCGGCATAGGATGCCGTGGAACCGAAGGGAATCCTTCGACAGGCCTCCAGCACGCTGCGGCGGAATCCGGACAAGTCCTGCCAGTCGATTTCCACCTCCCAGGAAATTCGCCTGCCGCGAAAATAATCATCCACCTGCCGGACCAGGGAAGCGCATGCCGATTTCGATTCCGTGGCCGATGGGAACCGTGAGGCGACAAATTTGTAAATGTGATTTTCGGATTGCGGCAGGAAGGTGGCCAGCAGTTTACCTGCGTGGGTTGCGACGAGCCCGAAATATCCCCAGTCGGTGCTCACCAGACGAAACACAATCGGACCCGATGACGGCCTTGGCCTTGATTTTGTTGCGCGCATTGGTCGTTGGATCATGGTTGTGCCGCACCATTGGGCCCCCCGGCTGGTGTCTGGCCAGTCTGAGCCTGGGCATTGGCCGGACGATAGTCCTTCAATTCTTCGCGAACTTTCCCGGCGACTTCCGCCTCTTCCTGGTCCCATCGTCCGAGCATCGCTATGGTTTTTTCCAGGTGTTCCCGCTGCTTGGGGTCCAGCTTTTCCATGATTTTCGGCTTGGTATCCGCCGCGAGTTTCTTCATGACTTCCTTGTCAAGACGCTCAGGCCCCAGCTTTACCGTGCGCATCGCGTCGATAATCATGGCGTCCAACTGTTTGCCGAGTTCCTCATTACTGCCTCGCAACTCCGGATCGCGTGTGGCGCGACGCAGTTGCTTAAAATCATTGTCCGGAGCAACCTCCGCAACCCGCAACATTTGCCAGCGGCGCAGTACCGGGTCAAACGCCTTCCGTTGCTCCTCGTTGAGCTCCTTATTGACGTAGTTGAAAAAGAAAACCGGCTCGTCGATGATGCAGGGCTCCAGGACGATATTGGCGGCGTAGATCTTCGCCTTGATGGAAGAAACCTTTTCGGGATTGTCACCCTTCTTTTCCGCCTCTTCGAGCTGTTTTTTTAATTCAGGAATCTCTTGCGGCGTCGCCATGTTCTCCGGAAGAGGCTGCGTGTGGGGCAGAAACCTGGCATTGAACAACCCTGCCATGTAGTCATTGAACATCGATTCGAGTTTCTTGCGCTTTTCCGCGTCCATTTTGACCGCTTCGAAAAAAGAGGTTCGCAATCTCGCGAATGCCGCAAGCCTTCGATTCACCATTGCATCGTGTCCATAGCCCGGCTGGGCTCTCCGTTGGGGATTTCGACGTTCGATGACCGGCTTGATTGGAAATGGATTGTCTGTATCAGGTTTTTCTTTCGGCTGGGGTGCCTCCTGCTTCTTCTCAGCAGCAGGGTCTGCCTTGGGAGCGGTCTGGGCCTCCGCCCTCCAGGACAGGGAACAAACAATCATGGGCGTTAAGAGAAATCCACCTACGAAAAATGGTTTCATCGAATGACTACTCCTCTTGTTGAATGCGTCCATGAGCCGATCGAATCTCACGTATTCACTGTTCATGAATCCTTTGCGGTTATAGTATCTGTTTGAACCGACCAATACCAGAAGTCGGCACAGGTGAGCGATGCACATTCATACCATAGCGGCGTTCGCGTTTTTGTTTTGGCGCATGGAGGCGCCGTTCGAATGGCGAATACTTAAGTCCGATCATGTCAAGTCTACGGCGTTTCTAGCCGTCGGACTTCCAGTGGTGGCTGCAATCCTCGCCTATGTTTCCACGCTGAAATCACGACGTATCTTGCACCGTACGCAGGAACTTCTCGGATCGGCCGCCCGGTTTCACCATCGTTCGTTTGAGTTGTTGCGAACGACATTGATCATGGGTTTCGGCGTGCTGGTTCTGCTTACACCCTGGCCGGATTGGTTCACCTTTGGGCGAGTTGCGCCGGCGTTACAGATACTTGGTGACTTCATCGTGCTTCTTCCATTTTTCACGGGTGCGATCGCGTTATGGTTGATTGCGTATCCCATCGAGCGCATCTTTCACGGAGCCGACGAAGGAGGTTACGCGGAAGAGCCACGAATCTCCTGGCGCCTGTCGTCGTACCTGGATTTTCACGTCCGTCACCATCTTCTGATCGTTGCCGCACCGATGTTCCTGATCCTCTTTGCATCGAATCTGACGCATGGATACGAATCGCGGCTTTGTGCATGGGGCGGATCCATCTGGACGCCGGATATAGTTTTGGGCATTGCCGCTGCAGTTGTTTTTCTACTCGCTCCTTTCATGTTGCGAAGGGTTTGGCGCACGTCACCGCTCGACGCCGGACCGTTGCGCGAACAATTGGTGAATATGTGCCGGCGTGTGGGGCTGCGTTGCCGGGAGATTCTGGTATGGAAAAGCGACGGGCTGATGATCAACGCGGCTGTCATGGGAATTGTGCCCGCCGCGCGGTTCGTACTGCTTTCGGACGCCCTGTTGGCGTCCATGACGCCGCGACAGGTGGAGGCGGTGTTCGGCCATGAAGCCGGACATGTTCGACACCGTCACATGCAGCATTTTCTGGTGTTCGCCCTCGTGGGCTGGCTGGTGGCCGGAACCGCGACGGAGGGCTTTTCGTGGTGGTTCAACCATACCGGGAGAATGACCAAAGTATCACTATCTTTGATCCAGGGCATGGGACTTCTGATCACGTTTCTGTTTTGGATTGTTGGATTTGGTTGGCTCTCGCGGAGATTTGAGCGCCAGGCCGATTTGTTTGGAGCACGTTGCGTCACACCCAGCGCTACCGAGTGTCACATGCCGTGTAGCGTTCACCAGGGCGGAGTCGATCGCGGCCTCGAAACAGAACGTGTCTGTGCAACCGGCGCGGCGATTTTCGCCTCTGCACTGGAAAAAGTGGCGACGTTGAGCGGGATTGGCCACGACGAACCGAGCTGGCGGCATGCGTCAGTAGGATCTCGAATTCGATTTCTGCACTCCGCGGCCGGCGACCCGGGTCGTACAATCAGATTTGAACGACTGGTTCATCGAGTGAAAACGGCATTGGTAACTGTTGCTTTCTTGGGGACGATTGGCGCCGCATACTATTGGAAGGAAGTGCGACCCATGCCATACAGACTGGACGGCAATCGGCAGATACGACAAACACTCAAGCATGATGGGCGATAAAAAAGTGCAATTGACGCTGATTGAAAATGAACAACGAGTGCTCGGAGTGTTGATGGAAAAATCATTGACCCAACCCGACGCATACCCGCTCACTTTCAATTCGATTGTGCTGGGCGCGAACCAAAAACAGAACCGCGACCCGGTCCGGGAATTTACGGAACGCGAGATTTCTGAGGCGTTGCGAACGTTGGAAATCAAGCAACTGGTGGCGCAGGCTCCGCCGGCGCTTGGCGCTCGCTCCGTGCGATTTAAGCACCTCGTTGTAGAAAAATTCCATTGGGATCGCCGCGAGCAGGCCGTCATGGCGGAACTCCTCCTGCGCGGAAGGCAGACGGCTGGCGAACTCCGTACCCACGCGGGCCGCATGACCCCCTTCGCAGACCTTGAAGCTGTGGGCGTAACGCTACATTCCCTGCGAAACCGTGAAACGCCCTTCATTGAGGAGTTGGCCCGCGAGCCGGGGCGTTCGGCCAACCGTTTCCGGCACCTGCTGGGGCCGGCGCATTCCGCGCCTCTCCCGGTCGCCACGCAGGAATCGGCCACGAGTTTCGCAAGTCCGCCGTCAGCAACTTCATCGGATTTGGGGCAATTAACGATGCGGGTGGCTGCACTGGAGCAGGCCGTTGCACGCCTCGAAGCGGGTTTGGCTCGGCTCGGCGGAAGCCATCAGTCCTCCATCGACTCCGAAGCCTAAGGGCGGATATAATGGAGCCATGATACCATTGAACAGGAGCGTAAACATGATGTTCCGGGCGATGCAGGATCCACAACAGGTTTTCGGTACGTTGCAGGACGAAATGAACCGCGTATTCGATCGCGTGTGGCATGGCGGGATTTCCACGCGGCCGCTCGACGGCCAGCAGTGGGCGCCGGGGCTTGATGTCTACGAGTATCCCGATCGATTCGTCGTTTACGTGGAAGTACCCGGAGTCGATGGGAACTCGGTGGATGTGACCTGCGTCGGAAATACGTTGACTATTCGCGGCGAAAAGCAGCGCCCGGCCGAAGTGACCGTTGATACTCCGAGTTTGTACCGCGAGCGACGATTTGGGAGTTTCTGCCGAATGGTTGAGCTGTCCGGAAAAATTCTGGTCGAAAAGGTGGCCGCTCGCTACCACAACGGGGTCCTGGAAATCACCGTGCCCAAATCTGATTGTGAGCGACCGCGTTCTGTACGAGTTGAAGTGAGTCAATCCAATCCCTAGCGGTTGCTGAGGCATTCGACTGACCCTGTTATCCCGGGCACAGCGAGGGATCTCGACCGCCGTTTGACGGAGATTCGTCGCTACCCTCAGTCTAACTGTTGTTGCCCGACGCGACGCCAGCGCTCTTGCGCGCTGACTCCCTGTTCCCTAATCGAAATCCGCATCCGTCAAACCCACGTTAAACTCCGCATCGCTGGTGATGAATTCACCAAGCAGGCACTGCTTTTCATCATCCGCGTAGGTCCACACTGCTGTCGGAGTCAGCCATTCTGCATCCAGGAAAAATACGCTCAGACGCTCTGAATAGGCCTCACCCTCTGCCGAGTGGGGCAGCTTTCGCTCAAGCACATATTGAGGCCGGTCTTCGAACTGCGCACGCCCGACATACTCCAGGCTGAAGCCGGCGTTGGATTTGGCTTTTTCACACACCTGCGTCGCCCGCTCCAGCGTCTTCAGGAACCCGAATTGATCCACGGACCGCGACGATGATTTCTTGAATTCTCGTCCGTGGATATCAAGCTTAAGTCCACCGGGAAGAACGAAGCTCCCGACTCCGCTGGGCACGACCAGCGCAAGTTCCCGGCCGTCTTTCACCCAGCGCCCTTCGACGTAGCTGATCCGCCGCGCGCCGGCAGGATTTGCGATCCAGCTCATATCGACACTATAGGGACGCTCTCGAAATTTGATCGCGATGATCTGCGGATCGGATATCCCTCCGGAATTGCGTTCGCGCATCGAGAATTTGCAGCGGTAATCCTTGATTGAGTCAAGGTAATGCGCTCGACAGACGCCAAGGAATTCCAGCGCATTTCGTCGCGCCAACGGTTCGTACATCCAGGTTGATTCAAGAGATTCCAAACGCGCGGATGGCCGATCGGGCGCGGATCGCACGATCGCAGGCGTAGTCCTGGCACAACCGGGAAGCGATAGCCAGAAAATCGCCTGGGAAAATGCGCACCAATGACCGGACCTTCGAATCATGATGATGGAGAACCGCCAACGATTTCCTCATCCTTGATTCTTGGAATGTTGATTTGCAGGGTCGTGCCTTTGCCCAGTTCGGATTGCACACGAATGGATCCGCCAATGCGCTGTACGATTCCGTGAGCGATTGCGAGTCCCAGCCCGGCTGCCCGGCCATGCACGGTTGCCAGTGCCCCCTTCGTCGTCCAAAACGGCTCAAACATCCGCGAGATCGATTGCTGATCGAGACCCTTTCCCGTATCGGAAACCGATATGGCTACGAAATCTGACTCGGCATGAGCCTCCACCTTCAGCACGCCCCCTTCCGGCATGGCCTCGATGGCATTTTGAACGATGTTATGCAGTACAATCAGGAACTGGTCGCGGGGGACGGGCGTTACCGGCAAATCCCCAATCGAAAACGCAAGCCGGATATTGCGCCCCTGCAGTTGAAATTCCATTTCGTCGGCCAGCGTGTTGAGTAGTTCCGTCAAGTCGCTAAGGTCGTCCTCGTGCGGACCGCCCTCCGAAAACGCGAGCAATCCGTTGACAAGGGCGGAAGTACGAACCAGCGCCCCGCTGACTTGATCGAACACGCGCCGTGTAATCGCCGGATCGTTGCTCTGGCTGGCATAATCCACACTGGTCACAATGCCGCCAAGGACGTTGTTGAAGTGATGGGCAACAGCACCGGCCATTTCGCCCAAAGCGGCCATCTTTCGGCTTTCATCCAGGTCAGCCTGCAACGTGAGACGTCGAGTGATATCGCGAACACAGACAGACACCCCCGACTTCTCACCTGCTGGGGAAAGAATGGGTGCCAGTGTGGCGGCATATTCACGCCGATGCCCCGTGCCGTCGCGATAATCGAATTCGAACTCGCTCCCCTCGCCCTCCAGAAGAGCACGCCGTAGCAATCGCTCGGCCGCCATCCGTCGATCGGAAGGAAAGGCCGACAATATGGAAGTTCCAATCATCTGTTCCGTAGCCGCACCAAACAATCGATGCGCGGCGGCATTCCAAAATGTGATATTCAAATCGGAATCGGTGGCGATGACTGCCATCCCCAGCTGATCGCAAAGGTCGCGATAATGGGTTTCGCTGGCCGCGAGATCGGAGATTGTTGAGGATGTATTGCTCATAATGGCGGACGTGTAGCGGCTTGCGTCTGGTAAGGCGTCGCCGACAGGAAGGTGACCCGAACGCTGCCCTCTCCTTTTCTTGAGGATAGAAATTGCGTGCCGACGAGATTGTCGTTTTTCATTTCGTCGCGCGGCCCCAATACGAGAAACTCACCCGGATGCATGGTCAGCAGCGATGTGAGATCGGCGAAACGGTGCCGATCGTGATCGGGCACCTGTCTCATCATACCGCCCTGCTGTTCCCAGACCATTTCCTCGGTTTCCCGGTTAATTTCAAAGCTCACGCCAAGATCGGTACACCCATCAAGTTCCGGATGAACAGCGTAGTCAATCAGAATCAGCTTCTCACCGCCGGGAAAGGACTTCCCGACCAATCGGCCGTGAGAGTCGTAGTAAAAAATCGACGTGCCCTCTTCAACACTCCCCAATTCCACCGGCAGAGCGCTCCCCCGCTGTGGAAACAACTGGCTGGAGGTGATCTTGGCGTCCCCCGCATCCAGAATCGTTTGAATGGCAGGCCAGGACGCAGGTGTCGCCGTCCCCAGGCGAATCCCGTTACGGGCGAGAAGCTGAACCTGATCGGGCTTCAAACGCATTTCGTCGACGTGATTCCAGATTTTTCGAGCGTCACCGGTTCGGCTGGCCGGGAACTCGGCATTCATCACATTAAAGGCAATATCGACAATCCGTGTGGCATTGGAGACCACATCCTGCGCTACCGGCTTTGCGAATAAAGCTCCAGCCACAGGCGATTGCGACGCCGCGGTGTCGGTTTTCAAGGCCGGCTTTGGTGTCGGAAGCCCAGCACATCCCGAGGCGAGAAGTACGATGGCAGAAAGAATGGCGCTTCGTGAAATGCGATCGGGAAGATAGAATGGCAACGGTTTTCCCACAGGGAAACTATAAATTTCTCGAATCGCAAGGTCAAGATTGAAACGAGTTTGGATCAATTTTTTCGAGGCGAAATGCACGACGCGGTCGTCATAACAGGCATGGGTGTCTACTCCCCGATCGGGTGCGACGCTGCGTCGTTCTGGCATTCTCTTTACACTGGGGGATCGGGCGCAGCACCGGTCGACTGTCTCGACACAGCCGACCTGCCTCGCAAGCTCGCCTGCCAGATCCGCGATCCCATCAAACGCGACTTGAACGACAGTTCAAACAAAAGCGTAAGCAATCAAGGCCGCGCCGCACAACTCGCCATCGCTGCCGCAAAACAGGCGATCACCGACGCGTCCATTCCGACTGGCGCGCTGTCATCCTCTCGAGTCAGTGTCATTGTTGGCACGACAATGGGAGAAACACAGTTTATCGAAGATCGGCTTACCGCCGATGTGCCGAACTGGCTCACTCCCGAACACATGCGTGAGATAATCTCGGGGCGTCCTGGCTCCATTTCTCAGAGTGTTTGCCGCGACCTTGCATTGAATGCCGATTCCTATGACCTCTACGGAGCCTGCGCTGCCGGTAACATGGCCATCGCGGCTGCACGTCGGCAACTGCTCGACGGGTCTTGCGATGTGGCTCTGGCGGGAGGGGCCGACGGATTCTCCCGACTTGCGTTTCTTGGGTTTATGCGGCTTCGCGTGATGGCCGCTGAAGTCTGCCGGCCCTTCGACGACCGTCGCGACGGTCTCTTCGTCGGCGAAGGCGCAGCAATGTTCATCCTCGAAAAGGAATCCTCGGCCCGACTCCGCGGTGCTCGAATTCATGCCCGAATCCTTGGAGCCTCCGTAGAATGTGAGAACTATCATCCGACCCGGCCCCACCCGGATGGCGACGGGCTGAGTCGTTCCACGCTTGCCGCACTCGCCGAGTCCGGCCTGGCCCCCGATGAAATCGACTATGTCTGCGCCCATGGAACGGGGACGCCGCAGAATGACGCCATTGAAGTTGCCGTACTCGACAAATGCTTTCCAAAGGGGGTCGCATTCAGTTCCATCAAGTCGTTGACGGGCCATACCATGGGCGCTGCCGCTGCAGTCGAAGCCGCCGCGTGCATACTTAGCCTCAAACATCAGACATTGATTCCCACGTGGTATCTCGATAACGTGCTGCAACCTTGTGGGCAGGACGCGATCAAAGGCTCGCCGCGACCGGCGAAGGTCCGCCATGCACTGAATAATTCTGCAGGGTTCGGAGGCTACAACAGCAGCATCGTTCTCGCCGCCCCGTAGTATCACTACCGCGACTGTGAGGGAGCAGTCTTGGCGGTCTTGAAGCGCCCAATGGCGATTTTTGCCCGATGACGATTATGCAAACCAATTCTCGCGATGTCGTCATCACCGGACTCGGGCCGGTCACTTCCATCGGCATGGGATGCACTGACGTGTGGTCTGCCCTCAATGCGAACCGGCGAAATGTTCAACCGCGCTCGCTCGTTGTGGACCTCGGCAAATTCGTCGAACTCCCCATCGCCGGGATGCTCTCGACAAATCATTCCGTGTTCGATCGGCACAACACCTATCTCGGCGAACAGAATTATGAAGGCTCGCGCGACCTAGCTTACTCCTTGAGTGCGATCGAACTCGCACTGGCCGACGCTCAACTTGACATCGACCGGACCGACAACAACGTTGGCATGATCCAGGCCTATGAAGCTCCGGGCGTCGAGCGCACGGCTTCCAGGCTTTTTCAGCTATTCTCGACCCCCCCCACCGGCGGCCCGCCGCCCGTATACGACCTCCTCGCCCCCGCGTTCTACAACATGCAGGCATTTCTTTATGTGCATGTTGTCGCCAAGGCGTTCGGACTTCGCGGTTTCTGCACCAGCGTTCACAACGCGTGCTCCAGCGGCGCATACGCAATCGAGACGGCCGCCCAGCAAATCCGATCGGGACAATCTGAAGTCATGATTATCGTGGGCGGAGAGTGCTTCGATACGGCCGTTCGACTCGAATGGTTTCGACGATTAAGTCTCTATGCTCAAGGCTCCGATTCGATGCGTCCTTTCAGCCCCGACACGACCGGCTTTTACGTCGGCGAAGGAGCGGCGGCAATCATACTTGAATCGGCCGAACATGCGGCAAAACGCGGAGCAAAACCTTACGCCACGTATCTGGGAGGCGCATTCGCCCATCAGTCATGGAAGCAGACGATTCCGGACGTCCGCGCCGCGAAACTCAAAACTGTCATCGTCGAAGCTTGCAGGCGTTCGGACGTTGAGTGTTCGGAAGTCGATCTGATCGTTCCCCACGGAGCGGCGACGCAGCTTTCAGACGGCTACGAGGCCAATTGCATCAGGCAGGCATTTGAGGGTGACCTAAAAGCCACAACGGCCTTTTTCAAACCGGCCGTGGGCCATATGCTCGCCGCCAGCGCCATTATCGACACGCTCTGCGCACTGCTCGTACTAAAGCACCAGTCAATCCCTGTCTCATGCCAGCCAAAGAGCGCTCAGTTGCTCCCAGCGCATTCTCCATCAACCGGCGGCACGATGAAAACGCTTCTTAAGACGTCTACGGGCTTTACTGGTCACGATGCAGCACTTCTTTTTTCCGCCGCATCTTGACGGCATCGCGGCCAATTGACGAGGATTTCTGGACCGACACGCGCTTGCAACCTACACTGCGCCCATGAATTCGCGGGTCGGATTGTTTGGCGGCAGCTTTGATCCGATTCACATCGGCCACCTCATTGCGGCAAGGGCCCTTCGCGAAAGCCTGCAGCTCGAACAAGTTTACCTGTTGCCTTCCAATCGCCCCCCCCATAAAGACCCCAAATCACTGGCCGATTCGAAGCATCGGGCGGAAATGGTCCGACTCGCCATCGAAGGCGAGGAAGGTCTTGCATTCGACGATTTTGACTTGCTGCGAAATGGGCCATGCTACACGATCGATACCGTCGCGCATTTTCGACAACGACTTCCCTCGACGGAAATTTTCTGGTTCATCGGCGCCGACTCCCTCATGGACCTGCCCACCTGGCATCGGGCCGGTGAATTGATCGAACTTTGCTCCGTTGTGACTGCCGCCCGATCGGGCCAGAAACCAATCGACAAAAGCATTCTGGAGAAAGCATTCGGACAGGAGAAGGCCGAGGCACTTCTGGCGAATGTGATTCATACTCCGGTCATCGATATCTCGTCCACTGACATTCGTCGTCGGATTGCCGGGAGACAATCCATTCGCTTTCTCGTACCAGAAGACGTGCGGCAATACATCGCAAAACACCGACTCTATGAAGACTGATGCTTTGATGACTACGGGCTGGTCAACGGGAATTCGCGGGAGTATGATGCGGCTCGCGCGGCTTGGATCACACTTTTCTACGAAAGGAGTTTGACTGGTGCGAAAGGATTCGTACGAGTTTCTCAGAATACTGACCGAAACCCCCTCCCCGTCCGGTTTTGAACAAGGCATCCAGAAGGTGATCCGGAACCAAATGAAACCGGTCGCCGACTCGATGGAAACCGATCTGCACGGCAATCTGATCGTCGGCCTCAATCCGAAAGCCAGGCCGAGAGTCATGCTCGCAGGGCACTGCGACCAGATCGGCTTGATGGCCAACTACGTCGACGACAACGGCTATATTTTCGTACTGCCCATTGGCGGTGTGGACCCGTCGGTCCTTCCCGGCACCCGCGTGGTAGTGCACACCCGACATGGCCCCGTGCAGGGCGTCATTGGCCGCAAGCCGATTCACGTCCTTAAGCCGGAGGAGCGCGGGGCCAAGACGGAACTGCGTGAAATGTGGGTCGATATTGGCTCGCCAAACCGCAAGGAAACCGAACAGATCGTCACCATTGGCGATGCCATCACCTACCGCCTCGAGCTGGTGCAATTGGGGAGCGGGATGATCACCTCCCCCGCTTTCGACAATAAGTGCGGTGCTTTTGTCGTCATGGAAGCCCTGCGTTTGTGCGCCTCGAAGAAACTCAAATGCAGCCTGTTCGCAGTCAGCACGGTTCAGGAGGAGATCGGTCTGCGCGGCGCGCGTACGGCCGGTTATGGCGTGGACCCTTCGATCGGTATCGCGGTCGACGTCACGCACGCCACCGACTATCCCGACATCGACAAGCGCGTCAACGGCAATATCAAGCTGGGCTCAGGCCCGGTGATTTCGATCGGTCCAAACATCAATCCGCGACTGGGAGATTTGCTCATCAAGACCGCGAAATCCAAACGAATCCCATATCAGTTGGAGGCCGCGCCGGGAGGCACGGGAACGGACGCAAACGCCATGCAAATCAGCCGGGCCGGTGTCGCCACTGCCCTGGTGAGCATCCCGAACCGCTACATGCATACCCAGGTCGAAGTCGTCAGCTATCAGGACCTGGAGGCCGCTGCACGGCTCATCGCGGAAACAGTCGCAGCCATAACGCCCGACATGAGCTTTGTGCCGTGAATGAGGTTCAGGCCATTTCGGCCTCTCAGCCGGCGATTCCATCGCTCCCGTCGCTGACCACTTTGGTCAATATTACGACGTTGCAACACCTGCAGGACCGCTTCGCGGCCTTGGGTCGGATGTCCGTCTGCATTTGTACAACCAATGGCGACCCCATCACCAAGCCCATGTGGGGCAGCCGTTACTCGGAAATGATTGGAACTTCGACCTTGGGTCGGCAGGTATTTTTTGATGCCGTCCGTGCCTGCCTGCGCGATCCCAATCCCGAGGCCGAGCAGAAATGCCTCGATGGAATGAGCGTCCATGTCGTCCCCATCCAGCGCGGCGACCAGATGATCGCAAGTCTGGCCATTGCCACCCGTCGGCACAATCCGCCGCGAGAGGATGTGGTCCGCCAACTGGCCGCCAAGTATGGCGTGGACGTCGAGGAGTTGCTCGGAGCTGCTGTGCGGCTCAACCCCTGGCGCGGCGGTACGCCCGAAGCGATCCACCGTTTCGCCGACGTGCTCGCCCATATTATTTCGACGCTGTACGGTCAGGCGGAGCGAATCAATCGCCAGCTTGCCGACCTCCAGACGGTTTATTCCATGGCGCAGCTGCTTTCCGGAACTGTGGATTTGCAGGCCATTCTGGACCTGACAGTCCAGCGCGTCGCCGAGGTCATGGCCGTGAAGGCGTGTGCGATCCGGCTGCATAACCGCCAGACGGACGAGCTCGTCATCAAGGCCGTCTACAATCTTTCGGACGAATATCTCCGCAAAGGCCCCGTATTGCTTCGCAACAGCGCGATCGACTCCGCTGCCTTCGCGGGCCAGACGGTATACATCGAAAACGCGGCCACCGACCCGCGCATGCGCTACCCCGACAACGCCCGCCGGGAAGGAATTGTCAGCGGTTTGTGCGTACCGCTTACCTATCGTGGCAATACGGTTGGTGTGCTGCGCGTCTACACCGATCGGTTGTATCGCTTCACGGGAGCCGAAGAAGCGCTGCTGCTTTCCATTGCATCGCAATCGGCCGCCGCGATCGTAAACGCCCGACTGTATGAAGAGCGTATTCTGGCCGAGAAAACGCAGCGGCAGGTGCAGGCCGCAGCCCAAATCCAGCGGCGAATGCTGCCTTCACACGCCCCCGCTCACGCGGCGCTGACATTGGGCTGCGTGTACGATCCGACGCTTGCCGTCGGCGGTGATTTTTATGACTTTCTGTCGTTTCCTGACGGGCGGCTTGGCGTGTGCATTGCCGACGTCATGGGCAAGGGGCTGCCCGCTGCGATGCTCATGTCGTCAATTCGAGCTTCCCTGCGGGCCCATGCCGGCAACGGCGACGACCCCGCGACGGCACTCCAAAAGGTCAATGTTCAGATGCACACAGACACCCTGGTGCATGAATTCGCCACTCTTGTGTATTGTATTTTTTCAGCCGACGGTCGTTTCCTGGCATATTCCAATGCCGGACATCCGCCGCCCTTGCTGCTGCGCAATGATCGTTTTATCGAGCTTACCGAGGGTGGGTTGGCGATCGGAGTCGAGCCGGAAGAGCGCTTCGAGCAAGGGTCCGTCCGAATCGAGCACGGTGACGCCCTGGTAATGGTGACCGACGGCGTTATGGACGCCATGGATTATCATGGCGAACCGTTCGGGAAGGAGCGGCTCTTGGCCGCCATCTGGAGACACCGGCACCTCAGTGCCGATTCCCTTGCGAAACAGATACTGTGGGATGTCCGACGTTTCGCCGGGCTGGCCGACCAATCAGATGACATTACTGTCGTCGTCGTCCGTGCGAACTAAGAGGTGAAATCAGGGCGGTTTCCGTGAGCGGCAATAATTTGCAACAACGGCCGGACGAAAACCCTCAACCACATCGCCGCCGCCCGCGATACTCCGGCACACACCCAAAGAACTTTGACGAACGATACAAGGAACACAACCCCAACGAATTTCCCGAAATGCAGGAGCATGTCCGTGCCCAGGGTCGCACGCCGGCCGGAACGCACATTCCCGTCCTTCTTTCGGAAGTCCTCGCAGCCTTTAATCCCAAACCGGGAGACATCGTCGCCGATTGCACGCTGGGCTACGGCGGCCACGCACTCGAGTTCCTGCGTCACATCGCTCCCACCGGCCGTTTGATCGGGCTGGATGTGGACGCCGCGCAATGCAAACGGACACACGATCGCCTGGCTTCGGCACTGGCTCTGCCTGAAACTCAGAATATTTCAGCCGGGCCATCGGACCATGCGTCAATCCACATCCACCGAAGTCATTTCGCCGGTCTGGGGAAAGTCCTCGCTCGCGAAGGGATTCCCTCATGCGATTTCATTTTCGCCGACCTTGGCGTATCCAGCATGCAGATTGATGATCCCGCGCGCGGCTTCAGCTACAAGCATGATGGTCCGCTGGACATGCGCATGGACGACCGCCTCGTTCGCACGGCAGCGGACTTGCTTGTCACGATGTCCGCAGAGGACCTGACGGTGGCGCTCCAAGACCTCGCCGATGAGCCGGATGCCGCGCGGATTGCAGATTTGATCGTCCGGCGCCGCGCAGTCCGTCCATTGACTCGAACGCAACAGGTTGTGGACCTTGTCTTTGAAGCCAAACGAATGACGCGCCGGGCCTGGCGCGACCGACCGCCGGAAAAGCGCAGTCAATTGCACCCCGCCGCGCGTACCTTTCAGGCCCTTCGCATTTTGGTGAATGACGAAATGTCCGGACTCGCACAGTTCTTGCGAGTCATCCCCCACTGCCTCAGTCCGGGCGGGCGCGTCGGAATCATCAGTTTCCACAGCGGTGAAGACCGCCTCGTGGAGGATGCCTTTCAAAACGGGCTTACTACCGGCGTGTTTGTTGCGATCTCAAATGAACCTGTCCGCCCAACACCCTCCGAAATCGTGGCCAACCCCCGCAGCCGCTCCGCCGTCCTCCGATGGGCCGCAAAAGCCGCAAACTGACTCCTGAGCAGAAGCCTTCCCGCATAGAACTCCGCTCCTTTGAAGTCACTGACCAATCCGACTATGCTATGGTCGACGGGGCGTGGCGCAGTCCGGTAGCGCGCCTGCTTTGGGAGCACTTTTCAGGCTTGTTGATCTCCTGCTACGCAGCTTGACGAAAACGTCTTTTCCACTTGTTTTAAGCTAAATATAGCGTACACTCCGTCATACGGTTGTTGACGGTGGACTACCGAACTTGACCCCAATTGTATGATATCATACGCCTCAACACCGAAGCAGGAGAGCAATTCGCATGGCGAACATGCACCTAACCAAACGTACGATCGAGGCACTCAAGCCCAAGGCTCATCGCTACTTTGTCATCGACGACAAACAACGGGGCCTTGCCGTCGCCGTGCAACCCAGCGGCGCAAAGGCCTTCTACCTCTACCGGCGTATCGATGGTCGTCCGCGCCAGGTTCACATAGGTCCGTTTCCTGACATAACCGTCGAACAAGCACGCGCAAAGGCCGACACGTGGAACGGGCAAGTCGCCGAAGGCAAAAACCCAATTGTTGAGCGAAGGCGCGAACGCAAAAACCGCTGGAAGCTTGGAGACATTTGGGAGGACTACCGAACCAAGCAACTTGAACCAAAGTCAACCGCGCCATCCCTCGCCGAGGACAAACGGCGCTATTCAAAGCATCTCGAGACCTGGGCGACGTGGTCCCTCGATGAGATCGAACCGGGTGAGGTTGCTGGGTTGCATGCCAAGATCGGGAAGGACAGTCCTGTTGAAGCCAACCGTGTCATTCAACTCCTTAAGCGGATCATCAATCACGGCGTTCGGTTCATGGGCTGGCAAGGCGTCAACCCGTGCCTCCATATCAAGCGGTTCCCTGAGCAAAGCCGGGAACGGTTTCTTGATGGTGCTGAATTGCAGCGTTTGTTCGCGGTGCTATCCGGCAAGCCGGTATTGGCCGACCCTAAGAAACCTGATGGCGACGTGTTAAGCGTTGACGCCGACGTGATCGATTTCCTCAAGCTCGCTCTACTTACCGGCGCACGCAGAAACAACGTCCTGAAAATGCGATGGGATGACTTGGACTTGGACAAGGGCCTGTGGCGCATCCCGTCGAGGGTATCCAAGAACAAACAACCGATGACGGTTATCCTGCCTCCTGCCGCAGTGACAATCCTCCAAGGCCGAACGCGACTCGACGGAGTCGAAGACGTATTCCGTCGCGCAAACGGAAAGTTTCCTTACGTGGTCAAACAGTGGAGCCTGATCCGAAAGGCTGCCGGACTCAAGGACGTTCGGATGCATGACTTACGCCGCACGCTCGGAAGCTGGGCTGCGGGAACCGGAGCCTCTCTTCCTATTATCGGCAAGGCGCTGGGACACCGGACCCCTTCCTCGACCGCGATCTACAGCCGTCTGGACGTGGACCCCGTGAGGCGGGCAGTTGAAATCGCTACCTCGGCGATGCTGGCGTTTGATCAAAATACGCCATCGCTGCCAGCACCTATGACCGACTAAAGCCGCTATTTCTATGCTTTCTTGACATGCCACATCTCTTTTCTCTAGGCTGATTGTTTCAGTCAGACCGATACTTGGGCCAAGTGGCCTTGCGTTAGTTCAGGAGAGAACAAATGATCAATCTTTCTCGTGCCGCAATGGCTCTAATCCCGTTGGCTTTCTGCTCTTCATTGTTCGCTCAATTTGATAGCGGGTCGGACGGGTCCGATGGGGCCTTCAATCCGCAATCGAATGTTGTCATCGACCTTTCGCTTGCGGCGACGGGGCCTTGGAACATGCCCAGCCCGGTGCCGGGTCAAGGCGTGTACGATCCCGACAAGTGGGCTGTGGTTTTCAAATACACTACGGTCAACATCCCTGCTGGGGTGGGAGTCACTTTCCTGAACCACCTAAGCGGCGCGCCAGTGGTCTGGTTAGCTTCCTCGAATGTTTCGATCACGGGCAAGGTTTCGGCAAAAGGGATGGACGGTGCTACATGGCCTAACCTACCTGCCTTTGCGATACCCGGTCCAGGAGGGTTTGAAGGCGGACGGGCGATTCGAAGCTCTCCCACATTGCCGTCGTGTGGGCTTGGACCCGGCGGTGGAGGGCGTTATCAAAATCAGTCTGGATTATATTCTTACGGGAACGAATCAATCCTTCCGCTTATCGGTGGGTCGGGCGGATTAGCAACTACGCTCAATGGAGGCGGTGCTGGTGGAGGCGCTATCTGGTCGCGCTTCGAATTATCTGTAAACAAGCCACTGGTGTGACTCCATTTTCCCATTTCTAAGCCGTTGCCTTCAGTGGTGCAATCTCCGCTCGTAGCAGGTTGAGTTTTTCCAGATCGATGGGGCTGATGCGAATGCCGC
>CAZCST010000013.1:0-41786 GCA_964501365.1 uncultured Phycisphaera sp. | reverse complement strand
TCAGTCGGCCAGTCGCTGCGTCGGCGGCGCCAACATAGGACAATCCTGCCTCACCACCGCAGAATGCCCGAGCAGTACCTGTGACCAGAATTACGTGTCGTACGGTGGGACGCTCAACCTCAAGGCCGGTTCTGCGGTATGTGGGACTACGACCTATACGCTTGCCAACGACATCAACCGAACGTTCATTGCCAATACATCAGCCATTCCCACGCCGTTCCTGCCGATCCTTCAGGGGTTGACGTTAACTTCCTCAACTCCGTGCGCTGTAGTTACGGGCGCTTGCTGCGATACAACGACTCCGGCGAATCCCACTTGCTCTGTGGTTTCGCAGAACGCCTGTACTGGCCCGAACAAACGCTTTGGCGGCCCTAATTCGACCTGTGCCAATATCGATCCGCCATGCGGTGTTCCCACAGGCGCGTGCTGCATCGATGCAACCGGCGTGTGCACCAACAGTGTGAAACAGGTAGATTGCGCCGGACGTTGGGGTGGTGCGAATACCACTTGTGCCAACATTACTCCTGCCTGTACCGCGCCATGTAATACTCCAACAGCGGTCAACACCCCGGCGAATTGCTTGATCGACGCTCGCCAGCCATTCCCGGCCGGTACTCCGGCGCAGCGCCAGGGATTCACATCCCAGGTCTGGACATTCCAAAATACACCTGGCGCCTCTGAAGATGCGGCCGCCGATTTCACGGTGACCCAGGTACCGGCAACAACGCCTCCCGTTCCGCCGACGATCTCCACTGTAGTTGCGGGGGCGGGCAACACGGTCACGCTGACCTTCAGCGGACCGATTCAGCCGAACAAGTGGACGTGCATCAAGCACAATTGCAGCAACACCACGCGATGCATCGGCTACCTGCCGGGCGACGTGAACTTTGATAAGACGACGGCTCCCGCGGATATCCTGAAGCTGGTTGATAACCTGAATGGTATCGTGAATCCGGCACTCGGAGTCAACAGTTGCGATGTGGATCGCAGCGGTGTGTGTGGTCCGCCGGACATTGTGAAGGAAATTGACCTTCTGAACGGCGCCAGCGGATATCCAATCCAAAACTCGAAGACGCTGCCCGCGTGCCCGTCGGCCCCGTGATCGAATGGTATCGTCGCCAAAGCGGCGACTAGAAAATCGAAGCGGCGTGAGACCAACCGGTTTCACGCCGCTCTCTTTTTGTATGGTTCGTCCGGAAGATTACGAACAGGCTTCCAGCAACAGCGCCGGGTTGCAAGATTCAACCACTCTGTGCAGGCACTGTGAAACCTCGTCCACCTCGTCATCAGTGGTGAAAGGACAAATCGGCAGCGACAGAATCTCTTTGCACGCCAGTTCTGAATGTCGAAGACCGCCGCAGGCACGCCCCATGGTTCGAAAGGCCGGCTGTTCATGAATGGCGACGGGGTAGTGGATCCCTGTTTCGATGCCCTGCTTCTTCATTGCCTCAGCCACAACATCGCGATCATCGCAGCGAACCACGAAGAGATGGTGCACATGGCGTCCGCCCGGTTGCTCCAACGGCAGTACTACATTCGCATCCGCCAATCGCTCACGATATCGATCCGCGATTTCCCGCCGGCGATCGTTCCAGCGGTCCAGTTGCCTGAGCTTCACCCGCAAGACGGCGGCCTGCACACTGTCGAGCCGCGTATTGAACCCCCGCGTAGGATGATGATACTTCCGCACCGATCCATAATTGCGGGATGCCCGCAAACGGTCGGCCAGCGCGGAATCGTTGGTCACGATCGCCCCGCCGTCGCCGATTCCACCTAAGTTTTTTCCGGGATAGAAACTGAACGCCGCCGCGTCTCCCAGCACGCCGGTCCGCCTTCCGTGGAATGTGGCCCCGTGCGCCTGGCAGGCGTCCTCAATCACTTTCAGTCCGGCCTCGCGGGCAATCGAACAAATCGCGTCCATTTGAGCCGGCTGGCCATACAGATGGACGGGGATGATCGCCTTGGTCCGTGATGTAATCGCGTCGCGTATCCTGCCCGGGTCCATATTGTACGTTTCGGGATCGCAATCCACGACCACCGGCATCGCGCCGACGTGCTGCACGGCCAGTGCCGTGGCGATGAATGTGTTGGCCACCGTGATGACTTCGTCACCCGGGCCGATGTCCATTTCCTTGAGGATGAGCGTGAGGGCGTCGAGGCCGCAGCCGACTCCGATGCAGTGCTTCGCGCCGCAATATGCGCCGAACTCATCTTCAAACGCCGTCACTTCGCGGCCCAGAATGAAATCGCCTCGATCCAAAACACTGTCGATGGCTGACTGCATTTCCTCACGGAGTGCCTGGGTTTGTCGTTTTACGTTGACCAATGGGATTCGCATGACACGCCTTTCAAAAACTCAACAAGTGGCTCCGGCCAGCGGGAATGCATTTGGACGCTCGGTTCGCACTGGTGACGAACGATTCGGATTTCTGCCGGCCGATTTCCGCGTCGATCGAGTGAAGAAGACAGAGCGAAACGCCTGAACGTTGCACTTGATATCGTCCCAACTGCGCAGCCGAAGGAATCGTTTCAGCAGGTAACTTGGCCGGAAATAAAACTCGCGGTAGGCCGTCTTGTACATTTCGTTGACCTGCTGGCTGGAGGCCGTGGGAAGCTCCAGGACGCTGTTCGCCAGGTCATAGTCGTTCCAATCCAGCGTGCGGAGATAGCCGTTGCGTTTGGCCCAATCGAACATCTGCGTGCCCGGATACGGCGTGGTGATGTTGAATAGCGCGATATCCGGACTTAGCGATTTAGCGAAGTCGATGGTGCGGCGCATGCTGGCCACGGTTTCGCCTGGGTTGCCGAACATGAAGGCGGCGCGGACGGCGATACCGGCGTCCTGCACCATGCGGACGGCCCTTCGGGTCTGCTCGATGTCGATGGGCTTGCGAATGTTGCGGAGGATTTCGGGATCGGCCGATTCGATGCCAAACAGAATCTGGTGACATCCGGCGGCTCGCATCTTGCGAAGCAGCGCGGGGCTGACGCAATCGGTGCGGGCGAAGCACGACCAGGTCAGGTCAATGCCGCGCTCGACGATCAGGTCGCACATCTCCGCCACCTGCGGCTTGAAAATCGTGAGCGTGTCGTAGTAGAAACTGACCTCGCGTACACCATAGCGCGACTGGAGCTTTTCGATTTCGTCCACCAGGTGCCTGGCCGATCGCGTGCGCAGCGACGTTTCGGCCGAGTTGCAAAACGTACACTTGCCCGGGCAGCCTCGCGTCATGGTCATATTGACCGCGGGGAGACGCCGGTAGGCGCCTATCGCTGGTTTATACAGATCAAATTGAATCAAGTGGTAGGCCGGTGTGGGCAGCGCGTCCAAATCCTGAATAGGCGCGCCCGCCGGATTATGCCGGATGGGTTGCAGCGGATTGGTCGTGCGCATCGACAGGCCGGAAATCGAATCCGGGGATTCACCATCGACCAGTGATCCAAAAGGCAGTTCGCCCTCGCCGCGAATCACGAAGTCCACGTTGCGGTCCTGCATCACTTCATCCGGCAGGGACGTCGCATGAACACCGCCGATCACAATCTTTGATTGAGGTGAAACGCGCTTGGCAATCGAAGCGATACGATGCGTGTTGATAATTTGCGCCGTCACGGCGGTCAGTCCGATCCATGAGGGCTGATGCCGGGCGATGAACGATTCGATATCCGCGAAATGCAATTGCTCGGCGTTGACATCCATGACATGAACAGACCGTCCGCGGGCCTCGGCATAGGCGGCCACGTACAGCAACCCCAGCGGCGGCGAAGTGCTCTTTACGCCGTGCCAGATGTTGCCGTCCTTGGTAATCCAGGGCGGGTTGATCAGCAGTACGTCCACGACATCTCCGGGCAGAACTCATACGCTATTTCGTCCGAAAACAAACAAATCTGAACTCAGGCTCGCACGCCGCTGGATTTTCCCGCAGGCAGCAAGGCAGCCGAGGCAAATCTCGAGGTATTTTTTGCATCTACACGAAATGCGTAGTTACTCTTAGAATGCCGTCGCGATGATGGACGCAGTCACGGGATTCGTGGATTTCTTCCTGCACCTCGACCTGCACCTGCGCGACATGCTGGCCGCCTACGGGACGTGGACCTACCTTATCTTGTTTCTGATCATTTTCGCGGAAACGGGCCTGGTTGTGATGCCGATTCTACCGGGCGACTCGCTGCTCTTTGCGGCCGGGGCGTTTGCCGGCATGGGCGACCTTAGCGGCGGGCTTCTCATCCTTGTGCTCAGTGCAGCGGCGATTCTGGGCGACACGGTCAACTACTGGATCGGAAAATACGCGGGCGACTGGATTTTACACCGGTCGAAGCGACGCTGGATTCAGAAAAAGTATCTCGACCGCACCCACGAATTTTTCGAACGGTACGGCGGCAAAACGATTATCCTAGCCCGCTTCGTGCCGATCGTGCGCACGTTCGCCCCGTTCGTGGCCGGCATTGGTGCGATGACCTACGGCAAGTTCATCGTGTACAACGTCGTGGGCGGAATTGTGTGGGTGGGAGTTTGCGTCGGGGCCGGCTATCTGTTTGGCGGATTGCCGATTGTCAAGGACAACTTCTCGCTCGTCGTGCTTGGAATCGTGTTCGTCTCGATCCTGCCCGGCATCATCGAATTCATCCGCATCAACCGTTCAAAACAATTCACCGGCTCTCCGGGTTAGCCGGACTTGCGTGCGATGCGAAGCTTGGTTTTGGCGCGAAAGATGGCCTGATCCTTCTTGGCTTGCGCGGCGGCACCGGGCAGGGAACGAGCCTCAGCGAGTTCTTTTTCGGCGGCAGACGCCTGAATGTCCGTATTCTTTTTCGCCTGTTCAGTGAGTATGGCTAGCTTGTTGTCCACCATTTGGGCGAAACCGCCGTCGATAAAATAGTGCTGCGTTTCCGACGGCGTCTTGATGCGCAATTCCCCCACACCCAGTTTGTACACCAACGGCGCGCGATGCGACAAAATACCAACTTCGCCATCGTGCGCGGGGAAGGCCACAAACGTCGCAGGCGTATCAATCACGACCCGCTCGGGCGTAATTACAGAACATTGAAAAGTGTCAGTCTTGGCCATAATATTAAAATTCAAAATTCAAAGTTCGAAAATCTCGGAACATCATTTTGCCTCGGTGCGTTTTCCAATGCTTGCGAGGATCTTGACCAACTCTTCGGACTCCTGAACCATATCCGAAAGGCTGGTTTTGGGCATCAAATTGCTATCTCCCAATAACCGCAACCAATACAATGTTTCCTGTGCCTCCGAACGCGCAATCTTGATTCTCCGACAATACTCTTTCTTCGAAGATGATCCTCTCGCTTCGTGGACATTTGCTCCCACGCTCGTTCCCGAACGGATCAATTGCCGCGCGATGGCCACACCCGCTATCGACTTCGGCATAGCATTCACGACTCGTACGATGCGAATAGCAAATGCGTGCGTCCTTTCACTGATATCACGCGGTTTTTCGCTGCGGCTCATCGTTCCTTTTTTTGAACTTCGAACTTTGAACTTTAACCTTTGGCCAGTTTCTCGGCCTTGGCCGCTGCTTCTTCGATCACACCGACATACATGAACGCCTGCTCGGGCAGATGATCCCACTTGCCGTCACATAGCTCCTCAAACGAGCGGATCGTTTCGTCGCGCGGAGTATAGTTGCCCTTGAAGCCGGTAAACTGCTCGGCCACGAAGAATGGCTGGGAGAGGAACCGCTCGATCTTGCGGGCCCGGGCGACCGTAATCTTGTCCTCAGCCGAAAGCTCGTCCACGCCGAGAATCGCGATGATGTCCTGCAAGTCCTTGTATCGCTGGAGAACCTGTTGTACTCGGCGGGCGACCTTGTAGTGGCGCTCGCCGATGAGCTCGGGGGCGACCAGACGGCTGCTCGACGCCAGCGGATCGACGGCCGGATATATGCCCTTTTCTGCGATTCCGCGCTCGAGGTTGACCGTACTGTCGAGGTGCGTAAACGCCGCGGCGGGAGCCGGGTCGGTGTAGTCGTCGGCGGGAACGTAAATCGCCTGAATACTGGTGACGGCCCCGCGAGTCGTCGACGTGATTCGCTCCTGCAACTGGCCCATCTCGGTGGAGAGCGTCGGCTGATAACCCACAGCCGACGGCATACGACCCAGGAGGGCGGACACTTCCGAACCGGCCTGAGAGAATCGGAAAATATTGTCAATAAAGAGGAGCGTGTCGGCGCCGGTTTCGTCGCGGAAATATTCAGCCATGGTGAGCGCGGAAAGCGCAACGCGTAGTCGCGCGCCCGGCGGCTCGTTCATCTGCCCGAAAACCATCACGGTTTGATCGATAACGCTCTTGCCTGTGTCGCCGATCTTGGCCTCCTGCATTTCCAGCCAGAGGTCGTTGCCCTCGCGGGTGCGTTCCCCCACACCGGCAAAGCAGGAAAAACCGCTGTGGAAACGGGCCAGACGGGCGATGAGTTCCTGGATGATGACGGTCTTGCCGACGCCGGCGCCGCCGAACAGACCGGCCTTTCCGCCGCGAACCAGCGGACACAGCAGATCGATGACCTTGATGCCGGTCTCGAACAATTCCGTCTTCGAGGTAAGGTCCGTCATTTCCGGCGGATCGTGGTGAATCGGCTTGCGTTCCTTGACCTGAATCGGCCCGCGCCCGTCAATGACCTCACCGACGAGATTGAACACGCGGCCCAGGGTCTCCTTGCCCACTGGCACGGCGATCGGCTGGCCCATGTCGGTGATGCTTGTCCCGCGCTTCACGCCATCGGTGGAGCCCAGGGCGATGGCGCGAACCGATCCGCCCCCGAGATGCTGGGCGACTTCGCACCAGAGCGTTTCCTTGGTCTTTTCACCAAGTACGACGCGCTCGACCTCCAGTTGGAGGGCATTGTAAATCTTCGGCATCCGATCCTCGGCAAACTGTGCGTCGAGCGTGGAGCCGATGACCTGCGTGATCTTGCCGATGTTGCCATTCGTACTTTGCATTGATTCACCTCATAAATGCGGAATTCGGAATGCTAAATGCGGAATGAAACCCGCACTACGCATTACCGTCCGCGAGCATTTCTCGCTATCGCGGTGATGATTCGCACCAACTCATCGGCCTCTCGAATCAAGTCAACCAGCAATCGCCCGGGAACTAACTCCGACTCAGCAAGCAATCGAAGCCAGTAGAGCGTTTCTCTTGCTTCCGACTGCGCGATTTCCATTTTTCGTACGAACTCTTTCTTCGTAGAGGCTGATTGAGCCTCCTCTACATTCGCTCCGATACTGTTTCCCGACCGCATAACCTGCCGGGCCAAAACCTCCGCCGGAATGGTTCGCGGAATGGCCCGGACCACTCGAATGATTCTCGTTGCAAAGCGAAACGTTCGCTCGACGATTTCGGGTGCCGACGATTTCATTCAGCATTCCGAATTCACCATTCCGCATTCACGCCAGTGCATTTGCACCACCCACGATATCCAGAAGCTCCATCGTAATTTGTGTCTGCCGTGCACGGTTGTACTCCCGTGTCAACGTGGTAATCATATCGGCCGCGGCATCAGTGGCTGATTTCATCGCCACCATGCGAGCGACCTGTTCGCTGACCGCCGCATCCGTAAAGCACTGGAACAGTCGAATGCGGACCGATGCGGGCAAAAGCTCAGCCAGGAGTTCCTTGGGGCTGGGTGAAAATTCAAACTGCACGGACCTGCCGGTCTTTTCCGCCGGAGACTTCGCCTCCGCTGATTCCGATGCGCCGGCCAGGGCTGCCGCCGATTCCACAGTTGAAATCGGCAGAAGCTTCATGATTTCGGGCCTCTGTTTCGCAGCGGAAAGAAATCGCATGTACACGACGTGAACCGACGCAAGCTCGCCGCGAACAAATCGATCCATCAATTCAACTGCGATCGGTTCCACATCAGCGAACCTGGGCACATCTCCGATGTTCGAGATCTGCTCGTGCATATCGCGCCGCAGGAAGCGGAAATAATTGATGCCTTTTTTTCCAACCATGTACACGTCGCAATCTGGCGTTGCCGTGACGTGTTCAATGGCCCGGCGAAGCAGGCCGGTGTTGTAGCCGCCGCACAGCCCGCGGTTGCTGGTGATTACAAGCAAAGCATCGCGCGTGGCGCCGGGCTGGGCCTTGATCAGGGGATGCGAGACCTCGCCCTCGACGGCGCTGGATATATCCGCGACCAACTCGGCGAGGCGCTCCACGTAGGGCCGCGTGGCGACCGCACGGGTGAAGGCCGCTTGAAAGCGGGCCGTGGCGATCAACTGCATCGTTCGCGTAATCTTGCGAATGTTGCGAACCGACTTGCGCCGTTTGACGATGAGCCGCGGATTAGCCAACGTGCTGTCCCTTCTTGCCGGACTGCGATGAGGCGTCGGCGCTCTTTCCACCGTGACCGTCGGCCCCCTTGGGCTTGGGAGCGCTCGCACTCTTTGTTTCCGGGGCGTCGGTCGCCGTCGATTTTGCGGCCGCCTTGTTCTTCGCCAGCCACTGCGCCTTGAAGTCCTTGATCCCTACCGAGAGTTTTTCCTGCGCATCGTCTGGAAGGTCGCCCGTCTCCGCGATCGCCTTGCCCCGCTCGGGGTATTCGTCGTTGGCATGCTTGAGCAGATCGTCCTCGAAAGCCCGGACCTGATTGATAGGAAGATCGTCCATGAAGCCCTTCGTGCCGGCGAAGATACTGACAATCTGATCGACCAGCTTGTAGGGCTTGTACTGCGGCTGCTTGAGCAATTCGACCATGCGCGCCCCGCGATCAAGCTGACGCTGTGTGGCCGCATCAAGCTCGGTACCGACCTGAGCGAACGCTTCGAGTTCGCGGTAGGACGCGAGGTCCAATCGCAGGGACCCCGCGATTTTCTTCATGGCCTTGCGCTGTGCGTTTCCGCCCACGCGGGACACGCTGATACCCACGTTTACGGCAGGCCGCACGCCTGCGAAGAACAAGTTCGGCTCGAGATAAATCTGCCCGTCCGTGATCGAAATAACGTTTGTCGGGATGTACGCCGACACTTCGCCTTCCATCGTTTCAATCACGGGTAGCGCCGTCATTGATCCGCCCGAATCAGGGAACTTGTGAACCTTATGCTTATCCTTGTCGGGCAGCGTCTTGAGCCATGCCTCGGCCTTGTGCTTGCCGTGCGGACGATGGAAAAGGCCAATCTCGTCGTCGGGCCGCTGATCGGCCGGTGCGCTTAACCCTTGTGGATGCTTCTTCGCCAGTTTGCGATCGACGGAGGTCGCGGGCGTATCCTTGGGGACAATTCCGTATTCATCGCGGAGCTTGCAGCTTCGCTCCAGCAGGCGGGAGTGCAAATAGAACACGTCGCCCGGATACGCTTCGCGGCCCGGCGGACGCCGCAGAAGCAGCGAAAGCTGGCGATAAGCGTGAGCCTGCTTGGTGAGGTCATCATAGATACACAGCGTCGCCTTGCCTTGCTGGTACATGAAATACTCGGCCAACGCTGCGCCGGCATACGGAGCAATGTACTGCAGTGGAGCGGAATCGGAGGCCGAAGCGCTGACCACGATGGTGTAGTCCATGGCCCCGACCTGGCGGAGCTTTTCGACCACGCCGACCACGGTCGATTCTTTTTGTCCGATGGCGACGTACACGCAGATCACGTCGCCGCCCTTTTGATTGATGATGGTGTCGATGGCGATGGCCGTCTTGCCGGTCTTACGATCGCCGATGATCAGCTCGCGCTGGCCGCGGCCAATGGGAATCATCGCGTCGATCGCCTTGATGCCGGTTTGCAGCGGCTCGGTCACCGGTTGACGTTCGGCGATACCCGGCGCCTTGAACTCCAGAGGCCGCCGGTGCGGAGTCTCGATGACGCCCTTGCCGTCCAGCGGACGACCGAGCGGGTCCACCACGCGACCAATCATCGCCTCACCAACAGGGACGCTCAGAAGTTCACCCGTCCGGCGAACCTCATCGCCTTCCTTGATGCCCAGGTAGTCACCCAGCACAACCGCGCCCACGGACGTCTCTTCCAGGTTAAACACCTGGCCACGAGCGCCGTTCTTGAACTCGAGCAGCTCGCCCGCCATCGCGTTGGTCAGACCGTAAATCTTGGCAATACCGTCACCCACTTCGAGGACCGTGCCGACCTCGGCGACATCCACCTCGCTGCGATATTGACGGATTTCTTCGCCGATTACCGATGTAATTTCATCCACCCGAAACTTCATAGTCGCCCGCTTCCGCTTGAATGTCGCAACTGCAAATCGTGTTCCAATTCTTACGTTACATAATCAACCGACCGCAAAACCTCGCGCGACGCACGCGCCATCAACGCGTCCGAAAGGTTTTGCAGTTTTCGAGAAAGACTCGCATCAACCTTCTTGTCGCCCACCTGCAGGACCATCCCGCCGATCAGAGTCGGGTCGACGATTTTTTCAAATTCAACATCCTTGCCGGTTCGCCGCTTGATTGCTTCGCGCAAGCGACCCTCGTGCTCCGCACCCAGGGGCTCGGCCGTATGAACAACGGCTTTCAGACGGCCAAGCGCCTCACGATGAAATGTCTTATATTGCTCGTTGATCGCCTGGATCAGCCCCATGCGGCCATTGCGATTTATTACCTGAAGAGCGTCAACGAACGTCTGGCTCGCACGCCCTCGAAACATCTTCTCCAGCGTGTCGCGGCGGCGGGCAAGTTTGACGGTCGGGCTGGTAAGGAAACTCTGGAGAAGCGGATGCCCACCGAGTTCATTGGCGAGCTGCTCGAGTTCTTCACCCACGCCCGCCTCTTCCTTGCGTTGCTGGGCAAGGGTCAGCAGAGCGGAGGCATACACACTCGCCAGGGCAACTTCCTGATCGTCAAAATTCGCCATGTGCCGTCTTTTCCGCGCCTGATGAAATCATCGTGCCGGTCGATCTGCCCGCGTTACCTCGGAACTGCCTGCTCGATCTCGTTGATCGATTCCGCGAGCAGCCGCTCGTGTTCCTTGCTATTGAGTTCCTTGCGCATGATTCGGGAAGCCATGTTCACCGCAAGTTTCGCACTGTGCGTGTAGATTTCCTTCACCGCCGTGTCGCGGGCGATGCCGATTTCCCGCTTGGCCCGCTCGAGCATGGCCTGCGCCTCGCTCTTGGCCTGCTCTTCGATCTTATGTCGGACGACGTCGGCATCGCGCCGCCCTTCGTCCACGATTTCGGTGGCCTCCGCCCTCGCGGCGATGATCTTGTCCGAGTATTCCTTTAACACTCGCTGCGCTTCGTCGCGATCGCGTTTGGCATTTTCCAGCGATTCACGGATGAAGTCTTCGCGCTTCTGCAGGGCACTTAGAATCGGTCCCCATGCGAACTTGCCCAGCACCACAAGGACGATCACAAAGATCACCATGGTCCACAGGGCATTGCCCACGTCGCCGGCAAAGGGGTTGGCTGCTCCTCCGCCGTGGGCCTCTTCTGCCAACGCAGCCGCGGGTCCGGCGACAACCGCACCAATCCACAGCGAAAATCTTGCTCGAATCATCAATGTCACCTTACAAACAGAGCCGCGCCCGTAAGGAAGCGGACAGCAAGATGTGTCACACATTGACACTCGTCTTGCCGGCAAACCACTACAGTACTGCGAGGAGACCGACGACGACCGCAAACAGGGTGGCACCTTCGATCATCGCCGCGGTGATGATCATGCCGGTGCTGATCTGGCCGGCCACTTCCGGCTGGCGAGCCATCGATTCCACTGCGCTGCTACCCACCCGGCCAATGCCGGCCGCACCGCCCATGACCACAAGACCAGCGCCAATGGCGCCGCCGAGTTTCCGGGCGCCGTCCGTGGTCAGAAAGGTCGCATGCTCGGCCGCAGCCGCATCGTGCGCACCGGCCGGCTGAGCCTGCGCCTTGCTCGTATTGAACAGAATCAGACCCACTCCCACCACCAGCGCCCACAGCGCCAGCTTCGAATACTTCTTATCCATCACTGCCAGACCTTTCGTATGGGCCGCCTGCGGGGCGCGGCCCGTTCCACTCGCCATCGCTGCTAAGCCTCACGACCCGGTCGCCCGCGACTATCCGGGCATGGCGAAAATCAATCTCAATCGTATCTGCCGCGAACTCCCCTGAGTCCGCCTGTCCTTCGACACCTAATGAGCGTGGACTCCTTGTTGCTCCATCAAAGCCGCCTGATGATCATGGCCGTGCAACTCGGGCGCATTGGCAAAATGATCATGGTGCGCGTCATGTTCATCGTGATGAAACACCACCGACATTCCAATAAACAGCGTCGTCAGAAACGTAAAAATAAACGCCTGAAGGAACGCAACGAAGACTTCCAGCAACGTGATCGCCACACTACCCAGCACCGCCGGAATGGCTACTGCGATTCCGCCGGCGGCGCCCATTGCCGTGCCTGCGCTGAGGATAAAACCAACCAGCACCGCCAGCAGGATGTGCCCTGCGATCATGTTGGCGAACAAACGCACGGCCAGGGCGAAAATCTTCGCAATAAGCCCGATGAGTTCGACAGGAATGAGCAGCGGTGCCAGCCATACTGGCCCAGGACAAAAATGAGCAAGGTAGCTTTTGCCGCCCAAACGCAGCCCGTTGACCACCATCATGATCATGGTCAGCACGGCCATCGTGGCCGTCATGTAAATATTGCCCGTGGCTGTTCCGCCGATGTTAGTTCCGAAAAACGGCGAAATCGCAGGCAGAGGCAGCAATCCAAGCAAGTTGATCGTCAGGATGAAGAAGAAAACCGTCCAGATGTACTTGATGAAACGGTCCGTATGCTCGCCGAGCGCGGGCTCCGCCACTTCCTTGCGAAGATACTGGCAAATCGATTCGATGAAATTGCCGAAGCCGGCCGGAACTTGTGCGTCGATTTCGCTGCTGCCACGCCTTCGTCGGGACCAAAGCGGAACAAAAACAATAAGCAGGATCGCGGCGAGGATGAGCATCGCGATTTGATTACTGAACAGCGTGATCTCGCCCTCAGGGGTCAGCGGCCAGGGCAAATTCAGCGGGCGCGTAACCAGCGGATGCTGGACCACGTGTTCCAGAGGACTGCCAGATGCCAGAAGTCCGCTCAATTCTGTTCCTTCTGCGTGCCCGCCGACGCACTCACCGCGTAATGCGTATCCGCGGCCAGCAAGCCCAGGTAAGAGATCCCAACCCAAACCAGAAAAACCGCACGGTCTACTTTGCCGCTTAAGGCTACGGCCAGCGCCAAGGCTAGTGCAATCACCAGCCGCACAAGCATGGCGGCCATGACGACATTGCCGGGGCCAAAGGCAGCGGCCTTGGCCTTGGTCATGGCTACCGGCACCGCGCCCGCCCATGACGCCGTGAGACTGACAGCCACAGCGGCGATCATGCTTCCTATCGCACTTGCACCAGCCAATTGCCGGGTTGGCAACCAGCCTAGTGCCACAAGGCTTACACTTAGACCCAGTGTCGTCAGGCCGAATCGCACTTCACGGCTCATGGCTGTCGTGCTCGCCGTGTATTTTTTCCTTGGCTTCGAATGCCGCGTCGCGACTGGCCAGTAGCGACTCTCGGATAAGGTTGTACATCCCGCCGATCAGACCCAAGGATGCACCAATGACTACGCCCCAGGGGCTTTTGTCGAATTTGCGGTCAATCCACAAACCGACCAACGTAAATCCGATTACGACTCCGGCGAACTCTACGCCGATACCGGAGAAGCGAAGCCAGGTCGGCCTCTCGCCGCGATCCTTCTTGGCCATAGGGATCGCCTTAATGGGGACATTGTGCAAAAAATCACAATGTCCGTCGCAAAATTGGGGGCGTAGCTACCGCCCCCCAAATACCTGCCCGCACAGTCGTAGAAACCCACGCGGGGCGGGCAGTGTAGCAACCACGCAGAACGGATTCAAGGGGAAAAAACCAGTTACCAATATTGGAAGAACGGTGTTGCATTAGGTAGGTTGGGCAAAATGAAAGTCAAAGCCATCAAGCATATCGCGGTCGTGGGAGCTACGGGCGCCGTCGGGGTGGAAGCCTGTGAAATTCTTACCCAGCGGAATTGGCCCTGCGAAAAAATTTCGCTTCTTGCGTCCGGGCGCAGCGCCGGAAGAAAGCTACCCGTGCTGGGTCGCGAAGTCACAGTTCAGGAACTTACGGCCAGGTGCTTCGAGGGAGTCGATTGCGCCATTTTCAGTGCTGGCGCCGAGCGAAGCCGCGAATTTGCCCCGGCCGCAGTCAAAGCCGGCGCAGTCGTCGTTGATAACTCATCGGCATTCCGAATGGATGCCGGCACGCCGCTGGTCATTCCGGAAGTCAACCCCGACGACATCGACTGGCACAAGGGCGTTATCGCCAACCCAAACTGTTCGGCCATTATTATGAATGTGGCTGTCTGGCCTCTGCACCGCGTTAATCCCGTTCGTCGAATCGTGGTGAGCACCTACCAGTCAGCCAGTGGCGCGGGCGCGGCCGCGATGGAGGAACTCCGCACGCAGACCGCCGATCACCTCGCAGGTCGCAATGTCGCACCCAAAGTCTTCCCGCATCCGATCGCATTCAACTTATTTTCGCACAACACTCCGGTTGCCGACGACGGCTACAACAGCGAAGAACGCAAGATGATCGATGAGACACGGAAGATTTTTCACGCACCGCAGATTGCCATCACGGCCACGTGCGTCCGCGTACCCGTCCTGCGGGCCCACAGCGAGTCGATCAACCTAACCTTTGAACGCCCAATGAGTCCAAAGGAAGTGACTGCTATTTTGCGTGAGGCCCCCGGCGTGAGCATTGTGGACGACCGCGAGAAGGGGCGCTTCCCGATGCCGCTCGACGCTTCGGGCAAGGACGATGTCCTCGTGGGCCGCATCCGTCAGGATGTCAGCCAGCCCGATGGCCGAGGCATCGAACTTTTCGTTTCTGGTGACCAGCTTCGCAAAGGAGCCGCCCTCAACGCCATCCAGATCATGGAGTTGCTTGCAGGAAATCGGCCTGGCAATCGTTAGAGAGCGATGTCTTGTATAAGCGGTGTCGACTATCATGGGCCGTAACTCAACAAAGGAGTCTTAGGTGTTTCTTTGCTTGATTTGCATGTGCGTAGCCCTGGCTGACCCGCCCGCCGCGCCGACGGCCGAAACCGAAAAAATCGAGCAGCTCATCAAACATGTCGCCGAACTGAAGGATGCTGTGTTTGTCCGCAACGGCAAAGAGTACGACGCCAAGGCCGCCGCCCAGCACCTGCGCAAGAAATGGGACTACGCCAAAAAGGAAGTCAAAACTGCCCGCGACTTCATCGAAAAAATCGCCACGAAGTCGTACTTCGGTGACCAGCCTTACCTCATCCGCTTCAAGGACGGCCGCGAAGTGAAGGCTGGTGATTATCTCTCGGACCGCCTCAAGGAAATGGAGAATTCCCAGAAGCCCAAGGGGCCTTGACATCGAAGCCCTCAAGCATGAGCCGTGACGCAAAATCCCTGTTGAAGTTTGTCTTGCAATTGCTTCCCATCTGTTTCGCATTCCAAGTTTTGCTGGACTTCCCATTCGTCGTTGGGTTTAGCCAGTTCAGACTCCTGACAGATCAAACAACGGGTCGTCTGAACCTCTGGACCACGGTTTTTTTCGTGACCATCCTCCTATGGATCTATTTCCCTCGCCGGAAACGAGCTGCTCGCCCGAATGGTGTTCTTAATGTTTTCTCAAATCGATCCGTCCGTTCTGCCATGGGTTTTGGATTGATCATCTTGTGCGTGGTCGGGTTACGTCTGTTTGCAATCTGGGCAGTCATTTCGATTGACCTGGTCGGTCCTGCGGCCTCGCTGGAACGAGTGTTGACGGGCCTCGGTCCGTTCGGCCAACGTTACTTCGGCAATAGTCAGATACCCTGCGTCATTGAAATGAAAGGCGAGGACGGGCCCCGCCTGTTCGTTCGCCGCGAAGACAGAGAAAGTCTCGTGATGGCATTGGATAAGGCCGGAATAGACATCAAAAAATGAACTCATCAGGCCGAACGTGCGACGGCAATCGCATCACGATCGCCGGTTGGTGAATATGATCCAGTCGTGATCGTCCGGCGCGGTCCCCATATTCACCGTGCAGAGGATTCGGGCGTTTGCCATCACTGTCGGGTCCTGATCGAGCAACGATACAAGTCGGCGATTCACCAATAAGTAAAAACTCTCGGACTTCGCAAAGTTCGCCTTGAGGCGGTCCGTCACCATGTCGAGCATGGCCATCTTTGTCTCGATTTTCGTCCGATCAACCCATCGCGTCACCACTTCCGCGGGATCCACCAGGTGTGCCGATCTGCGCCCGAAATAAAACTCAAGCCTTGCATCGGGGCGCTGATCTGCCCAGTACAAAACTGCGTCAGCGGGAACCCCGGCCGCGTCCAACTGCTGATCGAGAGCCGCGATGCGGTCGACATTATCCAGCGCGCTGCCGGCAACGTTCCATACGCCAAGAAATCCCCCGATCGTTGCTGCCGTCAGCATGCCCATCGCCAACCAGCCCCGCCCCATCACATGCAGCACTCCGGCGAACACAACAAGCAGTCCTGTCCCAGACGCCATCAGCAAAACCGCGGAAGCCGACCCGGGCATGTTCTCGGCCAGATAGCCTCGAAGCCAGACAATACCGACGGCAATTCCGACGGCCATCAATCCAACGATGGTTGCCCCCAGCCAGCGAACTCCGGGGGCTCTGCTGAAAAAGCGATGCACCGCGACACCGGTAATAAGAAGGAGGCCGGGAACGGAAGGTACGATGTAATAGGGTTTCTTGAAGGTCATCGAAGACATGACCGCGATGCCGACGCAACCCCAGATGGCCGCATAGAAAAAGGCCCGGCGGCGACGTGCGAGCAGACCGACGAATGGCCAGGCCAAACCTTCAATAAACGATAGCGTCCAGGGAACCAGCAACCCCAGCGCGATGGGAACAAAGTACAGAGCGCCCCGGGCTTTGGTATCTTCGTAATCTCCTTGAAATCGTTGAAGGTACTGCCAGTCCCACAAATCCAACGCATAGGATTGTCGTTTGGCAACCAGCAGCATCCACGGTACGAACATCGCGAGAAAGACAAAGATTCCCGGAAACAACCAGAGCCTCGTGAATGCACGCACCGTTTGCCGGGGGATCCGTCGCAGGAGAAGAAAAATAGCATTGCGGACGTTATGCCGGCCCCCGCGCGACAGCACCCGCAATCCAGCCTCGCCAAACCACCACACGGCAAGAGGCACAGCAACCATGGCGAGCGGCGCGGGTCCCTTCGCCAACATACCTACGCCCAGGGCCACGTAGTACAGAAACAAATGCAGCAGACCTCTCGGCGTTCGGTAGCCGTGAACGGTTGCGAACCAGAAGTGCGCAAAAGCCCACGTACAACAAAATGCCAGAAGCATCTCCACCGTCGCATTGGGCGAGAATAACAAGATCAGAATGCTTGCGCTGGCCACCACCGCTGTGGCACGCCCGACCTGTGATCCGAACATGGAAGACGACAGCTTCCAAAGCAGCAGAACGGTTCCCAAAGCAGCGAGTGCAGAGGGAAAGCGCGCGGCCGTTTGAGTGACCGGCAGCCCAGTGGCTGGATCATTGCCAAACAGGTACGAAGAAGAGGCCACCAGCCAATAACCAAGGGGCGGCTTGCGCAGAAAGTTGGATTCGCGGAAGCGGGGGACGATCCAGTCTCCGCTGATGCGCATGTTGCGGGCGCATTGAGCGACAATCGCCTCGTGGTCGCCCAGTGCAGGTCCGCCCCATATCCCCCCCAGCGTCGCGGTGGCTGCTGCAAGCAGGATCAGAGCATTAACCGCAGCACCCGGTACACGCTGACCTGTCGTCATGAAAGCTCCTTTGATGCGATACGGCGCGGAGAGGCGGAACGCAATTTCGTAGATTGCAAAATCACGGACGCATCAGATTAGTCAAATTACCCTTTTGGGCAAATCTCCGATCGGCTTGCCAAAAGATGGGACCGCACCCGCGAGGTCTGACGAGGCGCGCTCCGCGCGCGTGCCCACCCCCGGACCTCATGCAGGAAACGGACAATGTGGTGCGCTGCAGCATTTGGGTGGTACTCAAGCCTGCTCAAATCCGGAAAATTCCAGGGAAATTCATGCTGGCAGCGCCAAATCTTGACGAAAACAAGGGGCAGACGTACAAGAATCGGCTCGACGCCGACGTAGCTCAGCGGTAGAGCACGGCTTTCGTAAAGCCGGGGTCGAGGGTTCAAATCCCTCCGTCGGCTTGCGTTCCCGGAATGCATTTCAGCACTTCTTTGGTCAACCTGAGCAACGCGAAGGGTCTTGTCCAAGACATACTTCCTTCAGCATGACACGAGCAGTCGGCTGTTCCATTTTTCTCGACGCTCATCCAAGTGTCCGAATAATAGCCCAATAGATTCCGGTGAGCGCGATCACGCAGGATAGGGGGATGACGATCACCTTCCGGTACCACGGACGTTTGCGGAACCAGCCGACGATGAGGAACGCCGCAGCAATGACGCTGAGTTGACCAAGTTCAACGCCGACGTTGAACAGGACGACACCTTTGGCGAAATCATCGCGCGGCAGGTTGATCACACTGAGCGCTCCGGCGAAACCCATACCGTGCAGCAACCCGAAAAGAAATACCACGACCGGCCGCCAGGGCTTCAACTCGCTGGTGATGATGTTTTCCACCGCGACGTACGCAATCGAAAGTGCAATCAGCGGCTCGACGATGCCCGGCGAGAGCTTCACGATGCCGTAAATCGCGAGGGCGAGAGTCACGGAGTGCGCGACCGTAAAGGCCGTCACCTGCCACAGAAGGGGCTTCAACCGTGTACTCAGAAGGAACAAGCCCAGCACGAAGAACACGTGATCCAGACCCTGCGGGATAATGTGCTCATAGCCTATGAGAACATAACGAACGAGATGGGAGCCTGCAGTGCTTTCCGGACGATCGTCGCTCTTGGCTCCCAAGACGTACGGCGAACTCGTCTCTCCCGCGCCAAGGGGGTAGCGAACGCCTCGCAGTGTTCCCTGGTCAAGAACGGTGAGGTCAACGGCTGCCCATGCACGCGAGGCGGCAAAAGTGAATTCTTTGGCCCCATCGGGAATTTTTCCCTCGAGGCGGGCAATGATTCCCAGTACCGTCGGATTCGCGGCATCGTCCGGCGTCGCGCCATGTTGAGGAAACGAAATCTGCGGAATGATTTTTTGACCATCAAAACGGATGTCCGTCCGGCGAATCATGGTTTCTCTGGCCTGCTGGATGGCAAGCTCCAGCTCGTCGGGCTTGAGTTCGCGCAGGGCGTTTGCGACGAGGGCCGAGTCGGTCGTCGAAGGCACCCCAAGCGCCAGGGCGTCCACATCGACGGTCATGTCGATTTGAAACGTGCCGTCCGATTTCAGAACGGTCAGAGCGTTGATAATGGTAAAGACATGTGCGAAGGCAGGCGGCGCCCATGCCAGCAACGCAACCGGTACAACCCAGTATCGAAATCGAAGCTGTTTCACGGGTTGAATCGTGATAAGGCCACGTCGTTCCAAAGGCAGCAAGGAGCCTCTTTCGCCAATAATCTAATCCAAACCCGGGTGTTTTACTATGTCGCCGATCGTCGAAAACCGGGTATAAGATACACATGGTGTGTCACCCGGGACAAATCGCATGACACCAATGTTGACTGGCGAGAGTCCGCATCGCAGTCGCGCATGGGTTGCGATGCGGAGCCTGTTGCGCGCCCGGATCACCGCCGGACTCATCGTCATCCTGCCGATCTGGATCACCTATCTGCTGGTCAAGTTTGTCTTCGAACTGATGCGAGACGCATCGCTTTGGGCCGTGGAAACCTTTCTGGCCACTGGTTGGGGACACGCTCTTGTGGCGCAGTGGACGGTTTCCCCGGAGGCGATCAAAGGCAAGGGCCTCGAAGCCTTCGGATGGAAGGGCCAATGGGTAATCGGAATCATCTGCGTATTTCTGACCGTATTCTTCCTGTATTCAATCGGCGTCTTGACCGCGAATTTTGTCGGCAAACGGGTGATCGCGGGAGTGGAAATCCTGCTGGACCGCGTGCCCCTGGTGAAAACGGTGTACCGCGCAACCAAGCAAATCCTGGCTTCTGTCGCAGGGGATCAGGCTAAGAATTTTCAGCGAGTCGTGCTGGTACCTTACCCCAACCGTGAAACTCGCTCGATCGGATTCATCACTGGAATCACCCGCGATGATCGATCGGGCGAGGAATTGTGTGCGGTGTTCATGCCCTGTACACCCAATCCCACCACCGGCTTTGTGTTTGTGCTTCCCCGATCTGAATTGGTGGACCTCGATTGGACCGTCGAAGACGCTTTCAGCATGATCATGTCCGGCGGAGCCATTTTCCCGCCCATGTCCATGATTCCGACCGATACGGCCAAAGTGAGTCCAAAATTCTCAGCTGCTTCCACGTAATCCCAAAGACCCCATTTCGCCCAAATTTTTTGTTTGCGATTCGGTTAAGACCTGCTATCTTCCGAGCGTTGGCACGGGTCTTGCGTCGGAAATCGCAATCCCCTATCTATTTCGTCCGTTACCTGCGGGCAGGCTGTTGGCAACCCCTTTTGGGTACGGTCCTAAATCGCAGGATTGGCTCCGGCGATCGCCGCCGGGCACTGTACCTTAACCTAAGTGTAAAGATGATGATGACGCACGTGAATTGGATACCACTATCTACATTGAAAAGCGTTCGTAACTGGCTCGGTTCTCACATCAGCATCCTTGCCGTCGGATTAGTCCTCCTGATCACCGGGACTGTGCAGGCAAGCGAGGCCGATCTGGCGATCCCTGATCTGCACAAGGGAACCTTCCATATTTTTGGTGGAACCATTACAGCCTGGAACCTCCTGTTCTACGGGTCGTTCGTGATCGTTGGAACGTTAAGTATTAGTTTGTACTTGCGTGCCCAAATCAAGAGGCTTCCTGCCCACAAGTCGATGCTTGCCGTCGCTGAAATCATTTTTCAGACGTGCAAGACTTATCTGATCCAGCAAGGGAAGTTCCTTGTTTTGTTGTTCATCATCATCGGGTCGGCGATGACCTATTACTTCATTGGGCTGCAGCATAAGACGCCCAGTACGGCCGCACTCGTCCTTTTCTTTTCGGTGATTGGAATGGGGGGCTCCTACTGCGTGGCCTGGTATGGCATTCGCATCAATACCTACGCGAATGCCCGGACTGCATTTGCCGGCCTTCGGGGCGAACCCTGGGACGTGGTCAATATTCCACTGCGGGCGGGCATGTCGGTGGGGTTGTTCCTGATTTCGCTCGAACTCATCATGATGGTCTTCATTCTCTTGGCCGTCCCACGCGACATCGTGGGTATTTGTTTCCTGGGATTTGCGATTGGCGAATCGCTGGGTGCGTCAGCCCTTCGTATCGCGGGCGGCATTTTCACCAAAATTGCAGATATCGGCTCGGACTTGATGAAAATCGTCTTCAATGTCAAGGAAGACGATCCCCGGAATCCCGGCGTCATCGCGGACTGCACAGGCGATAACGCGGGCGACTCCGTGGGTCCCACCGCGGACGGTTTTGAAACGTATGGCGTCACCGGCGTCGCACTCATTTCCTTCATTACCCTTGCGGTGACCAAACATGCGGGTGTGGAAAACTTCCTCGATCTTCAATCGAAGTTGATCGTTTGGATCTTCGCCATGCGATTCCTGATGGACCTCATGTCCGGAATATCCTACTTCGTGAATCAGGCGATTTCCGAGGCCAAGTATCGCGGAATGAAGGACTTCAATTTCGAGGCGCCGCTGACGCGTCTGATCTGGATCGCCGCGATTCTCTGCATTTCCACGTCGTTCTTTATGAGTTGGCTGCTCATGCACGACATCACTGTGGAGAAATTGCAGGCAGGTCAGGCTGTTGTGACGGCCCTGCCTGATCTCTGGTGGCAGTTGGCTTTGATTATCAGCTGCGGGACGCTGGCGGCCGTGCTGATTCCGGAGTTCACCAAGATTTTCACCAGCTCTCATTCCAAGCACGTCCATGAAATTGTCACGGCGTCGCGCGAAGGCGGACCGTCGCTCACCATCCTCTCGGGCATTGTGGCGGGCAATTTCAGTGCATTCTGGAACGGCTTGCTGATCGCGGGCTTGATGGCGGCCGCGTACTACGTCAGCTTGCAGGGCCTTGGCCAGATCATGGGCAACCACGGATCCATCTTTGCGTTTGGATTGGTTGCGTTCGGATTCCTCTGCATGGGCCCGGTAACCATCGCGGTGGATAGCTACGGTCCGGTGACGGACAACGCACAGTCGATTTTCGAACTCGCGCAGACGGAGCAGATTCCGGGCATCAAGGAGGAAATCAAACGCGATTTCGGCTTTACGCCGGATTTTGAGCGAGGCAAGCACTATCTCGAAGCGAACGACTCCGCGGGCAACACGTTCAAGGCAACGGCCAAGCCGGTGCTCATTGGTACGGCTGTGGTCGGCGCAACCACGATGATTTTCTCCATCATTTTGCTTCTGGAGCATACCATTATTGACGGTCGCTCCCTGCTGCAGCTTAGTCTTACGGATGCACCCGTTTTGCTCGGGTTGATTTGCGGCGGTTCAGTCATCTACTGGTTTTCCGGCGCCTCCATGCAGGCCGTGACAACCGGCGCCTATCGCGCGGTCGAGTTCATCAAGAAGAACCTGAGACTCGACAAAAAGGAAGCCGACATCGAGGACTCGCGAACCGTGGTGAAGATCTGCACCCAATATGCCCAGAAGGGTATGTGGAACATCTTCATCGCGCTAATGTCAGTCACGCTGGCGTTTGCCTTCTTCGATCCCAATTTCTTTGTGGCCTACCTCATGTCCATCGCAGTGTTTGGTCTTTTCCAGGCGATTTATATGGCCAATGCAGGTGGTTCCTGGGATAACGCCAAGAAGCTCGTCGAGGTAGATTTCAAGGAAAAGAACACCCCGGTGCACGCGGCCAGCGTGATCGGCGACACTGTCGGCGATCCCTTCAAGGACACGACCTCGGTGTCGCTCAACCCGATCATCAAATTCTCCACGTTGTTTGGATTGCTGGCAGTTGAGATCGCGATCTCGATGAAAGAGGCATCTCATGCGAAACAGACGTTGGACTATACGCCCATCTTTGGTGCAATCATGCTGGCGATCTCACTGATCTTCGTATGGCGATCGTTTTATGCGATGCGGATTCCCAAGGACGATGCGTTCACCAAGCGAGCGGGCGCACACTAAGTCATGAATGTTGGGCCATCCCCTCTCCCTTTCGGGGAGAGGGTTGGGGGTGAGGGTCACCAGCCACAAAGAGAAAGAGGCGCCCCACCTTGGCTTTGCATACCCGAATCCTCATTGGACTCGTGCTTGGGGCGATTCTGGGCATCGCCGCCAACCGCATGTTCGCCGTTCCAGCGAGTGCACCCAACGCGGCCGAGTTGGACAAAAGTGGCAACGGACTCGATGACCGCTTCGACTACTGCGTTGAAAACATCACCGAACCCGCCGGCAAGGTCTTCATTCGGCTCATCTTGATGGTCGTCGTGCCGCTGGTCTTTGCGGCACTGGTGTTGGGCGTCCAAGGCCTGGGTGATGTCCGCCGATTGGGCAAACTCGGCCTCCGCACGCTAGGGCTCACCGTTCTACTCTCTCTCTCCGCAGTCGCAATCGGCGTACTGCTGGTCAACTCGATCAAGCCGGGGAGTTCTCTTTCTATTGAGAAGCGGGATGCCTTGCGCGAACAATACAAAGCGGGGGCGACGACCTACGTTCAGAAAGCTGACCAGAAAAAGAAACTCAAGGATACCCTCCTCGACATCATCCCGGAAAACCCGTTGCAGGAGGCCGTCGGCGCCGTGGATGGCAGTTCCAAGGGTAACGGAATGCTCGCGGTCATGTTCTTCGCGCTCATTTTTGGCGCGGCTTTGACTGCGCTGCCCGCCGAACGGGCTGCCCCGCTGGTCGATATTCTCGAAGCAATTTTCAACGCCTGCATGATTGTGATTGGTTGGGCCATGCGCATCGCGCCCTACGCGGTCACGCTGCTGGTTTTTTCCATGACCGCCCGGCTGGGGCCGGAGATCCTCCAAACGCTGGGTTGGTTCATCGGAACAACGATTCTGGGATATGCGATTCACTTCTTCGTCGTCTATCCACTGGTACTCCGTGTATTCTCCCGCATTCGTCCGATGGATTTCTTCCGGAAAACATCCGACGCCTCCATGACGGCTTTTGGCACTTCCTCCTCCAACGCAACACTGCCAACATCCCTGCGAGTGGCCACCGACCGGCTGGGAATTCCACGCGAAATCGCCCACTTTGTCCTGACCATCGGCGCGACCGGCAACCAAAATGGGACGGCCCTTTATGAGGGCGTGGTGGTGCTCTTTCTCGCACAGGTATTCGGTGTCGAATTGACCGTCATGCAGCAGATCACAGTCATGCTGATGGCAGTCCTGGCGGGGGTGGGTACGGCCGGCGTGCCCGGAGGGTCGCTCCCCCTCATCGTAATCGTGTTGCATTCCGTCGGCGTACCCGGCGAGGGCATCGGCATCATTCTCGGCGTGGATCGCATCCTCGACATGTGCCGCACCGTGCTCAACGTCATCGGCGACCTGGTTATCGCCACCTGCGTCGGCGGGATGGCCGAAAAGGCAGGTCCGGAGGCGGCTCTCGGATGACGAAACGGTGCATCTTTACTTTCTGACATCGAGTCGAAATTCCATGGCGAAACCTCGGTTTGCTGCAACAAAATCCTTCGAGGGGTCGCAAACATCGCGTCGATACATACCAAAGCGCTGCGGCGAATCCGCGCGCAAAGATCGCACCAAAACGGAAAGGCAGGGACGCCAATGTCACGATCGAGTCAGGAGACCGCGCCGCGGCGAGTGCTTTGGCCCATTTCGGCCGTTGCGGCATGCCTGTTCTTTTGGGCGGCACTGCTGACGTTTAACGCCGGCGATTGGCCCAGCCCGCACCGGTTCCCGCATAACTCGCCCACACAAAATGCCTGTGGACAGGTCGGCTCCTGGGTCGCATACCAGCTTCTGCACCTCATGGGTGATGGTGTGTATCCGCTGCTCTTGTTCTTTACGCTGGCCGCCATTTTGCGACTGATTCACGGCCACATCGTCCATTTTGCCGAGCGTCTGCTGGGCATTGCGCTGGTTTCGCTTTGCACCTCCACCTGTGTCCACATGCTCTTCACGACCGGACCCGGAACGCTTCCGGCCGGACACGGCGGATTGCTGGGTTTTGAGCTCGGCGAATTGATGAACCGCAATCTCTCGGGCATCGGTTCAGCCCTGGTGCTGGTTTCGAGCCTGATCGTGGGAATCATCTTTGCAGCGCAGGAGTGGATGCTGCGACTGCCGGGCCTGTTCAACAAGGCGGCGTCGGCTTCGTCCGAGGCAATCGCCATCGCGCGGCAGCTCGCCAGTGCCGTGCCGGTGCTTCAACCGGCAACCGCATCCGTTGGGCAGTCTTCGTCTGAGAAGCGAACGAACGAATCGTCGTCACGAAAACTCAAGAAGCCTGTTGAGCAGGAAGAGCAACTCGACTTCGATGACGAAGAGGAAATGGATGTCGTCGAGGCGCCAAGGGCTGTGGCGGAAAAGCCTGCCGTCGAAGTGAAGCAATCGAAGGAATCGGCGCCGGCGTCCGCAAAGGAATCCGAATCTAAATCAGCGGCTTCGATCGCGGAGAAGCCTGCGGCAGTAGTGCAAATTCCAAAGCCCACGGGCGGACTCATCGTTCGATTCCCGACTCCGCAGCGAATGGCCTCTTCCGAACCGTATCCCAAGCAGATTGAAAACTGGCGGCTTCCGGATCTGGGACTTTTGCAGGAGCCGGAATTCGGCTTCTCCGCCCAGCAGGAGGGAATCGTTCGCAAGCAGGCCAAGGTGCTGGAAGAAACGCTGCAGGAATTTCGCCTTGACGCACAAGTCGTGGAAATCGACACCGGCCCGGTCATCACCATGTTTGAGATTCGTCTGGGCGCTGGGATCAAAGTCTCGCAGATCGCATCGCTGTCCAACGACATCGCTCGCGCTCTCAAGGCCCACGCCATCCGCGTTGTGGCCCCGATTCCCGGCAAAAACACCGTGGGGATCGAAGTCCCAAATCTCGTCAAGGAAAAAGTACGCATGAAGGAGCTGATGACGCTGGGCGGCAAGAAAGCCAGCGAAATGGCCCTTCCGCTCTTCCTCGGCAAGGACGCAGCCGGCGCGGCTCTTGCCCTCGATCTCGCCGCGATGCCCCACATGCTGATTGCCGGAACAACCGGATCTGGCAAAAGCGTTTGCCTCAACGCGATCATTCTCAGCCTGCTCATGACCAAGCGGCCCGACCACGTAAAGATGATTCTCATCGACCCCAAGATGGTCGAAATGAGCCAGTACAAGGAAGTGCCGCACCTCATGTGCCCGCTGGTCACCGACATGGCCAAGGCCGAAAAAATTCTGGAGTGGGCGGTCACACAGATGGACGAGCGGTACGAATGGCTCTCCGAAGCTCGCGTCCGCAACATCGCCGGATACAACGCGCTCGGAGCCGACGAACTGTTCGCCCGCCTCAAGCCGGCCACCGATGCCGAGAAGGCCGTGATCCCCACATTCATGCCCTACATCGTGATTGTGATCGACGAATTGGCCGATTTGATGATGACCTCCGCCAAGGAAGTCGAGCACCATTTGTCGCGGCTCGCGCAGAAGTCTCGCGCCGTGGGCGTACACATCATCGTGGCCACGCAACGGCCTGAGGTGAAAGTTGTCACCGGCCTCATCAAGTCAAATTTGCCCGCGCGAGTGTGTTTCCGGGTGGCCTCGCGCATGGACTCGCGCATCGTGCTCGACCAGAACGGCGGCGAAGTGCTCATGGGCCAGGGCGACATGCTTCTGCTCCCGCCGGGCTCGCACAAACTTCTGCGTGCCCAGGGCACTTACCTTGAGGACTCTGAAATCCATGCGGTCCTTGAGGACCTCGCGACGCGATCCAAGCCGGAGTTTCACCCCGATCTGATGAAGATCAAGACCGTGGACGCCGATGCGGGTGAGGACACGCGCGACCCGTTGTTCGACGACGCTGTCCGCATCATCCTCGAATCCAAACGCGGCAGCGTAAGCCTGCTTCAGCGCCGCCTCACCATCGGCTATTCGCGCGCCTCGCGGCTGATCGACCAGATGGCCGCCGCGGGCATCGTCGGCGACTACAAGGGTTCCCAGGCCCGCGAAGTGGTCATGACCCTCGAAGAATGGGACGCGATGCGGTCACATGCGGTTGAGGACATGAGCAAGGGCTACGAAGCGGACCAGGACGACCCGGTCGACGACCCCGACGAAATTATGGCGTGATCCGTAGCCGCCTGCGCCTCGGAACCCAATTCCGTCTGTGCCGGCCTCCGGACCAAGCGCCGTGCGATCCGGCCGCAAAGTGGTGCTTTGGTCGTTCCCTGCCCGAGTCTTGACCAAACCGTTACAAGCGCTTTACAAAAACAGGCCGGAATGGCCGATAAAGTAGCCGTCGGGCTTCGGTTATCGGCGATTTGGGCTTGATTTCACAGGACACTGCCGCTACACTCTCGTCGCGGTGGGGCATCCAGTCTGAGCAGGTAGCCGCTCTACATTTAACCGGATTGAATCTTGCAGTAGCCGCCGGCCATCCGGCATACGTGCCGGAAGTAACGCTGGTGGTTTTTTTGTCTAACCGACAGAGGTTGGCGGATTAGGGTCCAAGAGACCAAGTGCACTTGAGTGTAAGGTGAAGTGAATCATGGAACGGCTTAGCAACATTCGAAATATCGGTATCTCGGCGCATATCGACTCCGGCAAGACGACACTCACCGAGCGCATCCTGTTCTACGCAGGCCGCATTCACCGGATTCACGAGGTCAAGGGCAAGGATGGCGCCGGCGCAACCATGGACTTCATGGAGCTGGAGCGCGAACGCGGCATCACCATCACATCCGCCGCCACCACCGTCGAATGGGACGGTAAGCAGGTCAACATCATTGATACGCCCGGCCACGTGGATTTCACCGTCGAGGTCGAGCGTTCGCTTCGCGTGCTTGATGGTGCGGTGCTCGTGTTGTGTGCCGTCGGCGGCGTCCAATCGCAGTCGATCACAGTCGATCGCCAGATGCGTCGTTACCGCGTTCCGCGCATCGCCTTTATTAACAAAATGGACCGTACCGGCGCTGACCCGGCCCGCGTCGTATCCGAACTCGAATCGAAGCTCGGCCACGTGGCCGTCCCCATGCAAATTCCGATGGGCGACGGAACGACCTTTGCGGGCATCATTGACCTGGTAAAAATGAAGGCGGTTTACTACGACGGACCCAATGGCGAGGACATTCGCTACGAGGCGATTCCTGAACAGTATGTTGAAGAGGCTGATCGCGCCCGCCACGGTATGCTTGATACGCTGAATCTGTACGACGACGATCTCATGGCGATCATGATGGAAGGCCATGAACCCACCGAGGATCAGATTCACAAGGCCGTCCGCAGCGCGACTCTCCGTCGCGACATTACGCCGGTTTTCCTGGGCAGTGCATTCAAGAATAAGGGTGTGCAGCAACTGCTCGATGCCGTTTCCAAATACCTCCCTTCGCCGATCGACCGCATCGCATACGCGTGTGACAACGCAAACGACGGCGCTGAAATGACCATTTCCGCCGATCCTGACGGCCCGCTCGTCGCCATGGCATTCAAGATCGTCGATGAGCCGTTTGGCCAGGTGACCTATGTTCGTGTGTACCAGGGTCAGTTCGCCAGGGGCAAAACATACAAGATTTCGCGTACCAACGGCACGCAGCGCGTTGGCCGCGTCTATCGGCTCCATGCCAACAAGCGTGAAGACCTCGACGCCGCCTCCGCCGGCGACATTATCGGCGTGACAGGCATCGATTGCGTTTCCGGAGATACGCTCTGCGATCCCGAAATCAGCGTTTCTCTCGAAAGCATGCACGTACCCGAGCCGGTGATGTCGGTTTCGATCATGCCGGAACGCATGGCCGACCGCGAACCCATGTCCAAGGCCATCAACCGCTTCTGTAAGGAAGACCCCACGTTCCACTCGCACTTCGATGAAGACGCCGGCCAGACGATCATCTCCGGCATGGGCGAGTTGCACCTCGAAGTGTACGTCGAGCGAATGAAACGAGAATACAAGTGCAACGTCGTCGTGGGTCAGCCGCGCGTGCAGTACAAGGAAGCCCCGACGCAGATCACGCCCTACAACTACAAGCATAAAAAGCAAACCGGCGGGTCCGGCCAGTATGCCCACGTCGTCGGCACGCTGGTTCCAATGGAACTCAATGGCGAAACCGACTACGAATTCGAAAACAAGGTCACCGGTGGTCGAGTCCCGTCAGAGTATATTCCTTCAGTGGATAAGGGCTTTCAGATGGCCCGGCCTCGTGGTCCGCTGGCGGGCTATGAAGTCGTCGGCGTGAAAATGATTTTGGAAGATGGCTCGTCACACGCGGTGGACTCGTCCGACCTGGCGTTTCAGCTTTGTGCCCGCGCCGCGTTCCGCGAGGCGGTCCGCGATTCGAAACCCTGCCTGCTTGAGCCGATCATGAAGGTCGAAGTCGAAGTGCCGGTCGAATTTCAGGGCGGCGTGTCCGGCGATCTGGCCTCGCGCCGCGGCCTCATCAATGGCACCGACGTAAAATCCGGCATCGTCACCATCGACGCCGAAGTCCCGCTGGCCAACATGTTCGGCTATTCGACGGACCTCCGCTCGCTGACGCAGGGCCGCGGAAACTTTACGATGGAGTTCGCCTCCTTCCGAAAGATGCCCAATAGCTTCCAGGAAGAGATCATCGCCAAGGCCCAGAAGGAACGCGAAAAAGCCGCCTCGAAAAAGTAATTCGAACGACACAACCATCCAGGGGCGCGAAGTTCACCGGACTTCGTGCCCTTTTTCATGCGCCTGATATGCTATTCGCGCCGCTGCGTCGGAGGAGCGCTTGATCTGGCAATTGATCGAAAAACATGACAAAGGAGGAATGCGCGCGTGAACAAGCCATTTTCGTTTATTGCATCTACGGTGGTTGCATTGTACTTGACTGGTTGTGGCGGAGTGCCCGCGCTTCCGGAATCGTTTGACGTCGCCACGTCCGCGACCGATAAGTCCCAAGCCGCGAAGGACTCCGGACCGCCGGGTTTGGCCAGCAGTACATGGTCGCTCGAGCGGCTGCCTGACCCAAACGATTCTGGTGCTGATGCTTCAGATTCGACTCCCAGTGGCCCGTACGGAGGCATTCTCAACGGCGACGCACTGGAGCGGCCTCCAGTCGGCGAACGAATTTTCCTTGTGGAGTTCGGCGACCAGGGCCAGATGACCCACGTCACCGAAAATCGCTTCTTTCTTCCGCAGTATTACAGCGACGAAATTTCGATCGACAGCGACTGGCACCAGACGACACTACCCGGCGTGGTTTACAACAGTGCTTCCTACGGGCTTGAAGTCGGCGGGCGATTCGGCCTCGCCGTCATCGTACACGTTCGCCTCGGCAATCTCTTTCTCGGTCAGGCGCTCCTGTATTCCTGGGGCACGCAGGACGCCGACACCATCAACGGAGCCTTCGGCTACCTCCTCGATTTCACCGATGGCATCGTCCCGTCCCTGGGCACCATCGCCGACCAATACCCAATCGTCGGTGAACGCGTTTCAGCCGAATGATACGCACCTCAGTAATGATCAGCGCCTGGCCCAAAATCGTCCCGGCAGGGACGAGATGAAAATGCTGGGTATGCCGATTAGGGTCGTGTGTGAAGTGCCGTAGGCACGAATGAGGGACGTGATTCCGCCTACGCGAGACTGCGGCCACCGTCGATGGCGATGATCTGCCCGGTGACGTAATCGCCCGATTCGACAAGGTATCGCACCAGGCCAGCCACTTCTTCCGGAGTTCCGGCGCGCTGCAGCGGCACTTGGGAGACGAGCTTGTTGCGAAGTTCAGGCGGGTAATCGTCGGGAAATTCCGCAATTCCCGGCGAGACTCCGTTCACCGTGATGCGTGGAGCATAGGCCAGCGCCAGCCCGCGCGTCAGCGCGACCATCGCGGCCTTCGAGCAGCAATACGAGAGATAACCGGGCCACGGCTTTTCAGCCGCAATGTCGCACAGATTGACGATTCGCCCGCAACCGCCGGCTTCCAAATGAGGCCGGGCGAAGTGACAAAGCCCCGCGGCCGCCGTCGCATTCACTCGAAACATTGTGCCCCATTCAGCCGCGTCAAACCCGCCGCCATCCGCCATGCGTTTCTGCCGCGGGCGCGGATCGAACACGGAGGCGTTGTTTACGAGTGCGTCCAACCGCGCCAACGCCGCCACGGTTCGTTCAATGATTCCTGGCCAGGTTGATTCGTCGGCGAGGTCCGCCTGGATCAGTGCGCAGCGGCGGCCCATGGCTTGAATTTCGCCGCCTGTTTTCTCCGCGTCTTCGCGCGACGCCCGATAGTGCAAGCCGATGTCGTATCCGGCCTCGGCCAGTTCCAATGCAATGGCGCGACCGACGCGTTTCGCCCCGCCGGTGACCAAAGCTACTCTTGGAGGATTCATGCCCATGTTGTTTCGGCGTTTCAGTTTTGCTGCGTTTCCGCGTTTTATCCGCCGCTATCGTCGAAATCCTTGAGTCGATGTGTAGACCAGACATCGCTTGCGCTGGTCGGAGCAGCGCCGCGCCGCGTGAGGCTCTGCCGATATCGTCGGCTGGATCGCACAAACACAAAGGTCGCCGCCAGAAATACGACCACCAGAAGAACTCCTCCCGCCAGCATGCTCGGAGCAATGCGGATGGCCTTCTCCGTTTCCTCCGTGGTTTCTGCAGACCGGCCAATGATCTGCGGCCTCGCGGTCGTCGACGTGCGATAAATCCAGCTTCCCCACGCCCACATCATCAGGATGAGTCCAAGGACCAGGAACCCCAGTCCCATCGTCGTTCGCTTTTGCTGAGCGTCTTGTTCGGATTCGCCGAAAGGCATTTTACCAATTCCTCCCGAAGCCCTTGCCTACCACGAAGCCTTCTTTCGCGGATCGTGCCCGCCGATGTCACGGAGCTTTTCGTAGAGAGCCTTCTCTTCGTCCGTCAGCGATTTCGGCGGGACAATCTGCACTACGACGTACTGATCCCCTCGCTCACTGGTGCCGCGCTTGATAACGCCCTGCCCTCGCAATCGCAGCTTCCCACCCGATGGAGTACCCGGCGGCAAGGTCACGGTTCCACGACCTTCCAGAGTGGGGACTTCGATCTTCGCACCCAGGACCGCCTCCGTCACAGACACGGGAACATCCAGGTAAATGTCGGCTCCCTCGCGGCGAAAGTAGGGGTGCGGCGCGACATGGAGAAAAAGAATGATGTCGCCGCTCGGCCCACCATTGGCCGATGACACCTGACCGCGAACGCGAATCTTCTGACCGGTTTCTACGCCCGGAGGTATCTTTACTTCGATGGATTCTTCGCCATCCCCTCGTTCGATCCGCAGACTGAGCTTGGTGCCGTGAACCGCCTGGTCGAAACTCAGTTCAACATTATGAACCTGTTCTGGCGGCGGACGTCTCGCTGCGTTGCGGGCGCCCCGCTGTCCGCCACCGAAAATCTGCTCAAAGATACCCTCGCCGATTCCCCCGCTCCGATTACCGCCCCCGCGGCTCCCGAAGGCCGAAAATAAATCCTCCAGGTCTTCCGAGCGAACCGAGGATCCGCCGCCCCACTGATACACCTTCTCGCCGGTGGGACGAGTCTGCCATTCCCCGACACCCACGTCGCCGTAGTCGTCGTATTGCGCTCGCTTCTTGGGGTCGTTCAACACGCTGTACGCATTTTGCACTTCTTTGAACATGGCCTCCGCGGAAGGGTTGTTGGGATTGCGGTCAGGATGGTATTTTTTCGATAATGTGCGATACGCCCGTTTAATCTCATCGATGCTGGCGCGCTTCTTGACACCGAGCACTTCGTAATGATCACGACGTTTGGCCATGCAGATTCTCAAGTCGGGCGGCATGCACAGCCCGGTCTCATCGGGCGCCGGCATGCAACCTCATGACAGCCAAGTATAAAGCTGTGCCAACCCACACGCCAAATGAGCACAAATTCGGCTTCGCCGGCCCCCGCACCGCCGGGCATGCGGATACTCCCGGCAGTTGCACACGATCGTCATTACTGGATAATTCGTTTTGGAAATTCATTCTTTTACTGGAGATGACCCATGAAGACCGCTTGTTTCTTGACGCTGGCCCTGACTCTCTCGGCCTATGGCATTCAGCATGAGGGGCAAGCCCCGGCGGGTGGCAAGCCCGAACCAAAAAAGCCAGTCACAGATAAACCCGCCGAAGAGAAGCGGGCTCCGGACGTCACCAGGGACAAGAGCGGATCGCAGCTCCGACTGACCGGCATCAAGATGATCGTGCCCGCCGGCTGGGAGACTCAAACGATCCAGCCCGGTGCACTGGCCCCAAAGGCCGTCTATCAGATTCCCGCCATCAAGGCCGGCGAGGAACCCGGCATGGTTCGCGTCACCCAATTCCCCGAAATGAAGGGCAAGGACGACCAGAACATCGACCGCTGGATCGCACAGGTGGCCAAGGCCGACGGCGCGGCCGCCACTCGTGCCGACGCCAAAGTCGAGAAGATTGAAATGGGCAGTATCCGCCTTACGACACTCGATATTTCCGGCAGCGTCAAAATGACCATGCGTGACACGGCCAAGCCCGACCACCGCATGATCGCCGCCATCGTCGACCACCCCAAGGGCCCGCACTTCATCGTCATCGCCGGCCCGGCAGCTTCCATGAAAACATGGGAACCCGACATCATGAAGTTCCTCAAAAGCGCCGAAATAACCGACAAATAATCGCGTAGGGCGGGCTATGCCCGCCTTCGGCCCAAAAACATTTGAGTCGCGGTGGATACAGCGCGCCCTACCTGGCTGCGATCGCATGCGCGCCCCTACCGAGGCGGCCGCCTATCGTTCTTGACGGTCAAACAATCAGCAGCGACAAATGGCGTTTTGTCGATCAAATGGCCTGTCAAGATGAGCTGCAGGACCGTTCCATCATCCTCCTTGTCCAATTGGAAATTGTCGTGAAGATCGTCTCCTTTGAAATGAAGGACCATGTCACGAAGCCCGTCCCGCTCGCTCGTACACGCACATAAGTCATCCCCGACGGGACCGCTCACATCACGCATGCCGAACGCTGGATTTCCGCGCCTTCCCAATGGCTGCACCGGCAATCCGACTCCGTCTCGTCGAGATAGCGAAAGGGAAGTGGGATCAATTTGCTGAACGGAGAATTCGGAACTACTAAGGAGCGCCACTGGCACGGCAAAACGAGGTTTGGCGCTGACTTCGTTTGGACACGATGATGGCAGGAAATCCAGAAAAACAGGCTGATACTCAATTGCGCCCATGTCAATGATCGGTGCCTGACCGTGTCCGCGATCGAATGTGGCCGGGTCGTTCACCAGACGAGGCTTACTCGCCAGGTCAATTTTCCCCAACGATGATTGAGCTTCCGAATCTCCGGCATCGATGCAGGGCGATCCAAAGGAAAGCCGGTAGTCCGCCGCCGATGAATTCATGAATTTGGGGTCTTCATCAATCACTCCGTTCTCCAGGCCCATACTCGACCAACCCTGCACGCAAGAAAATCGCACCTGCAATTGCGAAGGATCAATCGGACGAATTTGAGCGCCGGCTGGGTCTGTCGTTGGGTCCGTGTTTCCCCAGTAGATACTGTTCGTCGTGTCGAAAGTTGCCCTGGGACCAAGAATTATCCCTCCCCCTGACTGCCGTGCCGCATTGTCGACAACAGTCGAATTGACAATGTTCAGCGGGCCGTAGTAGCCAAAAATGGCCCCGCCATTGTCTGCGGTGTTCCTGGTAAAGATTGCGTTCGTGACCAGGACGTCATCTCCTGTGGCCAGCGCGCCGCCCCATACAGCATCATTTCCTGTGAACCGTGAGCGATCTACGGTCGCATGATCAAGAAATAACGCTCCCCCTCGATCATTACAACGGTTTCGCTCAAAATCGCAGTCCTTGATGGTGGCTTTTCCAAGGATTGCGCCGGCAAATACGAACGCCGAGTTCTCGACAAACGTTGAGAATTCGATATGGAGTTTTGCGCCGAGATTCTCTATCGCGCCACTTCTAAATCCCACTCGGTTTTCCTGGAACACGGAATTCGAGATGCTTACGTCTGACGAACCAAACGTATAAAGGGCGCCGCCGAGGTCGGCATGATTGCGCCAAAAAACTGAATCCGAAATCGTTAGCGCTCCCGTGGTATGGATCGCGCCGCCACTATCGGCATAATTCTTCGTGAATTCGCAGTTCTCAATGACAATCGGCAGGGAAGTGAACAAGCCGCCCCCCAAATGGTGATCGGGGTAATCATTTGCAAAACCCCCCTCGATAGTGAGTCCATTCAGAATGGTTGGAGACGGGGGATTGAGAGGAGCATTGGTAATCACATGATAGGAATTCTCGCATTGATTCTGGGAGTTGAGCAGTTGGCAGCAGACGCGCCGTGCCAGGGAGGTGCAGCGTTGATCCCAGTCATACTGGCAGAGAGAGAATTCTGCGACAACTAGGGAAGTACACTCCGCATTGCTGCACCCCTGTCCATGGTGGGAATCGCAGCAGTTGGTTCCGCCGCACTCTTGGCCGCTCGGATCGTCATCACCGTTAAGGTCTCCACTCAGAATCGTCTGGTGGACCTTCGGGTCGCGCTGATCCGCGTCCGAGGCTCCGCATCCGGCAAATCCACCCATGATGCTGAACCCGCCAGGTATTGCAAAAGTAGCCTCACGCGGATCTGCGGATGCTGTTGGTCCCGGTTTGTAGACGCCGTCTGCGAGCCGAAACTGCGTCGGTTCTATGGCGAGAACGGAAGAAATCGCTTCCTGAAGCGACCGGTACGCCGTGCACCAGCTCGATCCGTCTTGCACGGAACCATTCGCCTGCCCATCTACATAAATGATTGGTGTTGGGTTCGCAATCGCGCCTGAAACAATGAAGCAAACAATGAGCGGTCCCCAGTGCATCCGGTGCTTCCAAATTGACCGCGTTTGAAGTTTATGGCCATTGTATTTCATACTCATATTATAGCTGCCTTTCGCCACGATCCCCGGCTCACCCGTAATTAAGTCAGGTCTTGCGCCCGATTTCTTACACAACGGCAGGGTGGCCAGGGCTTTCAAACCTGGAACCATTACTTCTACGCCCCTCAAACTCTGTGATCGTAATTTTCATCCAAAATGCGCGCGCCCGGGATGTTATCTATGATGAAAAAGGTGCGGAGGCGCCGCACACTCAGGCTAGGTTCCATGTGTTGGAACAGAGCCTGGAAATACGTCAGTTACGAACAAAACGCGATGCAAACGCACCATTCAAAACGAACCCACGGATTCCGCGTTTTCAGAGCCATAGGAAGGTTTTCGCCTCTCCGCAAACAAAAAAGTTGCACCAACGAACCCACCTTTTCCAGTCGCGCAAGTCAATCGGTACCGCGACTGTTAAGGAGCGGGGTTGGCCTTCTTTGGCAGTATGGTGGGGCCAATACAACACGCAATGCCAGACCAAACCCAATTTCAGGAAAGAGAAAAGCGTCGAGCCGCAAGTTGCGACTCGACGCTTCATTTTTCTGCTTTCTGTTTTCCGCTTTTGGGCTTTCGCTATCAGGCCCTTGGATGCGCGTCGTCATACGCCTGCTTGAGACGCGGAGTCGTCAGGTGCGTATAAATCTGCGTCGTCGAAATCGACTGGTGTCCCAGTAGTTCCTGCACGCTCCGCAGATCGGCCCCGTTCGCCAGCATATGCGTCGCGAAGCTGTGCCGCAGCGTGTGCGGGCTGATGCTGGGGTCGAGCCCGGCCTGGGCCAGGTACTTGTCAAGCTTGCGTCGGACGCTTCGCGTGCTGAGCCGCTGCCCGTGCTTGTTCACGAAGAGCGCGGTCTGATCGAAGTTCGTCGATCGCGCGTCGGCCCGGCGAAGTTGAATGTACTTTTGAACGGCCGCCAGGGCGGTGGCCCCAATCGGCGTGGTGCGCTGCTTCTTGCCTTTGCCGCGAACCCGAATCGTGCGGCCTTCAAAGTCCACGTCGGTGAAGTTCAGATCGACCAGTTCGCTGACGCGGACGCCCGTGGAAAAGAGTACTTCGAGCATCGCCCGGTCGCGCGATCCCAGCAGCGTGTTGTCGTCGGGAGTTGCAAGCAGCTTGGTGATCTTTTCGACTTCGAGGAACTTCGGCAGGCGCTTATCCTGCTTGGGCGTGCGAATCGTTGCCAGCGGGTGCGTCTTCACATAGTTGCGACGCATGCAGAACTTGTAGAAGCTGCGCAGCGTCGCCAGCTTGCGGGCGATCGTCGATTTTGAATAGCTCTGCGTGCCCAGAAACGCGAGAAACGCCTTGACCTGTTCGGTCTCGGCGTCACGCAGCTTCTGTTGCATGCCGCTTTCCACGACGGCAATGCCGCCGTCCGAGCTCGTGCCGGCCACGCCGCCCTGGGCCATCAGCCGACCGTTGGAGGCCGGACGCTCGGAAAAGTTCTGGTGTCCCCCGGCTGCCGCCACGTCCCCCACGAGGAACGAACAGAACTGGGTGAGGTCCGCCGCGTAGCACTTGGCCGTGTGAGGGGAGAAGTGACGCTCGAACTTCAGGTAATTCAAAAATTCGTCAATCAAGGAAATCTCTTTCATGATCGCAATTACACATCGGCGAAACCAACCCGTGCCGCGACCTCCCGTCGCCGGCATCGAGCGTAGGGCCACCCCGAACCTACGTGGCGATCTGATCGAGCTCCGTCTCTAATCTTCGACCCATCTGGTAGCTGAGTACGGCCGCGTCAAACCAGTCAAACACGCTTTCCGGATTCCCCGCCAGATCCGCGAACGCATCAATGACCTCGGGTTCCTGGCCGGCGCTATACCGGAACACGAACCTCTCCTCGCCCTTGACGAGGGACAGTTGCCGAACCACGCTCATGGTCTCCTTACCTTCTGCTTCTCTACATCCCTCGCGCCACCACCACCGAGCGGTCCCCGCTGAGCAGTGATCGAATCGTCGCGTGACAGCAGTAACGCATGAATCCCTGCTGGGCGACTACATATCGACGCCATCCGTACGGGCTTCCGTCAGAGTCCCGCAGCGCCGCAAAATCCTGAATCTCCCCTACTACATCGGCATTGGCCCCGCTGAACACTCGTTGCGTCTGGGCCAGCAGTTGCCCGCGTGCCGAATTTTCCGGCGGATCGCCCAACCCGTGCCACGGCATGACACCGAAGAGCTGTGCCGTGATGCCGATCCGCGGCGGATCAAACGGGTCGTACTCCGTCACCGCAAACACCAGAATCGCGTCGGCCCCGACCAGCTCCGCCAGTTCCAGCGCCTGCTCGCGCGAGGTCACCTGGTCCCTGCCCTGGACGGCCATCGCCCCGAGCACCCGGCTGACCGGGATCACCGTGATTCGATCGGCAAATCCAAGCTCGCTGGCCATTTGGTCGGCGAACCGGTTCGGGTCGAAGTCCGTTGACCCACTCATATTCACCGCCGGAGCCACGGCCACCGTCGCCGAACCCAAAAATGGGTTGGAGATGCTCAGCGGATCAGATTTTCTTGGACGGGAACAGCCGGCACTGACTGCCAGGGCCACTCCCATGAGCATCCATGCGAACAAACAAAAATCACGCTTGCGCTGCGGGAAGCGACGCGCAGATCGGCGAAAACGTGTCACATTCATCCGGAACCATGCCGCCTCGTCAGCGGCGCTCCCTGCAAAATGCGGCTCGACAGGCTGGGAACAAGGAAATCATCGTCCAAAATCATGGACTCCTTGCGTCCCCAAATTCGATTGCCGCAAGGCCCATAAGACGACGCTTGCGAGACGATTTCACTGCAAAATCGGCTCCTCAATTTCGATTCGGTGCGATTTCGGCTAGTGCAACGCTGCACCCCAACGCCGGCTGACTGCAAAAGGTGAACAACCCCCGCACAAATATCGCGCGAACCAGGTGTCCGATAACGTGTGTTTATCGTCCGGGTTACTACTTACCCTGAAACGCGTTTGGACCATCTTGTTCCCAGGTTGAAATGCAGAGTCAGCCAATCCGAACAATTCACAGGTTACAAACATTTGCTAACAGCGATAAACTATTGTCCCTAAATAAATTAAAGATTTTGTGAAAAAGTGTCGCTTTTTCGGATTTCCAAGGCTAGACTTCCGCGTGAATCCGCTCATATCCCCGATGGGTGGCGGATCGGCACGGGATGGGAAGGAAGCGTCCAGCCCCGCCGAAACAATCGAATCGTTGACGAATCAGCGCGCCGCTCGTGCGCGCCTCGTGGACATTTGGAAATTCTTGGGGGGGGGACACAAATGGTCACTCGGTCGTTTTGCCGTGCGTTCCCGTGTGTTGCCATCGATCTCAACACGCAACGGGATTTTTGCCAATCGGACGGAGCCCTGCCCGTCGCCAATCTCGACCAGCTCATACCCGCACTTCGCCGCGTGATCGCCTGGGTGAAGCGAAACCAAACTCCGGTCGTATCGTCCATCGAAGCACATCGGGAATTTGAACTGTCCGACAGCGGCAATCCAATCCACTGCGTCGATGGCTCCGATGGTCAGGAAAAAATCGACTTCACTGTCCTCGCCAATCGCAAATATGTCCCTTCCGACAACACACTGGCGGTCCCCGTGGACTTGTTTGCCAGCTACCAACAGGTCATCTTCTGGAAACGCACCGACGATCTGCTTTCCAATCCGAAGGCCGACCGCCTCATCAGCCATGCTCCCATCGGCGAATTCCTCCTCTTTGGCGTGGGATTGGAAACCTCCATCAAGACGCTGGCCCTGGCTCTCATGGCGCGAAACAAGTGCGTGACCATCGTGTCTGACGCGTGCGGTTACTGGAGCGATGGTACGGCGGATCAGGCGATTCGACAGGTCGAAGCCAAGGGGGCAAAGATTGTCACGGTCGACATGCTCCTTGCACGAAAGCTGGACCGCAAGGTCCGCTATGGAACCACGCCAGGCAACGTTCGACTTCATGTTTTGCGACCGGAGCTACGCCCGTTGCCTTCTGCCATGGAACGGGCGTCCACCTCGGCCGGGTTGCCGCTACACGCCAATGCCGCTAAGATTTCCAAGAGAAACGGACACACAACTGCTGACTAAGAACGGTCGGCGAATCCCTCTTGGAATGTCATGGCCAAGAAAAAGAAGCTACCAAAACAGCTCGCCGTCCTCGACGAGGATTTATGCACCGGTTGCGATGCATGCGTGACCGTATGCCCGGTCAACTGTATCGATCACATTTCGGACCCGCGACACGCCGGCTACGCCATGGGCATCTGCACCATCGACCTCAACGTTTGCATCGGATGTAAGTTATGCGCCCAGGTCTGCCCGTGGGACGTCATCACGATGGTGCCCACCGATCAGGTCATCGCCGAACCAAAATACGCCGCCCTCCTCATGGCCGAATGAGCATCCGTATCTTGGGCCTTCGAAATTCACAAGCGTACATTCGTTCGTTCTTCACCGGTCTTCTCTAGGTTTTCGGACCATGCGAAAATTGATTCATTTTTCTTGACTGGGCAATCCAGTTTGCGTAGCTTCACAGCTTGAAGCGCGTCTGTGAACGCGCAGGCCCGAATCGATGCCCGAGCTGGGTAGGCAATGGGATGGTTCTGGCGTCATATCTCTGGAGGGGACCCATGCAAGTTCGATCTACGCATTTGTTCATCGCAGGCCTGGTTGTGACTGTTCTCAACGTTGCCCAGACGCCGCTGTACGCTCAGCCTTGTTTCACCGATGACGAATGCAGCGACGGAATCGGGTGCACCGTGGACGCCTGCAAGCATCCGGACAACGTCTGCCAGCACACTAGGGATGACTCCCTGTGTGAACCCGGGATTGGTTGCCGGGTGCTCTTGGGCTGCGGCGCTTCGGGCTGCATCTATTCTCTCGACGATTCCCTGTGCAACGATGGCTTCGACTGCACCGTCGATGGCTGCGATCCGACGAACACCAATGCCGATGCCGACGGCTGCATCTACTCCCGGGTTGATTCGAGGTGTGATGACTCGGTTGGTTGCACGGACAACGGCTGCGACCCGACAAATCCCGCGCACGACTCAAACGGATGCGTTTATTCCAAGAACGATTCGAACTGCGAGGACTTCGACCTCTGCACCATTAACGGTTGCGACCCCACCAATCCCAATGCCGATTTCAACGGCTGTACTTCAGAATCGACATGCGGTGCGTGCTGCACCACTAACTCCGTGGCCGGAGGTGGACAGGAATGTACCGAAACCGATGAGATCACATGCCTGAAGGACCTTGGAGGTGATTATCTGGGTGGTGGAACGAGCTGCGATGGAGCACCATGTAATATCTCCGAGGTTCTCGGCGCATGCTGCACCGATTATTCACCCGTCGGCGGTTCGGCATATTGTAATGACGATGTTCCCTATTCGCAGTGTCTTCCAAGTCCGTTTACGTCCTTCTATTCGAACGCATTCTGCTCGGATATCAACTGTGAAACACCGGTTGGTGCTTGCTGCCATTCACGGCCATCAGTCGTTGCCGCGAGCGACGCGGTCTGCGACGAATTTTCTCCGGCCGAGTGCGAGCGATTCGGCGGCACGTATTTCGGCGACGGGACGTCGTGCAGCGAGAGTCTCTGTGCGGCCCACGATCAGCGTCTGAGCACGGTGAAGAAGGGGAGTCTGCTGATATTCCCCAACGTCGAGCTGGCTTGGAGTGCCCCGACAGTGGCCGGCGGGAGCGACCCCGTCCTGACGCGCGACACGGTCATCACCCTGGTCAACGACTTCAGCAGGGACGTCAAGGTCAAGCTCTACTACGTCA
>CAZCST010000012.1:0-127687 GCA_964501365.1 uncultured Phycisphaera sp. | reverse complement strand
AGATCGAACGAGCCATCGCCTGGTTCAGCAACTTCCGCCGCTTGGTGGTTCGCTACGAGCGGAAAATCACAGTGTATCAAGCGTTTTTTCACGTGGCCTGCGTTCTCATAGCACTACGGCAGTTTTGAAATGGGTTCTAAGCCCATCCTCATAAAGAATTCGCGTCGTCTCGCCGTCGTAATAAAGAATCCGCCCACTAAATTCACACGAAAAAGGATTGGTGACAAGATTCCATGATCCTTGTCCAAGGTTGTTAAGACGAAAATCCCCTCCCCAACCCATTATTGCTATGGACGATCCACGAACGATTTGCACTTGGTTGTCTTCGCCCGTTGAGTCTGTACCTGACGCGATCCCCCAACTCATCGTGCCATCGTCATTGATGTCTGGGTTAAAGTCGGACGTATTATTGTCGGTTACCCGCGTCAGCTTGCCGTTGTCGTAAAGAAACACTTCTTGGGTGGCATTATTAAATAATTCAAATCGAGTATGGAAAATAACTTCTCCACAATTATTTATTTTAGGCCAATAATGTTCGCTGCCTTGTAATTCGGGCGTGACAATATCCAAGATCTCAAATCCTAGTGGTATCTGTTGAAATCCACAAGGATCGCCTTGGACGCAATGGGCACCACCATAGTAGGTACCGTTTTGAGCGTTGCAGTCTGTGAAGGTCATGGGTTGATTGAACACGTTTTTGTCGACGCAGTTGGCTTGCGCATCGCAACAAGCACCAGTCTGGCATGTCGCAGGAAAGCAATTTGTCACACCGGGAACGAAATACCCGCCCTGGTTCTCGCAGTCGCTAGGCGTCGCACCCACGCACGTGGAATCGACGCAGCAAGCTCCTATTTCCTCTCCCACTACCCGACCTTTACTCGAAATGTACGTTACCGCCACTCCGTCCGGGATCTGGACTTGTTCGCGGAACTGTTCCGGAATGCACGCCACTTGACCCGCGGCGGGTATGCCGTTGGTCCAATTCTGGGAATCTTTCCAGGCGTTGGCATTTTGACTCACCCCTCCCATAAACGTGGTTGTACAAATCGGTTCCACCGAAAAGGCGGGAGCGAATTGCAAGAGAAAAAGAACAGTATATGTCAATACAGATTGCATAACCCCGTCCGTTGCAAAAAGCGGGCCTGCCCTGATCGTTCAGGGCAAACCCGAAATAATTTCAGTCGTCACTCTTGAACGCAGTTGTTGGGCAGATTGAACTTCGCCGGTCGGGTGGCCCGGGTCCAGCTTCATCGGACCTGGGGGCATGATTTCCCCCGTAGCCCTTGATCTGTGTTCATCTGCGTTGATCTGCGGCCTGTCCTTTCCATCCACAATCCCTATCCCCTCCTCTGCGCCTGTGCGGTGAATCCCGGGGTAGCCAACCTCCTTGCCCTATCGGAGGTGGGCGGGTGGACAACCTCCCTGATAATCTTTTTTGATTCTACCAAGATTTCCAGTTCGATAAAAGAAAATTCCACCTTGGCTTTGCGCGATTTTTCGGCTGGCCCGGATTTTCAAATACTCGGCCATGATTCCCCCTCTACCCAAATCCGATGCTCTTACCAAGAAACCCAACCCCGCATCTGTGTTCATCTGCGTTCATCTGCGGCCCGTCCCTTCCATCCCTACCCCCTAACCCATAATCCCTAGTGCCTAGTGCCCAATCCCTACCCCCTCCTCCGCGACCTCAGCGCCTCTGCGGTGAAACCCAATCCGGTGATCGCAGATACCATCCAAACCGCGCGCGCCCCGCATGTTCTATAGAGATGATGCGCGAGGGAAGTCCAACCACCGACGGCATGGCCACTCTTCGCTTTCCCGTTTCCGTTTTCTGCTTTCCGCTTTCTGCTTTCTGCTCTCCGCTTTCCAAGGCTTTTGCCCCGGCAACGCACCGCACCCACCATATGTGGTGGATACCTAACATTAGCCTACCATTGCAAAACCAGTACTTGTCAAAACGAACCCGTTTTTCAGCACGACTTTGCTCGGCCGTCCGCCCAAACACGAAAACGAAAACTGATGGAACAAAGCCGTTTGAAAGACGCACCTTATCGCGTGGCGGGGAAACAAACCGAATTCGCTACGACATGCTTTTGTCGAGGATATGGCGGGAGCGGGCAAGGTATTGCCCCATGGAGAGCGCGGTGACGATCACAGTGGCCCAGATGAGCGTCTTCTTCACCGTTGCGGCGGCGGAGGCCGACATCAGCGAATCTTCGTGGGCTATGAGGAATAGAATCACCGGCGCAGCGATGCACTGGAGCCACATCTTGATCTTGCCATGCAGCCCGGCTCCAAAGGCGACGCCCTGGGCCTCGTTGAACCCGCGAAGACCGGTGATCAGAAGCTCCCGGCCGACGATGATGAGCACCATCCAGGCCTTCGTCTCGGTGAGGTTGTATCCGGCGGCGTTCTCAAAGCCGTTGTCGAGGAAAAGAATAAAGCAGCCGCAGATGAGAATCTTGTCCACCATCGGGTCGAGCACGCGCCCCAATGGCGTAACCTGTCCCCACTTTCGGGCGAGGTATCCATCTACAAAGTCGGTGCCGGCGGCAACGATGAAAATGAGATTCGCCAGATCGAGCTTCCACGTCGGAGTGTCGCCGTGCACATATTGCGAGAGCACGACGAAAAAGACGATGGCCAGAATCAGCCGGGCCACCGTGATCTGGTTGGGAATGTTGAGTGCGCTTTTCATGCTCGCAGGACGCGAAGAGCCTGCCGAACAGGGCGGGCGATCAGGTCGTATCCGTCGCGGCCCGTGCAGCGGACGTTGATGAATTCTCCCGGCGCTGCGTCGCAGCGGTCCAGCCGTGTCGCGCTGTCCACCATCGGCGCCTGTCCTTCGTGGCGGGCCCAGACTTCGCCGCCCGGCGACACCGAATCGATCAGCACTTCGAACGATGAGCCTACATGACGGTCGGCGATCGCGAAAGCGACGTCCTGCTGAGCGAGCATCAGGGCATCGACTCGCTCCTGTTTCACTTCGTTGGAGAGCTGCCCCGCCATACGGCCCGCCGGCGTATTCTCTTCGCGCGAGTACGGGAACACGCCCAGAGCGTCGAACCCGAAATCGCTGACGAATTTCGTCAGCTCGTCGAACTCGGCCTGCGTCTCACCCGGAAAACCAACGATCATCGTTGTACGTATCGTCACGCCGGGGATGCGATCACGAATTTTTTGCAGAAGGGTCTCGGTCTGCCGCCGATCGATCCGGCGGTGCATGGCCTTGAGTACGCGGTCGTTAATGTGCTGCAGAGGAATGTCAATGTACTTGCAGACATGTTCGCACTCGGCGATGGCGTCGATCATGTCATCCGTAAATACAGACGGATAGACGTACATGAGCCGGATCCAACCGAGACCGTCGAGGCCGTTGAGCATCCGCAGCAGGCCTGCCAGACCGGCATCGAGCGGGTCAGCGCCCAGACCATAGCTGGTGGTGTCCTGGCCGATAAGGCTGATTTCCCGGACTCCGTCGGAAATGAATTCGCGGGCTTCTTCTAGAACAAGTTGCGGCGGCTTGCAATGCATCGGCCCGCGGATCGACGGGATGGTGCAGAATGTACATTTCTGGTCGCAGCCTTCGCTGATGCGGAGGTAGGCGTAATGCCGTGGAGTCAGCCTGAGCCGCGCAGTATCGATCTGAACAAACGGATGGTAGTCGGCGAGGTAGAGGTCCGGAGCACCGTCCTTGTTTGTCCTTTTCTGCCGCTTCCCGTTGGCCCCCGAACGCCCCAGAACAGCCTGAACGATATCGTCGCGACTATTTACACCGACAAGGGCGTCGATTCCTGGAACGCGATCGAGAATCGCCTCCTTGTCGCGTTGAACGAGGCAACCCGCAACGACGACTCGCTTGAGCGACCCGGTGCGCTTGCGTTCCACGGCCTCCCGGATGACCTGGTCAGCCTCCACGCGGGAGGCGTCGAGAAACCCGCAGGTATTAATGACGGTCACGTCCGCGTGGTTTTCGTCGGCGGTGATGGCACAACCGGCCTCGGCCAGTTGTCCGAGCATTTTCTCGGAGTCCACGAGGTTCTTGGCACAGCCAAGGGAGACAAAAGATACGCGGGTTTGTTTGGGCATCGCTACGGATCAGCCTTAGATAGTCATGGTGGCAAATTCAGTTCGAATTATATCACAGAGTGCGTATTTCGGCAAAAAGCTGGATCTCTTGCTCAATGGACAGAAGCTTGAACGCTACTAGACTGGCCGGGATAGAGAAGTTCGGGCATTCGGGGCCTCCGGGGCCTGGTTGCAATGGAGCGTGCATCAGCGTGTCGGCTGAATCGACAAGAGGTTCCCAGTTGTGGCTCCCGGCGATGTCGCTCTGGCGTCGCGAGGTCGTTCGATTCCTACGACAAAGAAGCCGCGTCATTGGTGCGTTTGGGACGCCGATCGTGTTCTGGCTGCTCATCGGATCGGGCCTGGGACGCTCTTTTCGTCCGCCCGGTACGGTGGAAGGCCAGAGCATCCATTATCTGGAATACGCATTCCCCGGCACGCTGGCGCTCATCGTGCTTTTCACGGCCATTTTCGCGATGATTTCGATTATCGAGGATCGCAAAGCCGGCTTCCTTCAGGCCGTCGTCGCGTCACCGGCAAGCAGAATCTCCATCGTGTTGGGAAAAGTGTTGGGGAGTACGACCCTTGCCTTGGGCCAGGCCGGGTTGTTCCTGCTTCTCGCTCCGCTTGCCGGGCTGCACCTTACTGTCGCTTCATTCCTTGGGACATTGGTCGTCCTATTGCTCGTTTCGCTTGGACTCAGCGGCCTGGGGTTCCTCATCGCCTGGCCGATGGATTCGACGCAGGGGTTCCACGCCATTATGAACCTGGTGCTCATGCCCATGTGGCTGTTGTCAGGGGCATTCTTTCCTGCGGGCGGGGCGTCCGGTTGGCTCCGAGTCATCATGGCTGCCAACCCGCTCACCTATGGCGTGTCGGCGATTCGACGGGCGATGTACGCTGGAACAGGCACAGGCGCCGCGAATGAGCCTTCAGCAATCTTGTCCCTCTCGCTTACGCTGCTGTTCGCAGCCCTTACCATTGGAGTGTCGGTGTACGTGATGGAGAAAAGCAAATGACGCAATCGGTCGCTTCACCCAATGTGGATGCGCGCGAGCCGGAGGGGGGCGCGGCCTCTGCGACCGTGCGGTTCGCGCTATGGGGAGCGCTGGTGCTGGTGTTGGCCGGCGCATTTTTCGCGTGGGCGCTGACATGGAAGACGGGAGTGGTGGCCGGGCCGCTTCCGATCGGGCAGCCAATTCCGGATTTTTCACTCACCGAACGCAGCGGAAGAGTGGTTACCAAAGGCGACTTGCTGGGCAAGGTTTGGATCGCGGATTTTGTATTTACGCGATGCTCGGGACCGTGTCCGGAACTCAGTGCGCGATTCCAACGGCTGCAAATGCAATTTCAGGATCAACCCGATCTGCAGTTGGTGACGTTCTCCCTCGATCCGCTGGTCGATACGCCGTCGGTGCTGCACGATTACGCCAATCGATTCCACGCCGATGCCAATCGCTGGTGGTTTCTGACCACCGACAAGGAATCGGCCATGCACGATCTGGTGAAGTCGGGCTTCTTTCAGACGGTCGTTCCGGCGGGCGATGGCAAGGAGTTGATCCATAGCGCGTATCTCGTGCTCGTGGATCGAAAGGGGCGGATTCGCGGCGCGTACCTGGGCACGGACGCACAGAATCAGCCGCAACTGATCGCCGACGCGAAGAAGCTGCTCAGCGAGCCGGGTACATGATTGAACTTTCTGACCTGCCGGCGGTGAATGCCACGCTCAATTCGATTGCGTTCGTACTGCTCGTGACAGGCCGCAGCTTCATTCGGCGCGGAAATATCACGGCACACAAGCGGTGCATGATTTCCGCATTTGTGGTCTCGGCAATTTTCCTGGTTACCTACCTGACGTACCGTTTTCTCGGCGACGAAAAAAAATTCGGCGGCGTCGGATGGATTCGGCCTGTCTATTTCTTCATCCTCATCACGCACATTGCTCTGGCTATTACAGTTCCGATTCTGGGAACCTGCACGCTCGTGCTCGGACTCAAGAGCCGCATCGACAGGCATCGCCGCCTCGCGCGGATCACCTATCCAATCTGGGTCTACGTCTCGATTACCGGAGTCATGGTGTATGTCATGTTGTTTCGTCTTTACGGCGCGACTCGTTAAGGATCTGTCATGATCTGGGAAGATGATGGACCGGACGAGGAGTGGGTCGAAGATGACGACGCTGACTCCGGGGAAGACGACCTTCTCGAATGTCCAAGTTGCGGCAAAACCGTCCATGAAGACACACAGCAATGTCCCTATTGCCGTGACTGGATCACGCCCGTGGATCGCCGCGGTGCGGGAAAACGCTGGATTTGGATCGTGGCGGCGATCCTTCTCATTCTCGCTTTCAGCGGCCTGATGATGCTTTGAAATAATGGACATCGCGACGCCGCGCTGCGATACTGCCCCGTCTGCGATGGATGAGTTTTGTCTTTGTATTCATAAACAGGGATTAACATGGGAATTCTTGTAGGCCGCGACACGAAAGTGATCTGTCAGGGAATCACGGGCAAGGCCGGGGCGTTTCACACGGCCGGCTGCCTGGAATATGGAACCAAAATGGTCGGCGGCGTGTCGCCGGGAAAAGGCGGCACCAAGTCCGAACATGGCCTGCCCGTGTTCGACACATGCCATCAGGCCGTCGCCGCGACCGGCGCGACGGTTTCCATGATATTCGTTCCGGCCCCTTTCGCTGCGGAAGCGGCGATGGAAGCGGCCGATGCGGGCTGCAAACTTGTCGTGCTGATTACCGAAGGCATTCCCACGCTCGACATGGTGAAGGCCCGGAAATATCTCGACGACAAAGGCACCTTGCTCAACGGCCCGAATTGTCCCGGCATCATCACGCCGGGCGAATGCAAGATCGGCATCATGCCGGGATACATCCACAAGCCGTACAAGAGCGGCGACAAGGGCGTCGGAATCATTTCTCGCAGCGGAACGCTGACGTATGAGGCCGTGTGGCAGTGCACGACGCGCGGGCTGGCCCAGACGACGTGCGTGGGCATCGGCGGCGACCCGGTGAAAGGTCTTAACTTCATCGAACTGCTCGACATGTTCAACGCGGACGAAAAGACCAACGCGATCGTGATGATCGGCGAAATCGGCGGGAGCGACGAAGAGGCTGCGGCACGCCATATTCAAAAGAACATCAAGAAGCCTGTGGTGGCCTTTATCGCCGGTCAAACCGCACCTGCAGGCAAGCGAATGGGGCACGCCGGAGCCATCATCAGCGGCGGCGAAGGCACAGCGACTACCAAGATTGCCGCCCTCAAGGCGGCGGGAGTGAAGGTAGCCGACTCCCCTGCGAAGATTGGCGAGTCCGTGGCGGCAATCATCTAGCGGCAATCATCTAATGGCAAAGAAGACTACCTCAGTACCTGAGATTTTCGTGGCCAAGGGCGCTGACAAGATTTATGCTGCTCTCGCGTCCGGTATCCGCAAAAGAGTCGGAGCCCGACAAGCCGTAGAGGAACTCAAGCAGACCTGCGTGCATATCGTTGCGGGTGAGGGTGGGACGGCCTACGCGGGGTTGCATCCGCGCAAAGGCGCGGTGCTGCTCAATCTCCGGCTGGACAAACCGCTCAAATCGCCGCGCATTCGCAAAATCGAACAGGCGTCGCGCAATCGGTATCACTGCGAGCTCGTGCTCTCATCGGTAAATGACGTGGACGATGAGCTTGCCGCCTGGGTCGAACAGGCATGGCAACTGGCGAGTACTCGCTGATACTCCACTCGCAGTTCTACACGCCGGCTTAGACTTCAACAGGACAGTAGCGAATCAAACGCATCGGCGATCCAGTCGATGGAGATATCATCTCGGACGACGGGATTGCCAATTCCGTTCAAAAAAACCAGCCGCAAATTGCTTGCTGACGTTTTCTTGTCCAGAGACATGGTTGCGAACACCTTGCCGCGATTCATTGGATGAGCCAATGCCGTTGGCAAATCAAATCGCGTGAGCAGCTTTCGTAAACGCTCGATGACTTCACCACCGATAAGGCCTGCCCGTTGCGAAATTCGGCACGCGGCCAACATTCCCAGTGCCACACATTCACCATGCCGGAGTGCGCCTTCAGAACAAGTTTCGATGGCGTGACCGATGGTGTGTCCGAAATTCAGGATGATTCGGCGATCGGCTTTTTCAAACGGGTCTTCCGAAACGATTCGGCCCTTGTACCTCAGATTTCGTTCGATCAGCGCACCCACCACTTCGGTATCGAGTGCGAGGATTTTTCCCGCATTGGTTTCCAGCCAGGCGACTTCCCCGGCGGATTGCAAAAATGCATGCTTCACGGCCTCCGCCAGTCCGGCACATATGTCGCGCCGCGGCAACGTACTTAGCCAGCCTGGATCAACGGCCACCAGCATTGGATGATGAAACAAACCCACCAGGTTTTTTCCTGTCGGCAGATTGACGGCGGTCTTCCCGCCAAGACACGCGTCCACGTCGGCTTCCATCGTCGTCGGGCAATACACCCACCGAAGCCCTCGCATCCAGGTGCCCGCAACGAATCCGGCGAGGTCACCGACAACCCCTCCCCCCAACGCAACGATAATGCCGTCGCGCGGCATCTTGAATGCCGACAACGCTTCGTAAGCGAGCTGGACGGTTTGCAGTGTTTTGGACGGCTCGCCGGCCGCGAAAACAAATTCCGACATGGACCAGCCTCCCGACCGAAACGCGTGTTGAACGCGATCCAGGTACAATTGACCTACATTCGAATCAGTGATGATCAAGGCAGAGGTAGGGGTTACGTTTCCCGGCAACGTAGAAATCGCCCCGGACAGGCATCCAAGGTCGATTCTGACATGCGTCGGGCACTCAAATGTTGGGAATTGTAATAAAAAATGACTCATACAGGATATTGCGTGTTCGTTACCGTGTACTGGTTAGAATATTAGGTTATGAGGCGAACAAACATATTGCAATAAGTTATTATATTATATTAGTTTACGTCAATTTTAGTGCTTTTTCCAATCTTTACACCCTACTCAAGCTATTGTAGGTCCGAGTTTGACGAATTCGTGAAAAGCTAATACAATCCGGCCAATGACTCGAACCACGATTACCAGACCTGCTCGACGCCCGAAAGCGAAATCCAGTAGTAATTCCATTCGTACTTATCGGGCCGCGATTCACTACCTCGATTCGCTTGTCAATTGGGAGAAAGTTATCTCTCCCAATTACAATTCGAATAATTTCGGGTTGGCTCGGATCAGCCGCATTCTCGCGGCCCTTGGCAATCCTCATCGCAAGTTCAAGGCCGCTCACGTCGCCGGAACCAAAGGCAAGGGTAGCACAGTTACCATGCTTGCGGAAATGGTCCGGGCGTGCGGGATCAAGGTCGGCGTCTATACGTCGCCCCACCTGATGGACGTGCGCGAGCGGATCATGGTCGACGGCGAGCTCATCTCCGAAAACGCCTTTGCCAAAGCGGTATCGGCGGTGGCGGGAGTGATGAACAAGGCCAAGGTAAATTCGCCAACCTACTTCGAGGTGCTGACGGCTGCGGCCTTCAAGCATTTTGCGGATGTCGGTGTCGAGTTGGCAGTCGTAGAAACGGGCCTTGGCGGACGCCTTGATGCCACAAACGTGGTGCATCCTGACGTCGTAGGTCTCACCAGCATCAGCTATGACCACATTGCGCAGCTTGGCAATTCCCTGGAAGCAATTGCCAGGGAGAAAGCCGGCATCATCAAGAAAGGTGTGCCTGTGGTCAGCGCGCCTCAGCGGGATAGTGTCAAACAGATATTCGCCGAAACTGCGGCCCGCAATTCAGCCCCCCTGCGGTTTTCGGACGAAAACGTCGATTTCAGCTACCGATTCGAGTTTTCGCGGGCGGCGGGTCGTCACGCGCGTATTTGCCTCACGACCGAAACCAGCAAGTTTGAGCATGTGCAAGTGCCGCTGTTGGGCGAGCATCAGGCGATCAACTGCACTCTGGCACTGAATATGCTGGACGTGCTCAAAACCCGTGGATACCCGATCGACGATCAGCTCGCCGTGCAGGGGCTTGACCGTGTGAACCTGCCGGGCCGCATGCAGATGATCAACGAGAACCCCCGCATTTTGATCGATGGGGCTCACAATGCGGCCAGTATCGACGCACTGATGCGGGCGATCGGGCAGAATATCACCTACGATTCCATGGTGGTCATTTTCGCCTGCCACCGCGACAAGGACATTGCCGGCATGATCAAGCGGCTGCAGCTTGGCGCCGACAAGATGATCTTCACTTCGACCGGCACGCCGCGATCGGCGGAACCGGCGGAGCTGGCCGCCCAATACATGGAAATCTCCGGCAAAATGACGCAAGTCGCCGAATCGCTCGATGATGCGATTCAGATCGCACTTCGCGCCGTAAGCCGTGAAGACATCATCTGCATCACCGGCTCCTTCTACCTCATCGCCCAGGCCGCGAGAAAGTACAGCTCCGCGACTGGTGCGGTCGAACTGGCAGCGGTATAGACCCCCGCCAAAGATTCCCTGCGACTCGTGCAAAGGCCAAGTCTGCGCCTTGCGTTGCGCGGAATCAGGCATATGCTTTGAGTCCGTGCGTTTGGGTGTTCGGAGCAGCGAAAGATTTCACATCGACGGGGTGATTCATCGTGCGCAGGCGAAGAAGACGGCGAAGACCATCGGGTGTCGTTCCGGCGTTTCTCATCCTGATTGCAGTCGCCGGGGTTTCGTGGTGGCTGTATCCGCGCGAACATGCCGACGTTGAGTTGGGGCCGGTCGCCCTTGCGGCATTGCCCACACCGACAGCTACGAAGCCCGTAGCCAATACTCCACCTGTCGAACCGACACGGCAGGAACGTGCTCCTGAAAATCCGCCTGCGCCGCCGCCGGTGCAAGTAGCGTCACTGCCTGTTGAACCAGTCACTCAACCCCCCGTTGTACCCAGCACCAATGCGCTCGTGGATGCAGGCCGGCAGGCGCTCTCCCGCAACGACCTTATCGCAGCGAGAAAGAGTTTCTCCAAGGCCTGGTCATCCGGGCTGAGTGGAGCTGTGGCAGATGAGGTACGTCAGGAGCTGATCAAGATCGGCAACGAAGCAACGTTCTCGCCCCGATTCTTGCCCGACGATGAACTGGTGGATCGATACGTGATTCGCGCCGGGGACAGCCTGGCGAAAATTGCGAATCAACACGCCGTCACTGCCGATCTCATCGCATCGCTGAACGGAATCGCGGACAAGCATCGAATTCGCGAGGGCCAGTCGATCAAAGTGATTCGCGGGCCGTTCCATGCAGTGGTGCATAAGCGGGCCTACCGGCTGGACATTTACGTCGGAGATGTTCTGGTGCGAAGCTTTCCGGTGGGGCTGGGAATGGACGACAGCACTCCGACCGGCGAGTGGAAAGTAAAGAACAAGCTGGAAAATCCCACCTACTATCCACCGCGCGGCGGAGCGATCGTTTCCGCCGACGACCCGGCCAATCCGCTGGGTGAACGGTGGATCGGACTCGAAGGCGTCTCTGGCGAGGCGCTTTCACAGGAACGATACGGCGTCCACGGCACGAGCGATCCTACGAGCATCGGCAAGAGCGTATCACTTGGGTGCGTGCGCATGCAGAACAGCGATGTCGAACAGGTCTACACGTATCTCGTCGAAGGGAAATCGACGGTGACGATTATTGAAAACTAGGGCTTGAGGGATAGGGGATAAGAATCCAGGACTGAACGGCAAGGGTCGCAGGATCGGGATTGACGCACAACAAGGTGGCATTCATCAAGCTCATCGAAGAAGCCCACGCAAGCGGAAAGCTGGCCGAAATCTATGACGCCGCTCGGAAGCGCGCCGGGCGGGTCTTCAACATTCTCAAAATCCAAAGCCAGAACGCGAACGCCCTTCAGGCGATGCTCGATCTCTACGCTACGACGGTCAAGGGCGAATCGCCACTCTCACGGGCGCAGCGGGAAATGCTGGCCGTCGTAACTTCGCGTGCCAACGACTGTCACTACTGAACGGTGGCCCACGCGTGGGACTTCCGGTCGGAAGCGAAGGACGAAGAGTTGATGCGGGCGATCATGACGGATTACCGCTCCGCGAAACTGTCTGCGACAGACAAGGCGCTGTGCGACTATGCGTCAAAGCTGACGCGGACACCGGCGGCAATCCGTCAGGAGGACATCGACGGACTCCGCCGTCACGGCCTGTCCGATCGGGCCATCAATGATGCTGCACAAGTAATCGCATTTTTCAACTACATCAATCGCATCGCCGACGGCCTTGGCGTGGACCTCGAACCGGAAATGCCAAATCCATAACTGCCGAAACCAATCAAGCAGCAGCCGCGCGACGAGAAATGCAGGTTCCGGCAATGGCGATTCCCAGAAAGAGAACGATCAGGCCCCATGTGGGAACGGCGGGAATCGGGTCGGTGGATGGTGGATAGACAAATGATGATGTGGTGGTCGATAGGCCATGCGCGTCGGTTACCTGAAGCTGCACTTCGTAGAAAAACGTCTCGCCTTCATGATTGATGGGCGTGAAAACGGCCGACGACGTGCAATTGAAATCGTAGGGTTCGGGGTGAACGTGATCGTTATGGTGCAGGATGCTTTGCCACCGGCAGGTAAGCTCGCTGGGGCCATGCTCGGCATCGGAGATCAGGGCGGTCAGTGGAACCGGGGCGCCATCGGACGGCCAGTGGGAATTATTCAGCGGACTGGTGATGACAACCGAGGGCGGAGTGTTGTTCAGCGAGACGACCAGGCCCGCCGAGGCGGGAGAATTGAGCGAATCGGTCACGGTCAAAGTGACGTCAAACCGTTGCGGTCCGGCATTCGTCGGCGTAAGGACACGAAGTTCGCCCACACTGATGAAATTGGCGCTGCCACCCGGGGTTCCCTGAATCCGAATGCCGTTCGTTGTTACCGTCGGAAACGTCAGCTCGTAGGTCTCATAGTTTGAACCGTTGGCGCCTGCGTACGGCGGCGAGATGGTCACGCCCGGTACATTGGTCCAGACGTTGCCGTTGCGCGACTGCACCGTGAACGTATCAAACCACCCTCCGTCAAAGAACTCCTTACCTTCCTGGAATACGACTTTTGAAATCTGGTTCGGGCTCGTGAAAGTGTAGCCGATCCAGTCGTTGTTGCCCTGATCGCCTCCGTGGTACGTATCGAATTGCCGCGAACTCTCGTCGTTGCCAACGGGCGGAAAATCGCCGTCCCGCATCACTTCGGGATCCCAACTGCCGCCGCCGACGGGGTGCGGTGGGTTCAGCGAGAACACCCTGGCAACGAAAGTACCCTGGGCGGTAATGTCCAGATTGCCCTGGAACAAGTGCGTGGGATTCGCAGCACTGTCGATGGCCGACCCGTCGCCGAAGTTCCACGCATAACTGAGTCCGCCACCGCCAACAGGATCAGAGTCGGACGATCCCGCACTGCTGAATTGCACGGAAAGCGGGGCAGGGCCGTACAGGGGCGATCCGGCGGCGACAGCCGTGGGCGGGAGGTTGTTGAGCCACGTGATGCGGCGGACCATGCAGCAACCATCCTGATCGTACCCGATGTAGTAGATGCCTCCGCCGTTGGGCGGTGTAACCACTGCAACGATCGCCGCACTTGCGTCCTCAAGGAAATTGCGCACCTCGACGGGATTGTCGTTCGCATCAAATAAGAACTGGCGTATCCAGCCCGCGCCAAAGTCGGCATGGTAGTAGCTATTCTGGTACTCAATGGGGAAGTCCGTGCCGGTGTACCACGTTCCGCCGGTTGAGCAATTCCCTCCCCAAATGCCGCCCTGTACTGGCGAGGCCGGATCGTTCACGTCGTACACCACGGAGTCGTTTCCTTCGTAGGTGCTGGTACGCGACTGCGGGCCGCCATGAACCCAGTCGAAGGGTGGCCGCTTATGCACAAACTTGGGAATGTTCGCAGGAATCGCGATGTTCGTGTTGCAGGGATTTGCGAAAAACGGAGTCGAGAGCGTGTCCTGCGTGAGGAGATTGCGGAAATAGAAATATCTCTGATTGCAAGTTCCGAAGCCCGGCTGGTTTGTACCGAACAGCGGATTAAGCGCATCTTCATTGGCGATATTCAAGACGGAGTATTCCGGGTCGGCATCCATGCCCTCGTAAATGGGCCAGCCGAGGTTCTTCCCGCCGGTCTTCACCACGGACATCTCCTCCCACGTCCGCCAACCGACATCACCGAGATAGATCGTCCCGGGGCTGCCCGCTGTCGGGTCGGGGTTCCCGGTTCCCGGTCGCAGCGTAAAGCGGTACGGATTCCGCAGGCCCATCGCCCACACACGTGAGCGGGCAGAGCGGGGCGCACCCGCGTTGTAGAACGGATTGCTTGGAACGCCGTTTCCGGTGGCCGGATCGAGGCGAAGGATTTTCCCGCTGAGTGAATCAACGAGCTGGGAGCGAAACGCGCCAACATCCTCCTTGTCTGCAATGATTCCATCCGAAAGGCACGTACAACTGCTGCCGCCCATGCAACCGCCCGAATCCACGTCCTCAAAGCTGGCGCCATCGCCGCAGGAAACAAGGAGCGTGCCATCGACACCGAACACCAGCGACCCGACGCCATGCGATTGGTGGCAGACTGGAATCCCGGTGTTGATGGATTCGCCCAGCAGCACGAGGCGGCTGGCATAATTCACGGAATGATGATCGGGGTTGCAGGTGTATCGGGTGACCCGGCCAATGGTGTCTTGAAAATACCAGTCCTGAGCCGGGTCATAATTCGGCGTGCCGAAATAGAGCAGGTGATGGTAATCCACCACGTAGAGAAGGTAGATGTAGCCGTTGGTTTCAAAATCGGGGTCAAGTGCGAAGCCCAGCAGACCAAAGTCGCGCCAATCGCCGACTTCTTCGCTGATGTCGATGAGCGGAGTGGCCGACTTGACGCCGTTCTCTACGATCCAGACGCGCCCCGCCTTTTCCCAGACGAATATGTGATCATCGGGACCAAAGGCGATGCCGACGGCCTGATTCCAGTCGTCGGCAATCGACTCATCGAAAAAATTGGGCGGCAGCGCCAACGTCGGCGCCGCCGCCACGAATAGCAAGAGCCAACCGAAAATCCCCCTCCCAGATTTCGATCGCATCGTCTATGCCTTTGGTTCACCCCAACCGCAGGATTACTCCTGCGGAACTGTCTGGCTCGTCGGAGCAATGGAGAACACAGTCGGAGTCACGATGTAGTCACAGATCGTGGCAGGACCCGTCTCTGTAAAATACGCCCGACGCTCACCATCCTGAGTCCCGAAGCGGACCTCAAAGGCAACGCCGCCCAGGAAGTTGCCCGTCACAGGCCAGGACCCTGCCTGGTATTCGGTTCCATCCTGATAGACGATGGCCTGATTCGAGATTCGGAAACGTATGGTTTCATCGTCAACGTCGCGAACTTCGGTCGTTGAGAAGTCGGAATCCGGATCCGTGAACAGCGCGAAATCGGTTTCGACGGTGTTGTCGTTGCCATTACTGTTCGCGTTGTCATTTCCGTTGGTGTTATCATTGCTGTTGTCGTTGGAATTATCATTGGAGTTGTCATTTCCGATGTCAATTCCGATTCCCCCAAACGGGCATGCCGGCAGCAGTGTTAGGCAAGAGATCGACAGGAGAAATGCAACAGATTTTTGCAACCGATTGACCATTCTAAGATTCCTTTCGTCAGAATATCACCGCGCCCGAATCATCCAGAACGAAGGGCGGATGGTTTTTCCGCATGAAACATTCTTGCGGGTTCCGTTCCCATAATAACGCGATTCGGCCGCATTTTCCACGCCCTGGGAAATCCAAGGCTGCGAGCTTCGTGAACCATTGTTAAGGCAGCGGGGATGCAGGCCGTTGAAAGCCGTTTTCCAAATTTTGGGCCAATTCAGGTGAAATCTGTTTGAGCCTTTGGATGCAGGCGGTTGCGCGGTCCTCTTCGCCCATCTGCAGCAGTCCGCCGCACAGGTTGTACCATGCCGCCGCGAAATCCGGCTTGAGAGCCACCGCCCTTTCCAGCACAGGAATCGCATCACGCAGGCGGCCCGATTGAATCAATGCGGATCCGAGACTGTTTTGAATGTCGGCCCAGGTCGGCTCTAGGATCGCCGCCCTCGACAGCGAAGCAAGAGCGTCATCGAGGCGTCGCTGTGTGAGTGCGATCATACCCAGGTCCCGATGCGCAGCAGCAAAGCCGGGATCCAGCGCGATCACACCCCTCATTCCGCGCTCCGCCTCCGCTACGTTCCCACGACGATGTTCCTCATGCGATTCATCATAATAAAACCGGACGAAGCTCTCCGTCGGTGTGACCCAAGACGTGTTCGCAGCCGCGATTCCATGAGCGAGCGCGAGAAGAATAAGCATCAGCCCGAGTTGTTCCGGGACGGACAACCAAACGGGCAACGAGCGCGACGCCGGCAACACTGATCCAATTCTGTTCAGGTAGACGCAGAGTCCGAAAAGCATCGGCGCAACGAGTGAAAGAACAAATCGATCTCCGTAGGCCACAACGACGTACCAGGCATACGCGAGCACATAGGCAAGAAACAATAGCGCTGACCATGCGATAGGCCATTTGTATCGCTGAGCAACCGACATGGCTAATGACGGGTTCAAGGACGTGACGACAACCGCGCAAACGACGAGAAACAAAAGATACTTGAGCGATGCCGATTCCCATGCAAGCGCGCCAAGCGTCCTAAGACCATAGGTCAGTCGGCTTACAATCTGTCGCGATGTATGCGTGCGCCAATAGCTCGCTGGGCCGGGGATCGTCTCCGGAGGCGCCGCCGGAAAGTGTTGATCGATTTCGTATTTTTCGGCGAACCGCTGCGCCTGTGTCCAGCTATCGCACCATACGAAGAACGTGGTATTCACGTTGTAGAAGAATCGCCCGAAGTGTTCATGGTTGTTTTTCAGATATGGAGATACCGAGGCGAGAAAGACAGCCAGCGTAACACACCCTGCGCCAATCCATCGAACCGAATTGCCATGAGCGACCTGGTCGAGCGTTGGGGAAGTATCTGATGGTGTCGACTCGTTCGTCTTGCGGCGCGCGCAAATAATTGCCCGAAGGATCATCATTCCCAGCCAGATCGGAATGGCGAGTAAGACGGAGGCTTTCGTCAGATAGGTCAATCCCAATATCAATCCCGCACCACTGGCCAATGCGAGCCCTGGACGTTGCAGGAGCCGCAACATCGCCCACCATGAACAAAAGAAAAACGCATAATAGGGCACATCCGCTTGAAGGAAGGACGCCTGAGGCGCAAACACGGCCACCGCAACGATCAGCAAAAATGCAGTCGCAAGAAGCGGCGTCAGATTGCGATACGCGATCAGCGCCATCGACCCAAGTAGCGACAGGGACACGGCAATCGCCACCCACGAAGCGCGCCCGACAAAAAGATTCCAGTCGGCGTCGTAAAAGAGTGAAGCGACGATTGGAACCAGCGGCATCCGATTACGATCGCCGAAATGTCCAAAGAGTCCTTCCGTCGCAACCCTTCGTGCATAGACCAGGTAGGGCATTTGCCCCCCGGCCGTGGCGCTGAGATTGAGGTGTTCTTTTTGGCGGATCGCGGCGACCACGAATCCAGTTCCGGCAACAAGCCAGAAAACGATCAGGACCCAAAGAAGTGTGCCGCGGCGCTTCATGGGTAATCATTTGAATGCAAAAGGAAAAGCCGGGGAAGGTTGCCCTTGCCCCGGCTTGATTCGATGGGCACGAATTCGCTACTTCTCGCAATTCGCGAAAAATTCGGCCATGTTCTTCTCCACAGGTGGAGGACGGCCGTCGTCTTCGCGGGTGTCCTGAAAGCGTAAGGAGTGAGGACTGCTATGGTGAAAACGTCATGATCTTGTAAATCCAGCCAAAGACTATGATGAATGCAACCATCAATGCGAGTCGCACGGGATGCACGCGGAATTTTGCGAATTCGTAATTTCCGGTCACGACAACGCGTATGCAGCACAAACCGCCGGCAAAGAGTACCAATGCCAAAGCAAACCCCGCGGGCTGGGCATGAAACGCGCTGAGAAACTGACCTCGAACGGCGTATGCGAACGCGGTAGTCATGCCACAAGTCGGGCAAGGATAACCGGTAACGATGGGCGTCAGGCAGGCGGGAAACCCAAGCTGGCGATGAGTTCCATATCCACTCGGCGATGGAGTTAGCCGGGCCGCAACATAAAAACAGAAGGCGGTCAACAACAGTGCCGCAAGGGCTGTGCAGCGAATGCGCAAAGCATGATACGACCAGAAGCAAATGCGGGGCGGGAGGGCAAGTGCGCTGCGCTGTTCTGGGAGGATTGCGGCTCCTGACATGGGTGAAGGGTTCACAATCAAAGGGTAAACGCATGAGAAAGGTCTTGCAAACGCCGATTCTGTCGCGCCGCGAGACCACCCGATTGCATTGAAGAATGAGCCCCCTATAATCGCGCGCGTGCCGCATAGATTCCGCGCGGACTGAAGTCCGCGGCTCGCTGCGGCGCGTTCCAACGGAGTCCCTCGTGGAAGAAGGCGCAGCCCCCAAAGTCGAAGCACCGCCCGAGAGTTATCACTTTCTCATTCGCCGGTTGCACTCGCTGTCCGGATTGATTCCCGTCGGCGTGTTTCTCATCATGCACCTGGCCACGAATGCATCCATTTTGGCGCCCGGCAAACCGGGGGCAGAGTTTCAGAATTCGGTGGAGCGGATTCACGCCCTGGGGCCACTGCTGGTGCCCGTCGAAATCGTGGGAATTTTCATTCCGCTGGCGTTCCACGCCGTTGTCGGCTTCATGATTATTTTCTCGGGCAAGTCCAACGCCATGTCGTATCCCTATGGCGGTAACATCCGGTACACGCTGCAACGCTGGACCGGCATGATCGCGTTCTTTTTCATCATGTACCACCTCTGGCAGTTGCACTGGCTGGGCGCAAAACTGGGCGGCGGAAGTTTTGCACTCCACAGTGAAAGCGGCGATCCGACGGGTGCGATTACAACGGCGGCCGCCATTCAGTCGGCCTGGTGGATCGCGCCGCTGTATGCTTTGGGGATCATCGCCTCCGTGTATCACCTTGCGAACGGCGTCTGGACCTCATTGATTACCTGGGGGATTACGATCCGGCCGCGCTCGCAGCGGGCGGCCGGTTATGTCTGTGCGGCCCTGGGAATTGTGGTGAGTGCGCTGGGCCTGGGGGCCCTAAACGGCTTTAAGCGCTTCGACGCCGGAAGTCCTCCCCCCGCCGCCACCGACCGCTCGGTCACGATGGAGAAGCATTAGGAACCACTTTGCCTCCCGGCGTCACATGGAGTATAAGGTTGTCTGCGTCATTCCAAAGAAGGGAGCATAAAACCATGTCATACACTCGCGTCACGTTGCTTTTCGTGTCGTTGCTTGCTGCCTCAAGTACCAGCCTGCTGGCGCAAACTCGTGAACCGTCTAAGAAAGGAGTAGGGCGGGTTGCATCCGCAGAGGAACCTGATTTCACACGATTTCGCGTAGTGAGCGAGCAGGGTATTCTGGCCGTCTTCGATGCTGACGAGGATTGGGACGGCCGCGATGAACCGTACACGCAGCTTGCCTACTGGAACGACTTTGCTACAGAGCAATTGTTCTTCTTTAACCAACTTCTCTTCACCGAGGCGGACGTTTTGCAAGCAGTTAGCGCTATGCAACGCGACCTCGACGTCGATCCGGAAGCGATTCTCTTGGAAAAACCGGAATTCTCACCGCTCCCCGAAATTATTTCGTCGGGTAATTGGCAGCAGGCAACGGAAGCCGATGTCCTAGGTGTGATGTCCGGCGGAACGGCTGGCATCATTGACTTCGGCGGTGTGAGCGTCGTCATGCCCTGCGCGCCCGCTGGAGGCTGCGATCCCGCGATGGCAGCAGCGGCGAGCGGGCCGCTTACGTCTCCCATGAGAGGGATGGCACGACAAGAACTCTTTGCGATGGCGCTCGCTGGCTCACGGTGCAGTTGCGGAGGACACGGCGGGCCGTGCACGGGACCATGCTGCGGAAGCAGCAATCCCTGTTGTGGTAGTTCTGACCCCTGCTGCGGCTCGTCAGACCCTTGTTGCGGAAGCTCGAACCCATGTTGCGGCAATTCAGACCCATGCTGCGGAAGCGGTGACTCCTGCTGCGGTTCGTCCGACCCCTGTTGTAACAGCTCCATTCCTTGCTGCGAGAATCCGCATTCTTGCGCCTGCAATCCCGACTGTTGCGGCGAGGTGTGCTGCGGGGCGCCAGGACCATGCGAGGAAGATATCGACGGAGACGGGATTCCCAATGGAAACGATCCGGACATCGACGGGGACGGGATTGAAAACAGCCAGGATAATGATGATGACGGGGACGGGGTCTCCGACGGCCAGGATGACGACGCCGACAATGACGGCTTGCCCAACGATGGTGATCCCCACCCCAACGGCTGCGAGGGACCTTGCTGTGGTTCTACGAATGCATGCTGTGGGAACCCTAATCCGTGTTGCGGCAGTTCAAATCCGTGTTGCGGAAACAGTGACCCTTGTTGCGGTAATCCCAATCCATGCTGCGGCAGTCAAAACCCATGTTGTGGTAACCCTAACTCCTGTTGCAGCAGTACCAATCCTTGTTGCGGCAGTTCTGATCCCTGTTGTGGCAGTTCTGATCCCTGTTGTGGCAATCCGAATCCTTGCTGCGGGAACCCAGATCCATGTTGCGGGAATACCATCGATCCTTGCTGCGCTGTCGACTGCGATGATCAAATTGATTGTACGAATGATTGGTGCTTTAATGGAGTATGTCACCATGACACGCCGGAAAATGCATGTTGCTTCGAAACAGACTCATGCTGTCAAGTAGCTGGTGGAGTCTTAATCACAGATGATGAAATTGGAGGCGTAGCTTCGCCATGCACCGACGCTTGTGGATCGCCCGGAAACTCGACCCAGTGTTTTTGCGTAAATGGTTGCAGATTGACAGATTGTCGTGCTGGTCTGGCTCAGTGTGCAGCCGATGCCGGGCTCGATTTGGGAGAAACAGCTGTGGAGTGCGCTTTTGCCTGCCTTCCCTCTTGGATCGGAGGTCCTTTGATATACAGAGCATGTCTTGTCACTTGCGAAGGCAGCGCGTCGCTGATTTCGCTTTGGGAAATGGGGCTTTGCTTCGAGCAGGGAAAGACATGTGGCGATTCAGCAAATCAGGCTCTTGAATGTTGCCTTGCGCGATATCCCTTATGATGGAGTAAGGTCTTATTCGATTAGAAAGTCGGACAGATGCTCTGAGTAACGGCAGAAACTACCATGCAATCATCGAAGCGGCCAATATCATCGAAGGCTCTTTGCATTGCACTTTCTGCCTCAGTACTCTTGTTGTTCACGTATACTCTTGTCGCTGAGGCGCTAAACTTTTATCCAATTACGGTCTTAACACCGGCGAAAAGCCGGCTATCGCAGAGGCTCCTTGAATGCAGTGTTCTCTGGGCCATCTTTTGGATGTTCCAAGGGTGGGTGCTAACAGCATTAAGACGTATGTGGAAAAGCGCATGTTGGTATTGGATAATTGTGGTCGCGCCTGTGGCACTGGGGGTGCTTTCCTCGCTTGCACAACTCAGAGCTAATTTTCGTTCTGTGTCGCAGCTTGGAATCGCTAAAATTGTTACGTCGTTCGATGGCGCGATCGTTTTGATTCCGTTTGTGCAAGGGATTGCGCTGGGGATGATCTTGCTAGTACAGGCACATGCTTGGCGAGTGCTAGGGCGCGCAGGGTTTTGTAGATGCGGCTATGATTTGACCGGCAACCTGTCGGGCAGCTGTCCTGAATGTGGCGCAATTAACAGGACACCAACGGCACTAGGAAGTAAGGTTTTGTAATGCCATCAAGGAACGGGACCCAGACTGGGGGTTGGCTCGTTTTTAGCGGTGCAGCAATTGCACTCTACGGTGGGCTTGTTATGCCTTGGATCCGTTCGCTGCGGGGCCGAGAGGCAGGCATCACTGGGATAATGTTCGTACTCGTTGGAATTGCCCTTGTCGTTGCGGGAATTGGTCAGCGACGCGGTTGGTGGCAATGACCAAATCAGCGGGAATCGTTTGAATTCTATGGCCAAGAAAAACAACGTAGTCGTCGTCGGCGGGGGTCTCGCGGGGCTGGCCGCCAGTATGAAACTCGCCGAGTCGGGCATCCCGGTCCAATTGATCAGTATGGTCCCCGTCCGGCGCTCGCACAGCGTCTGCGCCCAGGGCGGCATCAACTCCGTCAATGACCTCACCCGCCAGCAGGGCGACAACGAATGGCTGCACTTCGACGACACCGTCTACGGCGGCGACTTCCTCCAGCACCAGCCGCCGGTCAAGGAAATGTGCGAGTGGGGCCCCAAGGTCGTGAACCTGCTCGACCGCATGGGCGTCCCCTTCAACCGCACTCCCGAGGGCCTTCGCGATCAGCGGCGCTTCGGCGGCACACTCTTCAAGCGCACCGCCTTTGCCGGCGCGACCACCGGGCAGCAGCTTCTCTATGCCCTTGATGAGCAGGTCCGCCGCTGGGAGGCCGAGAAGCTCGTCGAAAAATTCGAATACTATGACTTCCTCGGCCCGGTTATGGATGGTAATGGGCAGTGCCGCGGCGTCGTCATCCAGAACATGGCCACCATGGAAATGCGAGCCATGCCCTCCGACGCGGTGGTCATTGCGACGGGCGGTTGCGGGGTGGTCTATGGCCGCAGCACCATGTCCGTCGTCTGCACCGGCTCGGCGGTGGGCCGCTGCTACCGCGCCGGGGCGAAATACGGAAACGGCGAATTTATCCAGGTGCATCCCACGGCAATTCCGGGGACGGACAAGCTGCGGCTGATGAGCGAAAGCGCCCGCGGCGAAGGTGGGCGCGTGTGGGTGCCACGCAAACCGCAGGATCCGCGCGACCCGAAGACGATTCCCGCATCGGAACGGTATTACTTCCTCGAGGAGCGCTACCCGAAGTACGGCAATCTCGTGCCGCGCGACATCGCGACGCGAGAAATTTTCGCGGTGTGCGTCAATCAGGGACTGAGCGTCGAAAAAGGCCGCTTGTGCGTGTATCTCGACGTGACCGAGCTTGCTCCGACCGTCCAGAAAAAGCTCGACGGTATTCTCGAAATCTACGAAAAATTCCAGGGGGCCAATCCGCGTACGACGCCGATGAAGATTTTCCCCGCCGTTCACTATTCGATGGGCGGATTGTGGGTGGACTACGAAAAGAACCTGACGACCGGCGGGCTGTCGCACGGTTCGCCGCGCAACCAGCACACCAATGTGCCGGGCATTTTCGCCATCGGCGAGGCGGACTATCAATACCACGGCGCGAATCGACTGGGGGCCAACTCACTGCTGAGCTGCATTTTTGCGGGGTTGATCACCGGCCCATCGATCGAAACCTGGCTGAAAAATCAGCCCAAGGGAACTGCTGCCGAAGGGAAGACTTCGCTGTTCGAAAGCGCCGTGGCTTCGCACAAGAAGCGCGACAACGACCTGGCCTCCAACTCCGGCAGCGAAAATCCCTACAAGCTGCACGACGAACTCGGCGATCTGATGACACGCAATGTCACCGTCGTGCGCAACAATAAGGACCTCACGGCCACCGTGGCGAAAATTGCTGAGTATGAGGAGCGGTACAAAAACGTATCGCTGGTCGATAAAGGCGGATGGACGAATCAGAATCTGGTCTTCGCGCGGGCACTGGGCGAAATGATCATACTCGCTCGCGTGATCGCACAGGGGGCCTTGCAGCGAAACGAGTGTCGCGGGGCACATTACAAGCCAGAGTTTGAAATCCGGGCGACCGATGCGGACGAGCCGGTGAAGCTGCGCGAGCAGGCCGTCAATTGGTGCAAAACGTTCAAGAAGCAGATGGACGACTGGCTCAAAACGACGGTCGCCGTTCATTCGGCGTCCGGCCCAAAGCTCAGCTATGAAGCCGTCGATACGAGCCTGATCCCGCCCCGGCCCCGAACCTATGGCCTGAAGGGCGCGGAAATTATCGAGGAAGTCTGGCGCGACATGACCAGCACGGCCAAAGCATCGAAAGAGCCTGTTGGAGTGGCCTAAAATTGATGGTGTAGCCACACGAAACAAACATTGCTGGATTGATGAAAACTTAGGTGGGTCAGATGACTGAACACAATACGCATGCTGGGCATCACGATAAGACGATCACCGTTCGCATCCTGCGTCAGGATTCGCCGCACGACGCTTCGCGGTGGGAGACGTTCCACGTTCCCTACGAAGAGGGCATGAACGTCACGACGGTCCTGCTCCGCATCGCCGCCCACCCGGAAACCGCGGACCACCAGCACACCACTCCGGTGGCCTACGACGTGAATTGTCTCGAAGAGGTCTGCGGCTCCTGCACCATGGTGATCAATGGTCGAGTGCGACAGGGCTGTTCTGCACTCGTTGACACCCTGCTCAAGGACGCCAATGAGCTTGAACTGCGCCCCATGACCAAGTATCCCGTCGTCCGCGACCTCGTCGTCGACCGCAAGCTGATGTTTGAGCGTCTCAAGCAAATCAAGGCGTGGGTTCCTGTTGACGGCTACCACGACCTTGGCCCCGGACCACGCGTCCATCCCAAGGTGCAGGATCAGGCCTACCCGATATCCCGATGCATGACCTGCGGCTGCTGTACCGAGGCCTGTCCGCAGTTCAACGAAAAATCTGACTTCATCGGACCGATGGCAGTCGCCCAGGCAATTCTCTTTAACATGCACCCCACGGGGCAGACGCTGTCCGACGACCGGCTCGCCGTGCTGTCGGGCCCGGGCGGCATCACCGATTGCGGCAACTCACAGAACTGCGTGAAGGTGTGTCCAAAGGAAGTACCGCTCACAGAAGCTATCGCTCGCGCCGGCCGCGACACCACTGGCTACAAATTCCGAAAGTGGTTTGGGCGCTGATGCTGCCACGGCTTGGCACGGCCGTTTTTTCAGCTGTTTTCGTGACTCTGCAGGCTGCCTCCAATACTGCGTCGATTTCGCGTCCCCGCACTGATCTACGTTGGACCTGGCGGACCAACTCATGCATAAACTTATTTCATATTCCTGAGAACCTGACGCACATAATCATCCAAATCCGCCCACTACTCCCATTTTATCGAAATCCCATTTATTAGCATCGAGAGCGCTTGACAACTTCTCGCAAATGCAAGAATCTTTGGTTCTTGGGTTAGCAAATTCTTCAGGTCGTTTCCCCCAGCCAAGGATGGTAGCGAATCTGGGATTCGATTGGTGCGGAGTGCACCGGTTGAAGGTAATTTTATCTAGCTCTGAAACATGACTGGTTTAGGGTTGATCGAGCGTCATGATTGGCCGTGAATCTTTGATAGCGCCGTCACTTGCCTGGGACTTAACGAATGACGAGCCAATGAATAAGGAGAATGACAGCCGTAGCGCGCAAATGAACCGGCCAGGACCAAACAAAGGCCAATGATATTGAGTATTGTCCTCCAGCGGGTCAGCCAATGTATGGATGGATGGGGTATTCCAAACATGGAGGCTCTGTGATCCGCTGAAGATTGTCCCGTACATGAGATTTTTGTTTTCAAGAGAGAGGAGTTTTCAATGAACTTTCCCAATGGGAGTAGCCACCACACAACGCGACGCATCGGTGGAGTGATGGCGTTTGTCTTGTTCGCCGGGTTCGGTGGGGCGTCGACCCACTCAGCATATGCTGATGACAATTGGCCCATTCGACTCACCAACAGCGGCGCCAGCACAGGCAAATGGGTGGTCACGGCAGAAAATCGGGCGGACTTTGAATGCCACAAATTACGCCTCGAAGCAACGATTCAAGGAGGAGCTCTGATCAGCGGCGGCGGTCAGAGCGCCGCCAAACTTGTCGATGGCAAGCTCGTCTTTCAGGAAATTGCCGCCATGAAGTCCAAAGAGGTCTATCAGTGGACCATCGACTTTACCAAAGAGAGCGATGCGACACGAACCACCATTACAGCCATATTGGAGTATGACGAAAAGCAGACTCCGCCGCCGCCAAAGAAGAACTGCGCCAATTATCAGCCCCCGGTCGGTGCCGGCATGTCGGTGTCGGAGATTTCGTTTCCCACGGGGGCGCGATCCGGCAGTTCATTGCTCGTGCACAAGGTGCTGCCGATTGAGGTTGAAAGAAAGAAACCGTTTACGTATCAATATTACGTAACGAATATCTCCGCTGGCACATTGCAGGACGTCGAACTGGTCGCCTATGATTTCATCAACCTGACCGTTTCCAAGTCTGATCCCCCCGGGCAAGCCGTGGGCGAGACTCTCCATTGGATGCTGGGTGAACTGGGCTCTTGCGAAACCAAGGTGATTACCGTAACCGCAAGTTCTCCGGGCACTGGAAATGCATCCGCGTGCTTGAAAGCAAATTTCAGCAACTACCTGTGTGCTGTAACCAAGGTTGTGGAGCCGGCCCTGAAGCTGGTCAAGACCGCCCCGGCGGAGGCAATGATTTGCGACGAAGTGGAAATGGTGTTGACTGTCACCAACCCGGGATCCGGTATCGCCCGCAGCGTGCATCTGACCGACGATCTTCCCGAAGGTTTGACCACGGTGGATGGCAAGAAGAAGGTCGAGGGCGATGCCGGCGACCTTGGCCCCGGAGAGTCGAAGAAGATGGCGTTCCGCGTGAAGGCCTCCAAGACGGGAACGTTTACGAACCAGGCTTTCGCTCGCGCCACCAACGATCTTGCCGCCGAATCCAACAAAACCACGACCACATTCCGTCAGCCGGTCCTGCAGCTCTCCTGCTCCGCTCCGGAAGAGCGGTTTATTGGTCGAACTGCAGCGTTTACCTTTGAAGTGAAGAACACTGGTGATGCGGCCTGCGCCGATACCGTGGTCAAGGCGGCCGTCCCCAGCGGCGCGGAAGTCTCAAGCACCTCCAAGGGCGGATCTGCCGGCAAGGGTGAAGTCTCCTGGAATATCGGCTCGCTCGCACCAGGCGCGACGCAGACGGTCAGCTTTGAGGCGAAGATCAATCAGGCGGGTACGATGCAGACATCAGGTTCGGCTGGTTGCGTTTGCGCCAAGCAAGTGACCTCGGCCTGCCAGACCCGTGTCATTGGTATTCCGGCCATTTTGCTGGAAGTCGTCGACGTCGATGACCCGGTGGAGGTTGGCAAGCAGACGACCTACATCATCACGGTCACCAACCAGGGAACAGCGCCTGGCACAAACATCAAGGTGGGAGCCGACATCCCGGCTGAGTCGGCGTATGTTTCCGCCACCGGCCCGTCGCCTGCTACTGCAGTGGGCAAGCGAGTCACCTTTGGACCCATTCCGTCTCTCGCACCCAAGCAGAAAGCGGAATGGCGAATGATCGTTACCGCAACGGCCCCAGGCGATGCTCGATTGGGTGTCGATATGAGCAGCGATCAGTTCACTGCACCGGTCAGGGAGACCGAATCGACGAACCATTACAAGTAGCTGCTTCGTGAGTTTTTAGAAATCACTTCATCGGGTAGGCCGGCCTGGAAAAAACAGGTCGGCCTTACCCGGCGAAGTAGAATCGCCAGTCTGGACAACCTAAGACAGCAACAATCGTCAGTACAAAAGCCTTTTAGCATGATCGCGCCGCCCGTCGGAATTGTTCCGGGCGGCGTTTTTTTTTTGGGGTCAGTCTGACAAGAGACAATGGCTGCTGTTCTCGCCATTTTCTTGCGTTACGGTCGCTCGACGCACCAGAGACGAATGGGACATAGAGCGAGTAACGAAGAGCTGTAGCGTTGCCATTCGTGGGCGGCGCTGCGCCGGGGACAAGCCCCTACGCTACATTTGCCTGTCAGCTGCACCAGATCGTGTTCAAGGAATTCGCAGCGTCCACGAATACCGGTCACACCATCTACGGCCGCAAGTCCGCGCGAACTTTAGTTCGCGGCTCGCTACGACTGGATTGAATGTGCTCTGCCCAGGCAATAAAACGCTGGAAAGGAAGTCGTCGGCACGCCCCAGTACCACGGGTACGGACGAATTCGTTCAGCAATCTGGGCAGCGAATGCGCTGTATCCGCATACCCCATGCCAAACCCAAGGTCCGGCAACATAGCGCCAGACCGCGCCATGCGCAATCGGATCCAATCCGCATTTCGCAATTGTGTGCCGGGGCACTGAGCGATCGTACGTAGCCCGCCTCCCCCCTGCATGAGGGGGGAGGCGATGCATACGCGAACACAGGCTTGGTTGTAATCGACAGGATTAATTACACCGGCTCGCCGGCCAGCATTTCCGAATCCGCCCGATATCCCCTGATCATGAAGACCGCTGCCCCGATGCCAATGACCGCGCCGATAATGGCCGTCGCAACCACGCTCGGCGAAATCAGTGCGACCAGTCCAATCAACAAGAGTGCGGCGATGATCGTCGATACGGCGTACAGAATTCTCGGCTGATACACCAGCGGAACCGAGATCGCCACGGTGCTGTACGCACCCTCGATCGTTCCGATGAGCATGACGTAGGCAAACCCGTGAATGCCGTCGCCGCCGAAGACATACAACACAAACACAGTGAAGAACACCAGCAAGGCGGTCAAAATCGTACGCGACATCGTCTGATTGATGGACGCGTTGATCAGGTTCGCCGAGAGCGCCCCTGTCTTTCCGCGCGTTTCACGAATTCGGTCAAACACAACGATGGTATCGTTCAGGCTGTATCCGATGATGGTCAGCACCGCCGCCAGAATCGTCAGGTCAAATCGGAAGTCGTCAATCAGCAGAATCTTCCCAAAGAAGAATCGATAAATGTAATGGCTGCCCGCGATCAGACCCAGCACGATGCAAACGTCGTGTACGAGCGTGACGAGCACGGCCAGCGCGAACTCCCGCGTTCCGAATCGCATCCAGACGTAGGCGCCGATCCCAAGCGAGGCCAGAATCGTGGCGAAGATGGCATGCTTGGCCGTCTGACCGGCGACCTGCGGGGCGAACTGGATCACCTTCGAAAGTGACTTCTCAATGCCCAGCGCCGCCTGGACCTGGTGCAGCACGCTGGGAGCCACCACATCGTTCCACTGCGCACGGTTGTCCTCGTACAAAAGCGATTCATCCACAGAGGCGACCGCGAAATGCTTATATCCCTGCTTGCCATCGATCGTGGTCGCCGTCCCGAGCGGAAACACTGCCGTCTCGCGCGTGCGGAATTGTTCGAATTCCGGCGTCAAACCCACTTCACGCAGGCGGGACTCGAATTGCTCCACGGGGATTGGCTGTTCATCGGCGTCGAGCTTGGCCTCCACTACGACACCGCCCCGGAAGCGGCGAATGTCAAACTGCGCGTCGGTCTTGAGCACATCGGAGAGATAATGATCCTCCGATTCGACCACGAAAAAGTTTTGATTGGTCAATTCGGAGTCTTCGACTGTCGCAAAATGAATCGCCCGTTGCACGGCCAGCTTGTCACTCAGCGTAGCAAGAATGGACTGCTGAACGAGCGGCCGGTTGGTTTCGACGGTTACGACCTCGTAGGAAAGATTTCGTCCTTCCTTGGTTCGCTCGCCCACGCTTTGCACTCGAGCGCCGCGCAGCTTGTCGGCCGCATCACGCGCCGCCTTCGCCGCATCGGCGATGGCGCTCTTCATCGACTGTTCGGTGAGCAGCCCGCTCTTGCCGACGAATGTCGCCTGCCGGCCGGATGTAATAATGCCGTTGCGCTGTTCGATTTTCACGTCGAGGGGACCTCGCAACAGGACGGCCAGCTCATCTCCCGAAAGCTCCTTGCTGGAGAGGACAAATTGACCGGAGAGTTCGCCGGCGCGGACTTCGGCTTTTTCGACGGAATCCGCTGCTTTTTGCAGCCAGTTCACTGCCGAGGCGGCGTTCGGAGCGGTGGAGGTGATCGCTTCGCGCATGTCCTCGTCAGTCATCGTGATCGTCGGCTTGAAATCGACCTGTACGCTTGTTCCGCCCAGAAATTCGATATCAAAGAACGAATCGGTCTTCACAAAGGACATGTACAGGAACATTCCCATTCCAAGCGTCACGACGACCAGCGAGATGGGCCAGAACGTGCGTCGAAGTCCAATCCAGTCGATCTGCGGAACGCCGATCAACTTCCGCATGTGGAAATCATGCAACAGATCCCGGCTGACCAACGTGCCGAATACAAGCCGCGTCACGGTCAATGCCGTAAACATGCTGATGGCGATACCGATGCCAAGCGTGATGGCGAATCCCTTGATTTCTTCACTCCCGACAAACCCCAGCACGATACAGGTGATGAGCGTCGTCAGGTTGCCGTCCAAAATGGCCGAAAAAGCCTTGTCGTAACCCAGCGGAAGCGCCTTCTTGAAGGGAACCCCTCGCGTGCGCTCCTCGCGAATGCGCTCAAAGATCAGCACGTTGGCGTCAATGGCCATACCGATCGATAGCAGAAGACCCGCGATACCTGGCATGGTGAACGTTGCCTGCATCATCGCCATGATGGCCAGTGTGAACAGCAGGTTGAGCGACAGGGCCAGAACCACCGTGCTTCCGCCAGTGAGGCCGTAATAGAAAATCACAAACACCGCGACGATCACAAGTCCCCATATCGAGGCCTGCATACCGTGGCGGCGATTCGTATCACCGAGGCTCGGACCGATGGTCTCTTCGCTGAGGGGAATGTCTTTGAGTCTTGCCGGCAGCGAGCCCGCCTCCAGGACGCCGACGAGATTATTCACCTGTTCGGGGGTGAAACGCCCGCTGATCCGACACTGTTCGGTGATGCGTTCGCGGATGGTGGCGTGTGAGATGGCCTGCTGGTCAAGAAGGATGGCAAGCTGCCGTTCAACGTTTTTTCCAGTCAGTTCGCCGAAGTAGATACCGCCGCGGGGATTCAGCGTGAACGAGACCACGTTTTCGCCGGTGAGCGGATCCCGGTCGGGATGTGCGGATTTCAGCTCCCACGACGCTGATCCGCCTGTGCCCTTGGTCATCTTGTATTCGTTGTCGTCGTGCATCAGGACGTAATAGCGACCGGCGTATTCATCAACGATGGGCCGGCCGGGCATGTCCTTGATCCTCTTGACCTCGTCCATGTTGTCCGCGTGGGAGAATTTCAAGATGTCTTCAACGAGGAACCAGCGGAAGTGATCGCCGATGCGGCCTCGCGGACCCTGCGATGCCAGTTGCTGCGTGTACTTCGAAATTGGCTCGGCCAGTTGTGGATTGTCCGGCGAGGCAATCTTGTCCGGCGAACCGCGATCGCGATCGGCGAGAATGCGGAATTCCAGAACGCCCGCACCCTTGAGTCGGCGCTTCAAATCCGAGGGATCTTCGAGTTCCGCCTTGTCCGCCGCCCAGTCGTCATAGGCTTTGACGGCCTTGGTGAGGAGTTTTCCATTTGCACTACCGGCATCGCCTGCGTCGTAGGCCGCAAACTCCTTCTGAAGTTTTTCGATCTGTTCCTTCCGAACCTTTTCCACTTGCAATGCCAGTACGTCCGCAAGCCGTCCGACTGGAAGATTGGTCGCCATCAGCTCCGTCATCGCGGCCTCATACTCCTTGGAGGCCGCCTCGATCGTCGGCGCGTCGGCGTTCTCCGATTTCGCCTTTTGAAGGGCGTCGTACGAAGAGGCAACCTTTTGGATTTTCTCCTTCCGCCCGGAAAGGCCATGATCCAACGCGTTGAGCTTGGCCTCGCGATTTTCCGTGGCGCCGAGCGCTTCTTCGACATCGCGTCGCTTCAGATTGATGGCCTGGATTTGGTCAATCGTTTCGTTATACGCAGCACGTCGTTCGAACGCTTCTTGCGGCGGACGGGGCATGCGGATTTCGAGGCGAGTGGCTCCGACGGGTCTCCACTCAAGGTTCATCTGAGACCTGGGGTCCACGCGTTCCTTCAGAACTTTCATCACTCTTGTGGAGATGTCCCGGGTCTGGCTTGGTTCAAGTCCGGTCGTGTCGATTTCGTAAAGAAGGCTTGTTCCGCCCACAAGGTCAATTCCGCCCTTTAGCTTGCGCTGAGGGGGGTAAAGAACCAGGAGGGAAAGCACCACCAGGGCGATTACAACCAGCCATTTTGTTGTGCGATTTGGGTCATTCATCGAATTCGTCTCCCGCAGAAAGGCCTCAGCCTTTGCAAATCTTGACTAACTCTGGATTCACCCTGGGAACGAAATCCCGGGGGCGCGCCAGGCGCTTTTGTTGAACAATGAACATCGGAATTAGTTTGATCAGAACCGCTGTTGTAATTCGGTCGCGTTCAATCGACGCTTGGAGGGGCGTGGGCGCGTGTCTGGAACGCGGTGATCAGCAGTTGATGGCAGTCGCAGAACTCAGTTAAGAAAGCTCCGGCCAGTCTCAGGCCCGGCGCGAAGGCCAAGTCTGAATTCAGGAGACACACAAACTTTGACGCCGTGCAATCCCGTGGAATGATCCTGGCACGAAAATCACCCTTTGAGAACTGGAACGCCGTTGGCCGGATTGCCGAATAGGTGGAAGGAACCTCGAGCACCAGCGACGCTGATTTGGACGAGTCAGACCCCTTTTCAGGAGCCTTTCTTTCGGGAAAGTGCACTTTCTCGGTTTTGTCCACCGTCGTGGTCTTCGCAGGAACAGGAGCAATGAGTCGATCTGTGAGGAACGAAGGAAGAATCGTTCCCGGGGACAACCCGGCAAGCAAAAACAGGTGAATGAGTAGCTTCATGGGAGTGCGGATTATAACCAGGGGGCCTTTGAAAACAACGACGGTCCGATGTCTCAAGCAATCAATGGCTGTTAAAATGGTTAGCTTATCGGATGGTTGCCCGTTCCGGGCTCGATTTTCTGGCTTTTTTGATCCTTACGAACCGAACTTTCGGCAGTTATGGCGCTTTTTTGAGAGAATTTGTCGTTCGCAAAATAAAATCATGGAATTGGCGCAAACGGCCCGTATAATGAGCTAACAGATGCCGTAACTACTTTCTACGTTGAGGATAGCGGTGGAAAAAGAACAAACAAAACAAAGGGTGGAAGAGCTTCTCTTTTGCCTCTATCAGAGACCGATTCACCCTGAGTTGTTTCAAATTCATCGGGTAAAGCGGCTTCGCCAGGCCCGTTATCAAGCCGAAATCTGGGTCTGCTCACTTGCGCATGTGGTTACGGTCCAGGCTGGCAACCAGATTCTTACCGAGCTGATTACGGAAGAAAACGACCTGCTTCCCAAGAGTGGGTTGGCGACATCATTCCGGTTCCGTGGTGAGCGCGACCACACACAGTCCTTTGACAACGGCCTGAAGTACATCCTTTCAACTCAGGTTGAAAGAATGACATCTCAGCTTTTCCCAGCCACGCATCGTGACTATGTTCACTATGCCCAAAATCGTGGTTTGTACGTTCCTTTCGAGGATCGGGCTCAGGGCGGATTGACGCCGTTTTCCTTTATTGATTTTGATGCCCGCGACCATGAGCTTCATATTCATGCGTTCCATGCGTTCCCCGACGAGCTTACGCTCCTGAAGACCCAATCAATATTCGAGATTGGCCGCCCGAGCATTCCGCTCAGCTAGTGCCCGCTCAGCCTCTTGTGATTTGCGCAAGAATCGCGCAAATGTTTTCAAGGAAATCTGTTGACATTACCGATAGGTCCGATTAGACTTGTTGGTGTTATGTGGGAGGTTCGTTTGGGATGCCGTTTCGGCGTATGCAATATTTTATAGATATATATACGAATAATATCCTGATTTAGACTGCTATTTTACCCTCTATCAACCCCAAACCTGCCCACCAGAAGTTGCTTTCTCAGCGAAGTTTTTGGAGCAACACCCCGGTTTCTTAGAAAAAGTTGTTTTGGCAGTTGCGCGCCAGTAAAGGTCCCTGGACCGGTCCACGCTTGATGCGCGGGATTCTTTCCGGCGATGTCCTGCCGTTTGTCATATATTCGTTCTTACGGATTCTCCTCCGCTGCGCATCTTTTTGAAGCTCCAGCGGGGACTGGTCTACCAGTGTAGGCAGACCTTGAACAGTTGATATGGTGCGTCATCGTGTACGCACTTGGGACACATGAAACAGGAGGCAGTATGAAAAAACGGTTCAAAGCATTTACGCTTATTGAGCTACTGGTGGTTATCGCCATCATCGCTCTTTTGATCTCCATTCTCTTGCCAAGTCTTTCCAAGGCACGTGAATTGAGCAAACGACTGGTTTGCGGCTCCAATACCAAGGGTATTGGAACGTCCGCCAAGATCTATGCCAACGAAAACACAGAAAAGTGGATGGTTCCCGGTTACAGCAAGCGGGCTTCCACTGGCACCGGCGCACAGGGCATTGACTACCTGTGCAAGGGTGACGGTCCGAATGATCTGACCTGCGTCGGGTTTGAGCGAGACAAGGAAAGCAAATCCGAAACGGTCAATGACCCTTCGGCCGGAAGCACCGCGCTCTCCGTCACTCGCGCCTATTGGATGATGGTTCGCTCGGGCGACATTACCGTCAAGCAGTTCGTCTGCCCAAGCTCGTCGGATGACCAGGATCCCACGGAAAACCTCGACCTCTATTATGACTTTACGGATTACCAGAACATCAGCTACGGCTATCTGGTACCGTTCGGCCCGCGCGATACGCAACCACGCGAAGGCATGGATAACCGCCAGGTGATGGCGGCCGACAAGGGTCCCTATTACAAGAATGTCAATCTGGACCCGATGACTCGCGGACCAAACGGACAGCCGCTTCGCACGGACAGCTCTCCGAAAGATTGGAGACCGTTCAATTCGTCCAATCACGGCGGCCAAAGCAACGGCGATGGTCAAAACACTCTGTTCGCCGATGGCCACTCCTCCTTCCTGCGGACTCCGCTGGGTGGTATCGATAGCGACAACATCTATACCCTGATGGGCGAACAGTGGGATATTGATGGGTTCAATCGAATCCACGGTTACTCGCCGCACCAGTCGCCGGCCACCAATCCGTATCCGGGCAAGGAGTCCTTCGGAACCGGACCCAACGCCTATGCATCCACAGACTCACTGATCTATCCGTAACCGATCACGTGATTTCCAGATTTGCGAGGCGGCTCCGACTTGCTCGGGGCCGCCTTGCTTTTTTTCCCGCCGTCGAGTTCCCTCTGTCGCTGACATGACACGCCAGCCCGAAAACATCAGACCGGTTCGCCGGGGCGTCATCGGAGTTCTGGAACGCGACGGAGCCTGCCTCATGGTGCAGCGCGCGGCTTGCGTTTCGCTGCCGGGCGCGTGGTGTTTTCCCGGCGGACACGTCGAACCCGGCGAGACGCCTCGAAGAGCGATCATTCGAGAGCTTGCCGAGGAACTCGGCATCGCGGTTGAGCCCACGCAGCGCGTCGGCGCGGTCCGCGTCGTGGACACCAGATACATTTTGGGAGTGTGGAGGGTCGATCACGTTGGCGGCGAATACAGGCTGGCGGAAAAAGAAGTGGCCGACATGCGCTGGATTCCCGTCGACGAGATCGCAACAATCCAGCCGGGAATGGCGTCAAATGCAATGGTCATGCGACTGCTGACCGCATTGAGAATTTCGCCGGGTTGATTCCACGTCGCCGTGAGTGCATAATCGAGCTTTCCAGGGGCCATGGCGCAGTTGGGAGCGCGTCTGCATGGCATGCAGAAGGTCGCGAGTTCGAGTCTCGCTGGCTCCATTCACGGAAGTAACGCCGAGCGCTAGAGTTAGCGCACCTGCTCGTGTTGGGCAGCGCGGCTTGGAAGCACAACAAATCCGGTAGTCTACCGGCTTTGAGCTTTGGAAGTGCGTTGCCTGCCAAATACGAAGAATGAGCGAACACCAGCATACCGTCATCACAAGCCGTCGAAACAAGCTGTCATCACGCTGAACGGAAGAGACTTCTACTTGGGTCCATTTGGGTCGCCTGCAAGCAGGCAAGCGTATGATCGCCTCCTCGCGGAATTGCTGGTCGCTGGACGGTCAATTCCGGTTCCGGCGACCCCTCACAATGGGTTAACTATTACGGAGCTAACAGCTTCGTATTGGCGGCATGCTCAGGTTTATTACGTCAAAGATGGTCGTCCAACGAGCGAGCTACCATGTATTCGACAGGCCTTGATCCCAGGGGATCGACTTGCGCGCCAATCTTCGGTGGAATTTCCCTTTGACGGGATCCCCGCACAGGCGTTGTCTCTCCCGCCATGTCTTAAGCATTTGAAATGGATTGGCGCGATTCAAAAAAGGCCAAAGAGATCCAATTTGGTACCTTTGCGTTCTTGCAGTTCTAGGGGTAGTTCTGTACACTCGGCTATGGCTTTGAAGTCAATTTGGGCCGATTGATTTCGTAAGCACCCAGTTTTCTGGGAGCGGAGGGGAAGATTAGAACCGGAAGTATTAACGTCAGGGTCCTCATTGCGCCCGCATTTTGTCGGGTAATCGCATCGCTGATCGTCTGCCTAACCGCCGCCAACTGTGATACCTCGAATCCTACTAAATCCGAACCCGGTGCAACCGACGGTAGCGCAGGCCACGTTGCGACAGGCGGCAATGGCCCGAATGGCCCAGATGCTGAGTCGGACGGCCCATCCGCAAATCTTGCCGGAGCATGCTGTTTTGGGGCCGACTGCAGCGCCGTTGATTTGAATTGCTGCCAGGAGCTTCAAGAGGACGGCTGTATTGCTGTCGGCGGGGTCTTCGTCGAGGTGCGAACACGGTGCGACATCGGTGTCTGTGACTTCCTGGGGGTGATTGCACAACAGCATGACATCGATGGTGATGGGCGACCCAACACAAATGATCCGGATATCGACGGTGACGGCATCAAAAACGCCGACGATTTAGACGTTGATGGCGATGGTGTACCCAACGGAGCTGACAAGGACGTTGACGGCGACGGAGTTGAAAACGGCGAGGACCGCGACATCGACGGTGACGGAATCGAGAATTCGAAGGATGCGGATGCAGACGGCGATGGGCTTGAATTTCTCGAGGATAGCGATGACGACGGCGACGGAATTCTGGACAAGGATGACAAAGACGACGACGCCGACGGCGAGAAAGATTGCGAATGCGAACACGGCCATTGCTTTAATGATAACTGCCAATGCGAACCTGGCTGGGAAGGCGACGCCTGCGATGAGTTCAATTGCAAGGAACTCCGCAATTGTAATAACGGTACCTGCGTAGGCCCCAACACCTGTCGCTGCGACCCGGGCTGGGAGAGCGTCGGAAGCATCCCCTGCGCCGTTTTCCACTGCCGTCAACTGAAGGAATGCAATGAGCATGGAAAGTGCGTCGGGGCAAACAAATGCGAATGTGAAGACGAATGGCGCGGGCTGGAAGACTGTTCCATCCACAGTTGTGACCGCGACCCCACCTTCTGCGATGACAACGATCCCTGCACCAAGAATGAGTGCGAACCGGCGACAGGATGCAAGCCGGCCACTCCAATATGCGGATCGACGGAAATCTGTTTTCAAGGAACGTGCTTTCCAAAGTGCCGCAATACGCTGGACTGCAATTCCGGCAGCGCATGCCGAGACGGGGCCTGTCAGGACGGTTGCTTCGAAGACAGCGAATGCAAGGACGGCGACCCGTGCACGAAGGATACTTGCAATGCGTCCTCCGATTGCGAGAACGAATTGATTCATTGCCCCGGCGCTCAGGAGATCTGCGTGCGCGGGCGGTGCGTAACCGCGTGCCTCGACAGCGACGCCTGCGATGCCGGCCAGTCGTGCCACGAGTCGGGGTGTTTCAAAGATTGCGGCGACGGCAACCCTTGCAGTGGTGACAACGAGACGTGCGAGGACGGCGTGTGTGTGCCGCCGGAAGATGACACAGGCGACAACAGCAACTAGCTGATTTGGATGAAAGGGTCGAGGGATCATCCCTCCGGCGAGCGGACAAAACCCCAAACGTGACAGTAGCAGCATCTGATAGGAATGAACGAAAACAGGCAGGACCGTTGAAAGAAGCATAATCGGTCCGTCGGTACAAGAACCGCATATTGAAGGAGGAAGTCGTGATGAGGCGAAGTTTGTTGGTGATGGTGTCGGCGGCTGCGATGCTCACTTTGGTTTCGAGTTGCGGAAACCAGCCCGCTGCCAGCAGCGGCAGTCCCAAGATCAGGAACGTACGCTCGCTCAGCGAGCACTACGTGCTGGTCCAATTTGAGGAGCCAGTGGGTGAGGTCGCCGCCAACCCAGCCAGCTACCTGATCATGGATCCCGACGCACAGCCGCTCCCAGTCAATAATGCGATTCTGTCTCCGGACAACATGGAGGCCACCCTGGCGACGGCCCAGCAGCAGGACGTGGAATATCGAGTCGAGATCGGTGACTCCGGGGCGATTCTTTCCGCAGGTCACGTAGTCCCAATTGGGGCGCAGGGATTCCAGGGAACCACGCAGCGAGAACCATTCCTCGAAAGTGCTGTATCGCTGAGCAGTACGCAAATCCTCCTCACCTTCAGTCAGGAGATGGATCGTGCCACCGCTGAAACGAAGTCCTTCTATGAAATTGCCGACCCCGACGGCAACGCGGATATCGACATCAAAATAACGGCAGCCGCCTTGCAGCAGGATTTCACCACGGTGATTCTGACCACGACCCCCCAGGAGAACACGGAGTATCAGGTTCGCGTGACCAACGTAAAGCGGCGCTTCTCATGCGATGACGGCGGTCGCATCGTGCTTGATTCCCTCACGCAGGTTCCCACTTGTGCGAACAGCATCCGACCCAAGGAACCGAACGGCGATTCCGCCAGGTTTGTTCTGACCGCGCGCACACAGATCGACCGCAACGCCACGACCAACCCAACCGCAACGGGCATTGCCGGATATGTGAGCCTCGACAACATCGGCGCCGGCGTGAAAAGAGCCTTTTGTAGCGGTGGAACATCCGGCATTACCGGCGATCTTGGAACTGATCCCGATGAAGAATTGATTTTCACGCTGGACTATCCTGTCGCCGCCGAAGATGTGGTATTCGGAATGCACTTCCTCGATTTTGTCGCGGACAACCCGGTCCTTTTCATCTCCAGCGATTCATCACCCAATTACAACTACGTCGTCAATACAACGGAAATCCGCGCGGCCTTCGACATGAGCGGGAACAACGGAGATGTAATCTTCTCCAAGATGCCCACGCTTCCTGCTGGACTCAAGATCGACGCGATCAAACTCCGCGAAACCAACAGCGAGACCTGGGTGTATTCGGTGTGCGGATTGGCGGCCAATCGTCGATTGATCGACCCCACCCGTAACACGGCCTTCTTCTTCGGCATTCCCACCGTGGATACGTTCGGCCCCAAGGTGGTCCGCGCGATCTCCACCAGCAACACCGAAGTCGTCGTTTCCTTCAGCGAGCCGCTCAACAGCGACGCCGCAAACCCGATCAATTTCACCATTTCACCCGACCTCGCCGTCATCGACGCAAAACTCAGCAAGTTTGACACGCAGGTCATCCTTACAACTGCGCCCCAATTCGTGGACGTGGTCTACACCGTCACCGCGACCGGAGTTAAGGACAAGGCCGGAAACGTCGTGGACCCATTGCACAATTCGGCCACGTTTTCCTACGCGGGCGGCCCGGCGGGATTGGGACCGGATGTACTGCCGCGCGTGGCGGGCGCTGCGTCAACCGGAAATACCGGCGTACTCGTGACGTTTACCAAACCGATGGGCGCGAGCGCTATTGTCGCATCCAACTATGTGGTTGTTCAACAGAATGTGAATCCCGAAGTCGGCGCGCTGGGAGTATTGAGCGCAGCCTTTCTTACCCCGCAGCACGACGCGGTGCAGTTGACTACCGTTTCGCAGAACGAAGTCACCTATCTGCTGCGGGCGGTCAACGTGCGCGATCTCTTCGGCAATCAGATTGCTCCGCCGCAATTGCTGGTCGATCCGGCCACGGCCCTCTTCCCTGGAACGCCGTTTTCCTGCGGCGGTGCGGTTTGCGAGGGCGGTTTTAACAATGGAAACTCCTGTAACCCCAACCAGGCTGACCCCAATGCGGATTGCAAGAACGGCCAGGCGAATGGCACGTGCGTTCAACCACCTTGCAGCCCGCCGGATCAGGACGGAGACGGTCTGCTAGATCATGTCGAACTTCGCGGATACGTCGTGACGGTTGAGCTGACAAACGGGGACAAAATTGAGCGTCAGGTCACCAGCGATCTGCGCGTCAAGGACACCGACGGCGACGGGCTGACTGACGCAGAAGAGCGGCGCATCGGTTCCGATCCGCGTCAGGTGGACACCGATGACGACCAGCTTACGGACTGGGAAGAATACAATTTCGTCTACAGCAACACGAACGATCAGGATTCCGACAACGATACGATCGACGACTTGCTGGAAGTCGATTTCTTCAAGACCAACGCCAACCTGGCCGACTCCGACGGCGACGGTTTCACCGACGATGAAGAACTGTACGTCATCAACCGCGATCCGCGCATCGCGAATTTGCCACAGCCCGGACTGGCGATCGGGTCCATCGACCTTCACCTCGACGAACAATTTACGTACGTGGATGAGAATGGTGTGGTCAATACGGAGGAGTCCAGCACGTCCAGCACGCTTTCCGTGAATCATTCACGAACTGTTTCAACCAGCGTGGAGTCCACCCTGGAGTGGTTCATCAAGGGAAGCTTCGAGGCGGGGTTTGAAGCCCTGCCCATCAAGGTGAGCGTCAAGGGAGGTGTGGAGGGCGGAGTGACCTTCGGCAGCGCCTTCCAGTCAAGTCAGGAATCATCGGAGGAAACCACGAATGCCTACGAACAGTCGCTAAGCAAGGGGCTGTCGATCTCCAATTCCACGTCGTTCACCAGAAACGTGGTGGGTGGCCGCATCGACGCGCTCGTGAATCTCGACAATCTCAGTGACGTGGCCTTCAAGCTCAGCAATCTTGAAATCACGGTTTCCGCTCCCGATCCCGACGACCGCACCAGCTTTGTTCCGGTGGCCACACTCATTCCCAACAAGACGCTGGTGACTGGCGAAGCTCAATCGTACAGCATCGGCGTGTTGGACGGCGCTTCGCGCGGACCGATCATGTTCTCAAGTCGGGACGTGTTCCCGGCACTCGTCGAGGACTTGATGAGGGACCCGCGCGGCCTGCTGTTTGAATTCGCCAATTATGATCTGACCGATGAGTTCGACCGCAATTTTGCCTTTGCTTCCCAGGCGGCCCGCGACCGGACTGTAGGTCTGGTGATTGACTTCGGCGACGGAAATCCGCAGCGCCACCTCGTGGCTTATGCCCCCGTGCGCTTCCATCAGGCATCGTGCGACCCGGCGGCGAATCCGGGTTGCGATATCGTCGGCGGGCTCGCGGGATTCTCAAACGCCGGCATTCCGCCGTTTGGCGGGTTGGGAACGCCGCCGGGCTTGCCGCTGGAATACGTACTGGAAGAGGTGCTTCAAATGCGCCGCGGTCAGCCGGTCATCACACCCATGTGGCTTCCGCAACCATCGCTCGTTCCGGAAACCAGCGAAACCTATGTTTGCATCGGCGGCTTTAATGCAGGCAGCGAGTGCGACCACACGCAAGGCGACCCCAACGCCGATTGCAAGAACGGAATCGATAACGGCGTCTGTAGTAACGCTGTGGCAGCCGATGGAATTATCGCCGGACCCAACGGCATTTCCGACAGCATTGCGCAGGGTGACGACGTTCAATTGATTCCCTACGGGATCGATGGCCTGCCGGAAGACGCGGTCGTGATCAACGCGGGCGAAAACGGAGTGCTGGAATCAGGCGTTCGGACGGGTGACGTGGGTGCGGTGATTACCGGATACTCAACGACCAAGACGTGCGGTCCCAATACTCCGAGTTCCATTCGCACCGGCCCCAACGGCATTGTGGACACCGTCCGCGATCCGTTCAGTGATGACGTTCAGCTTCTGCCGTTTGGCAGCTCGCAGAGCTTTGATGCAGACATCATCGGTCCAGGCGCCAACGGCTTCATCGACACCGCACCGGCGGGGGACGATGTGTTCATCGGACCGGGCATTCCCTGCGACGGCAATGCAGACTGCGTCGCGCCGGGCGTTTGCGACGGCCAGGAAGTCCTCTTCCGCTTCGAGCATCGCTCTCGAGGCCAGTTCGGACGTGTCTGGGCAGTCCTCGTTCCCGATGCGAACTTACTTGGTCTGGATTTCCGCAAAGTGGTCCTGCACCCGGGCGAGTCGTTGAATATGGCGTTTATTCAAGACCTCGACCGCGACGGCCTGATTTCCGATGTCGAGTTTCTTTTTGGAAGTTCGGATACGAAACAGGATACCGATGGTGACGGACTCGATGACTTCAGCGAAGTTCGCGTGGGATGGGAGATTGGAGTCGAAGGTGGCGTGTTGCAAAGGGTATTCTCTGATCCCCGACTGGCGGATTCGGACAGGGACGGGCTTAGCGATCGCGAGGAGCAGGATTTCCGCCGCGTTCAATGCGAATGTGTGGGCGGACCTGATAACGGCAACGCCTGCAATCGCGACATAGCTGCCGCGGCTCCTGCAGAGACAGAGGCTTGCCGGACAGGCGGCACGGCCTGCATGAATGTAGCTGGTTCTCCTGTCACCGCGTGCAGTCGCATCATCACAGATAATCGCCTGGATCCGCGCCGTCGCGATACCGATGACGACTTCGTCGCCGATTCGGATGAAGTGCTCGGGTGGTTGACGCAGGGGGCGGTTATTGATCCGAAAAACGTCATCATCGCTGGTGCAGATCGCGACGCTGACACCCTCGCCTGCCCGTTGGACGTGTGCATCGGCGGCAGCAAGTCGGGGCAGCCGTGCCAGTTCCAGCGAGACTGTCCGCCGCAAAAACTGTGTACTGGCGGCGTGAATAATGGAAGTGCCTGCGAAAGCGATGTCGACTGCAACGGCCCGACGCCGTCCACCTCGGGTCTATGCAACGCCACCGCGGCAAGCCACGTCTGCAATCGGACGACCTGCGACGATGTGCAGGTCATCGCGGTGGGCACCGTCGGTCTGAATCAACGAGCGGTCGTCGTGGCTCCGGGTCCCGACGGCGTTCTCAGCACAGCCGCCGTCGCCGGCGATTCTTTGGTCAGCGCAGGCGATCTGCGAGCGCAAACCGCGTCACTGGGTGATGATCAGCAGATCGCGTTGGTCGATCCTGCCAGGGCATTGTTGAACACGCCGATTGGCCGGACGATTATCCGCCCCGGTGTCAACGGCGTGGTGGATAGTCTGCCCAAGGGGGACGATGTCGTAGTCGTTGGCCAGTACTTGAAGATCACCGATCCGCTCAGTCCGGATACGGATCACGACCAGATTTCGGAAGGATTGGAGAGGATCCTTGGTTCTGATCCGCGCGACCCGACCGACGGTGGATTCCTCGGCGACAAGGACGGCGACGGCCTGACTGATGGTCAGGAAGAAGTGGTCGGCTGGATTGTAATTGCGAATGGCGGCGTGCCGTATGACGTTCATTCCAACGCCAACGCACCGGACAGCGATCTCGACGGACTGCCCGACTATGCCGAGTTTGTGCTTCGAACCGACCCGAACAATCCGGATACCGATGGTGACGGCTTGAGCGATCTGGACGAACTCTCCGAGGCGCAGATCGTTTCGCTCGTGAAATTCAATGATTTGTTCCCCAGCTTCGTGCTGGACGGTGATGCCTCCGCCATCTACGGAACCAACCCGCTCAGTTGCGATACGGACGGCGACCATCTGACCGACGATTTTGAGCTCCTCACGGGGTGGAATGTGACCGTCCCCACCGATAACGGCACTTCGGTGTTCCATGTCTTCACCGATCCGACGAACGAGGACACCGATGGTGACGGCTTGAATGACGGAGGCGAATACAAGCACACCTACAATAGCGTGCTCGCGCCCCCAACTGATCCGACGGACTTTGACAGCGACGGCGATGGCCGCGTCGATGGAAAGGAATGTGCAAACCAATCGCCGGTACTCACGGCCTGCACCAACCCGACCACGCAGTCCCTCGCAACCTGCACGAGCAATCCTCTGAAGGGGGACAAGAAGGTAACCATCCGCTATACCCAGCTCACCGTGGATCGCGGAAACGACGAGGTCGGCGGAAACACGGTGGACATGTCCTGGCGCTTCCAGGCGCAGAAGTCCACGGAATCGTATCCGGGTGCGTGGTATGGTGTTCGCACCGATCGTCCGTCATGCGAGGCCGTGGGCGCGGATGCGTGGTGTTACCAGGGCGGGTATTGCAGCGTCCCGGAAGGAACCGATTTCGTCTTCCAGGGGCCGCATTGCCGCTACTTTGGCAATACCTGTACGTCGGACAGTCAATGTGCATCGTACGGACATTGTTCGTTGCTTACATGGTTCCCATGCACAGCAACTTCCCAGTGTCCGTTCAACTGGGCCGGTGAAACCTGCCAGACGGCCGCCGACCAGTGCATCGGCGGAAACGAGGTCGTTTTCTCCCTTCAGCCAGGAGAGGGCATCTTCCTCAACGGCGAGGCCAGCCAGTACAACGACTGCCGCAGCGCCGAGTGCACAGGCGGTCCGTTCGCCGGACAGGCTTGCGATCCCTTCAACGTCGAGACAACCTGCTGTCCGCGGTATTGTTCGGGTTCTAATCCATCATTTGCATGCCGAAGCAATAGCGATTGCCCGCGCTATTGCACCGGCAGCGCGTCCGCGTTCGGTTGCACTAATGATGCCTTCTGCGACTCCTTGGTGGATGGTTCCGTTTGCGGACCTCAGGAGACCTGCGGCCCGCCGGTGTGCACGGGAATTCAGTGCGAAGCGCCGTTCGCCGATAATCACGTGATTTATACGAAGGCCTTCTCGTATGAAACATTGCAATATGGATTTTCTGTGGACATCGCCCGCCTGACAGACACAAGCGATGCCCAGCAGTTTTCATTGACGCTGGTCGTCGAGATTGTTGTAGAGTAAGCCTGCCAACGCAGGTCCCCAAGAGCAATGGGCCCTCCGATTGCCAGTGTCGCCCAATGGCAACCGTGCCCGGCATTCGTTGTCCCGCCGGCTCAGCATGAAGCTGAGTCGGCGGGTCGCTTGACGTTGATCGCGGACTTTTCTGAACCTTAAGCCAGCCGCATCAGGCCTGTTGTTTGCATCCTCGGTTTCTCTCCGCATTGAAAATCGAAGAGTAACGATCGCATTGATTTCATTTTCGGTAATTACCGGCGCTGTGTTCTGGATACCACGAAATCACGCCAAGAAACGCGACGGTATGCGCGGGCTTGCAAATCGCTTGGATGGCATGCAGAAGGTTGCGAGTTCGCGCGGACGATCAGGCGATTTCGGCGTTCGTCATGAGTTCGACCGCCATGCGTGGGCGTTATGGTCGCTAAATCGTGGAACGTGATCGATCGGGGAAACAGCAGATGCGGCGGCAGGCTGCAAGCAGGGAACGGGTGGCGGCTCCGGCCACAAGGTCGCTGCACTACAAACCGTGGAAATTCCACCGGAATGTGGTCTGGCGTACGCTGCGGTCCTGTTCGGCCTCGGCTTGGTCAGGGATCGTCAGGCTCGCCTGGACCATTTCCGTTCGAGTGTTTTCTCTTCCGGAACACGGCGTCAGGAAAATCAAGACCGCACGAGCCGTTTTCGTCGTTGGACGAATGCCCAAACGAAACACTGTGATCAAGCCGAATCGGCGACCCGTCCGGCTCCAAACGCCACTGGGTGCCGCAGCTCGTACACTCGAAGTGCATTTTTCCGTTTATGACTTCCGTGAAAAACAGGTTTGCACAACACCTGATTTTTCCCAGATCTGTATCTTTACACACAACTTGCGATTCGCTACCCCCCATCTGTAATTGCACCCACGGTACAGCCCCGCTTTACAGCAGGCCGATTTTCCGCTTTCAAAAAAACAAACGATTGGGCATAATTAGTAAATGCTCCAGATGGTGAGGCCGTACCGGCCCCATCTCAATAGGTAAAACACTCTGGCGGACCGGAGCGCGCGCAAAATCTTGAATTTTCTTGATTGGTCGCCAAGATGATTGAAGCCGAGTTGTATCCTTTGCTGTTGCAGGGCGCAGACACCACCAGGGGATACATTCAACACCGAATTCCCAAGCGAATGCGGGCCGTTCTCTCGGTCGAGGATGTTCTTCAGGAAGCGTGGATCGCCGCGTTTCGCACCTGCGCCGGATTCGTCAACGAATCCCCCGGCGCTTTCGATCGATGGTTTCTCACCATCGTCCGATCGCGATTGCTCAACGCCATTCGCTACGCCAACCAGGCCATGCGCACCGTGGATCGCCTGGAAAAAGCAGATCGATCCGGATCGTACCTCGGTCTTGTCGCACGGCTCGCCGACCCCGCACGGACGGCCAGCAGCCATTGCGCCGGACAGGAAGCCGTGCAGGCGGTTCGACTCGCCATCAGCGCCCTGCCCGATGACTATCGACAGGCGATCACCATGCATTACATCGAGGGCCAGAGCCAGGCCGAGGTCGCATCGCAAATGAACAAAACCAAGCCGGCAGTGCACGGCCTCCTCTATCGAGGACTCGAACAACTGAAGGAACGGATGGGCAATGCGGAACGATTCCTGAACCCCTTTCGGAAATAGCTCCGCCGCCGGCCGAAGAACCGGCACGCAACCGGGAAAGAGTGCACGTTGCTCTCAGCCGAAGAAAAACAATCTCAGATCACCCGCGTCGTCGGCGAAATCCTCCAGCAACGCCGCCAGGGTCACAACGTCAACCTGCGCATCCTCACCAGGCGCTACCCGGAGCTGATGCCCGAACTGGCCATCAGCGTCGCCGCCCTTCAGGCCAGAGACCAACCCCGCGCAGCCGGCAGCGAAAATGACGCAAAGCTCAGTTTCATCCGCGAAGAGCTTCCCGAAATGGACGCCGTCGAGTGCGTGGATCGCGGCGCACAGGGAGCCGTGTACAAGGCCATCCACCGTCCCACGCGCCGCGAAGTCGCCATCAAGATTCTGCTTGGCGGGTCGGCGGCCACCGAGCAGGAGCGCCGCCGCTTCGCACGCGAAGTGGAGCTTGTGGCCCGACTGCGCCATCCCAACATCGTCCGCATCTACGATAGCGGAGAGGCCCGCGGATGCTCCTACATCGTCATGGAGTTCATCCAGGGCCTTCGCATCGACGACTACGTCTGCGTGGAACAACAGAGCGTCAAACAGATTGTTTCGCTGATCTGCCGGGTTTGCGACGCGGTCAGCGCCGCCCACCAGCACGGCGTGCTGCACCGCGACCTCAAGCCGTCCAACATCTTGATCGACAGCGAGGGTCAGCCGCGCGTTCTCGATTTCGGTCTGGCCAAGGACATGGACGCCCCCAAGGGTCCTTCCATGCTCTCGCTGTCCGGCCAGATCGTCGGCACCATTCCGTACCTCAGCCCGGAGCGGGTCAAGAGCAACGACGCGAGCACCGCGTCCGACACCTATGCCCTGGGGATCATCCTCTACGAACTGGTGACCGGAACCTATCCCTACCCCATCACCTCGGACAACTTCGAAACCCTTTCGAACATCGTCCACCGCGAGCCGGCCAGCCCGCGAAAGGTGATCACCGAACATTCCAGCACGACCATCAAGCCAACGGAAATCAACGGCGACCTGGAGCGCATCATGCTCAAGGCGCTGGCCAAGGAGCCGCAGCGGCGGTACGGGTCGGTCGCCGAGTTCGCCACAGACCTGCGGCACTACCTTTCCGGCGAGGCCGTGGCCGCCCGCTCCGAGAGCAAAATTTATGTCCTTCGCAAGACCGTGCGCAAGTTCCGCACCCTGGTCATCGCCGGGGTGGTGTGCGTGGCGATTCTCGTGGCGGCGCTGATCGGCGTGACGGCGGCGTGGCGGCGCAGCGAACGGGTGGCCAAGATCGCCATGGCCGGAATGGAAATGTCCGGCCTGACAAGGCTCGGCGGGGTCGAGCGCGATGCCGGCCGACGGGATAAGGCGGAGGAAAATTATAAGAAAGTCATCGAACTGGCGGCAACGATTCAGTCGGACGACCCGCTGATTCTGCAACAACTCGGCAGAGCGCATCAGAGTATGGCATCAATCCAATCGGACAACAAAAACCTTGACGTCTCCGCGTTTCACGCCAAGAAAGCATTTGACCTGGCCCAAAAACTCGTTCAGCGCGAACCGGAAAACCTGATCTATCAAAAACAATTCGCCTTTGCCTTGACAATCCGGGGAGATCTGGCCTTTGAGCGAGAACGCTATGACCTGGCCCTTGAGAATTACCAACAGGCTGCCTCAGTCATGAAATCCATTCTTGCTGCCAGTCCGGATGATCCAAATTTGGCCGGGGATCTGGCTTCCTTCCTGTGTTCTATGGGTAGGTCAGCCCGAAAACTGGGGCAGTTCGATTTGGCGGCTCAGTCTTATACGCAATCCTACGAAATGTATCAACGACTGGCCGACGCCGATCCGAAGAGCCTCAGCCGCAGGCTGGACTTCATCAGCTCCGAAAGCAAAATGGCCATTCTCCACTTTTCATACAAAACGCCCGAGCACAATATGGAGGCGAAGGGCTGGCTGGATAAGGCCGACGCCCACCTGTCGGAAGTGAAGCAGCGAGACGACGCATCGCAACAACTGGAGAGCATTGACAAACTCCGATACGAGATCACCGAGAATAGAAGCCTTTTCGAGCGCCGCCTCGCCGCACAGAACAGCACACCCACACCGTAGGGCAATGATCCAAATTGCAGCGTGCCGACCCCCCTTGATCCCCCGTGCAACAGGGGGGAGGCGGGACGACACGCTGCGGTCGAGCAATCAGAGGGCTTATTCCAAATTATTCGGCTTGGTTTCCACCGGCTCATCGGTTCCGCTCTTGACGGGTTCATTAGTGCCCGCCGCGGCCATGGCATAGGTGACATTGGCCGTCGTCTCGTAGGGAGTCGAGGAAACCGCAGGCACCGAGACCAACTCGTAGTCCAGGTCCGCGTAGCCGGGACTGTCCGCCGTCGCCGTACCGGTCAGCAGCGGAGTGGTGAGGAACTCGTCGAGGACGGGGTTCTGGGCGTCGTCATGCGAGACCCACCACAGGCCGTCGCCCGTGTCCAGCGTGGGGTATTCCTGCGTCCAGGTGAAGTTGTCCACCCCGTCGCGGTAGACGAACTCCAGCAGGGTAACGCTCCAGCCGATGTCATCGACGTCGCTGTCCACGGCGTGCAGCGTCGCGATGACGTAGAAATCGACGACGCTGTTGGGGTTGGTGGGTGACACGTGAAAGGCAAACTGGACGGTCTGATCCTGGGGGAGATCAGCCCATGCCCCGCCCGTATTCACCAACAGAACTGTAACCGACCAAGCCAGTACAAAATGAGCGCGCATACTTCCTCCGTTCTTGCTGTCCAGCCATGCGTGGGCACACGGGGGGCGCAGCCGCCCCGGAAGCGGGTGACATCACATGGCACTAAAGCAGTGATCAGAAATCAGAACTGACGTGTCGTGCGTTCGTCGAAACGCGCCGCGGCCGGATCGACCGCACTTCGTCGCCTCGCCGGCGGGATTTCTGAATGCCGCCAGGTGTGAGGCATAGGGAAAAGCGACATTCGCGCGCGGAGTCCATCAAAAAGTCCTGCAAAATGTGTAACATTGGCGGCACGGGGAAAGTCTGGGTGCCACGGGCGGCTTGCCCGCCCGTGCTGCGAGCGCCAATCAGTACCGCGACCATGTACTGGTAAGTTTTGGGTGCCACGGGCGGCTCGTCCGCCCGTGCTGCGAGCGCCAATCAGTGCGCGCGACCGTGTACTGACAAGTCTTGGGTGCCACGGGCGGCTTGCCCGCCCGTGCCGGCACTGGCAGCAAGCTGCCAGTGGCACCCTTCAATCGAACTTATGCGCGCGACCGCGAGGGAGCGGGGCTGGCCACCGATCACGCACGGCCGCATCGAAAATTCCCATCAAATACCGATTCAAAAGTTGGCATGAACCGGCCAAATCCGCTAGATTCCGGCCTATCGGGGTCAGGTGGCTCTTGCGATCGTGGGGAATCGTGCCTGTCGAATGGATTTCAGGCATGCCCACGCGGGGATTGTTCATCCGTCGAGAGGGGTCGGCGGGGTCCTTCAGATCGTTGTTCGCACGAATCACACGCTCAAAAGGCTCATCGGAGGTGGCATCATGCTCAATCGCATTTCGGCTTGTTTCTATTTTGCGCTCATCGTCGGGAGTGGCTCATCATCGGCCGTATTCGGGCAAACGACGTGGTACGTGGATGTCGGCGCAACCGGGCCGGTGCATGATGGAACCACATGGTGCAAGGCGTTCCTCACCGTTCAGCCGGCCCTGAACGCCGCGGCGTCCGGCGACCGCGTTCGAGTCGCACAGGGTACATACAAGCCCGATACGGCCGGGTTGCCCAATCCTCGTAACGCGACCTTCACGCTCAAGAGCGGCGTGGCGCTCGAAGGAGGGTTTGCGGGATGCGGAGCGGTCAATCCTGATGCGCGCGACTTCGTCGCATTCAAGGCCACCCTTTCCGGCGACCTGAATGGCAACGACGGTGCTTCCTTCACGAATTACGCGGACAACTGCTATCACGTCGTCACCTACGACAATCCTGCGGCCACCGGCGTCCTGCTGGAGGGCTTCACCATTTCAGGCGGCAATGCCAATGGAAACACGGCGCTGATCAACCAGGGCGGGGGAATCCACATCCGCAACGGGCTGGTCAAATGCCTGCCCGGCGGGCCGACGATTCGCAATTGCGTCGTCGAGAAGAATTGGGGCGCTCACCACGGCGCGATCAACGATCACGGGTTGAGCACGGTGATTGATCGCTGCGTCATCCGTGACAACCATTCGGGCGAGGAGGGCGGAGGTCTGCAGGTGCATAGCGGAAGCCCGACCATCACCAACTGCTCGTTCATCAACAATACCAGCGTCGGTGACGGCGGCGGCGCATGGGTCGGCGCGGACACTGATCCTACGTGCAGCGGGCCCAGCACGGCCACCTTTACCAACTGCGTTTTCGATGGAAACAATGCGGACCTTGGCGGTGGAATCTATGCGACGCTGGGGGCGCACCCGACGATCACGGGATGTACTTTTATTCATAACACGACGGAGCGCGACGGCGCGGGACTCTACACCAGCGCCAGCGATGCCGACGTTTCCGTCTGCTCGTTCATTGAGAATGACGCCATCGGACAAGGCGGCGCGGTCTACAACGTTGCCGGCAATCCGACCTTCACCGGCTGCACGTTTCGACTCAACACGGCCATGCTTTATGCGGGCGCCATGCGAAATCTGGCCAGCAATCCTCTCCTGACCGATTGTGTGTTCTCGAAAAATTCCACGCCATACAACGGCGGCGCTTTTCATAACCGGCTCAGCCATCCGACGTTTGATCGCTGCGCGTTCTTCGGCAATCAAGCGGATACCGATGGTGGAGCACTGTTCAATATCGAGTCCAGTACCTGTACGATTCGGGATTCCGTGTTTGCCGGAAACGTCGCCCAGCTTGGCGGCGGCGCGATCTCCAACGTCGATGATTCCCACGCCGATTTGTCCAATTGCACGTTGCACGCCAATGTCGGCCTGGCGGCCTCCGGCGCGATCGACAACGAACCGTTGAGCACGGCTGCCCTGACCAACTCCATCGTGTGGAATCATGCCGGCGGCGCCCTGGGCGGGCAGGGAACGACGACCGCCACCTACAGCGACATTCAGGGCGGATTTGCCGGAGTGGGGAATATCAACGCGGCCCCACTGTTTGTGGATGCCGATGGCCCCGACAACATCACCGGCACTGAGGATGACGATCTGCGGCTGAAGCGCGATTCGCCGGGGATCAACGTCGGCGACCCCGCGTTTGTACTGGTTCCGGGGCGGCAGGACCTGTCTCAGGGACCGCGTCTCGTGGAATGCCGCGTGGACATGGGAGCGCACGAGTCAATCACGCTGCAGGGGGCGGCCGACTTCAACGCCGACCGCGCCGTCAACCTCGCCGATTTCGCATGGTTTCAGCTCTGCGCGTTTACTCCGGCCCAGCACCCGGAGTGGGAGGAGACCTGCAAATGCGTGTTCGATCTCGACGGCGGCGACAATGTCGATCTGGATGACTTCGCCCTGTTCCCCTGGAGCCGGCAGCCCTGCGATGAGGGGGATGATGCGGCCTGCGACGATGGCGACGCCTGCAACGGCCAGGAGAAGTGCATCGCGCACGTCTGTCAGCCGGGAACGCCGATGGTGTGCGACGACGGGAACATCTGCACCGACGAGACTTGCGTCGGCGGAGTTTGCGTGCAAGTCAACAATTCCGTGTTCTGCGACGACAACAATGCCTGCACCGTCGATGATCGATGCAGTGACGGGGCGTGCGGCGGAAACCTGCTCGATTGCGACGACGACAACGTATGCACGACCGACGGCTGCTCCGCAGCGACAGGTTGCTGGCACACGCCCAACACCGGGCCGTGCGATGACGGAAATGCGTGCACTTCCAAAGATGCCTGCGCCGGCGCGGTTTGCGTAAGCGGACCGGCGGTCCAGTGCAACGACGGCAATCCGTGTACGGATGACTCCTGTGATCCTTCGAGCGGATGCGTCTATACCAACAACGACGCAAATTCGTGCGATGATGGCGATGTTTGCAACGGTGCGGAGACGTGCAGCGACGGCGCTTGCAACAGCGGATCGGCATTGACATGTGACGACGGGAATCCGTGTACCGATGACTCCTGTGATCCGTCGGAAGGATGCGTCTATGCCAACAACGACGCAAATTCGTGCGATGATGGCGATGTCTGCAACGGAGCCGAGACGTGCAGCGGCGGCGTTTGCACCAGCGGATCGGCCCTGACGTGCGACGACGGGAATCCTTGTACCGACGACTCCTGTGATACGTCGGAAGGATGCGTCTATGCAAACAACGACGCAAATTCGTGCGATGATGGCGATGTCTGCAACGGAGCCGAGACGTGCAGCGGCGGCGCTTGCACGAGCGGATCGGCATTGACATGTGACGACGGGAATCCGTGTACCGACGACTCCTGTGATCCGTCGGAAGGATGCGTTTATACCAACAACGACGCAAATTCGTGCGATGATGGCGATGTCTGCACGTTGGATGACCAGTGTTCCAGCGGAAGCTGCCATGGAACGGCCGTGGATTGCACGTCCGCCGGCGATTCGTGCCATACGGCTGAGTGCGACCCGGCAGGTGGGCCGGGCAACTGCGATATCCTGACGCCAATACCTGACGCTCCAGGATGCGGAGACTGACGCCCGGCTGCCCAACCGACGTCGGGTTGCGTGGCTCTCAACTCCACAGATGACCTGCGTCGGCACAAGCGCAGCGCACACGAATTCGCTGCGCCGGTAGAGCAGTGATGCGACCAGCAATTTCAGCTACGCCATACGAAACTTGTGCAGATACTCTTTATTGCAAATCGAAACTGCCTGATTCGAATTACAATCTCAATGCACATCGTGCGGCTCACCGGATTGCCTAGCCCGCGCTTGAAATGTTACAGATGATGATCATGGACTTCGCCAGGGTTTCCGTCCTATATTCTTAGCGGGGTGTTTGGAGTCTCCCCGACTCCGACAGGCTTACGTCCGTTTTCTCGTGTTCCGTAGTTACCCCCTTCCGTCCGAATGCTTGCCCCGCGTGGCGATATCGTACCGTTACCTCTTGGTGTTTCAGTGGTTGGGGGGAAATTCTTTTGGAGAATGGTTATGGGAAAGAAGCATGGGGTTGCGCGTCCGTTCCTGTTCACGTTTTCGGTCGTATGGGGTTGGGGGCTGATGGGACCCTCCCTTGCCGCAAAGGCTGCCCAGCCTGACGCTGCACCTTCCTCGACACTCAACACGCAGGTCAACGATTCGATGGGCCTGCGAGAGAGCAAACTCGCCAGTCTGAATCTCACATTCACTCGATCGAACAAGTTCTCCGTCGCCGTACCGCTGACGGATGAACCGGCCACGCTTGAACTCGAGTTGCAATCCGTCCGATCGCCCGGCTATCGCGTGGTGGTTGATTTCGGCAATGGAGTGACCGGAGAAGTCCCTGCCGGCCCGATTCGCACCTATCGCGGAACCGTCGCCGGAAAGCCCGGCAGCATGGTGGCCGCGTTTCAAGGAGATGACGGACTTCACGCCAAGGTCGTCCTGCCCAACGGCAGCGGGTACTGGGTCGAGCCAGTCGGCGACCGTCTTGGCGGGGCAGGCCGTACGCTGCACGCGGTGTATCGCAACGAAGACGTGATGCCCTCGATGGGCGCCTGCGACGCCCATGACGAAATGCGGCTCAAACAGGAGGATGTGGGTGCCGTTGCCGTCGGCGGGGCCTGCGGCTCCGGACTGTGCGTCGCCGAGATCGCCTGCGACGCCGACGTGGAATACTATCTCGCCTATGGCAGCGTGCCTGCCGTCGAAAACCGGATCAACGCCATCATCAATGGTCTGAATGTCGAATACGAGCGCGACGTATCCATCCGTCACGTAATCTCGACGATCATCGTACGCATCGCCGAGCCCGATCCGTACACGGCCACCGATTCACAAACTCTCCTTACCCAATTTCGAACCCAATGGCAGAACAATCACACCAGCATACCCCGCGACATGGCCGAACTGTTCACCGGAAAAAACATCGACGGCAGCGTCATCGGCATCGCATGGATCGGAGCCGTCTGCGGTGGTTCCAGCTACTCGGTTGTCCAGGCCGACTGCTGCGGAAGCGATGCGTGCGCCACCGACCTCTCCGCGCACGAACTCGGCCATAACTGGAATGCGCAGCATTGCAGTTGTTCCGGCTATACGATGAACCCTTCAATCACCTGCACCAACCAGTTTCATCCCACGTTGAGCATCCCTGTCATCACCAGCTTCCGGGATACGCGAACCTGCCTGTCCTCCGGAAACAGCGGGTGCACGACGAACGCCGGCTGCGACGACGCCAATCCATGCACCACCGATACCTGCTCCAGCGGCACCTGCTTCTACACGACCAATACCGGCCCATGCAACGACGGACTGTTTTGCAACGGAGCAGACACGTGCAGCGCTGGATCGTGCACCGTTCACGCGGGAAATCCCTGCCCGCCGCCTGATGGCGATGCCAATTGCTCGGAATCCTGCAACGAATCGCTGGACAATTGCACCGGCCCCGACCCGAACGGATCGGCCTGCAACGACGGCCTGTTTTGCAACGGCAGCGACTCGTGCAATAACGGCGCGTGCAGCGTTCATTCGGGAAATCCCTGCCCCGGCACCGATGGCGACGGAAACTGCGCGGAATCCTGCTTTGAAGCAGGCCGCACCTGCACCGCGTCCGATCCCAACGGCTCGTTGTGCAACGATGGAAATGCCACAACGACCAACGATGTTTGCTCGGCAGGCGTCTGCACCGGCACTCCGATCCCCGTCAATTGCGATGATGGCAATCCCTGCACGGTGGATGCTGTCAGTGGGACCACCTGCACGCACACCGCCGCTCCCACCGGCACGAGTTGCACGGACGGCCTGTTTTGCAACGGTGCGGATTCGTGCAGCGGCGGAAGCTGCAGCGTTCACGCGGGGAATCCGTGCCCCGGACCCGATGGCGACGCCAACTGCCATGAATCCTGCAATGAAACGACCGACGCCTGCACGGCCAACGATCCCAACGGATCGACCTGCAACGACGGAAACTCCTCGACCAACAATGACGTGTGTTCGGCTGGCAACTGCGCCGGAACTCCGATCTCGTGTGACGACGCAAACCCATGCACGACCGACACGTTGAGCGGGACCACATGTCTCCACTCGCCGGTGGCCTTCGGCACGGCATGCAACGACGGCCTGTATTGCAACGGAACTGATGCCTGCAATGCAGGAACATGCAGCGTTCACGCAGGCAATCCATGCACCGGCGGAGCCGTCTGCGCCAACGCCTGCAACGAAGCGGCCGACAATTGCTTCTCTCCGGCCAATACCGCCTGCACGGCCGACGCAAATCCCTGCACCAGCGATGTGTGCAACGGCAGTGGTTCCTGCATGCACCCGCTCAAGGCCGTCGGAACGTCCTGCAATGACAATGTGTTCTGCAATGGCGCGGATACCTGTAACAGCATCGGCGCCTGCGTTCACGCCGGAAATCCCTGTCCGGGACCCGATGGCGATGCCGATTGCTCAGAGTCCTGTGACGAAACTGTGGATGCATGTACCGGGAATGATCCGAACAATTCCTCGTGCGGGCCGGGCGATACCTGCCAGAACGGCTTGTGCGTCGCCGGCAATTTCTGTGGAGACGGCGTCTGCGACACGCCGGCGGAAAACTGCGCACGCTGCCCGGTGGATTGCGGTTTCCCGTTTGGAACCAACTGCGAGTCCGATTCGGATTGCTGCTCGGGCATGTGTCGCAACGGAAAGTGCATGCGCCTGATCCGGCAGACGACAACCACCGATTGATTCGGATTCCGGCCCCTTATCGTGTTCTACGAATCGTCGTCTCCCTTGGTGTGGCATGCCTCCCCCCTTGCCAAGGGGGGACCAAGGGGGGTCGAGCGAAACGCCTGGACGTTAGCTGCATTGGCGACCGATTCGGTCACGGTTTGGAGAGATAAAGCTTTTCCTCCTTGTAATCGAGTTCGACACGGAATTGCTTGAGCACGTTTCCGGCGAGGGAGCCCACGATGGGCTCCTTCGTCATCGAACTCATGAATTTCTCAAACGTACCCTCCCGTTGAGAGGTCACGCCCAGCGCGCGAAGCTCGTTGGCCCCCCACCGGGCCTGCGGCACGATCATCGTTTCAAGAGTCTGCCCGCCGAGCAGTTTTGCGTCGCCGAACGCGCCTTCGTGGCGCTCCCAGTCCGTGTGCTTGCTGCCCCACGACTTCAACAGCACCTCTGATACCATCGTGAACGACGCACCCGTATCGAGGAGCAAGCCATACTTCTGGCCGTCCACTTCGATCTCGGTTTGGGGAAATCCGGATTTCTTCGACACCGGCATGGGAAGCGGGTTGCCCTCCGGTTCGAGCACGCCGGGCCGGGCAATCGTGAATTTTCCCCTGGGATAATCGAAAACGACGTGGTATCGCCACAAAACGTGGGCGGGAAACATGCCTTCAGCATGCCCCGGAACCCCCGCTGGAAGAATATTGTCGCTTGCGATCACGACCATCACGCGACTGGGGTTGAGCTTCAGAGCAAACTCGTCAACGAATGCCTGCGGCGGCGCAGTCACCACGGCAAACTCCTTGCCCTCTTCGCGCTCCGGAGTGCCCCAGGTCAGGCCAAGATCGCGGGCGAGCGGCTCGGTCAGCAGAAACCCCCCGCCGCCCGAATCCACCAGAAACCGCGCCGTTCGCGGCGTCCGATCTCCAGATTTCAGATTCAGATCAATGAACGGACGATTCCCCTCAACGATCAGCGGAACGGTTACTTGATCGATTTGCGCCTTGCCATTCGCAGCGGCAAGACACCAGAAAAGAGCAATCAGTCCAACGGTTCGCTTTGGATTGCGCGTCATGGCAGTCGTTTACTCCCTGGCTCAGAATTCAGTCCAATCACCATCGACGAAAATCGAAATTTCGGCAACATTATGTCGATTATGACCGTTTCCGGCGAGCCGATCACCACGTGCCCCGTCTGCCGTTACGACCTCACCGGCCTGCCCAAGAACCACACCTGCCCGGAATGCGGCTTTGAATACGACGAGTCGATGCGAGTGTGGTGCCCGAATTCGAGTCCTCGATGGTTTTGGCTTATCGTAGGTTTCATGACGTTACTGTTGATCTCGCACGGAGTCACTTATGCTCGAAGGGGTATTCTCTTCAGCATAAGAGAATTGTTTAACGTCGCGGGTGATCTGCTAATTTTGGCGTTTTGGCTTTTGACGATCTTGCGATTTCGAAATTCAAATTCGTTTATCGTCGTGGGCAATAACGGTCTGACCTATAGAACGGCATATTGGAAAACGTATTCCCTGCCTTGGGATCAAATCGTTTTTCCTGAGGGAGCGATCCAACCACGAAGGTGCCAAGGTAATCGAACTCGAATAATTTACATGCCAATCGGAGCCCTTCGCGTGCATGAGCGACAAATGCTTTACCAGCAGATTCGGAGTCGTGTAAACCGCTCCACCGTTCCGGAAGGTGCGACACGAGAATAGCTCAGATTGCTTCAGCGGGCTTCTCGTCGCGTCGACGATTTGATGCCAATCCGACACACTATTTGCATGAGCGATTCCGGCGAGCCGATAACGAAGTGCCCCGTCTGCCGCTACAACCTCACCGGCCTGCCCAAGAACCACACCTGCCCCGAATGCGGATTTGAATACGACGAACAAATGCGAGTGTGGGTTTTGAAGAACCCTGCATTCGTTGAATCTTATGCTCCAACAATTTGCTTTTTCACTTTCATGTTCGTCACCTTTATTATGAAGTTCATTCCGGGTACTTTTGCTGCTCGCTTTGTCCGCGTTTCGGATGTGGTCCTGGATGCGCTTTTAGCCTACACTCTTCTCTTACTCTTCATCACACTACGCTCACACGCTTTCATCGTCGTATCTTCTCGCGCATTGATATACCGTCTGGCGTTGGGCCGAGTCCGGGAAATCGCCTGGCACAAGTTGACTTATGTCGGTCTTGATCCACATCCCCGATTGCTAACGAACGGAAAATCGAGACGATTTTTTCTCCCCGTGAATTTCTTGCGGCGTATAAAAAGGGAAATTCTCTTGACCGCGATTCGGGACCAATGGTCTCGGGCCAAAGTATCTGAAACTTGACACTCTTGGCCGCTTCCCCGAAAAACGATTCATGCTCGATATCAAGTTCATTCGTGAAAATGCGGATTTGGTAAAACGGTCGGCGGCGGCCAAGCGGATCGGGTGCGACGTGGACCGGCTGCTCGACGTGGACCGCAGGCGGCGGGAGTTGCAGCTCGAACTCGACCGGCTCCGCGAGAAGGTCAAGGAGGACGGCCAGCTCGTCGGCCTGCTGCGCAATCCTAAGTCGCCCGGCTATCAGCAGGCGATCGCCGGCGGCAAGACCGCCGACCACATCAAGGCCGAGGCCGAGCGCATCCAGAGCGATCTCACGGCGATCAAACCGAAGATCAAGGAACTCGAAGACGCGGAAGGCCCCATCGTCGAAGAGTTTGAGCAGCTCATGCTGACGATTCCGCAGCCGGCCGACCCCGAAGCCCCCGACGGCAAAGACGACACGGAAAACGTCGAGATCAAACGCGTGGGCCAGGTGCGCAAGTTTGAATTCGAACCCAAAGACCATGTCGCCCTCGGCACGGCGCTGGGCATCATCGACATCGAGCGCGGCGTGAAGCTGGCCGGTAGTCGCAACTACGTTCTCAAAGGCGACGGCGCACTGCTCCACCAGGCCGTGTTGCGGCTGGCCCAGGACATGATGGTCGCGCGCGGATTCGTGCCCATGAGCGTCCCCGTCCTGGTCAAGGAAGAAGTGATGTACGGAACGGGCTACTTCCCCGGCGGACGCGATCAGGCCTACCTCTGCGAGCGCGATCAGATGTCACTGGTCGGCACGGCGGAAGTGCCCATCACCGCGTACCACACGGACGAAATCCTGACCGAGTCGGAACTCCCGAAGAAATACTGTGCCCTGAGCACGTGCTTTCGCCGCGAGGCCGGGGCCGCTGGCAAGGACACGACCGGCCTGTACCGCATCCACCTTTTCGACAAGGTCGAACAGGTGATCATCTGCCGCAACGACCGCGACGAAAGCAAACGCTGGCACCACGACATCCTCAAGAACGCCGAGGATGTGCTCACCGCGATGGGGCTGCCCTACCGCGTGGTCAACGTCTGCACCGGCGATCTTGGCATGGGCCAGACGCAAAAGTTTGACGTCGAAACATGGATGCCCTCGCGCGGCGGCTACGGAGAAACCCACTCCGCCTCGCGGTTCTACGAATTTCAGTCCCGCCGCCTGAAGCTCCGCTATCGCGACGGGGCCAAGAAGGTCCACTTCTGCCACACGCTCAACAATACGGTGATCGCGTCACCGCGCGTGCTCATCCCGATTCTAGAGCTGTATCAGAACGCCGACGGCACGGTGACCATCCCGCCCGCGCTGCGGCCATACATGGGCAATCACGAGCGCATTGAGAAGCAATGAGTGCTGCGGTTATTTTGAACGGCGTTAATGAGTATCGGAATTTCTCGCGAGGATGACTGAAACTTTGCCGTACTCTGGCCCCTCGACTGCTGAAAGTTCATGTTCAATGTCAATAATTTGGCCCAACTTGCTGGTCCATTGCCCGCCCGGTAGTTGACGCGCAGCATGGGTCGGCTTTCCAGCGTCGGTGGCAAAAATCGCGATCTTTTCCTTCCCAGGTTCAAGAGAGGAGTCTGTCATGTATAGGTATCCAAGTAGTTTGTATGCCTGTACAAAGGCGTTGACGCTTTCGGCGCGTGGAACGGTTGCCGGCCAGTATTTCTGCTCTAGCGGGTCGGGCCACCACCACCGTTCAATATCACCTGCAGCCCAGGCAATGCAGTTGTACCCCTCATCGACAGGACTTGTCAGGCGACTATTTTCAGAGCTAAGATTTGGAAATGGCTCTTGCAATGCATTGAGCCAACCCTCGTAGGTCATTCGATCATTAGTCCCCGCTGCTCACCCCACCTCAGCCAAGCGGCTCTCATTTTTTTGATCGCCCCTCGATCGCGCGGTGGTACTGGGTCTTCATTCGAAATAGACTTCAGCGCCCAATACCAGTGGCCCGAGTTGCTACGAAGTTCCTCCAAAATCATCGGGAGGGCTTCGGGGCCCATTCCAATGATGGCCTGATATGCGGGGTGCATCGCTATGTCGGTCGTTGACGACAACCATTGAGTTGCGTTGCGCCATTGTCCAGTAAGCTGGCGGAATCGCTCGCGGCGGCGTTTGCTCATACTCCACGCAGTGGATTCAATTTCCATGCGAACATCACGTAATTGCTTTTGCAGCTCGACAGCCTGTGGACTCGCGCCGAAAGTTGAGATCGCCAATAAAGTGCCGGCTACCATTCCTGGTACGTTAATTCTAGAAGGTACTGTTCGGGATGTTGTGGTCTTATTCATTCGAATTCCTTTAGGGCTTCAGGTGTAAGGCCTTCGAAGAATAATCGGTTTTTCACCCCACGAAGCTGATCCAGCTTGACCCAAGCATCGGTCTCCGAGGTTCCCTCAGGAGTTTCCGAGAATGCATCAAGATCAAAGATACAGTCATGGCTGTTCTCTTGTAAAGTTTCCGTAACGATAGCAAGACATTGTTCTTTTTCGAACGGAATCACGACTCGCAGCAGATAGCCGGCGACTGCCTGCGGCAATGAGGCGGGAATCGAGAACGTCGTCATGAAAGTCTTTTCGAATGATTTACCGGGTGGCAATGGAATGCGGTTGATGAACCTGCAAGCCAGACGCACGATTTTCATTGGCTGGGCCACGACGTTGTATTTGCCCCACAATTCCATCGCGCGTGCTCTTAGTTCGTCCCACGACGTATATGGCTTGAGTCGTGAGAGCGTAAATCCATCGAGGCGAAATTGTGCGACCCATTTCTGATCTGTGGACTTTAGCATAACCCCGACTGGGGCCGGAGCTTGGGCTGAAAAGCTTGTACCGCTTTCCGGCGAAAAGCTGAATTGGCCTGTATACTTGCTTAGTACTTCTCTCGATGGGAAGTCAGCCGCTAGTTCGTCGCAGGCCGCCTTCAGCGCATCGAGTGTCAGTGCCGATGATCGCTCAACGCGGATATCGATCAGCCCTTCAACGATTGGTGCTTTCGTAAGGTGCGGCCAATTAGTCGTCATGTTGCCCCTACGCGAGGACGGCTTCCTTGGCCTTGGTCATGAGAGTCTTGGCGCGGGTTTGATGTTTGATCTTGTCCTGCAATCGCATGAGGCCTTCGAGAAGGGCCTCGGGGCGCGGGGGGCAGCCGGGAACGTAGATGTCCACGGGGACGACGAGGTCCACACCCTTGACGACGTGGTAGCCGTGTTTGAAGTACGGGCCGCCGCCTACCGTGCAGGCGCCCATCGCCATCACGTATTTCGGGTCGGCCATCTGGTTGTAGAGGCGCTTGACGCGGCTGGCCATTTTGTAGGTGACGGTGCCGGCCACGATCATCAGGTCGGCTTGACGCGGGGTCGCCCGAAACGCACCGGCCCCGAAGCGATCGATATCAAAGCGCGAGGCGCCGACGGCCATCATCTCGATCGCGCAGCAGGCTAGTCCGAACGTCATCGGCCAGATGCTGCTGCTGCGGCCCCAGTTGATCGCCCAGTCCAGCGACGTAACGATCAAACCTTCTTCGAATCGATTCTCAATCCAGCTCATGTTTCACCAGGCGCCATTTGTTCTTTTTGACCGCCGCAGGCCCGCACCCAATTGAGATAACCGGCCTTCCATTCGTAAAGGAACGGAATGGCGATCAAAAGGAAGAACACGAGGAACGCCCAGAATGCCGGCGCGCCCATTTCCTTGTAAACAGTGGCCCATGGCCAGAGGAGGGCGATTTCCACATCGAAGACGATGAAGATCAGGGCGACGGTGTAGAAACGAAGATCAAACTGCACCCAGCTTTCGCCGATCGCCGGTTCGCCACATTCGTAGGGGGCCGCCTTTTCGGGGTGCGGAAGGTGCGGCCGGGCAAACTTGCCGATCAGCAGTCCCGCAAACACGATGCCAAAACCCGCGACAATGAACAGCAGCATGCCAACCACCAACTCAATATTGGTGTTGCCGTATGCGCCGGCGGCAAGAAGACTGGTAGTAGTTCCATCCATAAATCTAATTCGGCGGGCACAGCCCGCCTTACTATTGGTGGGCACGGCCCACCCTACGGTTTACGCTCCGGGGGCGACAGCCTTGGCCATCTCTTCGCGGCGCTTGGCGTCGGAGCCGGTCAACTTATCCTGCGAATTCTTGAAGTCCAGCCATTCCTTCTTGCGTTTGGCGGCCCATGCGGGCGGATTTTCCTGCGTCATCCAGAGCGGCTGGGGAGTCTGCAGGCCCTCTTTCGCCAGGTCGGTAAACTCGACGATCATGTCCTTGCGCGTGTAGCCGGACATGTCGTGGAGGTTCCCCATGTGGATGCACTCGGTCGGACAAGGATCAACGCACAGGGCGCAGAACATGCACTTGGCGTAGTCGATCGCGTAGCGCGTCATCAGGCCGCCGGCGGCGATGTTGGTTTCCTTGTCGATCTTGCGCGGGCCGGTCTTTTCGATGTAGATGCAATCGACCGGGCAGGCCTTGGCGCAAAGGTCGCAGGCGATGCACTTCTCGATTTCGAAAAAGTGAAAGCCCCGGTATCGCGGCTGAAGTGCCGGGGCCACATCGGGATACTGGAGCGTGATTGTCTTGGCGAAGCAGTAGCGCAGGGTGATCCTCATGCCGATGAGGATGGTCTTCACCGTCATCCAGATATTGTGAAAATACTCTCTTGTCGGCGATCGTTGCATACGCTGTCTCGAATGAGTCGGATACCTGCCAGGATTGTACGACCAACCGCTTCCGCGGGCAATCAATTCAATCAGGCTCCGACGCCCAGCCGTTGTTTTCGGCGGCGCGCCAGAAACAATCCGGCGAGCGTCATCAAAGCCAGGCTTGCGGGTTCGGGTACAATGGCAATTCCACGAAACTCTGTGTTTGTTCCCGGAAGTATCAGCGGGCTGGCAAACAAATCATTGAGGGCTGCGTTGTATCCCGATGTGTCATCGAGCACATAAATACCCTGATCGGTGGCTGCGAAAAGTATCACGGTATCCCCGTTCACCCGCACATCGAATGCGTTGATTTCTTCCGACGTATTGAGGAGTGTCTTGTTGGAAAGGAGCACCCAGTTTCCGTTGACCAGCGACCATTTTTGATAATCCGCCTTGCCGCCCGTGCTGTAGGCCGTGTCGATCCCGGCCACGTCGTCACTGAGGTCCAGCAAAATCACGTCGCTCTTGGGTACGAACTTTCCGCTCGTGTCGGTACTGGGCGGGGCGTTGGTAATCACCGGAACCATCACCTGGGCGCCGCTGGTGGGAAGCGGATTGGTCGTAGCATAGGCGCCGCGATAGCCGAAGGCTTCCGGAGCGGGTGTGTCGATGTACAACTGATTGTTGACGATCCGCGCGCTGCGGATGCTGTCGGGCCAGATCCCGGTGTCGAGGTTGGCAGGATTGGTTTGCGTCTGACTGACGTTGGTCGTCGTGGTCGCGCCAACACTGGCGACGTAGCGAAGCCCGCCTGTTGTCGTGGGCACCTTGAAATCGTGATTGGCCGGGCCATTGACCAGATCGAGATATTTCCCATCGCCAACCGTCCAGAAGCGCTGCCCATTATCCGAGACCACGCCCGTCAAATACGTATGATCGTATGCGTCCGTGAGGGCGGTGGAGGTGTCCACGTTCCAGTTCGAATCAACACGACCGATGACACGATTGACCTCGGCCGGGGAAAACGGAACCGGATCCGGAGTTCCAGCGCTGGCCCGGTATCCGCCGAACACGAGGTACTGTCCGTTCGACGAAAGATTGAGGTGCCCGTCATGCTCGCCGCGTCCGCCGAGAGTGAGGGCGGACGTTCCTGTGGATGGGATTGGATGCGAAGCGATGAGAGCTCCGGTCGTCATGTTGTATTCATCGAGAAAGACAGGCTGCGCGGTTGTATTGATCGGAGCGGCGCCGCCGCCGAGCCGAAGTACGACGAGGCTTTCATTGAAGGGGGCGGCGTACCCGATATTTGGAACCGCGCCTACCAAGGCCATGATGCAGACAAAAAAAGAGTTTTGCGCGAACTTCATGATTTTCCTCCTCCACTTGTTGTTCCTGAAAATCAGTTGGCAGGACCACCGGGGTTCCAAATTACTTTGCCGGGCTGATTGAAGTCGGATGGTGCATGTGGCGCATTCACCAATTCCGATCGCTTAAAATACTCGACATGGCTGTCGAGGAAAAGGATGCCACCGCCGCCATCGTGGCGTGTGGTGAATTCTTTCCAACTCACAGCGGACTGGCCGACGCTGGACAGAAAAGGTGGCTCATATTCATTGGGACTCATTATTTTTTCGGAGAGGATGGCGGTTTCGCTGGCGCGCTTGATCGAAGTCAGATAGACCTGCTTGTGTAGATGGCGATCTTCCACGCCCGCATCGAGTTCCGTGTTGTACCCAAAGGACCAATAGGTCTTGCGGCGATCGAGGCGTTGCCCGGTGATTTCAAGGCCCCATAACATGAAGTACCCGTCCTGCACGAGGTCGTCTTCCGGTCCTGGTTCCGCGGGATTCGATTCGGTGCAGACAAGAATCGACTTGTCGCCGTCCTTGGGCAGCGGATTCTGTCGCAATCGATCCTTCTCCTGCATTTCGCTGTACGTTGGATAGCCGGCGAATTCGGGAATGGCGTTGAACCACTGCGACGAATCCTCCCATCGGCCAACGTGGCGGATGGGGCGATCGCCTTCCGCGTAACCCTCCCACGGCAGTATTCCGTTGTACGTTGAGGAATATCCATCCACGCCGATGCCCATTCCATGAAGGTTGGTCATGCACTCCATGCGCCGGGCAAGTCGGCGGGTCTTGGCGAGCGACGGAGTGAGGATCGCAGCCACCAAAGCGACGATCGCCAGGACGACAAGAACCTCGAGGAGTGTGAACGCGCGGCGGGTGGTCATTGGCTTGTGTTTCTTTCTGGTTCCAGGAGCTTGCGGCGGACTAATTCCAAGGCTGATTTGCATGCGCGGTCACGGATTTCGTCGCGGGACAGGTGGTCGCCGATGAGCAATCGACGAACTTCCACGCCTTGAACGTCAGCCAGTGCGATATAGACGAGGCCAATCGGTTTGTCGGGTGAGCTGCCGCCGGGACCGGCGATTCCGGTCGTGGATAGTGCAAAATCCGTACCGGCCGCACGCCGCGCGTTGTCGGCAAGAAGTCGCGCCACTTCCTCGCTCACCGCACCATGCCGCGAAATGACATCGGATGGCACATTGAGCAGCCTTGTCTTCGACTCGTTGCTGTAGGTGACGTAGCCTTGCAGGAAATAGGCACTGCTGCCGGGAATGTCAGTGAGCATTTTGGCGAGCAGGCCGCCGGTGCAGGACTCGGCCGACGCGACAGTTTTCTCGTTTTGGATCAGGAGTTTCGCCACGGCGTCCTGAATGGTCTGGTCTTCCTCGCCGAAGATGACGTTTCCGACGCGGCGGCGAATTTCGCCTCGGTCAGCGTCAAGCAGCCCCTGCGCGGCTACCGCGTTCGGAGCGGTAGCGAGAATCCGAATGGTCAATATGGCTTTCGAAGCGGTCGTGCCCACGAGCGGGTTGCGTCCTCGCTGCATCAGGTCTGCGATCGTTTCGCCAAGCTTCGCTTCGCTGATGCCATAACAGTGAAGCCGGGCAGAGAGTGTGCAGGCGTTACGGGAAGCGGACAGTCGAGGCACAACGTACGCATCGAACATCGGCTTCATTTCGCCGGGCACGCCGGGAAGTGCGATGACCCCCCTGAATCCCCCCTTGGCAAGAGGGGCGGCTTCCGGCCAATACCCGATGCCGGGGGCGGTGCCGCGAGGGTTGGCGATGACTTCACTGCCTTCTGGAATCAGCGCCTGCACTTTATTGGAATCGGGCATTTCGCGTTGCCATCGCCTGAAAAAGCTTTCGATTTGAGCGAGGGCATCGGCGTTTTGTCGGAGTGGCCGGTTAAGTGCGGCCGCCAGCGCCTCACGCGCCAGATCGTCGCGGGTTGGGCCCAGTCCGCCGGTAATGATGACCAGGTCAGATTCCTGGTGCGCCTTCCGAATTGCGGCCGTCAACGGAGCCAGATCGTCCCCCACACTCACGTGGGCGGCGACTTCTACCCCAAGGGACGTGAGCCGCTCCGAAAGCCAGGCGGAATTTGTGTCCACGCACTGCCCGGTGACGATTTCCGTTCCGCAACTGAGGATGGTCGCATTCATACCTCTATTCTAGGGGTTCTTGGCTCTGGTTACCCCATTCGAGCCGCGCGCGTAATCAAGCCGGTGCGGGTACGATTTGAATAGGGTGGCATACCCAAGCCTGGCCATATCGGGTGCCGGCATGGCGGCGCTTCGCTCGCCCGTTGATTCACACCAGCACCAGCAAACGGTTTCGTGTTCCGATCCCTTACGGTCGCGGCCCGGCTCGTTTGTTGTCAAGGCGGGGCGCTTGGCTACGATAGCGATCATGACGGCTATTTTGGAAAAGACGGCAAAACCGGCGTCGGGGAAACTGCAAAAGAAGGCGGCCGCGGCGCGGAAGCGGCTTGACGAGCACACGCGGGAGATCGTGGACTGGCATTTCGACCCCAAGACGGGGTGTCCGTTCTGGCTTGAGTATGCCAGGAAGCTGGGCTGGAATCCTCGCAAGGAGATCGAGTCGTACGACGACCTCGACAAATTTCCCTTCTTCGAGGACGAATGGCTGCGCGGCGGACCGGTGCGGCGGTGGGTGCCCAAGGCCTACGCCAAGAAGCCGATTTACATCTTTGAGACGGGCGGGAGCACGGGCGTTCCCAAGAGCCGCATCAACATCGACGACTTCCGTATCGACTACGAGTTGTACAGCGACACACTTTCGGACAAGTCATTTCCCAGGGGCGCGGACTGGCTGATGCTTGGTCCGACCGGGCCGCGGCGGCTGCGACTGGCCGTCGAACATCTTTGTCAGCATCGCGGGGGCATCTGCTTCCACGTCGATCTCGATCCGCGCTGGGTCGTCAAGCTCATCAACAAGGGCCGCATGGACGTGATGAACGAGTACCGCGACCACGTCATCAATCAGGGTCTGACGCTGCTGAAGGCGCACGAAAATATCCGCTGCCTGTTCACGACACCGAAATTGCTTGAGGCGCTCTGCGAAAAAACATCACTCGTCCGCATGGGTATCAAGGGTGTGTTCTGCGGCGGCACGCAGCTCACCGCGCAGTTCAACCGCTTCGCCCGCGAGGAACTGCTCGAAGGCGAGGCAGAGCTTGTGCCCACCTATGGCAACACGCTGATGGGCCTGGCCTGTCACAAACCCTTCGACCCTGCGGATAACTACAGCATCACCTATCACCCGCCGTGCCCGCGGGCGATGATCGAGGTCGTCGTGCCCGACGAACCACGCAAGGTAGTCGAATATGGCCAGCTTGGCCGGGTGCGACTCACCACCCTTACGAAGGAGTTCTTCATGCCGCGGTTCCTGGAGCGCGATGAGGCCATCCGCCGCCCGCCGTGCGAGCCCTACCCGTGGGATGGTGCAGGCGATGTCCGGCCATTTTCGGGATTCGCAGTACCGATCGTCGAAGGCGTGTATTAACGGCCGATTGCCAGATCAAAAATAATCGAACCAAAAGGACCAATACGCTGGTGAGTTGTCTAGTTTTGTAAATTGCAAAGATTTCGCTTGCCACCCTCCGACAAATGTAGTAGAGTTGCTCCGACGATTGTAGGAGGATCACCTTCCGGGCGGGCGGCAAAGGAGTTTTCGTGGCGGACAAGCTACACGATCTGGGGACTGCCGAGTTCGACGTGCTCAAGGCCTTGTGGGAAGTGGGGCCCGCGACGGTGCGCGAAGTCCTCACCCACCTGCACGAGCAGGGACGCAAGCTGGCCTACACCACCGTGCAGACCCTGCTCACCCGACTCGAACAAAAGCGTTACGTAACCAGCGACAAATCCGACCTCGCCCACGTATTCAGGGCCAAAGTCACGCGCGACCGCGTCACCCGAACCCGATTGAAAAACCTGATGTCGCAATTGTACGACGGGGCCGCCGGCCCTCTCGTTTTGCAACTCGTTCGAACAGAGCATTTGACGCCGGACGAAGTAATCGAATTGCAGAAGTTGATAGAGAGATTGGATGCCGGGGGACAGTGAACAGGGCTTCGGGGATAGGGTCCAGGGGTTAAGTGATTGCAGGCCAGACGCGTAAGTAAACGCGTTGACGGAGGCGAGGCATGTTGGAATGGGCCGGGGCAACGATGGACACACTGTGGCACAACGGACTGGCCGCCATTCCGCTCGTCCTGTTTGCGGCCGCCGCCTCGCGTTTGCTGCCCTGCCTGCCGGCAACCCGCCACCTGATCTGGGTAACGGTGCTCATCTGGCTGGTGGGGTCTTCTGTACTTCCGCAATCGCCAGTCGGAACATTCGGCACTCCTGCCTCGATCGATTCATCGGTCGCCCCGAAAGTTGAGCCGGTGGCGGTTCCAATTGAAACGAAGAAGAACAATCCCCAGCCCGTTACGGCCCGGCCGCGCAATCTGTCATCCAGATTGGCAAAGAGAGATGCAACTTCCAGTGCGCGTTCCGGTCGCACTGAGCGAAGCGAAGGGTCTGATGAAAGATACTTTGCTCCTCTCAGCATGACGGATGCCAAGACATCACGGATGAGTTCTACCCCACCACCACGGTACGCGGCCCGGGCAGAAATTCCTGCGCCGGACAAGCTCGCCCGGGCGCAGGAAGCTGCCGGGCCGCGGTCCCAATCCGGTTTTGAATATACAACTCGGGCGCCAAAGGTGAATTCCAACGCCAGGGATCATTCCATCATTCCGCCGATCGCAGCGCATCAACCACTTGCCCCTTCAACGACAAACACTCTTGCATCGGCTCCCCAGGCGAACAAGCCCGAAATCAAAGTTGCGCCCCTCCCGTCTCCCCCATTGGTAAGTGGCGAGGCAAAGACTGTTGGGTCGCCAGAACTGAAGTTCGCGGCTCCCTGGAAGGAATGGACATCGGCGCTGCTCGGCGTACGAAATGCCGTGAGCCAGTTGCCGCCAATTCCCCAGAATGTGTGGCTGGGCGGTACGGGGCTTCTGCTCCTGCTTGCTGGTGCGCGAGTGTTAAGTTTTCACCGCCGCCTGAATCATGCGAAACCTGCATCGCGCGAAGTTCGAGCCGTGGTTGCGTCGGCGTGCCAAACGTTGGGGCTGCGCCGCGTGCCGCAAATCCTGATGGTGGATGGCCGCCTCTCTCCCATGGTGTGGTGCGGAGTCACTCCGAAATTGATCCTGCCGGTTTCGCTGTGGGAGCAGTTGGACGACCTCGGACGCAAGGCCGTCGTCTATCACGAACTGGCGCATGTCCGTCGCCTGGATCACCGCACGGCGTGGATCGAATCGGCGATCGGCATGTTGTATTGGTGGCATCCGCTGGTGTGGTGGGTTCGCGGACGGTTGCATGCGGAGGCGGAAAACTGCTGCGATGCGTGGGTGATGACGCTGCTGCCGAAACGGCGGGCGTACGCCACGGCGCTGCTCAAGACGCGGGAATATCTTTCGGGCGGCGATGGGCTGCCTGCAATGGGAATCGGAATTACACCGGGGCGAGCAAGGCTATTTGCGAGGAGACTTACCATGGTCATGACGGAAAGTGTGCGGCCGAAATTGTCCGCATCGGGAATCAGTCTGGTGATGCTGGTGGCCGTATGCGGGTGGATCGCGGCCCCGGCCCGATCCTGCCCTAAGGACGCGGAGGCTGCCGCCAAGGCCGGCGGAAAGGCGCCTTGTGCTGCCGTGAAATCGGAAGGCGGCGAAACGTCCGCCCCATGCTCCAATTCCAAGGAACATGCGACGCCGACACCCCGCGCAAAGTCGATGGGTGGAAAGGAATTGACCGGTCGCCCGTCAACCGCCCTGCTGGTGGGGCAGCCCCTTCCAACTCCCGCTCCGATTGCCGGAACGGTTATTGCCGTCCCCGCGCCGGCCCAACCGGCCCCTGCAGGCATTGTTCAGGTTTCGGATCGAGATGGAGCGCGGGCGAAGAGAGTGGCGGAGCTGCAGGCTGAGCTGGCTCGTCTGGAGCGCAAGATCGAAACGCTTTCCGAAGCGTTGGAAGAGCAAGACAAAGCGGACGATGGCGATGACGACGATGGGCATGAACATGCGCATGGCCACGCCGATGACAGCGATGATGACGATGATGATGCGCCGCGCACTCCTCGTCCGCCGATGCCGCCGCGCACGCCCCGCGCCGCGCAGGCTCCCCGTGCCGGACAACCAGCGATGCCTCCGATCCCACCCATGCCTCCAATGCCACCGATGCCGGCCATGCCGCCGATGCCGCCGATGGCAGGTCTGCACGGCGACGGGCCGGGCCATACCGCTATGCCTATGCCGAGGTCAGGACAAAGCTGGGCAGACGTTTCCGGCGAAAAAACCTCCTGGCGCACCTACAAACTTGCCAAAGGCAAAGCCGAGGACTTCTTCAAGTTCATGTCGCGATCGGATATTCCGATCTGGGTTCGGTCCAACGACGAAGGCATCGACATACAGGCCAGCCCGCGCCAGCATGAAATCTTCGATGCCTTCTTCCGGATGGTAGATCCTTCCGAAGATCGCGGTCCGCGCGCAAGCTTCTTCGGTCAGAACGCCCCCATGCTTGCCTATGCCGAAGCGATGGGCATGGGATGCGATCACGGTTGCAAAGGCAATTGTCCCCGTTGCCGGCAGGCTGCCGAGCTCCGCGCCATGGCCGACGAAGTGCGAACCAGGGCCCGGGCGGAAGCCCTCGAATTGCGGGCGAAGGCGCACGGCGAAGGCGAACGCGTCCGTGCCCAGGCCAGGGAGGAAGCGGAAAAGGCCCGGACCCGGATGCGCCGTCATGCCCGAGACGCCCGCAGCGAAGCCCGCGACCAGCACGAGACGATCGAAGAATTGGAACGCCAGTCGCAACAGTTGGCTGAAGTGGCCGATTCCTATCGCGAGCAGGCCGAGCGAATCGGCGAACGCGCCCAGTCCGTCAACGAACGAGTGGAAAAAGACTCCGAGATGGCTGCGTCGGCGGACGCCTACCGAACGCATGTTGAATCACTGGAGCGAAGCGCTGAGGAGTTGAATCGACAGGCCCAGGAGCTTCAGCGTCAGGTCGAAACGATGGAGCGTCGGGCACGGGAAATGGAAGAAAATGCCCGCCAAATGGAACATCACGCCGATGAGCTGGATCAGCGGGCCGATGCGGTGCGCGAGGCGGCCGATTCGCTGGAATCCGGAGTTCAGCCCACGCCGGAACTTGTCGAATCCGTGTTGGCGCTGGTCAGCGGCATCGAAAACATGATTCCGACGGACGCGAAAGAAGCGATTGAAGATGCAATCAGCGCCTCTACCGACGACCCGGAGGATGCGGCGGATGATGAGCCTGCCGATGTCGAAGTGGAAGACGAACCGGCAATCGAAGGAATGGCAATCCCCGTCATCAATCTGGGTAACGCTCCATCCGATTCCCCGGTGGTCATCGAACCGGACGAAGACGAGAGCAAGTAGGTATTCGAGACCGCATTGCGATCTCGTGAATCACGCGATTTGAAGGGTGGCATGCCCAGGCCCGGACGATTCAGGCGCCGGCATGAATCGGAAAAGTGCGGGGCGGCGTTTCGCCTGGCCATGCCACCCGGACAGAGTTGACGTCAAGCGACCCCACTCAAAACAAGGGTCAAAGCGCGAATGACGCTCGAAGTGCGCGCAGAGATTGAGAAAATCTGAAACAATGCGGAGGCGGTCATGATTCAGGTTCTCGCTGGGATTCTAATTTCCCTACTGGCAGCAAGCGTTGCTCTCGCACAAGGCGGCCAGGCCCCGGCCAGGCCGCAGGCGGCCGAGTCCGATCCCGCGTTGCGAGCCTATTTCGCAGGCAATGGATTGCTCAATCGCGGGATGTTCGAGGCCGCCATCACGGAGTATCGCTCCTTTCTTTCCACAAACCCGGCACACGACAAAGCGGCGGTCGCCCGCTACGGCATGGTGGTAAGCCTTTTCCGGCTGGATCGCTGCGATGAAGCGCTGGCGGAATTGAAGGATCTGAAGACGGCAAAGGACTTCGCGTACGGCGCGGAAGTCGGCATGATCGAAGGACAGTGCCTGCTTGCGAAGGAAAATTACGCGAAGGCCGCGGAGGTCTTTGGCTCTGTTATGGATCGCTTTCGCGCAGGCGAGCTGGCCGATGACGCCGCGGCGTCGCAATGCGAGGCACTGTATCGGGCCGGTGAATTTGACAATGCCGCGAAGCAATGCCAGACCGTGGCATCGTCCTGGCCCGAGAGCCCGCTGCTGGCGAGGAGCGAATTCTTCCGCGCTTTCGCCGAAATGGCCCGCAAGGACTACACCGCAGCCGCAAAATGCCTGACAGGCTACGAAAAGAAATTTCCGAAGGGCGAATTCGCCCAGCAGGTTCCACTCCTGCTTGCGCAATGCTATCAACGCGGGAACGATGCAGAGAGGGCCATTGAACGATATGCGGCGGTGGTGAAAGCCGGCGATCCGCAGCAGGTCCCCGATGCACTGCTTGGACTGGGCACGTTGCTGTTCCAGGCGGGAAAATATGCCGAGGCGGAAAAGGCGCTGGACACCCTTGCGTCAAAGTTCCCCGATTCGCCTGCGGCAAAAGCGGCGCTTCTGCAGCGTGCCCACGTCTGGTTTGCGGAAGGTGAGTTCGACAAGTCGTTTGCCGCGTTCGAACAGGCGGGAAAGGCTGACAAGTCGCTGGCGGCCGACGTCGCCTACTGGATGGCCAAGTGCGAATTGCGGAAGGGAGCCAACGCGGAGGCGGCACGGCGGCTGGCCCTGGCGATGGAGCAATTTGGCGACAGTCCGCTGCGTCCGGAAATGGAATATGACCGCGCCGTGGCCCTGGTGCGCGCCGGCAAACTCGATGAAGCCGGTGCAGCCCTGGATCAATTTCTGGCGCGGAACGCTGATCACCGGCTCGCGGTGGATGCACTGCAACTCAGTGCGGCATGTGCGAACCAGCGCGGGGAATATGAACGCAGCGCAAAGCTCTGCGCGGATTATGTGAAGAGATTTCCCAAGGGTGAATCGCTGGCCACGATGGCGTATCTGGCCGCCGAGAATGATTTCCTGGCCGATCAGTTTGCACCGGCCGCAAAGAAGTACAACGAGTTTCTGTCTCACTTTCCCAGTGATGCAAGAGCTGACGAAGCCCGCCTCCGTCTGGCGACAGCCTATTACCGTCTCGAAAAGTTTGACGACGCGGCCGCAGCGTTTGAGCAGGTCGCAGGCAAGGCCAGGGACAATCCCCTGTTCCGACCGGCGTTATTGGCCCTGGGAGATATTGCGTTTCAACGCGGCGAGTGGAAGACCGCGGAGTCGAGACTCGGCGAATATCTGGCAGACGATGGCGCGAGCGATGGAGCCGACGACGCCCTGATGAAACTTGCATACGCGCGGCAAAAACAGGGACGCAGCGATGAGGCCGCGCGTGATTACGAACAACTGGTTGCGAAATTCCCCAAGAGCACGCATCGCGCCCAGGCGCTCTTTGAACGCGGACAGATTCTGGCGGACGCAAAGAAGACGCACGAAGCCGAGGAGTCGTTCAAGGCTGCGCTGGCCGAAGAACCCGATCAGCGGCTCGCAGCGCCGATTCTTAACCAGCTTGCGTTTCTCGCATCCCAGCGCGGGGCTCAGGAGGAGGCCGCCCGCTATTACGAGCAGGCAGCGGGCAAGGCGGGCGACGGCGACGAAGGCAGCGCGGCGCTGCTTCGACAGGGTCAGGCGCTCATGGCCGCCAACAAGTTCGCAGAGGCAGAGGCGGTGTTTCGCAAAGTAAAAAACGCCGAAGGATCGGCTCGTGCGGCGATTGCCATATCGCGACAGGATCGGGCTGCGGATGCGCTCAAGGAAATTGCAAAACTCGAATCCGCAGGTGACGTGGCACGACTGCCTGCGCCCCTGCGCGAAGGCGTTCGCTATGAAAAAGCCTGGGCGCTGCGGTCTCTCAAGAAGAATGCCGAGGCCGCAGAGACCTATCGGGAGATGGTTGCCGACAGGGAGTCCGGATCGCTGCGGCTCACCGCTATGCTGGAGCTGGCCGAACTGGAGGCGGGCGAAAAGCAATTTGAGTCGGCGGCGAAAACGCTTCAGGGATTGCAGGATCTGCTCTCCAGTCAACCCGAGCAGAAGGAGCTCGCAGAGCAATGCCTGTATCGCCTGGCTGTTTGCAAATTCGAGTTGGAGCAATTTGCGCCGGCCGCTGAACTGTTTGAACGATTCAACAGGGATTTTTCGCAAAGCAAATTGCTGGCATCGTCGCTCTTCTATGCGGGCGAGGCGAACTTCCGCACGGGCAAAGTGGACCGTGCGTCGAAACTCCTTACGACCGTCGTTGACGAATATTCCACTGAGGAATTCGCCGCACCTTCAATGCTGAGACTCGGCGAGTGTCACGCCACGCTGCAGAAGTGGGCGCTCTCGGAGGAAGTGTTCCAGCGATATCTCGAGCGCTTTCCTGATGCCGAGCAGTGGTATCAGGCGCAGTTTGGCATCGGCTGGAGCCGCGAGAATCAGAAGCGCTATGACGAAGCCATCGGGGCCTATGAGAAAGTGACGGCGCGCCACCAGGGCCCCACCGCGGCGCGGGCCCAGTTCCAGATTGGTCAGTGCCTCTTTGCGCAAAAGAAGTTCGAGCCGGCGACACGCGAACTGCTCAAGGTGGATATCCTGTACTCGTATCCCGAGTGGAGCGCGGCAGCGCTCTACGAGGCCGGTCGGTGCTTCTCGCAGATGAATGATCCGGTCAAGGCGCGGGACCAGTTCAACACCGTTGTCCGGAAATTCAAGGAAACAAAATGGGCGGAGATGGCCGGCAAGCAGCTCGCGGAGCTTACCTCCGCCGCCTCACTGCCGGGCAAGTAAACCACAGAGGACATTGAAGAGGAAAAAGCCATGTTGAATTTGATTGGTCCGTTCGCCAATGGGCTCCTTGCACAATTGGCTCAGACCGCGCCGACTGGGGCGGCTCAGCCGCCGATCCAATTGCAATCGGTGTGGGATTTTGTCGTGCGCGGCGGACCCACGATGATCGCCATCGGCCTGTGTTCGCTCATCGCCCTGACGGTCGTCGTGGAGCGCTTCGTCGTCCTGAGCAGGCGAAACGTCATCCCGAAGAATTTTCTCGCCGGGCTGAAGGCCGTCAGCTCCGACCGCCGTCAGGCGCTGGCGTTTTGCGAGGCCGATGCGAGTCCCATGGCGCAGATTCTCCACACGGCGATTCGCCAGCGCGGCAAGTCGGTCGAAACCATCGAGAAATCGGTGCGTGAAGCCGGCGCGCGCGTGCTCGTCGGCCTGCGTCGTCGGATGCGTCTGATCTCCGCATTACCACAGGTCTCCACCATGCTGGGTCTTCTCGGCACGATATTCGGAATGATCAAAACGTTTCAGGCCGTCGCAACGTCCGGGCAAAGCCTGGGCAAGGCGGAGTTGCTTGCACGCGGCATCTTCGAGGCATGGACCAATACGGCGGCGGGATTGCTCGTAGCCATCCCCGTGCTGGTCGTCTATCAGGTGCTCATGAGCAAGATCGACGCACTGGCCGTGGAACTGGACCGCACCGCGGAAGAGTGGATCGAACAGGAATGCAGCGCCGTACCGCAGACCGCCACGGTCAGGATGTCGAGCGTCATGCCCATGTCCGGTCCAGCCGCGCCGATGGAGGCTCCGCTGGAAGTATCGCGAGTCGCGCTGGCGGCCGGAGCCTAGGAGAGCATCATGCTGATTCATGACCGGGAAATGGAAGCAGGCATTCACATCGATTTCGTTCCGATGGTCGACGTGCTCTTCAACCTTTTGATCTTTTTCCTGCTGGCTACCACCATCGCGCAGGTCGAGCGGGAAATGCAGATCGCCCTGCCTTTCGCATCGGCGAGCGGTCCGATTTCCGCAGCCGTCCGTGAATTCATCATCAATGTGGATGGAAAAGGGAAGACGTTTGTCGCGGGGCGGGAGATAGAAGCGGGCGATCTTCAAACCATGGTGCATGAGGCCGTCGCGACCAACCCCGAGCAAAAGGTCACCGTTCGCGGAGATCGCACCACGGCGTATGCCAATATCGTCGGCGTTCTGGACATCTGCAAAACCGCAGGCATTCAGGAGCCGTACCTTGATACCGTGCTCAATGATTAACGTGCCGCGAACCTCAGTTCGCGCAACTCCATAGGTGAAACTTGAAGCGTTTCGCTCTGATTTTGTCGTCAATCGTTCTTGTTGCCGCATCTGGATTCCTGGCGTGGCGGATGTTGCCCCCCGGCACGACATACTTCACCGATGCGGGCCAAATCAAAGAGCCCGCTGCGACGGCGCAAGTCCGGGACATCTTGTGGGAGCCTCCGGTCGCACTGGCCGACCCCATCAACGCCGACGGCGAAACGTACGAGCCCCGGCTAAGCAATGACGGCTCAACGCTCTATTTCGTTCGCGGAAAGGCGGGCAACAATGCCGACATCTTCTTCGCCCAGCGCACACAGCAGGGCTGGACGGTCCCGCAGCCCGTGGCCGAAATCAACTCCGAGGCCGACGAATTGGGGCCCGAGCTCAGCGCCGATGGCGAAAGCCTTTACTTCTACAGCAATCGCGCCGGCGGACTCGGCGGCTACGACCTATGGGCGTCGCATCGTGACGCGGATGGGGCATGGCGCGAGCCGGCCAATCTGGGGCCGGGAGTCAACTCGCAATTCAACGACTACGGACCGGCACTCACTGCTGATGGCGGCACTCTCTACTTTTCGTCCAACCGCCCGCTTCCCGGCGACGATCGCCAGCCCGACCCAAATGCCTGGTCTGCGACGCTGCGCGAAGAATTTTTCACCCGCACCTACGATCTGTATGCGGTGGCCCTGACGGATGTCGGTGCAGGTACGGCCCAGCCGCTAACCACGCTCAACACTCCCCACAACGAGGGCGCTCCGGCACTCAGCGCATATGGCGACTTTCTCTACTTCGCCTCGGACCGTCCGGGCGGATCGGGGGGATTCGACTTGTATCGCTCGCGCCGCATACACGGGCAGTATCAACCCGCAACGAATCTCGGGGCATCACTCAACACAACCTACAACGAACTCGACCCCGCCCTCAGCATGAACGGATTTGGGCTGGATTTCAGCTCCAACCGACCAGCATCCGGCCAAGCGGCCACTTCCTCCCGCGAATACAAGCTCTATCACACCAATTCACGCGAGGTCTTTTCCGAAACGCAGCGATCCGAACGCGAACCAATCGACTGGGCGGCAATCTGGCGTACCGTTGGCCCGAATCTGTTATGGGCGCTGCTCGCGCTGGCGCTCCTGCTTGTGATGTTGCTGATGTTCAAAGGCGGCCAGAATCGCAAACTCAGTTTGCTGGCCAAGTGCGTGCTTGCGTCCCTTGCCGCTCACCTTTTGTTGATGCTTCTCTTTAACGTGTGGGAAGTGGCGGCCACAGTGGCCGGTGAAGTCCGCGGCGCGGGCAAGGGTGGAGGAATTCGCGTCGCTCTCTCGCCATCGGGCGGCGGAGGAATCGTCGCTCAGCTTGGCGGATCGTTCTCTCAAGTGACGCCGCCACCGACGCGATTCGAATCCAGTAAGGCGCCCATGATCGCGGAATCGGTTTCAACTCTGCCGCGTGTTGAAGTTCCGCTCACCGCGACGATGTTGGACCTTCCGTTAGCTCCCAACCCCGCGATTCAGGTGGAGGAGGCAGTCGTTTCGTTGCGATCGCCGACCATGCCCGATAGCGCGCCGACCGTTGACCCCTCACGGCCCCAATCCGTGGCCCTGAATGTTCCGTCGAATCCATCCGCTCTGCCAACGGCGGAGACCACCACGCAGATAGGACCCGCACAGATAAGCATCTCCCGTCAACAAGTATCTCTGGTCTCATCTGTCGAACCATCAAACACGGGATCCATGGCGGCCCCGGCGCGATCGCAGTTGCCCTCCGCAGTGCGTTTGACCGGGAGCGAACTGAGCGCCCAGACGCGCGAAGCGGCTGTCGGCAATATCACCGCGAGAAGCGAAAATATTGATGCCATCATTCCTTTGGCGCCAACCGGAGTAGCTAGTCGCGTGCAATTGGCCGCTGATTTTCCGGAGGCGCCGGCGTCGATGGGCATGGCCGAAAAACCCGCCTCCTTTAAGCCTGCCGTCGGTGTCGGCAGCTCCGGGCGTCGTGATACCGTGGCCGGAATCAGTGAAGCAGCCCCCGCGATACCGTCAGGCGCGTCACCAGGATTTGGCCACGCGAACCTCAAAGGGATGGGGCGCGCTGGGGATTCATCACAAACTCTGAGCGCCGTCAGGGATTCGCAAGCGCCCACTGATCTGACCGGCAATGACAGTGGCCAACGCGGACTTGGAACTGCCTTGGCGGATCGAATCGGGGCGGGGCGTGCTTCGCAGAAGAATTCCGCATCCCTTCCCCTTGGACTTCCAAAACCGGAAAGCCCGCAAACCGGTTCGGCTGTAGCCGGAAACTCGGAAGAGCGCGGACCATTCGCAATCCCCTCTGGCACTCCCGCCGCGACTCGTGCGCCACTGGCCAATGAATTCAGTCCATCCTTATCAACAAGACCCGGACCTGGCAGTGCCGGCGACCTGCCGCTGCCACGCGTCGATCTAATCCCGGCCGGTGGACGAAGTGCGCCCGGAGCGGCAACGGGCACGAAGGACGCAAGCGCCCTCGCCTCACTCGCAAAAGATGCGGTGGCTGGCGCGCCATCGATTGAACAGAGGAAGTACCCGGCCCATTCGCCCAAGACCGATGCGCCATCGCTTGCCTTGAATCTGCCCACTGACTTGGCTCCGACTGAGGATACCGCGCCAGGCAATGACGCGGGCCAAATCGCAAAGGGTGGACACGGGCAGCCCGGAATCATCGGCACGATTCGCGGAACGGTCATCAACCGAACCACGCGCGCTCCGCTCCAGTCGGCACAGGTGCGTCTCGTGCTTCCTGACGCCGAAATCGCGGCTGTCACAGACAGCGCTGGAAAATACACGCTTGAGGTTCCGGTGACGCCGGACTTCTTCGCCCTTTCAGCCTCACTCGACCCGTTCGTTCCCTTGACCGCCAACATCGAGCGGGCGCGGCTCGAGAAAAAAGGGAAACTGGTTGTAAACTTCGCCCTGGAACCGGAAAACCAAAACGCACGCGTCACGGAAGGCGCCCCCGACGTGCATCATCTCGGCGACGATCGCTTCAGCGGCAGCATCAACAGCCAGTTTCAAAAGCGGTCGGAGGGATCAAAGTTCGCGACGCAGTTTGAAATTCCCGCCGACGCGCTTTCCGCTCCGCTCGATCGGGCGGAAATCCGCCTGATGACCAAGGGCGTCCAGCGCCGACACAAGCTTTTCATCAATGGCAAACTTCTATCACGCCGGTTGGATGACGCCCCGGAAGATGGCGGCTTCGGTGAGTTCATCGCCCCGTTCGACCCTGCATTGCTGGTTGCCGGCGCAAACACGCTGCGCATCGAAGCTCTCCCCAGTGATGACGACATCGACGACTTCGAGTTTGTAAACATTCGTGTCTACCTCGTGCCCCCCGCCGGGCCTGCCGGGGGCACCGAGCCTTCAGCCAGACCCGTATTGGGAATGCCCCAGACTCAATAGTCTTGTCATCCTGAGCGCAGCAAAGCATCTCGGATTCCCGATGGCCAGACCCTTCGCTTCGCCCGGAGTGACATGCACAGCCGACATTGCCTACAATGAGTCGTCGTGCAACTGGCTCAGACAACCTCATCGCAGCCCCTGCGAACCTTCTTCGACCTTACGAAGGATGACGTGGTTGCGTGGATCGCCGCGCTGGGCGAACCCAAATACCGGGCCGACCAGGTCCTTCGCTGGGTCTACCAGGAGGGTGCGACCAGTTACGAGCAAATGAGCAACCTGCCCAAGGCCATGCGGACAAGAATGGCCGCCGAAGTTCCACTGTATGCATCCACCGTGCTGCGTTCGCAGGAATCCGCCGACGGCACGATCAAGCGATTGCTCCAATGGCAAGACAGTGCGACATCGGAGTGCGTACTGATTCCCGACGAGGACCGCCGTACGGCCTGCATCTCAACGCAGGTGGGCTGCCCCGTCGGTTGCGTGTTTTGCGCGAGCGGCGTGGGAGGCTTGCAGCGGCAACTCTCCGCAGGCCAGATTATCGAGCAGGCCATGCGCGTGCGGCAGCTTGTCACCGACGAATTCCGGCTTTCCAACATCGTATTCATGGGATTGGGCGAGCCGCTGGCAAATTACGCGGCCACTGTGCAGGCACTGCGAACCATCAATGCCGAGTGGGGCATGGGCATCGGCGCCCGCAAGATTACCGTCAGCACCGTCGGACTTCCCACGCAGATGCGACGCCTCGCCGATGAGAAAATGCAGATCACGCTGGCGCTTTCACTGCACGCCCCGACGGACGATCTCCGCCGCGAGCTGATCCCGTGGGCCGAGCGCGTATCCATCGATTCGCTCATCGAGGCTGGAAAGTATTATTTCGAAGTCACCGGCCGCGAGGTCACGCTGGAGTACATCCTGCTGGGCGGAATCAATGACTCGATCGAACATGCGGAGGCACTGGCCGGCATTGCCCGGAAGATTCGCAGCCACATCAACCTTCTGGCCTACAACCCCGTCGAAGGAATGCCCTATGAGCGACCCTCGAACAGCGCCTGCGTGCGCTTTCTCGACGTGCTGCGCTCCAAGGGCATCAATGCCCACATCCGCAAGAGCCGCGGCCTGGACATCGATGGCGCCTGCGGCCAACTCCGCCGCCGCGAACTGAACACGACATCCACGTAGTGTGGGCGGGTGAAGCTATCAAGCAGGAGGTCGAGCCGCGAACTACCCAACAAGTTGCATCAGATCACTTGTTTGGCCCCGAATGGGGCCAGGGCTTGTAGCCACGGGTGGAGCGAAGCGGAACCCGTGGTCAGGGGTCGATTTCAAAGCTCCCGCCCCGGAGCGGGCGGAGGAATGTAATCACAATCGTTCCATGCAATTTGTAGTTCGGTTCGCGTGCCAGGGTGGCACACGTTTTCAATCGTGGGAACACGATTAGGTTTTGTAGACCTCAGTCAACAATACTCCGAAAAATACTGGGCAGGCCGATCTCCATTCGCGGATCGCATCGTTGTATGATGCCAACATGCCAAGGGTGCTGAATGACAACCACGGCCCCAGGTTCGATACAGCAAGAACCTAGGCCACCCCACCTGTTTGTGAGAAAGAATCAAATGTCAGACCAAGTTCGACTTACCGTTTTCGACCCGCGTAGAGGCGCTCAATATGATATTGAGTTCGGGCGTAAGAGAATCCTGCGGTCGGCGGAACATGAGTGGGTTATTCTCGCAGACGACGCCAAAGTGAATTGCGATCGCTCTGTAATGGCTTCATTTCTTGCATCTTTGATTGCGAGAATGCTTGAGATGTACAACAAGGAAGAGCTATTGATTCAACACGGTCCACCGATTTATGAGGATCAAAAGGCGAATCGATTTCCGAAGAGTTGGCGTTTGATGATCGAAACACGTGATAGCCGCGTCTTCCATGTCCCTCGAGAGCAGTTTTCTGATTTTGAAGGGTATTTCCGAATAGCGAGTTCCTATGAGCAGTGGATGTTTTTTCTTATCCCGTCCAACTCCCTTGCTTCACTGCCAGCCTTCAAACCGAAGTGCATTGACCTGGACGTTTTTCTGAATCCTTCCATACTGTGGAACGAGCTCGTGTGGACTGAAGGTGATTTTGGCTCCGTAACCTGCTTTCTTCCTTTCACGGAGACGACTGATCGATTCGTAGACACGCTTATTCAGGAAGGCGTCGCAGTGCTAGCACCTCCGCAGGATTAGCCGGGTAGGATGAATCGCCGTTTGATGCACCTTCACACTTGGACGGATGGTCTACCTCCTTGCCTTATCGGAGGTGGGGCCACGATTCCCGCATACACCCAAATCCGATGCCCGTTCCCAAAACCCAATCCTGAATCCGAGTCGATCTGCCTGGTGCCCCATTCATCCACCGCAGCAGATGGGTGGGGTCTCGATGATTCAGAACTCTTCTCGTCTTGGTACCTTGCACTCTTGATCTCTTGAACCCTAAATCTTGAATCCTATCCCCCATCCCCTACACCCTATACCCTAATCCCTATTCCCTAATGCCTACACCTATCCCCCCCTCCGCGTTCTCTGCGTCTCCGCGGTGAATCCCGTGGTGGGCCGGCTCCACATGAATCAGCACATCGGCCACCTGTCGGTGATCGTGCATGATCGCCTCCTTCACGGTGTGAGCGATGTCGTGCGCTTTCTCGACGGTCATCAGCGGATCCACCTCAAGGTGCAAATCAATGTAAAGTCGGTGACCCATCTTCCGCACGAGCAACTTCTCGACATCCTCCGCGCCGTTGACACGAAGGGCACTATCTCGAATCGCATCGAGAAACGGCAGATCGGGCGTGGTATCCATGAGTTCGGCAATGGCCGTTCGGGCGAAGTTCAACCCGTTGTAGAGAATCACGCCGCAAGCGGCGAGCGCCGCCCAATCGTCCGCCGATTCAAAACCCGGCCCGCCGACCAATGCGATCACAATGCCAACAAGCGCCGCCGCCGATGTCAGCGCATCGCTGCGATGATGCCACGCATCCGCCTTCACCACGTTGCTGTCCATGCGATGTCCCGCCCCGACTTGAAAGCGGTACATCCCCTCTTTGATGACAACCACGGCAAGCAACACGACGAGAGTAAATGGGGCGGGAGCATGGTGCGGCCAGCGTATTTCGTGAACCGACTGAACGGCGATGAGCACGGCGGCCAGCAGCAGCATGATCGAAACGCTGAGCGTTGCCAGAGATTCGGCCTTGCCATGACCGTAGGCGTGATTTTCGTCGGGAGGCTTGGCGGCAATGACCAGTCCGCCCCATACGATGGCCGTGCTGAGCAGATCGCCGACGGACTCTATGGCGTCCGCGACCAGGGCGTACGAATTTCCGAGGATTCCGGCGGCGAGCTTGACCAGCGCCAGGCCGGCATTCGCGACAATCCCTATCGCCGAAACGCGCAGCCCGATCCCAAGGCGATCCTCCATGCCGGTACGCTACCACCGGCCCGCCGAGCTTGCACGAGCCATCAACCGCAATTTACGGCAATGTGCTGCGGAACCAGACGAGGGCGTCGTTGCTCAGGCCGCTCAGGCCGCTGCGGTCAAACGTCGCGACGATGTCGTTGAAGCCGTCCCCATCGATGTCCACCACGTGGATGGAGTTGATAAAGGTCACTCCCGCAATTTCAGTCGGGCCCACTGCGGGATCGGTGGTGGCTGGGGTGCTGTCCCCCGGCGCATCGTCCACGATCAACCGCTCCGACCATTGCTCATAAACGGAACTCGACGGCGCCGCAAAGAACGCCAGACCTCCGGCCGCCGAGGCGATCACCTCAAGCTGACCGTCCATATCCACGTCGCCGACGGAAATTCCTTCGGGCGTCCGCTCGCTGTATTCGGCCAGCGTATAGATCCGCCAGGGAATCGCACGCACGGGATCCGTCGTTGCCTGGAAGCCCGGTCCCTTCAGCCACTGGATGACCTTTCCGCCCGATGAGCGGACGACCACGTCCATCAGTCCATCACCATCGATGTCGCCAACGCGAATCATGTCGGCTCCGCCCGCGTCCTGAAATGGACCTGGAAATAGTTCGACGTTGGGGGCGATCATACCCACCACACCGGTGCGCCAGTCCGAACTGGTGAAGTGATAGTCGTCGGGAATATCAATCGCGGGGTTGCGATACCAGCGTACGTTCATGCTGACCGCGTCGGGGAAGCTCGCGATAATGTCGAGGTCGCCGTCGTTGTCCACGTCGCCCAGCGCAACAGCCTTGACGCGCGCCGGCGGATTAATGCCCTGGTCGTCAACGAGACGCGGAGCCTTGTCGAATGGGTCGGGAACCGCCTTTGCGGCCCAGGTTCCATCGCGCACGGCGCCGAATCCGCCATTGGTAAACGTCAGGACCTTCGGATCGACGGGCGTGCATGGATCGTTAAGCGCCACGACAATGTCAGGATCGCCATCTTCATCGAGGTCGCCGACGGCCATACTCGTGTAGCCTTCCTCCTCCGGCGGGCCGGCAAAGTCTTCAATGGGCAGACCGAGCACGCGCGAGCTTTCCACCGGAGTTTCCTGCCACGCAAGCGCCTGACTCGTTTGGGCCGGGTCGACCGGGGCGAGATAAACAATGACCAGTCCGTGGTAGCCTTCTCCGACTGCGCCGCCAAAACAAGTGATTCCCGTGTTGTTCAGTCCGGTTTCCTTCACCAGCACGGCCACATCAGGAGCGCCATCGAGGTCAAAGTCCGCCACCTCCAGCCCGGCCACGCGCACCACAGGAGTATTTCCCGCGAGCGTGACGGTTTCAAAGCTGATTTCGCCGGCGCTGTTGCGTCGCTGAAAATGGATTTGCACGGGCTGCGACTGATTCCAGGCGGAGACCAAATCCATCAACCCATCGCTGTCGATGTCGGCCGAGGTCACGAATTGCGGACCGGCCGTGTCCTCGCTGCGCGGATCGACTTGAATGGCCTGGAAAAAGCTGGCCGTGCGGCCGGTACTGAGAAAATCCTCGGTACTCGAGCTGCCGCCGCCCAGCGTGCCTCCGCCGCCGCCCCCCCCGCCGTAATCTCCACGACAGCCCAGAAAAATGGCCGTGGTTGCGATTCCCAGCAGTAACAGGGCCGTGAAAACGATGCCGGCTCGACGACGCGTTATCGAAAGCGAATGCAAAAACTTCATGGACTCGTCCTCGTCAAAAAGATCATGGCTCAGGCGGAAAGGCCGCCGAGATGGTTATCGGCGCAGGATCGAAGCGGCTTTTGGATTGCTGATAAGACGTGATTTTGTCCCATAATCAGGCGGGAACGGGGTTTGGCGTCGCCTTACGCAATTTCATGGATTGACCGGGGATTGACCGGGACAAGTTGCGGACGATCCTGGTTTTCGACAGCCATTGGAAGCACTCCGACCGTTGTGGCGATCGGTGTTTCCAAAATATGGTATCTTGCGGTTGATGCCTCGCCGGTCGATCGGAGCCGACAGTCGAGGCACAACCCGTCCGCTGACGCCTGCCGGTGACTGATTCGAGTCCGGTTTCCTTCCGGGCACCCACGACAATATCGAGCCATGGTGTCGCTCTTTTTTGATTGCACAACGCACTGACGCAGAGGTAGGAGAGTTCCCCCAGTTCATTTCATTCAATGCACCCACAAAGCTCGAAGTCAATTTACGCGTCAATAAATTTGCAAACTTTTTTGACTCGGTGCTATTTCCTGGGAACTTGGAGGATTTAGCTAAAGAGTAGAACGAACTGTCGGTGTTCGCGGATTCTTTTGCCACCCGAGACCAAATAACATCCCGGGCGCGCGGATTTCGTTACGGAATTGCGATCAGCGTAAAGAGGGATCAAAAGGCCGGCATGATGCATCGAGATGCTCCCTACCGGGCTTGCTAGTCGTCTAAGACGAAGTCTATGATTGGCGACATCGCAATCCATGACTTGGCAAACAACTCCACTGCTTTGCGAGAGCGAACGACGGGGCATAAATAGGAAAAATGTACAACGAGTCCTAGCTGAATATTCGAGCGCTTGCGAGTCATCACCTGGTACATTGCACGCGCCCATTCCGGCTGGTGTTTGGCCTCTCTTCGCTTGCCTGGAATGATCGTGCGAAGGTCTATTTCGAGTCGAGCATCAACCTGCCCTACTGATCGCTGGCTTCGAAAATGTCGCTGGATTGCATATGCCGTCGCTCGAGAATTTATGGATTCATGAAGCACGGGGCGGATCCGCCTTTCTATCTCACTTAGAACTTCGAAAAAACCTTCTTCCCCAACCTGAGTTAGCTTTGTGCGGAATCCTCCCCGAACTCCATTGGGTACGGTAACCGCCGCTGTCGCTTCCTCGTAACCGACATCCATTGTCAAGTGCGGAAACGCCGTAAAGTTCATGTCAGTGTTTGCAGCCTTCAACGGCAAGAAATCCCAAACCTGCGTTCCTGCTGACCCCGTGATGGCAGATCGTCTATCACCATGTGGATCAACGCCGATAGTTTGAAGGTCTTCACGCTTCTGAAGTTCGTCTCCCAACAATCGGACCAGACGCTTTGCTTCTCCGTAGGAATATGGCTTGTCGGCATCAAACCGAAGTCCGTCAAACATAGTAATTGTTCCTCGAATTCCGTAATTGTGTGCGATCATTCGCGCCTCAAATTCCTCTAAGTATTCAACAAAAGTTTGAGACCAGCTAGACGAATTGATGCGCTGTCGGAACCAACCATAAAGGTCGCGCCACGCCCGGTAGGAAGTTCTCTTTGGCAGTCGTGAAGGAGGAGCATCGACGGAAAGAAGTAGGAGATATGGAGTGTCAAAGCCGTATCTGCGAGCCGTCGCAACATGCCTATCGAGTTGGGGCGAACTGATCCCGGCCTGCACTTTCGATTCAATCAAGAATGCCCAACCGTCTTCGCTGAAAATACATGCGTCGGGCAACCCCAAGCTCTCAAGTTCTTCGCCCGGCGTCATTCGACCGGGCACTTGTTGTTCCGTAATTCTGAGGGTGTTGATTGGAGGAACCTCTCGCGCACCCGCCCACCGCAGAAAAGGCTTAATGAGTGATCGATCAGCATTCAAGGTGCAGGCAAGTGCATGGGTAAGTCGATTCTCCGGTTGTGTGTATTGATCGAAGATGTTCCGCATGGACCAACCACTTCTCAGACGAAAATATGTCACGCAGTCAGCCAGTACTGCGCGACTAGCGAAACAATCTTACCAAATTTGGCGGATGGCCCATCTTCAGCCTCATCGAAGGTGGGGCCATCAATTCAATTTGCAGAGCCGCCGATCTCTGGAGACCCCTAAACTCTTGATCCCTTCAACACTTATCCCCTATACCCTATCCCCTAATCCCTAGTGCCTAATGCCTACATGCTACACCCTATCCCCTACACCCTAACCCCTTCCTCCCCCCTGATCGCGAATCGCCACGATTCTGCGCGCGCCCGGCATGTTATCTGAAGAGTATGGATGGAAGTGCGCCAGCAGATCGTTGTCGCCCCGCCCCGCGACCTCAACCCACAATGGGTAGTACCCTAACAAACTACTACCACAACGCGGAAAACAGTACTTGGCAACACGAACCCATCTTTCAGCCAGACTTTGCTCCGCGCCTCAACCCGCCTATCCGAACCCAGAGCGCAAGCGACGGGCGGTCGGGCCTCATGGGCGTTGGTTTTCCGAGTCCAACCCCGCTCCCTGACAGTCGCAGTACTGATATTATTGATGTCTTACTCGTAGCGCAGCGCGGTGATTGGGTCGAGCTGGCTCGCGCGCCATGCGGGGTAGAAGCCAAAGAACAGGCCCACTCCGGTGGCGAAGGCGATGGCCAGGGCGGCCATCCAGTACGAGACTACCGGGTTCCAGCCCTCGTAGTTGATTTCGATGATTTTTGACGCAGCCCAGCCTCCCGCGAAGCCCAGCAGCCCGCCCATGCCGCACAGCACGATGGCCTCGCACAGGAACTGTCCGAGGATGTTGCTCCCCGTCGCGCCGATCGCCATGCGCAGGCCGATCTCGCGCGTGCGCTCCGTGACCGAGACGAGCATGATGTTCATGATCCCCACGCCGCCGACCAGCAGCGAGATCGAGGCGATTGCCGTAAGGAGTGTGTTAAGCGTGCGCGAAGCCTCGGCATTGGCCTGCATGGTCAGCGAGCGGTCGAAAATGCGGAAGTCGTCGTCCTCGTCATCGGAGAGGCGGTGGCGCTGGCGCAGAAGGTCGCGGATCTGCTGCTTGGCGACGGCCGGGTCCTCACCGAATTTTGCCGCCGTCATCAGCGTGCCGGAGGCTTCGCGGCCGGCGAGGTATCGTTGGAACGACGTGAAGGGCACGACGATGCAGTCGTCGTTGTCGCGGCCATCGCTGCCGACGCCCTTGGGTTCGAGCTGGCCCACGACGTCAAAGGCCACACGGTTGATGCGGACAGTCTGGCCGACGGGATTGACCGCGCCGAAAAGTTCGCGCGAGGCGGTCGCGCCGATGCAGCAGACCTTGTTGAGCATACGCATGTCGTCGGCGTTGAATTCACGGCCCTCAATAACGGTCCAGCGGCGGATGTCGAAATAAGCCGGGCGCGTGCCCATGACGTTGGTCTGGTAGTTGCCGAAGCCGGAGCTGACCTGAAACGTGATGCGGTTGACGGGGGTGGCCGCACGGACGGCGGAGAGTTCGCGCTCAATGGCGTCGGCATCGTCGGAGGTGAAGTTGGGCGGCAGCCCGGTCTGGCGGCGGGTGCCTCCGCGCTGCATGCCCCAGTAGCCGATCATCATCCAGTCGTCGCCGAGACTGGCTATTTCCTTTTCCACCTTGCGCTTGGCCCCCTCGCCGACCGCGACCATGGTGATGACGGCGGCGATGCCGATGACGATGCCCAGGACGGAGAGGCCAGTGCGCACCTTGTTCTTCTGAAGGCTGCGTAGCGATTCGGATAGGACAGTGATGGCATTCATGGTCAACAATCCTCCATGCTAAGCCGCATTGGCGGTCATTGCGTCCTGAACAATGAGGCCATCGCGGAACATGACGTGGCGGCGGCCGTAGGCGGCGATGTCGGCCTCGTGCGTGACGACCACGACGGTGATTTTCTCGTCGGTGTTGAGCTGCTGAAACAGCGTCATGATCTCGTGGCTGGTCTTGGTGTCGAGATTTCCGGTCGGCTCGTCGGCCAAAAGCATCGCAGGCCGGGTCACGAGTGCGCGGGCGATGGCGACGCGCTGCTGCTGGCCGCCGGAAAGTTGATTCGTATGGTGACGCAAACGATCCCCCAGGCCGATCCGATCGAGCATTTCCGCGGCCCGCTTCCGCCGCTCGCGGCGTGATACCCCCTGATAGATGAGCGGTAACGCCACGTTGTCCACAATCGTCGTGCGGGAAAGGAGATTGAACGCCTGAAAGACGAAACCGATGCGAAGGTTTCGCAATCGGGCAAGTTGAGGCCGCGAAAGCTCTTGAACAGACTCACCTTCAAACTTATAGCTGCCTGACGAGAGCCGATCGAGACAACCCAAAAGGTGCATGAAGGTGGATTTGCCTGAGCCGCTGGGGCCGGTGATGGAAACAAATTCGCCGGGAGAGATCGAAAGGGAAACTCCGCGAACCGCCGGAACCTGCACCTCGCCCACGTGGTACACCTTCCAGGCGTCGCGTATGTCAATGAGCTGATTTTCCATCAGAACCTCGGTCCGCGCGGCACGGCCGTAAGCGATGGACGGTTGCCTCCGATTTGCTCTGTCACCACGAGGTCGCCTTCCTTCAATTCGCCCGAGCGAACTTCGGTCGCAGCACCATCCGTCAGGCCGGGTTCAATCGAAACTTCCATGAGTTGACCATTTTCGAGTCGAAACACGCGCGGCTGCACTTTCCGCGCTTTGCCCGGGCGACCCTGTTCCAAATCGACGACAGCCGTCGGGCTGAAGCGCATGGCCGCATTGGGGACCGCCAGCGCGTTTTCTGCACGAGCTACTTCGAACGAGATGGTTGCGGTCATGCCGGGCCGTAGAGCGAGGTCGGTATTGTCCACATCAATCAGCGTCGTGTAGGTGACGACATTATCGACGATGGTCTCCGCGTAGCGAACCTGCGAGACGACGCCGTGGAAGCGGCGATCGGGGTACGCATCAACGCGAAAGTCGGCCTTGGAGCCTTCTGTAATCTTGCCGATGTCGGTCTCGCTGACGGCGGCATTGACGCGCAATTTGGCGAGGTCATTGGCGATCGTGAACAGCGTCGGTGCGGAGAGCGAGGCGGCAACCGTTTGTCCAGCGTCCACATCGCGCGAAATCACGATGCCGCTGATCGGAGATTTAATGACGGTTCGTTCCAGATCGACGTTGGCGAGCCGGGCCTCAGCGTCAGCCTGCTCGACTTCAGCCTCGGCCGCGTGGAGAGAGGCCGTGGCCTGCTGCTCAGCTATTTTGGCTTCTTCAAACTCAAGCGCAGTCGCGGCTTTGACGGCAATGTTAGACTCAGCGTGGTTACGCTTGAGCGTTGCATCAGCGAGGGCGGCCCGCGCCGCTTCGACCCGGGCTCGGGCGGCGGAGCTTGCCGCCTTGCGTTGATCGAGCGTCGCCCTGAACCGGTCCTGGTCCAGTTGTGCCAGGACGAAATCCTGTTCGACCTTTTGATTGAAGTCGGCGTACCACCTGGTCACCGTACCGCTCACCTGCGAGCCAACCAGGACCTTGAGAATCGGTTCGAGATTGCCGGTCGCCGTGACCGTCGAGATAAGGGTGGCCCGGCGGACGGGGGCGGTCTTATAGGAAACAGTCGGCTTTCCGGAGTTCCACGATTGAAATCCCAGATACGCCCCACCACCGAGGAGAACGAGAATCACCAGCGCGATGAAGGCTTTGACCATGATTTCCTTCCGGAGTCTGCGGATCAATATCTTTCTTGGGCCGTTTCCGGACGGCGACTGGCATTATACATGCCTTTGCCATGAAGACATTCGAGCGCGGACGACGTCAGTGGTCCTTACGCGGCCGTGACGATCACGCATCCACGGGAGGAGCAGGATAAAACCCCGCAATTGGCATCCAAAAAGCCGGCGATGCGGCTTTCCCCGGAACGGAATTTGTGTTATACTTGAGGCGTGAAGCAACAACTACCTGCGTCCCAATTCGCCGTCGAGCTTTCCCGCATATTGAGTGAACTAAAATCTGAAAATGTCGTGGCTCTCGATTTGCGCGGGGTCTCTTCGGTCACCGATTTCACCATCATCGCCACGGGCACATCCGAGCGGCAGCTTCGCGGCGTCGCCGAGGCCATTATCGACTATGGCCACAAGGTCGGGCAGAGACCCTACGGATACAGCGGTTACGAGAACGCGGCCTGGGTCGTGGTGGACTTTGTGGACGTGGTGGTGCACCTCTTCGCCCGCGCCTACCGCGAGTACTACGACCTCGAATTGCTTTGGGGCGACGCCCCGCGGCTGGACTGGTCGCGCAGCGAATCGGCTTAACAGGACGGGACAGCGGGAGCCTCGCCCCCACCCACGCGCCGACCGTTTCACCTCACTCTACCTTGAACTGGACTGCACACCCAACAAAGAAAAGAACTCGGGCTGCCCATTCTCATTGCAGCCCGAGTCCTTGATGATTATTGATTCCTTGGGGAGGGGGAGCGGGTACACCCCCGCCCCCGCCTTTCCCAAGGTGGGACACTGTGGCAACGTCACGGGCAATACAAATTGCACGGGCCGGTGTTTCCACCGCTGGTGCAATCCGCAGCCGTGGTGCATGAAGCAGTTCCGGCGCCGCTGCACTTACCCATTTTGGCCGGGTAGGGTTGACCCTTGAACGCATCGACACAAGCCGCGATGTGGGTAAAGCCCACGTTCACGCTGATCGTCGCCGAGCTGATATTGCCGAACGCATCGTTGGGGGCCATGAGCGACCTGGCCTTGATGGGAGCACCAATGACATCCTTGAACTTGTCGATCAAACCTGAAACGTCTAGGAAGTTCGGCTGAACCGTCGTTGACGGCGGGTTGAATGGGTCTGCGATATCACCCCAGCGTGTTGTGGCGAGGGCCAGGGGGCTCGAATGAATGGAGCAACTTGCCTCGATTCCCTGACAGGCCGCTGACAAATTCTCCACTTCGTAGCTCGAGCTTGGCGCTATGGCGCTGCCCGTAATATGGACGGTATTGTTGACGACGTTACTGCACGTTCCTGCGCCGCCGCCCGGACAATCGGCGTCGGTGTTGCAGAGTTGCAACGCATTCGTGCACGACCGGAATTGACTCCAATCGCGATAATGCGGAGTACAGCCGGTCTGCGAGGCCACAAAGCGAACGCCGCTGGCGGACGATTCAACGTAGACCTGCGGCGGGCCTGCCCAGACATTCTGACCCTCGAACGGTGTGTAGGCCACCGTCGTTCCGCCGGTATAAGGCGGCGAGACATGATGCAACGAAATCAATCGAATGCGAAGCGCCGTCTCCGCATTGGCCCCGGCGGTTGCGAAAGAGGCAGGAGGAGCAAGGACGGAAATGAATCGAGTCTTCTGTACGTTGGTTCCATCCAAGAGCAGGGCCGGCGGCAGAAACCCGCCAAGATCCGTCGAATTCACGAATCCGTCGCAATTGGTGTCGCCGTCCGCCCATCCGCAAGTGCCATTCGTGTTGCACGGGTTTGGACCACTGATGGAGGCATTGATGATCGCCGCATCGGCCCCGTCCACGACGCCGTCGAGATTCACATCTCCGGATTGCGTACCGAGAATGACTTCGACGAGTTCCGTCACATCGGCGGCATTCACATTCAGGTCGCCGTTCATATCGCAGCTCAGATCGAGGTACACGGCATCGTTGAGTTCGCTCCACGAACCTATCTGTGCCATGCGGCAGCAGTAATCGATATCCTTGTCATCGACGAAGCCATCCCAGCCCACCGGCTGCGCGCCGGCCACCGGATGGCGACCCGCAACGTCACCGCGGAAGTCACCCACCGCGTACACTTTGCCCGTTGCAAGGAACGGCGTCACGCCGTCATTCACATCCTTGGGAAATGCAAACTTTGGATCGAGGCCCAGCCCGACAGGAATCTCGATTTGGTTCGCGGGATCGGCCCAGGGATACGTACCCGCGACGTTGCACGGCCCGGTGGTCGAGTGATCCGTGCAATCGGCGGGAACACCGATGCGGCAAACGACTTGATTGTCCCCCGCACAGCGGCCATACGTAGCCAGCGCGTTATCGATGGCAATGGCACCCTGCTTTCGGTTGAGTTGTCCGCCGGCAAGGGAGAGCCCATCCATGAAATAGCGGAGATCTTCCTTGGTCAGATTGCCGTCGGAATCGTAGTCGCCAATCAGTTCCGGAATGGCGTTGTCAATCGAGCCGCCCGTTGTCTGATTGCCGGCGCTTCCCACGCCTGTTGCCTGGGGGTCGGATTTTTGCCAGGTGCGCGGCAGATAATAGGCTTTGACGGATTCGGCGGCGTCATTGATGTCGCGGACGCTGTCATTATTGAAATCGCCGACGAGCTTGTTGCGAGCGGCCAGACGACCGCTGCTGAAGTTGGTAATGAAGCTGGAGCCATTCCAATAGGTATAGCCCGGTCCGGTTGAGCCGTCGGTATATCTGGCTCCGCCGGAAAGGTTGTTGCGGATCGGCATGCGACCGCCGTCCGTCGGGTTCACCGATCCGAACGCGGGTGTGTCTGAACCGACACCCAGGCCGTTATTGGCCCGAATGTAATTCTGGAGCGACTGGTTGAGCGGAACGGTTGGTGTGAAGATGGTTCCGTTTGTTGCACTCTGCGTGCAATCCTGCGAGGCGGCCAGGAAAAAGTTAGCGGCCAGGAACTGGCCGGGCATATTGAGCTTCGACTTGCAGAAGTCTGCGCGGCAGGTCTGAGCGACTGGATTGCAATCGCCGTCAACGTCACAAGCAGCGGCGTTGATGCTACAATTGCCGCCGGGCCCGCCGATGCAGGTCTGCGGCTGTGCCGGACAATCGCCATCTACGTTGCATCCTGCGCTGGTGATGCTGCACGTCTTTTGCGTGCAGGTTGCATCGGTACTGCACGTCTTCAAAGCGCCTGTACAGGTTTCGCCGCCGGGGCAATCCGAATCCTCATTGCAATCGGTGGCAGTGGTGACGCTGCACCGTCGCGTCACGTTGCACTCGCCTGCGTTGACGTTGCCGGAGAAGGAGGCGGTACTATCAGTGATGTTGTTGATGAAATCGGCAACGGCCTGGTTATCCAACGGTATGCTGGGGACGAATCGCGGGTCCAGCGGGTCGCGATTGGCGTTGGGATTGCCGCGCACCACGAATGTTTCATACCCGCCGATTTGATATCCGCAACATGGATCACAGTTGTCCTGAACAGTTCCAATCGAGGGGCGGACGTACCCATTGTTCGGGGCGGCCGCATCGATTGCGATGCACGTTCCATTCGTCGCCACCGGATTGCACTCCGCATTGGTGGTGCAAGCGATCGTGGTGTTGATGCTGCAGAACTTGGGTCCGGCCGGGCAAGTGTGTGGCACGGAGCAATCGCAAAGGGGGTTGCCATTGCCGTCAACGTCCTTGCAAACATTCAGAATTTCATAACGACCGGCCTGCACGTCGCCAATGGCGCGCGAGGATCCGACCAGGCCGGTATATCCAACGCCTAGGCGGCGCGATTCCAAAGATGATTCTTCTTCACCGGAACCTTCCGCATTGGTGGGCTGGGTGTTGGGGCCAATTTGAAAGAAACTGCTGCCGACAACTTCGTTGCCCAGATTGTCACCTCGGCCCCAACTGGTATCGATGCCCGTGGAGTTCATGTGTCCATTTCGTGTCCCCGATCCGACGGAACGCGTTGTGGCGACGAGATTTTCACCGTTGGGCATGCGGCCTGTCGTGTACAGATATTGCATTTCGCTGAATTTCACATTCTGCACGCCTGAACCACGATTTGCGATATAGACAATTGGAACCCACGCGGCCGGCACGTCAAAGACCGTATCCGAATTCGGGGAGATTGTGTTCGTGTTCAAAGAGCTCACCGGACCCGCGAGATTGCAGGCTTCCAGGTTGTCGCATGTCTTTATGTTCAGACATGTCTCTCCCAAGGGACATTGCGTGTTGTTGCGGCAGGCGTTGCCCACCGTGATGCTGCAATTGCCTGCCGGGCATTGCAAATCTGTCCGGCAATGAGTGGATGAGCCCGTGCAGGTTCCCGATGCACATTGACCCTGCTTGGTGCAAGGATCTCCACTGACCGCGCAAGTACCGCACTGACGACTCAGGGACTGCAATTGGCTGACGTATCCGGTTGAGGAGAGAATCGGGTTGAGACCATAACCCGGCGCTCCGGGTTTGGTGTTCCATTTGGCTGCGCCGACGCACTTTTCATTGTCCGCACAGTCCGCATCGGTGACACACGATGTCACATTTCCAGGAGCGCAAAGACCATTGGGCTGGGAAGCGAGCGCCCAATTGCTGGGAACGTCGAGGGCGGCAAACTCAATTTCGCACGGAGTAACAGGTGTACCGCTTTCGTTGGCGTACGGACCCGCCCACTGGAGCCCGTTGTTAGCATAGAGGAATTGGTTGAACAAGCCGACCGACGGCACTTCATTGGGTATCGCGTTACAGGTCTGGCTCTCGACGAATTCGTTGAACCCGTTGACGGATCCGATGCTGCGATATTGAAACATCCAGTGCGTCGTCAGATTTCCATTGACAGGCCACAGTGGAGCAAGATTGTCCACGAACGGAAACGATGCAAAGTTTCCAGCCAGCCCGTCGTGGTCGGCATCGATCCAGTCGTTGTAAGCCGTAGGCTGCAGGAAGAACGGTTGAAAGAGCGTCGCGCCTGAGCCGCTCACCTGTCCGCCCGTTACGGTCACATTTCCCGTGCCCGCCTGAAATGGGCTTCCCTGGACGCCGTTATTGACGCAGTCCCCATTCGTGCCTGCTACGGCAATGCCATAGCTCCCCAGGCAAACCATCACTCCAGCGATGGCCGCGGTCGCCCGCGTTCTTCTTCGATCTGTGTACATACACTCCTCCTCCGGTTTAGACGGTTCCTTCTGAAACCCTGTCTACGCAGACGGGTTAGGCTTAAACGTCAGGAAAGGACTTTGATCCTGCTAATTCCCTTTGGTCGATGCAACCTTGGTCATATTCATAACTTGACTCTCGCCGGTGAGGCTCGTGTACCTGTTGCCCCAGTAGCGCTTCGTGACGGTATCCAGCGGCGTCATCCCTTCCGCATGGCCGTCACAAAACAGGAAGTTTGATGTTCCGCCATATTTCTTGGCGTATGGTGCATTCGCATTGGGATGGTGACGTCCGATGGCATTGATCTGCGGCACGCCGGAAGACTTGTCGAGAATATTGGTCTTGTCGCGGACCTCGGTGGTAGGCAGAAAGCCGTACATCTCCTGATCCCCCGGAGTTCCATAAATGAACCCCGGCGCATTGGGGGCGGCGGCATATTCGTCCATTCCAGAACCCACATGGTAGAAGGGATTGACCGGACGATGAGACGCGCTGATGCGGAAGTTGCCCAATGACGATTCTTTTGTGAGCGCCTTCCAATTATTCAGGAACTCGGCTACGACAATTGTCGCGCCGGGATACTTGACTGACGAGTCCTTCACGAAAACGTTGACGCGCGGTCCACCGGAAAGCGTCGACGTGAATTTGTTGCGCGGCATGATGGCGGCGTTGGCCGTGTAGGCCATCCGCGGAGCCTGAAAGTCCTTGCGTGAGTTGGGGTCGGCCTGAGTCTGCCCGGTATCGTCCGCCTGCTCTCCCGCCTCCCAGTCTGCCTTATCCCGACCGGGATTGGTCCGCGGCGCGCCGCCATTGTCCATCACCGGACACTGAAAGGCTTTGTCGCTGACCTGGCCGCTTTCGTACAAGTAGTGAGACCAGTGCAAGTATCCGAACGATCGATCTTCACTCTGATTCGTGACCGACCAGTTGCCATCCGCATCATTGGGATACAGATAGGACGCTGGATAGGTGCCTTTGGAAGTAAAGAGATAGTTGCCCAACGCAACGCCCACGTTGTGCATGTTGGAATTGCAAACCACAGCCTTGGCGTTTTGACGCGCCGATTGAAGGCTTGGCAAAAGAATGGCGAGTAACAGCACAATAATCGCCACAACAACCATCATTTCAATCAACGTGAATGCCTCGCGCTGCCGTTTCTTCATCATCAATCTCCCACTCTTCGCGCCATTTCGACCAGCCGCAACATGCGGACGCTTCGCCACGACCGAAAAGTACGGATGCGGTGTTAGGTTCGTTTGAACGCCATGCGAATTCGAGGAAAATTAGACGTTAAGAAGCTACACTTGGCGTGCCTGTTTGCAGCCTGTGAAATCTGGATGCAGAGATGGGGCAAATTCGGCAGGATCGAATCTTGGTTGAGTATTCTCCAGGTTCACACTAACAGGTTCGGCACAAAGATTAAGAGTACATGAAGAATGGCTAACGTGTACAGACCAGCCACCACGTCATCGCCGACGACACCCCATCCGCCAGGCCAATGGTCCTCGACCCATCGCGCGGGCCAGACTTTCAAAATGTCCAGCGCCCGCTCCAACAGGAATGCGACCACGGCGACCTTCCATGTAAACGGCAGACCGATCACCGCAAACAGGAAGCCGACGATTTCATCCCACACGAGAATTCCACTGTCCTTGGCTCCCAGGATTTTGTCGCCGCGCTGATGCACCCATACCGACGCCAGGGTGAACGCGACGAGAACCGGCAGATACACGAATAGCGAAACTCCTCGCGTCGCATAAAAGAGCGGAAGACCCACGATGGCCACCGTCACCGTGCCGGAGGCCGGTAGAAATCCCAACGGCCCAATGGCCCCCAGAAGGATCAAGGATCGATCACGGAACGAACGCTGCGGGATCAGCATGGACTTTTCCACTTCATAGTCCTCATCGTCCACCGGCGATTGGTCTGCGAAAACGTGCAATAAACGGTCATTTTCTGGCGTAGCAACCCATTCAAATCTGGCGTTGAGTTGTGCTTTTTTCGGCGGTTTGGACAGGGTAACGACATAGTAACTCACAGGGCGAAAAATGTTGATTGGGCTGCAAGCCGCCGAGTATAACGATAGGAGCGTGAAGCGTCACGGGCTTGAGGACGATGCGCGTCAATTTCGGGGTGCTATTCAACTGAGATGGGTGACCGAGTGCTGGGATCGTCGTGGTGACGAACAAGATTCTTGGTTTTGTCTTTGATATGGGATGCGAATCATGAACGAACAAATGCGAACAAAGGATCGGGCGATGGCACAAAGCGTCGCGATTCGAGGTGTGTTTTCCATCGGGTGCGCTGCGATCGTCGCACTGGGGACTGTCGCGATCAGCGCGATGGCGGCCCCTCCAGCGGATGCTCTGAAGAAGCGGGGCATTGAGGTCAAGGTCCCCAACGGCAATGAAAAACCGCAAAAGCCCATCAATCAGGTTGGTGATGGACAAGACCCGGGCGCGGCCGAAGTCAAACCCATGAAGCCCGAAGACGTAAAGGGCCCGCATCCAATCGCCAAAGTAGACGAAGACACCCATGACTTTGGTCCGGGCTGGGTCGGCCCGCCGCTCAAGCACAGTTTCAAAATTACCAACACCGGAGATGCTCCGCTGGAAATCACGCGGGTCAAGCCGTCTTGCGGCTGCACCGTCGCCGGCGATTACCCCAAGACTCTCGCTCCCGGTGCTACGGGCGAGTTTCCATTCTCGATGGCCAGCAGCAAGCTTCGCGGGCACTTCGAGAAAATGATCACCGTCAGCTCCAACGATCCTGTCACTCCGGAACTTCGCTTGAAGCTCAAGGGCGAGATGAAGCGCTACGTGGACGTGACGCCACCGTCGGCGAATTTCGCCAAGATCACGTCGCAGGAAGCCCAGGAGCGGATCGTCAACATCACCAACAACACGGACAACCCCCTCAAGCTCACCGTCGAACAGCCGGCTGATAGCAAGTTCAAGGCCGAACTTATTGAAAAGGCTCCAGGCAAACAATTCGACCTCAAAATTTCGGCGGTGCCTCCGTTTGAGCCGGGCAACCTTCGCAGCACCATTACGCTGAAGACCAACATTCCCGAGCAAAACGAAGTCACGGTCGATGTGAACGGCCTGGTTCCTGACCGACTGGAAGTCCAGCCTTCTGTCATCGTGCTGAGCCCCAGCCGCTCGGGCGAAGATACCACCGGCGTGTCGCGCGTGATTCGTTTCACGAATTTCGGCAAGGATCCCGTCAAAGTGCTCGAAGCGACCGTGGATGATCCGACAGTGACGGTCAACGTCGCCGAACGCAAGGCTGGTGAAAACTACACCGTTCAGGTTCAAATGCCTGCAGGTTACTCCCCCCCAGCCGGTGGTCGCACCATCACGCTCAAGACGGACGACAAGGAAAAGCCAACGATCACGGTTCCGATTCAAGGATCGGCAGCCGCTCCGACTCCACAAAAAGTAACGACCGAAAAAGAAGCGGCAGCCAAGCCTGAAGGTCCCAAGGCCGCGATCTCCAAGCCGGCTCCGCCCTTCAAGCTCACCACCATCGACGGCAAGGAAGTCACCAATGAGACGTTGAAGGGTTCGGTGGCGGTGCTCGATTTCTTCGCGCCCAACTGTGGATTCTGCAAAAAGCAAATTCCCCGACTGGAGACGATTCGCGCTGAATATGCTGAAAAGCCGGTGCGATTTATCAACGTCAGCCAGAAGATGGGCGCCAAGGAATTTACACAAGAAGAAGTCGTCAATCTCATGAAGGAGATGGGCTTCCGCGGAGAGTTGGCGCTGAATCATACCAATGAACTAGGCCAGATGTTCCAGGCCAGCGGCTTCCCCACCATGGTCATTCTCGACAAGGAAGGCAAAGTCGCAGTGACCAATGTCGGCAACCTCGGCGATCTCGAAGAGCGCATGAAGAAGCAGCTCAATGCGCTGATTGATGGCAAGCCGATTCCCTCTGACGCAATGCCGACGGCTCCCGCTGCGGCTGACAAGCCCAAGGATGCCGGCGCCGATGCCTCGGTCGGAAAGCCCGCCGCACCGATCAACCTGAAGACTTCGGATGGCAAGGATTTGAACAACGCGAGTTTCGCACAGGCTCCGGCCACCGTGCTTGATTTCTTCGCAGTGAACTGCGGCTTCTGCATGAAGCAGATTCCGCGACTGGAAACCGTCCGTGCGAAATATGCGGAAAAAGGCATCCGATTTGTCGCTGTACAGGAAACGATGCACCAGGAATTCTCCAAAGAAGACGCGCAAAAGAAACTGGATTCCCTCGCATGGAAGGGTGAATGGGCCGCTGATCCCGGCAACGCAACCGGTCCGGCATTTGGCTCACGCGGCTTCCCGACGATGGTCATCGTGAACAAATCCGGCAATATCGAAGCCATCAACGTCGGAAACATCGCCGATCTGGAAACGAAGGTTGCCGCCCAGCTTGATGCGATCCTTGCGGGCAAGCCGGCCTCCTCCGTGGCCGCCGCCCCTCCTGCACCGGCCGATCCGGCCAAGCCTGCTGATCCTGCCGCGCCGAGTGCGGACAAGGCCGCTGCGGCTCCGGCCAAGCGACCGGCAGAAATGCTCGTCGGCACCAAGGCTCCGGATTTTTCGATCCAGACCACAGCCGGAAAGGCCCTGACCAGCGCGGACTTCGGCAAGCACCCGGCCACCGTGCTCAACTTCGTCGCGCCGAACTGCGGCTTCTGCAAGAAGCAGATTCCCAACGTGGACAAGGTTCGTGCCGAATACGAGGCGAAGGGCGTTCGTTTTGTCAACGTCTATCAGAAGATGGGTCAGAAGGACTTCCCGGTCGAAGAAGCCACGGACGTGTTTAAGCAGGCCGGTTCCAATTTGGAACTTGCCAGGGACGAAAATAACACCATTGGTACGCAGTACAAAGCCCAGAGCTATCCTACCATGGTCGTGGTCGGCAAGGACGGAAAGATTGAGCACGTGAATATCGGCGCGAAGCCCGATATCGAAACCGTGCTCAAAGGTCAGCTCGACGGCCTGATCGCAAGAAAGTAGACCCTTATCGTAGCGCCCGACAACATCGGGTGCGAACGACTCAATGACAGCCCGCCCGGCGGTTCATCCGTCGGGCGGGTTTTTTTTCCTCACGACAAGAGCATTTTCGCGCGAAAACCTAATCCGTGGTTTGCAGGGCACCATGTAGCCAGGCGCGGGCAAAACGCCAGTCGCGCTCGATGGTTCTCAGAGGCGTGTTCATGGCCTGGGCCGTCTCTTCATTGGTCAGCCCGGAAAAAAATCGAAGCATCACGATGCGGTGCTCCCAGGGATACTGCGTTTCCATCTGTTTGAGCGCATCGTCGAGCACGAGCAATTCCTCGCCCGGGGCATCCACGGCCACCGCAAGGTTGTCGAGGTCGATGCGACGTCGGCCGCCTCCGCGTTTGATCCGGCCTTTTGCCCGGGCGTTCTCGACCAGAATATCGCGCATCGCCCGGCTGGCGGCAAAGAAGAAGTGCCCCCGGTTTTCCCAGCCCTTTTGATCCCTTCCGACCAGTCGCATGAATGCCTCATGGACCAAGGCCGTGGGTTGCAACGTCTGACCTGGCGGGGCGTTGGCCATCCAGGACTTCGCCAGCGTTCGGAGTTCGTCATAAACGATGTGCAACAAGTCCCTTGCGGCCTGCGAGTCCCCCTCCCCGGCTACCCTCAGCAGTTCAGTGATGTTGTCGGGCCCGAGCGTCATAAAAAATCCCCATGGATTTGGCGGGACACTCCATCTTTCGTCGGCTGATCCATTGTCCCGCTTTTGCGGGCTTATGAAAACAGCTCTCTGACGTGCGATGCTATTGTACGCGTGGATGCAGGGGCAACATCAGACCCTTTGGAGGGTTTGGACAACGCAAGGGGAGGTTCGGCATGAAAAATCTGGTTTTTTTGATGGTGGTCCTGGTGGTCGGGTTGGGTGAAGGTGCCGCGAGGGGACAGTCCGAGAGTTTCACCTATCAAGGGCAGTTGAAGCTACAGGGTGTTCCGCTTTCGGAACAGGTGGACATGAAATTCACCCTGTTCGACTCCGATTCCGCGACGACGGCCGTCGCGGGCCCGCTCCTGTTCGACGGAATTTACTTCTCGCCGATTCAGGTCACCAACGGCCTGTTCTCCGCCGAGCTTGATTTTGGAGCGGGGGCTTTGCAACTGGGACAGTGGCTGGAGATCGAAGTTCGATCACCGCACGATCCGACTGATAGCGGTCCCTACACCACGCTGACCCCACGCCAGCGAATCACCGCGGCACCCTTCGCTTTGAGCGTGCCCGGCCTGGCGTCCAATGAGGCAGGCGTCGAAGTGGATGGCAATGTTCATGCCCTCGGAAACATTGCGGCCAGCGCCTACACCAGCAACAGCCCGTTCATCATCAAGGTGAACCCGCTGGACATGGAGTGCGCGCGCTTCGAGGACCAGCACTGCTACCTGGGACTGGGCACGCAAAATCCGCAGGCGAGATTGCACATCGGCGGAGTGGCCGGCGTGGATGGGATCATGTTTCCCGATGGATCGATGCAAACAAGCGCGGCAGGCCTGGGCGGTGGCGATGGATTCTGGTCTCCCGGCGGCGCGAATATCTACAACAATAACGGCGGAAACGTGGGCATTGGCACAACCGCGCCGGCGGCCAAGCTCGATATTTCGGCCTCTGGCCAAGGCGCGAACCTTTTGCAGTTTACCACGGAACGCCCCTGGATTTTTCGTCAGATTTACACGGGTCCTTCGGCCGGATTGCAACTTTTCTCCACCGTCGGCCTCAAGCAGTTTGAAATCACGGGTTCGCTTAATAGAAACGTAGCCACGTTTCTCGCTGACAATGACAACCCCCGCGTGGGGATCGGAACGACGGCACCTTTGTCCAGGCTGGACATCGCCGCGAGCGGTGCTGGTGCGGAACTGCTTCGATTCAGCACAGAACGTCCCTGGATATTTCGACAGATCTACACCGGCCCTTCGGCCGGTCTGCAACTCTACTCCACAGTCGGGCTCAAGCAGTTCGAGATTACTTCTTCAACTGGGACCAATGTCGCCACGTTTCTTGCGGATGACGTCAATCCCAGGGTAGGTATCAATAACACTGCGCCCATAAGCCGTCTCGACATTGTCGGCCAGGATGCGTTGGGAATCACCGGATTCCAACCCTTTTTGACCCTCCGCGATTCGAATGCCGGAAACGCTCGCGCTCGTATGCAAAATGCGGGGGGAAGTTTCTTCTTTTATACGGAAGCGTCATTCGCCAGTGGCATCGCGCCGCTTCAGGTGCTCAATAGCGGGCGCGTCAAGGTGAATATTCTTGAAATCGCGGGAGCGGATGTGGCCGAGAAATTCCCCAGTGATGACAGGAACGTTGAACCTGGCACGGTGATGGAAATCGACCCCGAAAACACCGGAAAACTCCGCGTATCAAGCGGGGAGTACAGTCCGCGAGTGGCCGGCGTGGTCAGCGGAGCGGGCAACATTCCGGTCGGGGCCGTCCTGGGCAACATGCCCGGTCAAGACGACGCCCCGGCAATTGCGCTCTCCGGGCGCGTGTGGGTTCGCTGCGACGCGAGTTCGGGAGCGATTGTTGCAGGAGATTTGCTCACGACCTCCGCCACTCCCGGACACGCGATGAAGGCCGGGGATCGGGAGCGTTCGCACGGAGCTGTGCTGGGAAAAGCCATGACGACACTCGCCAGGGGAGAACGTGGTCTCGTGTTGGTATTGGTCAATCTTCAGTAGGCAGGCGAATAGAAGAGGAGAATCCCAATGTTCAATAGATTTCCAAACCAACTTCGATCCCCTGCTGGCGCGGCAACGATCATGCTGCTCTTGTGGGGAGCTTCCGCCAGGAGTCAGATGAACCCCACCGAAGTCCGCGACGACGCGATCGCATTTGCCTCCGAACGGATCGACAACCCAACAAACGAACCATTGACGGTATTCGTGGGCACGGTTGATGCACCGGGCGCTTCGGCGATACGCCTGCACATCGGCGAATACGATTTGGGACGGTCAAGCTATGTGACGCTCAAGTCCGTCGCCGATGACGCCGTGCAACGGCTCGATGCCCGGACCATTCCGGATTCGTACAACTGGAGCGCCACATTCAATGGAGATTCCGTGGAGGTCGAGTTGCACGTGGGACCCGGCGACACCGGCGCTTTCATCGAAATCGATCGCACGCGCACACGGGAATTGTCCGACAAGGCCGATGGGGCGGTGGCCACAATCTGCGGCGCCAATGACGACCGTGTCCCGTCCGGCGACGCCCGTGTCGGCCGCGTATCTTCCGGGCCTGGTAGTGCGTACTGCACGGCCTGGCTTGTATCCAACGGAGCAGTGCTTACTGCAGGTCACTGCATCCCATCCGCCGGAGATTACGTTGAATTCGGCGTTCCCGCCTCGCTCTCCAATGGAACAGACATTGCAGCATCGCCGCTGAATCAGTATCCAATCAACCTTGGATCCGTCGTCAATGAAAACCTCGGAGTTGGTCAGGACTGGATGGTTTTTGGCCTGAACGCCAACACAACAACCCTGAAAACCGCCCACAATATCCAGGGCTTTTTCCGCATGACCAAGTCGATTCCGGATAACGGCACTGTGCTTCGTATCACGGGATACGGGCTGGACAATGCGCCCGCTGGAACCGCCACGTCGGTCTGCGTCGGAGGTTCGAACCAGAATGCGTTTTGCGTCAGTAACGCAAACTGCATGGGCGGCGGTGTCTGTACACCGGCAGGTAGCTGCGATCCTGATGGCAACGGTCCCACTGTGGATAACTTTGACTGCAACTCAGCATCACAAACAGAGCAAACGTCCACCGGAACGCTAACCAGCTCCAACGCAAATCTCATCACGCACAGCGTGGACACGATGCCCGCCAATTCAGGAAGTCCAATCATTTGGGAAGCGAATGGACTGGCCATCGGAATTCACACGGCCGGTGGATGCGCCGCATCGGGCCCCGGCAGTAATAATGGAACGCGGTTTAGCAGGACTGTGCTGGAAACCGCCGTCCGCAATTTCGCCGGCCCCAACCCCATTTACGTGGACACATCGGATTATGATTTTCCCGCCAATGGCGGAGTATTTGAACCGTTCCACAACATCATGCCAGCCATTGGAGCCGTGCTGGATAACGGAACCATCAGCCTGGTTCCCGGGTTTTTTACCCGTCAAAACGACGGAAACCCTATCGTGATCGGAGCCGACGGCAAGGGAATGACTATCGTTTCGCCGGCCGGCTCATCATTTATTAGAGGCTAAATGGCTACTCATTGTCATTCAAAGACCGAGGTATGAACTATGAAAAACAAAATCGCGTCAACAATCTTCTTCACCGTGGCCGCTGCATGCGTCGTTGCACAAGAGTTTGAAATCACTCGATCCACCATCGATTCGGGCGGCGCGATGCGGAGCACCGGCGGTGGGTTTGAACTCTCCGGAACGATCGGTCAGCCGGACGCGGGCTCGTCGGCGGGCGGAGGATTTGAACTGGCCGGCGGATTCTGGTTTGAGATACCGCCGGGCGACTGCGATGAAGACGGCCTGGCCAATCTCGTGGATCACGAATCGTTCACGCAGTGCCTCGGCGGTCCTAGCGGCGGAGTCCTCAGCGGGTGCGAATGTGCCGACATCAACCACAGCGGCGGCGTGGACCTGCGCGACTTCGCGCTTACTTCGAATGCCCTCGCTCTTCCGTGACCGCCTCTTACTGCACCATGCCCTTGGTCAGGCGCATGAAGGCGGTTTCGAGGTTGACCTCCTCCTCCTTGATTTCCTGCAGCTTGAAGTTGTTGTCCAGGAGTGTACGGGCCAGGTCGGAGAAGTCCCGCGTCTGATTTTCCAAGTCTACGATGATGCAACCATCGGAGAGGTTGACGGCCTTGATGCCACGCGTGCGCTGAAGGAGCAACGCGGCCAAGTCCTGCTGCTGGGTCACTCGGATGTTGAGGCGCGTACCGGTCTTCACGCGTGCGACGATCTCCTTGATCGAGCCGTGGAAGAGCAGATTGCCCTGTTCAATGATTCCCACAGTCGTACATAGCTCGGCCAGTTCGTGCAGAATATGCGAACTGATGATGATGGTCTTGCCCATGCGACGAAGCTCCTTGAGCAGCTCGCGCATTTCGATGCGGGCGCGAGGGTCAAGCCCGCTGGCCGGTTCGTCGAGCAGGAGCACCTTGGGATCGTGGAGCAGGACACGGGCGACGCTGAGCCGCTGCTGCATGCCGCGTGAGAGAGTGTCCACAAGTGCGTCGCGTTTGTAGGTGAGGTCGGTCAGTTCCAGCACGTCGTTGACGACCTTTGTCCGCTGCTTGCCGGTGATGTTGTAGGCGCTGGCGAAGAACTCCAAGTATTCGACGACCACCATGTCTTCATACGCGCCGAAGAAGTCGGGGACATAGCCGATGAGCGGACGGATTTTGCGGGATTCGTAGCCGACGACGTGGCCGCACACGCGGGCCTCGCCCCACGTCGGCTGTAGAAGCGTGGCGAGAATCTTGATCGTCGTTGTCTTTCCTGCGCCGTTGGGTCCGATGTAGCCGAAGCACTCCCCCTCCTCAATGGTGAGCTGCAGATTGTTGAGGGCGATGAGCTTGCCGTACTTCTTGGTGAGGTTGATGGTCTGGATGATCATGGAGTTCCTTCGTGTGGGGGCGCTGTCGCTGCGGCACCAGTAGCCTGCGCGACTTTATCAAGATCGACGAACGGCAGGCGGATGCGGTACATACACCACGAAGCGTCTTCTTCGGGCGTAACGGCCGTGAACGCGTGGTCACCTGTGCGGCTCATCAATCGAATCGGCCCGCCGCCGCGCGCGAAGCCGACAAGCACCATCGATCCGTTGGGGTCGGCAGGCAGGCCCTTTTCGGAGTCGGCGTTATGGCCTGCTGTCAGTTGCTCGCGGAGGTCAAGTTGGCGAAGGCGGTCGCGCGAAAGCGTGAAGCCGCCAGAGAATGCCGAAGGCATCGCCCCGGAATCGAAGTCGCCGATGGTGGAGAGGAGCATGATGGCTTCGCGTTCCTTTCCGAGTGCCGCATTTGCTTCGTCAGACGTTGAACCCGCCAGCCCGGCCCACAATCCGGCGAACTGCCGGCTCCACTCCCCCTGCCTCTTCTTGAGTTCCGATTGCCTGAGAATATCCGCGATTTTCTGGGGTCCGGTCAGTTGAAAACACCGTTCACGGAGCCGAACTTTTGTTCCGTCGGCGGGGAGCGTGCCGTCGATCATGTAGACGAAAGTGGCCGTCGCTCGTTCGGATGCGATCGCTCCCGGATCGAACAGAGTCTGGATCAGACGGCACTGGGTCAATTCGACGCCGAGGTTGTTGACGACGTAGCTGTCCTCGGTGAGCAGTCTGTCCTTCCCGTCGCTGCCGACGGCGAGCTGGGCACTGAGTTGACCGCCGAGTGGGCCTTCCCATCGGCCTTCGAAGCGCTTGAGCGTGGCGCGGAATCGTGCATCGTTGATTTCGGCGCTGGCGGGACGGAGGGCATACTCCTCGGGGTCGGAAAAGCGTTCGCCCTGCCGCCAGTCGGCGCCGGCGGGAAGTGGACGAAGGAAGCATGATGACATTTCAGGCTCTTTGTCCATCAGCCAGTTGGAAGGCATCCACAGGTCCAGCCGTTTGTCGAGGCCGGTCTTGAGTCCAAAGAAAACCGTACCGCGTCCGAAGCTCTCCCCGGCGTCAGCATTGATGATCGCGATTTGCTGAAGGCGGTCGGTGATGCCGCGTGCCGCGCCTACGGCCATCCCGGCGCCGATTCCCGCCACGAGTGCGACAACGGCGAAAGCGGTCCAACTGTGTTGCCGCCATTGGCGCTTGCCAAGGAACCACCACGTTCCCCCCGTGGCGATCCCCACATAGAGGATTGCGAAAACGAAGGTGATGACAAGATAGGCGCTGCGCGAGCGCACGAAGCCCACCGCACTGGAGACATTGCCAAAGAGCGAGACCGGCGTGAGCGCGCCCTGATTGGTGCCGGATGCCGGGATGAAATGAAACAGCCGCTCAAACAAGGTGCTCGCATTACCCGGTGCGCTGAACAAATCGTGGAGTCGTATGGCGCTGAAGATCAGGTGTCCGCTTCCGAGTGCAGTCCGGGTTACGACGTCGGATTCCTTCGTGCCCTGGACAATCTCCCGGACGACCACGATCGCGTTTTTGCGTGCCTTGCTGAGCGCAAGAGGAATAGGCTGAGCAAAAGGGACGTCGAGCCAGTCGGCCGTACTGGTACGTTCTTCGGCAACGGGCTGGGCCAGAAGTGCCTTGCGCGTGAGCGGCAGATTGGTTACGGATAGCACTTCGCTGACATCAGCAGGCATGGCAGCAGCAAGCTGCCTGGTGAGGGCGAAGGAACGGGCTGATTCCGACGCGCCGATGAGCAGAGTGCCGCCATGTTGGCACCATTCCAAGAGAGCGTTTAGCTGCCGGGGCGTCAGCAGTTCGGGTTTGGCGTCGTCCCAGACGACGTAATCGACGGCATCCAGACCGATCCAGTGTTCCGGCAGGTCGGTGGGGCTGATATGCGCGACCTGCACCGTCTGGCGGAGGCTGCTTCCCTGCCGCGTGCCGGCCAGGTCTTTCACGCGCCCAATGGCGGCGGTGCACACCGAAAGCACGACAACATCATCGTGCGTAATGACATCGGGCACATCCGAGGGAAGTGCGCGGGCGGCGAGCACTCCGTCGGAAACGACCTGAACGACCGAGGAATCCTGATCGCGCAGCTCGACGGCAAACCGTCCGTCGCCCGTCACAGGATTGGCCGGAACATACAGAATGAGGCGGGAGTGTCCGCCGGATTCAGCACGAAGGTGCACTTCGACCGAGTCAAAGGCCTCGTCGCCGTCGGTATCCAACTGAGCAGCGCGGATCGAACCATCAAAGGATGATTGCTGGTCGAGCAGCGAAACGTCCACGTAGATCGGAGTCCAGCAGCCGGCGCGAATGATGTCGCCGCGCGTGACGGACGGGAAACCGACGTGCGTGATGTGAACTTCGATTCGGGCCAGCGCCGGGGCCGCAACGGCGCCGCAAAAAAAAGCCCATAAAAAAAGACTCTTCCGGAGAGATTGGAAATAATTGGCCATGAAAACCCGGACGACAAAGAGCTTCAGAGGACAACAGTTCATTCTATCCCCCGACTTTTGCATGGCAAATGAATGTGCTGCGCCCGTAACGGCCCAATGTTGACCGAATACAGAGCCGCGGCCGTGAGGAAGCGGGTTTTTCTGCCTACTTGCGTGCGCGGCTCGGCTCAATCCTTACCGGCACAATCATCAAATCGAAGAAAAATGGTCTTGGCATGATCGCGATCGATTGCGAAATCGAGCGGCAAGAACGGTGCATCCACAATCCTGCCGCGACGGCGGCTCGAGCCCTTGCGAACCAGTTCCTTCAACTCCCGGAGGGACATCTTGCGAAAATTCGTCGAAACCATCATGCCCCCGCCGGGCCGCAGGACATCCAGGGCGGCGGCAATCAATTCCGGCAGATCGTTGACAATCGAAAAGTCCTTCTTCGACCCGCGCCCGTGCGCAAAACTCGGGGGATCGATCACGATGAGATCAAAGGCTTTTTCCTGCCGACTCGCCCGACGCAAATAATCCAGCGCGTCCGAGCGAATGAACATGTGATCGGCGACGTCGATGTGATTCAATGCGAAATTGGCCTTGCCCCATTCGAGATTTTTCAGCGAAACATCAACGCTCGTGGTGCTCTTCGCGCCGCCCACAGCCGCGGCCGCGGAAAACCCGCACGTGTATGCAAATAAGTTGAGAACGTCGGCCCCCTTCGCAGAATCATGCACACGGGCACGGTTTTCACGATGATCGAGAAAGAGGCCCAGCGAAAACCCGTCGTAGGGCCGGACGATGTATTTCAGATTGCGCTCGCGGATTTCGATCTGTTCCGGCGCCGGCTTGCCCAACAGCGGCTTGGACGAACGCAGGTGTTCCGTAGTCTCCCCGCCCGCCCCAAGACGGTCTTTCACGAAACGCTTGACGTACACCGACCTTCCCTCGAGCGCCGACATGTACCATCGCCCAATGCGCGTCAGCAGAGCCTTGTCGTCCGCTTTTTCGTCGAGCACGTAAAGTACAATCACGTCGCCGAATATTTCTGCGTTGATTCCGCGAAGACCCTCAAGTGGACCGGTGATCAGACGCAAACTATCGGTCTGCTTGTCGATCAGGATGGGCAATCGGCGTGCGAGGGCGGCCCGCAACACACGTTCGACATCGAACCCACCCTGCAGCGCCGCTGAAAAATCGGGAGCCGGAGAGGTCACGCCGATCCGAGTCCTCAGCTCCGGGTGGTGAAACGTCAACTTTGCCAGGTGCAGACACGTCGCCTCGTTGAGTTGCCGCCTGGGCGAAGGGTCGTGCACGTTGTCGCCGACAAGCCGCAGTCGCACCGACCGAAGCTGGGCTCGAAGCACGTGCGTATTGGAGGCCGACGTATGACATCGCACGAGCGATCGCCGCTCCCCCTGCCCGACCTGAATCAGCGTGGTGGCGCCATCTCCTTCTGCCCTCGATGCCGGCCGGGCGCCGGGTCGAGGCGCCGTCTTTCGCGTGCGGTCCCCCCGCCGAGGCGAGGCCCCGGCCGTCGCGCGGACATTCGATGCCCCACTGGCGCCAACGCCAACCAGTAACCGGCGTTCTTTCATGCGCCCCATGACGACGGCAATGAACTCCTGATCGACGCGCTGGGCCTTCATTCCGGTGCGCACAAATTCCGCGGCCGCCGACGTCTTACCCAGCAAGAGCACGCCGGACTCGTACCGGCTTAAGCGATTCACGACGAAAAACTTTTCCGCTTTGCCCCTGAGACGCGAAAGAATCTCGATCACACCGGTTTGATCCTCCTGTCCACCCACGTCCAGACCGGCCGGCTTTTCGACGGCCAGAAAGTGATCGTCCTCGAACAAACGCGGAAGCAGACTTTGAATCATGTTCGGTGCAGGCATAAGAAGACCATCATATGTCATATTTCGTCCCGAGCGAAGCAAAGCATCTGCCAAGTGAGGGAAAGTGGGGGCTTCGGTGCTGGTATCCTTTGAGTTTTCGGGTGTCATGGCCAAGCGAAGCGCCGCCATGCCGGCACCCAGATGAGGCCGGGCTTGGGCATGCCACCCGGACCTGGTTCATTCTTACCAGCATCGATGCTTCGCATAACTCAGTATGATGGTTTTCTCGCTGCTGCGACAAAGGCAGGCTGCCGTTGGAGTGGCTACTCTTTTTCGATGGGTGCCCCGGAATCTGTGCCGTCGGAAGAGGGAAATTCCCTGCGCGTGCGTTGTTTGCGGACCGCCTCTCGAAGGACAAACTCAATCTGGGCATTAAGACTCCGCAATTCGTCTCTCGCCCAAAGATTCAGTGCGTCCATGAGCTCCGGCGACAGACGCAACAAAAATGGCTTTCGATCGGCCAAACAACACCAAATCACAAAACTCCGGACGGGCAACTCCCGTCCGGATTCACCACATTGAACTCGAAACCTTCTACCGTAATCGCTGGTATCAGGTATAGAGCGAACCCGTGTTGATTACGGGGTGCACGTTCTTATCACCGCAGAGCACCACCATCAGATTGCTGACCATGGCTGCCTTGCGCTCCTCATCCATCCGCAGCGTTTCATGTTTTTCGAGCTTGGCAATCGCCATTTCCACCATGCCCACGGCCGCGTCCACGATTCGCGTTCGGGCGGCGATCACGGCTTCGGCCTGCTGTCGCTGCAACATCGCACCGGCAATTTCGGGGGCAAACGCAAGGTGGCTCAACCTCGCTTCGTCGATCGACAATCCAGCCTTGGCCACGCGCGCCAGCAATTCCTTCCGCAGCGCGTCCGACACCTCATCCATGCTGCCGCGAAGTGATAACTCGCCTTCTTCCAGAGGATCGTAAGGGTATGCGCTGGCGAGGTGGCGTAGCGCCGATTCACTTTGTACGGTCACAAACCCCACGAAGTCCTCAACGTCGAACACCGCTTGCGCCGTATTGGTCACGCGCCAGACCACCACTGCGGCAATCTCCACGGGGTTGCCGCGGCGATCATTCACCTTGATGCGTTCGCCGTTGAGATTATGGGCACGGAGCGAAACCTTCTTCTTGGTGAGAAACGGGTTCGCCCAGTGGAAACCACTCTGCTTGAGCGTTCCGGTATAGCGTCCAAACAGGATAAGTACGGCCGCAACGTTTGGCTGAAGCGTAAAGAACCCGAACCAAGGGATAAGCCATACCACGGATAGCACCGCCACAACCACGATGAACGGAACGTTTGGAGGCCGCTGAGAAGGCACGTTCGTCCACAGAAAGACGAGTCCCACGCCTGTCAAAAACAAGACAGCAAGCATTGCGAATCCATTGATGGATTTGCGGTCGAGTTCACGAGATTCCATTTCAATTTCCTCCCTTTATTATCTTTTTGATATTTTAAATATATCACAATAATATCAAAAATGCAAATAATCACATAAGTCTTTATTTTAAAAATCATTAACTACTGTATGATGAGTTGCAGATTGTGCTGCCGAGGCCCGTCATTCAGCTCGCGGAGGGCAATATTGACCTTTCGACCAATCAGATCGGTTGCATCGCGAAAGCGGTATTCGACGGTCTGCGTTTCGCCGGGAGCCAGGCTTGAAATGGGTCGGTACTGCCGCTGGCGACCGGGAACAGCCGCAATGCTTCGAAAACTGAGCGCGACTTGAGACTTGTTGTGCAAAGTGTGTCGCAGCAAAAGGTCGCCACGTTCAATCGTTGCCCTGCCGCTCACTTCGAGGTCCTGCGATCGCAACTCCACGAACATCGGGATCTCGAATTGGTAAGCAGGTTCCACGAGAGAGACTTTCGCAACGAATTGCTTCACGCCGGCGGGTTCGTTGTGCGGGTAATGAATCACCACGGGAATGCGGACTGGTTCGCCGGCACAGACTGTAAACGCAAACGTGCGCGGAACGACTTCAATACCCGGCGGCGGGACAATCAGTCCATTGCCGCTTCTTGGCATCGTCGCCGCACAATTCAGAACCAACTCCTGACGAACCAGTTCTGTGCCGGATTCAATGACCGTTGGCTCCAACGAAACAGATGTCGCTAGGTCAACCACCCATGAATCCACATGATCGATAAATACCGGGCTCTGCGAAACCGCAACCATTTGACGCCCATTGCTGTCGCGGCCGAGCGATGTCACGCGCCCCCACAAATCCACCTGCCGATTCGCCGATCCCAACTGCATGGGAATCGTACGACCCTGCGGCGGAGGCGCCTGGTCCCAAATGGCCAACACCGATTCGGTCGCGCTTCGAAACGTCAGACATTTTATGTGTTCGGCGACCGACATCACCGGCCCGGGCCTGGCGTCGCCCAACATCGCGGCCACTGTTCGCAGCGCCGAATACTCCTCTTGCGGCTCGACCACAATTCCTTGAAAGGTATCCCGGCATTTCCACGGTTGCGGCACATACACCACATCCGCTCCGGCATGGCGCGATTGAATCAGCCTGCGACCCCATTCCGCAAGACGGGCCTCTCGGACATATCGATCCGGCGATAGCGAAGGCGCATACACGCACACTGCCTCGCATCCCTGATCCTTCAGTTCTTTGATCTTCTCCGGAAGCCTCAACAGATCGTTTTCGGTTTTCACGCTTACCGTGACCTGCTCAACCGGCAGGCTCAGCCCGCTGGTTTCGTCATTTGCGGAAATGGGCACCGCCAGACGTGGCACTGTGATGTACTCTCGAAGGGCATCGCGCAATTGCTGCGCTGCTCCCTTTAATTGCCCCGCCTGTGCAAATACCGATTCTCCGTCAGTACCGATTTCCCACGATCGAAACACACTGGCCGTCTGCGCCGCCACGCGCGCCAACTCCGGCCACCAGGCCTCCCGATTCCCGGCTAGAATCGATAGGAGAACTGCAGCCGAACTGTCCCGATCCGCCCGGAGCTTCGTGGGCGCTTCGCTGAGTGTCGCGTTCAGAAGAAACTGATCAACAAGAAGTTCATGGTAGAATTGTTCGATCGCCTTTTCCCGCCGCCCATCATCAAACGGCGATTGCCATGCGGGCCAGACCGGAAGATTGACGCTTCGGGCGGAGTTTTTTCGAAGCAGCGCGGATTCAGACGCAAGGTCCGCCCGATCGTGCGGGTCAATCACGATACCAAATGCCCTGCTATTGCGATTGCCGTCTGTTCCCAGCGGGGCCAACTTGAGAAATCGCAATGTGCGCGAGATCGTTTTCCGCCCCCGGTCCACGACTTCTACGCGAGCGTCGTAAAGGCCCGGCTCGAGTCCTGGCAAGGCAATTCGGATGGCCTGAGCGGATTCACTCCCGCCAACGAGGCCACGCCGCAGAACTTCTGTTCCATCCACCGACGCCAGCGTCAATTCCGCGTTCACTTGCGGCTCTAACGAATCCGCAAGCGTCACCCACAGTGCCGCATCGCTTTGCTCGTCAATGACCTCCCCCGCCGCCCGCGTGGTAATTTCCAGTCTCGGCAATCGATACACGCTGATGTCGTCGAACCATGCCTCGGCTGCGACATCCACCATCGCGATGTGCTCAGCCCGTTGGGCCGTGTTCCAGGTTTCCTCTTGCAGGATCCAGACCGCCAGGCCGAGATACCAGGCTCCATCCGGGGCTGCCGGTAGATGCAATTCAATGGGCACCCAATCCACACCCGGTTGTTGCGGTATGTAGGCAGTGCGTCGACTCGTTGCCAGGAGGGGCCGTCGCTCCTTGTCCAGGAAGTGCGCGCTCACGCACGCCCGCGCCGAACTCATTCCCGACAGGCGGACGAATCCTTCGACTCGATACTCGCTCTCCGAGCGCACCGGAATCTCCGGTCCGTCGTACTGAAAGGCTGCGTTTCGGCCCAGACTTTCCACGTGAAACGAGGGAGGAGCGGAATGCCCCGCCGCATCATCGAATCCGCCGCGCGCAAATCGAGGGAACTGTTCGCCGCGCAGCAAGGACCAATATCGCGGCAGCTCTTCGAGGTTGCCTTCGCCGCGCTCGTTGAAATCAAATTGATGCACGATTCGCCTGGCGGCCTTGGCGGCGTCCGGTGCACCCCGTTCGACTGGCTGGGCACCCGCAATATTCGCGCATGGAAAGAATAACACGACGATCCAGGCGATTGGAAGCTGTTTGGGTGCGGACATAATCTGGGCGCAGTGCCCATTGTTTTATCGGTGCATCCTTTTCACGACTTCATTGCGACGCTGCCCGACCCCCTTTAGGATGCCGTGGAAATGACTCCAGGTTACGATTCAAGGGCGTATCTCACCAATTTCGATTCCCACCGGACTGGAAATCTATTCACGGACGTACTGGTCATTGGCAGCGGCGTGGCCGGTGCGCGGGCAGCCCTCGAAGCAGCCCGGTTTGGCCAGGTTATCCTCGTCTGCAAGGCCGACTTCAACGAATCCGCCACAAATTACGCCCAAGGCGGCATTGCGGTCGCCCACCGTGGCGATGCGGAATCCATTCAGTTGCATTTTCAGGACACGATGGAAGTTGGGTGTGGGCTGAACCGTGTCGAGGCGGTTCAAAAGTTAGTCAACGAGGGGCCGGCCCGTATCGAAGAGCTCATCGAATGGGGCCTCGATGTTGATCGTGACAATGGCGTAGTCTCGCTCGCCATGGAAGGCGGTCACTCCGTCAAACGCATCGTCCACTGCCACGGCGATCAGACGGGAAAGGAATTAGTCCGAACGCTCAAAGATCGCGTTTTCCATTCACCGCACATCCGGGTTTTCGAACACTGCTTCCTGATTGACCTGCTCACTCTTGAAGGGCGCTGCGCGGGCGCGGTCACGTTTCACCCGCGATACGGACACCAGCTCATCTGGGCCAGGCAGACCGTCCTCGCCAGCGGGGGCTGCGGACACATCTGGCGCGAAACCACCAATCCGCCCACCGCAACGGGCGATGGACTTGCAGCCGCATTTCGGGCCGGGGCCGCACTTCGCGACATGGAATTTATGCAATTTCACCCGACGACGCTGTACGTTGCCGGTGCAGGCCGCGCTTTGATTTCCGAGGCCGTACGCGGCGAAGGGGCGTACCTGCTTGACCGCGCCGGCGAGCGCTTCATGCCGGCCTACCACCCCGACGCCGAACTCGCCCCGCGCGACGTGGTCAGCCGGGCCATCCATGACCATCTGATCAAAACGCGATCCAATTGCGTGTATCTTGATGTGCGGCATTTGAAGAATTTTGCCTCGCGATTCCCACACATCACGCAATTGTGTGCTGATTTTCAGATCAACGTGAGTCGCGAACTGATCCCCGTCCGCCCCAGTGCGCACTACATGATTGGCGGCGTTACCGTGGAGCTCGATGCAACTTCGACACTCGACGGATTGCTCGCCTGCGGAGAAGCGGCCTGCAGCGGCGTCCATGGCGCGAACCGCATGGCCAGCAATTCATTGCTCGAGGGACTCGTCTTTGGCCGCATCGCCGGGGAAACCGCCGGTCAAAAAGCCGCCGAGAGCCGACCGACCATCCGAGTGCCGGCTCATGTCACCAGCGAAATCCCCACTTCCCCGCGCACGCCGCTCGACCTGGCTGACATCAGCAACTCGCTCGCCAGCATCATGGGTCGCAACCTCGGCATCGTCCGCAGTGAGCAGCCCATGCGCGAGACCCTGGAAATCCTCGACTTTTGGGGCCGATTCACGCTGGACAAGACCTTCGACGACACCGTCGGCTGGGAAGTGCAAAACAAACTCACCGTCGCCCGCCTGATCACCCTCTCGTCGTTGCTTCGCACTGACTCAATCGGCGTTCACTTCCGGGTCGATGCCAAACCCTTGCCGACCGCTGCAAGGCCGGCCCACGTCAAGGTTTTGCGAAATCACAAGGAAACACGAACGACTCTCGAATTCGTTTGAGTCCACGACGAAGGTTTATGCTCGCTTGCGTTTCTGAGCGTCCTTCGCGGCCGCAGTCTCAGCCTCCGCCGTACCCTTTTTGGGCTTCTCGGCAGTGGCGGGAGCGGGTTTGGGCAACTTCTTTTCAATGACGGCCTGGCGGACTTCCTCGAATAAATCGGGGTTTTCGCGAAGGAATTGCTTCACGTTTTCGCGGCCCTGGCCCAAGCGAATGTCCTTGTAACTCAACCACGCACCGCTCTTCTGAATTACGTTTTCCGCAACGGCCATATCCATCAAATCCCCTTCCGTGCTGATTCCGGAATCGAACATGATGTCGAATTCGGTCTCGCGGAAGGGGGCGGCCACCTTGTTCTTCACCACCTTGACTTTCACGCGGTTTCCAACAGATACCTCACCCTCCTTGATGGTGGAAATGCGACGAATGTCCAAACGAATCGACGAGTAGAATTTAAGTGCCCTGCCGCCCGGCGTGGTCTCCGGGTTGCCGAACATCACGCCGATCTTCATGCGGATCTGATTGATGAAAATAACCATGCACTGCGTCTTGCCGATCGCGGCAGTCAGCTTGCGCAGCGCCTGACTCATAAGCCGCGCCTGAAGTGCCACGTGCGCGTCACCCATTTCACCTTCGATTTCCGCCTTGGGAATCAGAGCCGCAACGGAGTCCACCACAATGACATCCACTGCCCCGCTGCGCACCAGCATCTCGGTGATTTCGAGCGCCTCCTCGCCGGACTCCGGCTGACTCACCAGCAGCTTTTCGAGATTGACTCCGCACTTCTTGGCCCAAACCGGACTCATGGCATGCTCGGCGTCGATGACCGCAGCCATCCCGCCGGCCTTTTGCGCCGCCGCGGCTACGTGCAACGCCAGCGTCGTCTTGCCCGAAGACTCCGGGCCGAACATTTCGATGATTCGCCCGCGTGGCAATCCCTGACCGCCCAGCGCCAGGTCGAGTGACAACGCGCCGGTCGAAATTCCCTCGACCTCGGCCCGCATTTTGTCGAGGTTCATGATTGCGCCTTTCCCGTAGGCCTTTTCAATTTGCTGCAAGGCCCGGCCCAGCGCTTCGGTTCGCTTTTCTGCTACAACTTCGTCCATGACAACACGCATTGTACACCTCATTTTCTAACTAGCACCCAGCTTCGCCCGGCTCACCGCCGTATACGTGGAGCCCGTGGGCGACAACGCCGACGACATCAGCGTCAGCGACGAAACATTCTGTTCGACAACCCTGCAGCGATGAGCTTGCACGGACTCTCGCACTCTCCCGTGCGAATGGCCCTCGCGAACCCTTCCGATGGTAATGTGTGCCGCGAAGGGCCGGTGCTCGCGGGGGAAGCCCAACGGCTCGATCTGGGCCTCCACCGCCGCTACGCATCCGGCCAAAAGTCCAATCTCCTCCATCGCACGGACCCAAACGATCCGCACCGATCCCCGCTCCGGAAAGCACCCGCATTCACCGGTACTCATCACAAAAGGCTTCGACTCCGCCGCTGCTCTTTTCATCGCCCCTGATATTTCCGCCACATCTCCATCCGCAACTTCGCCCAGGAATTTCACCGTCAGATGCAATTGCTCTGCCGCGATCCATCGCACATCCGGGCACGTTCGCTTCAGCCCCGCCTGTGTCTCACTGAGCGCTTTTCGCACGGCCTCCGACAGTTCAATCGCGACAAACAGTCTCATCAATGTTTTTGAATTTTGAATTTTACTGGTTGATCTATTCGTTCAATCAAATCGCAGCATCCGAACATATTGGTCCACGCGCTCTTCAATTTCCATGCCGCGAAGTCTCTCCAATCTCCGTAGCGAGAAATCCTCGATCGTGAACGACGCCATCACCGTGCCCCGCACCAGCGCCTGCCGCAGGGTTGCAACGTCAGTCTTCCCTTCCGACGCCAGATGACCGAGTACGCCGCCCGCAAAAGTGTCCCCGGCTCCTGTGGGATCGTGTACGATTTTCGCGGGATACGCCGGTACGCCGGCTGCGTGATCGGCCGTAATCAGCACCGCCCCGTGCTCACCCTTCTTGATCATGACGAATCGGGGACCCAGCTTGATGATCTCTTCCCCGGCCTCAATCAGATTCATCTTCCCCGTGAGCATGCGCGCCTCGGCGTCGTTGACGATTACCCCGTCAACAACGCGCAGCGTCTCCAACAGCGAGTCCCGCTCGGTCGTGATCCAGAGATTCATCGTGTCGCAAATCACCAGTCGCGGAGACTTCACCTGCGAGAGGAGTTCGCGCTGCAACGTGGGGTGGGTATTGGCAAGAAAAACGAACTGGCTGTCGGCGAACGATTCGGGCACCTTGGGGCCGCGCTCAGCCAGCACGTTGAGGTCGACCTCGACCGTTTCGGCCTCGTTCATCGCTCCTTCAAATCGCCCTGTCCAGCGAAACGTCTGGCTTCCCCGTCGAACTTCCAGTCCGCCCAGGTCGATAGGCCGCTTCTCCAGCACCTTGCGATACTGATCGGGAAAGTCGCCACCAACCACCCCAACCAGCCGCACCGGCACAAAGAACGACGCGGCAAACGAAAAGTACACCGCCGAGCCGCCCAGTACGCCTTCCGCGTGCCCATAGGGCGAGCTGACTGTGTCGATCCCGATACTACCCGTTACAAGCAATGACATCGTAGATTCCAAAAGTTTGCGTACGGAACCGCCTCCGGTTCGTAGGACTAATGTATCGGCGTTTTCACCTTTCGGCAAGCACAAAGTTAGAAAAATGTTAGGGTATGGCCGAGTTTCGGGTAATTACCGTAATGAAGCACATTTAGGAAGCGGGAAGCGAGAAAAAAGCGAGTGTGTTCCGGTACGTTTCTTCGCAAAGGCGATCATAGGCGACCCCGCGAAGTTCCGCCAGGAAGCGCGCCGTGTGGGCGACGTATGAAGGCTCGTTGGGCTTCTTGCTCCGTACTGGTATCGGCGACAGATAGGGCGAATCCGTTTCCACCATCAGCTTGTCGGCCGGGTACTCACGGACGATCTTCTGCAACGCATCGGACTTCGGAAAGGTCACAATCCCGGTAAACGAAATCCGCCATCCGCGCTCGGCGATCGCCGCAGCTTCGTCCGCCGTCCCGGTAAAGCAGTGGAATACAACCCGCCGATTCCGAAACCCATAATCCACCAGCAGGGCCGCTACATCCTCGAACGCCTCTCGCGCATGAATGATAATCGCCTTGTCCAGCGGCTGCGCGGCCGTCAACTGCCCCGCAAAAGCCTTTCGCTGGTTCGCCCGATCGGCAAAATCGTAATGGTAATCCAGCCCCATTTCCCCCAGCGCGACCACCTGCGGCTCCTGCCAAAGCCGCGTCATCGCGGCAAGATCCTCTTCCGAAACGCTGTCCGTATGGTGGGGATGAAATCCGGCGGCCGCATGAATCTGCCTCGGGTACATGCGTGCCAGCGTGATGGCGCTCCGTGCATCGTCCAGCGATGTCCCGATCGAAATAACTCGCTCGATCCGGGCCTGCGCGCACCTCTCCAGTACACCGTCCACGCGCCCAGCAAAATCGGGATAGGTCAGATGCGCGTGCGAATCAATCAACAAAGCAGGGACCCTCACCATTGATCAGCCGCCATGCTGCCAGCATTTGCCATTGGATCGCGCGAGGCGCGAGCAGCGAACACCCTTTTGTGTAATGGTGGTACACTTTTCCTTCGTTGCCGGCGAATCAACGGCCTTGACCAATTCGGTCGATGCTGGCGACGACTTTGGCGGCTGTCCGTCAAGCGACATAGCCGTCTTGCTGCCCACGAATTCCTTCAACGAGGCAACTTCACACTCCAGCTCAACGATGCGCTGCTGTGCCTCGAAAGAATTCAGATCAAACGTCATCTGCGAGTGAAACAAGGGCGTCGATCTTTCATCACAATCAACAACAGCCTCAGGCAGTTCCGTCGCCACATGCAAACGATCCAACTCGCTTTGCGCATGTTCAAGCTGCCCGATCAAATCTACGCTTATTGTTTCGATCTTGCTGAGTCTTTCCGACACCCGGGTTACATCCGCGGACAATGTCGCGTTTTGAGCCTTCAGGATGGTGAGTTCCCGTATCCCGACGCGTGAGCCGGCGATGAAGCCCGCACAGGCGGCCAAGGTCGCGACGATAATCAAGGTCAGTGCTTGAACGCTCTTTCGTTCCATACGATTCCAATGAAACATAAGACGCCGATCGCGCGGCATCTACGCCAGTCCAAATTCAATTCGCCAGGTCGGCTTGTAGCCGTCGGAGAAGAGCATTTGCATCTTCTCGGCCCGGCAAGAGCCTCCTGAGGTCAAGATCGCGGCCCCCTTTCGCAATCGTTCCATTCGGGGATCGCCAGCGGCCGCGCCCGCGTCGGTTCCGCGCTCGATTCGATCAAGCGACGCAGCCAGGTCCATCAATCTGCATCGCATTTCCAAAAATTCCCGGTCGAGAACGGATTTCGCAGTCATCAGAATCCTCCAAACGGCCTCGGCATCGCCTGAGAAGACGGGCATTATTCCGCAAAGCCCCCGTGGAGGGCAAATCCGCCAACAATAAGACGTTTGGGGCTTCCGCTGCCTGAAAAGTTGCCCCGCGGTATACTGGGTCCGACGCGCCCGTAGCTCAGTTGGATAGAGCACCGGTTTCCTAAACCGGGGGTCGTGGGTTCGAATCCCGCCGGGCGCATGGCCGGCTCCACGAAATCCGCGTACCCCAACATTCCCGGGATTTCTTATGCAGATGCTGTGGCAATATCTGGGTTGGGCACTGGCAGCGACATGGCTCGTGGTGGCCGCCGTGGCCGCCGGCCATGCCGTGTGCAACAAGCGCGATCCGCGAAGTGCAGCAGTCTGGGTGCTCTTGATCGCCACGATTCCGCTGGTGGGCGCGTGGTTGTACTGGGCTGTGGGGATCAATCGGGTACAGCGAAAAGCCATCCGAAAGCTGGGTCGTCGCGGGCGGCCCTTTGAGGTGTACGACGCCGCCGTGGTGTCCGCGCCGGCCGCTCACCATCCGCTGGTTGGTCACCTTCATCCGCTGCGGACGGTTGCGGACCGAGTCGCAAGACTCCCGCTTCTGGATGGCAACCAAATCCAGCCGTTGCACAATGGCGAGCAGGCATATCCTCGGATGCTGGCCGCCATTGCGGGCGCACGACACAGCGTCACGATGGCCAGCTACATTTTTGACTACGACGAGGTCGGGAAGGAATTCGCCAGCGCCCTTGGGCAGGCAGCGCGGCGCGGCGTCAAGGTTCATTTGCTATTGGACGGGATTGGGGCCCTGGGAAATTTCTCGCGCATCGGACGCATGCTGCTGAAGTCCGGTGCGAAGGTCGCCTCGTTTGTGCCGCTCGCTCTTCCGTTTGGCCGCATCCGGCTCAATCTCCGCAACCACCGGAAAATCCTGGTCGTTGACGGGGTGACGGCGTTTGTCGGCGGAATCAACATTTCTGCGCGGCATCTGGTAACCCGCAAGAACTTTCAAGGACGCGTCGAGGATCTTCATTTTGAAGTCGCAGGCCCCGTTGTGGCCGAAATCCAGCATACGTTTTCCGAGGACTGGGCACTGGCCACGGATGAAGTTCTCAGCGGAGAGAAGTTTTTCCCGAGGCTGCACCCCGCCGGCAAAGCCCTGAGTCGGGGAATCGCCAGCGGGCCTGACGAGGATTTTGAAATCATCCATTGGATGTTTGCCGCTGCATTCGCTTCCGCGCAGAAATCCATACACGTCGTAACCCCCTACTTCGTTCCCACCTCCGCACTGGTGATGAACATGACCATGGCGGCACTTCGCGGGGTCGAGGTCAAGCTGTGGCTGCCCTCCCTCGTAGACATACGATTCTTGAAGTGGGTGGCTGACGCGTACCTTCAGGAACTTCTGGAAAAGGGAATCCGAATATTCCGCTTCCCTCCTCCGTTCGTACACACCAAGTTGATGATTGTGGACGAGCGATGGTGTCTTTTTGGTTCGGCCAACATGGATCCGCGCAGTCTGCGGTTGAATTTTGAGTTCAATGTTGAATCGTATGATGTCGAATTGGCGTCAAACCTGCACCGCTGGCTGGAGGGACGTATCGCCTCAACACCCGAAGTCACGCTTGAGATGATTCAAGCCCGTCCCACCTTGGCCCGACTGCGTGATGGCGTCTTCAAGCTCCTCTCGCCACATCTGTAAGGAAACTTGAGGCTCGTTTCTTCGCCCATTACCCAAAGGGAAGCGCGATGTATCGGGCTGTTTGTTGCCCTATTTGGACTTGCGGGCAAGTGCAGGCTGATTGGCGCGTTTGACGTCGTTGGCCAGGCGAAGAGCCTGCCTTGGGTCGCGGCGCGCGGAAAAATCCCCACTCAGCTCAACGCGCTGAAGCAAGCCCCCCTCCGGCGAGGACGTAGCCGATTCCAGCGTGACGTGGGCAAGCGTTCCTGTGAGGCGATCATGGGCATCATTCTCATAGTAGAAAACCGCACCAGCCCCCGAGAGATTCTGGACGATTTTTCGACCGCTAAGGCCATACGTCACCATTCCGTTGATTTGCGTCTGGCTCGCGGTTGTCACGCCGGGAATGGGATGCCAGACGCTTTCCACCACAATGGTCTGGGTCAGCTCGTCGCCCTGATCACTGGCGGGCTGATGCTTGCGAAAGGCCAGCCGAAGCCGTCCAGAAGGGCTCATGTCGTAGTAGGCCTCGTCGAAAGTTTCCTGATATTTTCGCGTTTCGACGGTATTGGGACGCTCGATGATTTGAATGTGCGCCGAATCCACCGCGCACCCCGTGAGCGATATGGCCGCAATAAGAAGGCAACAGTTGTGGGTGAGAACGCGCATCAAGTCAGCAAAAATTAAATGTAGGACGCAACCCTGTCAAACGCCACTACGTCTGGGCGAGCGAGGTGAAAACCACCTGCGTTCCAAAAAACTTGAAATCAACCGGGTGCGTACAATACCTGTGCCTGCCCGTGCGAGTCTACTATAATGCCGCTTCTGAGAGGAAATTCATGGTGAAGGCAGTCAAGCGAACGTTGGAGTCATGGCGGCTGGGGGTGGTGTGCTATCTGAACGCCAAACCACTGATCGACGGGCTGGATCGCGACGCCGCCATTCGCATGGTCCACGATGTGCCCTCCCGACTGGCACCGCTGCTGGACGCCGGCGAAGTGGACGCGGCACTCCTGCCGGTCATTGATCTCGTGCGGAATGGTCGCAAATGGCAGATCGTTTCCGACGCCTGCATCGGGTGTGACGGCGAAACGCTCACCGTTCGGATTTTTTCCCGCGTCCCGGCCGGGGCCATCCGGCGGTTGCATGTGGACGGCGATTCGCACACTTCGGTAGTTCTGGCAACGCTGCTCTGGCATGAACTGTATGATCGCAAATTGGAAATCGTAAAGTTCACCGGAGCAGAAAGCGTGGACGACTGTGAGGCTGTGCTGCTCATCGGCGACAAGGTCGTGAATCATACATTGCTCGACTACCACATCGAGACCGATCTTGGCTCCGCATGGAAATCCCTTACTTCGCTCCCATTTGTCTTCGCCGTGTGGGCTGCTCCGCGCGACCTGGATGTGGCCAACCTGGCGCTCAAACTTGCCGCGGCCCGCGATCGTGGTGAAGCTTCCGCCGAACTCATCGCCGAGGATTTCGGCCCCGGACTCAACTGGCCCGTCACGCTGGCGAAGCGCTATTTGACCAAGCGACTCAAGTTCCGAATGGGGCCACGCCAGCGGCAGGCCATCGGAAAGTTTTTTGAATTGGCTGGAAAGCATGGGCTGATCGACCCGATCGAGGAATTGGTGTTTGCATGACGGCGACTCTCGTTGCACCTCCAGCCAGGAGCATTACGCGGCTCAGCGAACGCGACGCCCTCGCCCTGTACCACGATTGCTCGATTCATGAGCTGGGGCGGCGTGCCCACGAAGTCACCCTGCGGATGCACCCGGAGCCGTATCGAACGTATGTCGTCGACCGCAATATCAACTATGCAAATTACTGCACGGCCAAGTGCATCTTCTGTAATTTCAAGGCTGACCCGCCGGGCATGGATACGGGAAGGCGCGACCTGCCGGATGGATACGTCCTGACGTTTCCACAGATCGGGCAAAAAATTGAGGAATTGCTGGCGATCGGGGGCACGCAAATTCTCATGCAGGGGGGGCTCGTCCCCGCCGAGATGCTGCCTTTTGATTGGTACTTGGACTTAATGCGGTTTATCAAGCGGGATTATCCCACCATTCATATTCACGCGTTCAGCCCGCCCGAGATTCATGCGTTCCACGAAATCTTCGGCATGCCGGTTCGGGACATTCTCCAGCGCCTGCAGGAGGCCGGTCTCGATTCGATTCCCGGCGGCGGTGCGGAAATTCTCTCGGACAGGGTCCGCAACAAGATCGCCCGCGGCAAAACGACCACCGCGCAATATCTGCGCGTCATGCGCGAAGCCCATCAGATCGGAATGAAAACCAGCATCACCATGATGTTCGGACACATTGAGACGATCCCGGAGCGCATGGAACACCTTCGACTAGTGCGAGACTTGCAGGATGAAACCGGCGGATTCACCGCGTTTATTTGCTGGACGTTTCAGCCTGGCGACACTCCGCTCGGCAAGGTCCCTGCGTTGGGCGCGGATGCCGACCAAACACCCGATGGAAAACACCTTGTTCTGGCTGATGCCTGTGAGTACCTGCGCATGAGCGCCCTGTCGCGGATTTTCCTGGATAACATTCCCAATATCCAATCGAGCTGGGTGACGCAGGGTGTAAAGATAGGTCAACTCGCACTTTTTTTCGGCGCCAACGACATGGGTTCCGTGATGATGGAGGAAAATGTGGTGTCGGCTGCCGGAACGACCTATCAACTCAGCGAGGCAGAAATCCGCAACGCCATCACTCAGGCGGGGTGGATCCCGCGAAAACGAAATTTCCATTATCAACTTCTCGACGCGCCAGTTAGTGATTTGCGGCAAGCTGGCAACAATTTGATTTTTCCGTAGCGTTTCTCCAACCCGACTTGGTACAATGTCCCCGTTCAATTTGTAACCAGTCCGAGCAGGAAGCGCGACCTTCGGTCTATTTCCATTCCGAGGGTTCGAGTTGCCCGGATGAAATCGCGTCGTCCAACGCCAGGTGGGAGCGGAACGGCGATCGGCGTTGCCGTTTTGTATTGGCGACATGAGGGAAACGGAAGCGGTTTGGAAGCTGGCTCGTGCAGAACTCGTTGTTCCGGCTGAAGAAGGCGGCAACGACGTTTTCCTATGGGAGCACAGCGTTCGCGTCACCAAAAGCTCGCATTACCTTTCACGACTCCCCGAAGCTCAGGCACATGAGCCCGACTCCTTGGCACTGCTTGCGGCCTCACTCTTTCATGAGGTCGGGTGGATCTCACGCTGGCGGGGAGGCGAAATCGCACGACACGAGATTCTCCTTGGCTCACCCTCCGAAAGCATATTCGCCGAGAGTGTCCGACTCATGGAAAAATCATTGCACGCGGTGATCCCCGCCCAGTCCCTGCATCGGGCCAGCGAAACCATCCTGTTTCGAGGCGCACATTCACCATCACCCGACCTGATCGAGGGTCACCTCCTTGCGGACGCCGACAATTTAGAAGAATTTGGCTGGGGGTTCCTTTGGATGTCGATCCGCCGTGGAATTTGTGGCGGCAAGGGTGTACAGGCCGTCCTGGATGCATGGAAGCGCCGCACGGAATACCACTTCTGGACGGCGCGACTCAAGGAAGCTTTTCATTTCGAAGCCAGCCGCCGACTGGCCAATACCCGACTGCGCCAGCTTGAGTCGCTTATGCTGGAAATGATGATCCAGCATGATGTTGAGGACGTTCGGAAGCTTGTGGAAATGGCCTGCGAATCACCGCTTGCCCCGCTGGAGTGCCTTTCGGACACCGAAAAACGCGGCAAACTCTACAGTTGACCAATTCGATAATTCGACCTATAATGGCTGTTTCTTGACGATTTATTACGCGGTGACGTTCCCGGACACCGCGGCGAAAACGGCGTCGGGTCCATGAATTTGGGGATTTGAAATCGAAGCGGGGGGCTTTTGGTTTCAGATTCCGTTGGGTCAGCTTCGTTTTTCGTACTTTGACAATTCCTACGATGATTGTCGGATTGGCCGCTGGGGCCAATAACGGGCGGGGTTCACGGCGTTTTATCGTTTGCGTAGGCTTTCGGTATTGAGTAAGGCTGGTTATTCGGGTAAACTAGGATAATTCTTGGATGTATCCGGGGTCCATCCGGAGTTCGCTTGGGCTGTCTTTGAAGGGGACGAGCAAAATGTATACGAGTTTTGTACGCAGGGTTGGTTTGACGTGTCTGGTTGGTATCGCAGCGCTGGCGACTCAGGCGCAAGGTGCGGCGACGATGGCCCTAAAGGCGGTCGCAAAAAATGGGGTTCCCATCGCGCCCACAAGTTCACTCGCCATTGCACCAAACGACACGATCACAGTCGAAGTGCAGGTATTCGGCTGGAACAATCCACCCTTTGACGGTGGCTCCGCGCTGGTTCAGGTGTATCAGGCGGATCTCGATGGCACGGCCAGTGTGATCAGCAACGGTGGTAATATCACCGACAACACCAAGTTTGTCCTGCCAGTTGGCTGGGACGCCCCGATTCAGAGGGACAACTGTCCT
>CAZCST010000011.1:0-100649 GCA_964501365.1 uncultured Phycisphaera sp. | reverse complement strand
AGCGGCGGAGTCGTTTGGCACCTCGATGTCGGCCCATCACATCCTGGGGCTGAAGGCGGTCCCAAGGGTTCGGCTGTTCGCCGATTAAAGTGGTACGCGAGCTGGGTTCAGACCGGCGCGAGCCAGGTCGGTCCCTATCTGTCGTGGGTGTACGAAACTTGAGAGGATGTCTCCTTAGTACGAGAGGATTAGGAGGCACGTGCCGCTGGTGTACCGGCTGTCCCGCTCGGGGCACCGCCGGGTAGCTATGCACGGAAAGGATAACCGCTGAATGCATCTAAGCGGGAAGCCCCCCTCGAAACAAGGTTTCGATGTCACTTCGGTGACTGTAGGCCCCTGGAAGACTACCAGGTCGATAGGCGGGAGGTGTAAGTTCAGAGATGAATTTAGCTGACCCGTACTAATGGCCGAACGCTTGACCACATTCATGAGCGGCTGTTAAACAAGCCGTTTCTTCCAGCGAATGTTTTCAATTACACCACAAAGCCAAATGCGTCCGCTTCTTCAATTGCCAAAGAAAACTTGAAACCCCGGTCGCCCAAAAGGCGCCGGGGTTTTTTGTTGGGCATGCACACTGTTCTATTGCTTGCTCGAGCGCAGTTCCGCCGCTGTGCTCTTGAGCTCGGAAAACTGGGAGACCCAGTCCAGGAGGTCTTCCCTTTCCCATGTCTTGCGATCTTCTGCCACGGATTGCCTCAGCCATGCAATCGCCTTCTCCGGCTTCCCACGCTTGATCCAATGGAGGAATGTTTGCGCGAATGAAAGCGAACCTTCCGGGCGCGGTCGCAGAGCAATAGCCCGCTCCATCATGGCATCGGCAGCCTGCGACTCATCACGTTTGAGAAGCACGACAGAAAGTGCAATGCAAATGTCTGCGTCGTTGGGATGATCCTTGAGCTGCCGCGAAAGAACCTCGAACGATCCGTCTAGGCTTAGGCCTTCCATGGCCAGCATCAAGGCCGCCTTCGTTGCCAGTTCGGGGCTTTTCGTTCGTGTGAGGACGGCGTCGACTTCATCCCAGCGTTTGGCCTTCTCGAAAATTTCCAGAAGACGACGATCGACCAATTCCGAGTCTGCATCTTTTTCGGATTGAATCCATACAATGGCTGTGTCCCAATCTTCCAGAGCTTCATATGCTTTCGCCAGGGCTGTGGCGCGCATCGCGGTGTTATCGCCATCTTGTTCTACCATACTCAGCATCTGTCTCGCCAGAGACTTAGCTTTTGAGTCGTTGCCTTCGTTCACGGCATCTTCAAGCTCGATGTAAAGATTGTAAGGATCCACAAGGCGCTTTGGAGCTGGCACCTTCGGTGCTTGCGGCGCCAGGATTGCCGACACAGGGACTTCTTGACCGATGGCCTTCAGTGCTCGATAGGCAGCATCGCGTACGACCATGTCGTTATTGATTTGCCCGACTCCTTTGTAACTCAAGAATCGTCTGAGTACATTTGCATGCTGGCCATCTTTGGACTTTCCCAGCGCGTAGATTGCTCCCAGAATAGCTTCATTCTCTTGCAATGGTGCGCCTGACACGCGCTCTTCAAGGAGTTGGAGACAGAACGGAATAACCGGTGTCGGGTCATCCAGGCGGCTTAGGCGATGGGCCGCAAACGATTGGACCGATCGCTCTTCGTCAAAAAGCCATTTACGATAGAGGTCTTCATGAGCCAAAAGCCATTCGATCGACGCAAGCTGGACCCAGAGACTGAGTTCGGTTGGCCCAATTTCTTCCATGTGACTGAGGGCCCAATCCGAACCCTTCGCTGGATGCTGCTTGTAAATTGCAGTTCGAACTAACATTCGGTATTGAGGATCATCCGACGCGTCATGTTCGACAATCAGCGTCTCGAAGGTGGCCGATCCTTGGCCTAGCATCAGCTCTGTGAGGGACTTACGATCAATCCGGTTGACGGGCGCGGCGTCGGCTTTGCCTTTTAACTCTCGAAATGCATCGATGAGCTTACGTTCGTCCGAGGTCAACTCGAATTGAATGGGCTTTCTTCGAAGGGCGTTATACTTCTTGTTTTCTTCTTCCATCCAAAATGGCACGGGGTTGAAGTCTTCGAGAATTCTTCGAATTTCAATGCGTAGCTCAGCACGTTGTTCGAACTGGTTCTCCAGGAAGTCCATCAAGCGCATGGGATCGCGAACCGCCGGAAAGTCCTTGGTGAGAAAGCTCGCCAACTGTTTTATCTCTTGATCCGATGACACCTCTGCCGCGGACTCCAGCACAGTTAGGCCGGACCGATCGCCCAACGCGTGCCACGCGCGTAAGTTGAGTTCGATCTCCTCGTGCGTTTTTGCCGCGAAACGCTTACGGATGAATGCTTTTCTCGCCTCGTGCCATTTTGGGGTTTTCGACACCTGAAAGCTGTCCATGACATTGGCGTTGCGCCAGATGCTCATGAGTCGAGTTGGCAACGCCATCACGTAGACTCTTCCATCTCTAAACAAGAAAGGCATATAACCTGGATTGAGAGTCCACTGGATGTTCCCGGTCTTGGCATCAAGGCAATAGAGAAAGTACATGGGTGGATCGTCACCGTGGAAATCGCAGTTGACGAACAAACGGCCATCGTGTTCGGTAACCTGCGACTGTCCACGAATCCTTGGAAGTGGATTGCGCCATACAATCCTGCCTGTCAGGGGATCAACGACTCGCAGGTATCCCTCTTCGCTGATGTAGAGGTGGTTTTCGCCGACAGAAAGTCCATGAACTTCCGGAGCGCCATTTACTTCCCAAAGGCGATTCCCATTAGTGGAATCAACCGCGATGACAGTGGGACCGTTTGCCTCACCTTCCGTTATGTAGCTTGGCGAATAAACGATCACGTTGCCCATCACTACGACGCGGGAGTACCAGCCCGTGGAGATAATGGTGCGCACTTCAGGCCCATCGCCCTGAAAGACCGTGATCGCTCGATCGCAGCCCGGGCTAAATGCAATGCGGTCACCCGCGGCGGTTACAAGGTTGCTCCAGGAATTTGCGGCAGGGCTTGGTGGATTCTCGGATGGCAGTTGAATGGGACCGACAACTTCCTTTCCTGTCACAAGGTTCACTGCTCTTATTGTCGAAGCCGGCTCAGCCTTGATGCTCAGATCCGGGTTTCGATATTCCTGATAAACCATGAAGAGGTGATGCGCATCAGATTGAACATGGAAAAAGCCTAGCTGATCAGGAAAGTACTCCCAGAGAGGCTTCCCGGTTTTCTCATCGAGGCACATCACTCCATTGGGACGGGGTAAAATGCTGCATGCAGGAGCCTTCGCGGCAGACATGAGTAACATCGCGCATGGAAGAAATGAGAGTAACAGACGCATGGTAATCTCCCTTCTTGAAGCGACGTCTAAGGAATCATACCCGCAACTCGCGTTCTGGTCGCAGCCAGGTAGGGCGGGCTATGCCCGCCGCAACTCGTCATTCGCGTCGATCGAACTTTACGATGCTCGCGCGGGCCGGGAACGCACCGAAGGAGGTGGGCAGAGCCCACCCTACCGGTCGACACGCGGCGCGGGGGCTAGTACGATTCTTCGATGCCCGAAATCGCGACATTTCTGACGTTCAACAACCAGGCCGAGGAGGCCGCTCGCTTCTACACCTCGATCTTCCCCAACTCGAAGATCAAGCGCATCAACTACTTCCCCGATGGTGGCCCGGAGGCTCCCTTCAAGGCCGGCACGGTGATGACCGTCGAGTTCACGATGCTTGGTCGTGAGTTCGTTGCGCTCAATGGAGGTCCGGGGGAGAACTTCGCCCTCACCCAAGGTATCTCCATCAACGTGCTCTGCGACACGCAGCAGCAGGTGGATGAGTACTGGGACAAGTTCGTCACGGCCGGCGGCCAGCCCGTCGCCTGCGGGTGGCTCACCGACCACTTCGGCGTGTCGTGGCAGATCGATCCCAAACTGCTGATCGACTTGATTACCGATCCCGACCCGGCCAAGGCCAGCAAGGCCATGCAGGCGATGATGACCATGGTCAAAATCGACAGCGAGCAACTCAAACGCGCAATGGCCAAGTGATGCGCATTTTTCAGATGTCCGCGCGTATCTGGCAGTGATTCAATCGTGCCTACGGCACTCAAGCCCGTGCATCGTTCCCATTCCCAGCATTGGAAATGCTGGGCTATTTTCGAATCGTCCCTAGCGGGACGAACGATGCGTATGAGCCAGCAATCCGTAGGATTTGTATCACGCTTTCTTGATCGCCCGTACGATGACCAGAAGCACGACAGCACCCACGGTGGCCGTGACCAAAGCCCCGATCAGCCCGCCGGCCGTGAGCCCCAGCAGTCCGAAGAGATACCCGCCGAGGATCGCCCCGATGACACCGATGATCAAATCCCCCACGAGGCCGAAGCCACCGCCTTTCACAAATTGTCCGGCCAACCACCCAGCACAAAGCCCGATCAAGCAGAACCAGACGATGTCCATGAAATTTCTCCTTTCGACATGATGCGTGAACTGTGTCCCGTACGGATCCGAAGACAATGCCGCCGACCAGAAGTGAAGGCGGCTGGCACCTCGGGGAATTATCACCGAAGACGCTGCTCTTGAGCAAATATGTTCCGTTTCGTGGCAGGTATGGGCAGGTGAAGCCATGAAGCAAGAGTTCAATGCTCTATTTGGAGGTCCGGCCTGGTCCTTTTCGGCAAATGGAGTGCGCTGGGCCTTGGTGCGTTGACCAGCCTACGCAATCGAGTAAGGTTGACCGCTCTCCTCCCCGCTCGTCGCGGCACCTGAGCGTCGGAAGGATTAGATTGGGAGCGGTGTCCGAGTGGCTGAAGGGATCGCACTGGAAATGCGGTGTGCGGGTAACTGCACCGAGGGTTCGAATCCCTCCCGCTCCGATATTTCAAATCAATGAACTTCCGGCCGCCCGCTCAAGGGCAGGTCAGGTTGGTCGGCTTGACGGTTCCGTTCCACGGATCAAATCCGCCCGCGCCGTTCAGCAGGTCGATGAGCGTGATAATGTCCGGCGGGCCGCACACGCCGCTGTGGTCGAAATCGCATTGATACCTGGTGAGCGGCGGGACTCGCACGCCGTTGAGGTGATCGATCAAGACAATAACGTCCGACGGGTTGGCGGCGGAATCGCTGTTCGCATTCGCCGGGTGCGACGTGTATTGAACAAAGCTGCCGTCCCCGACGTATTGGATTGTCGTAATGGCTCCCATCGATATGCCACGGTTCAGCGTGATGCGGTACACGCCTGACCCCATGGGCACGACTGAATTGATGCCGTTCGAGCCGAGCGGGTCGGTGGCCGTTTCGCAAAGGCTGAAACAGCCCTCGGCGCCATCAACCGGCGGGTCCAATTGAATGTCGATGGGTTCCGCAGTCACGCTGGCGCTGGCCGGCGCCCCGATACCCTGCCGTGCGGTGAGCAGGTTCATCGGGTGAGGCTGTCGTGCGTCCACCGTGCCGGATGGGGGCGTTGCGCTACCAATCGTGGCCGCTGGGCATCCGGTCTTCTCGCAGGCATCATCGATTCCGTTGAAGTTCTGGTCGCCCTCGCAAACCGATCCGGGGTTGCCCAGCGTGCCTCCACCGTTCAAGCACTGGGAGGGGAAAATGGTCTGGCAATTCTGTCCGCCGTTGATGCAGCACGCGGTTCGACAGGACTCAACCTGGATACGGTAGGAGCCGGTGGCATTCGTGCGGCCGGCTACTCGCAGAAAATAGGTGTTGCCCTGGATGACGTCGAGTTGCACTTGCGATTGCGAGGATTGTCCTCCGACCGAGCAGCCGTCATCGTTGCAGGCCAACTGGTCGCCACCACAACCATTGTACGCCGCGAGGGTGGTATCGAAACTGCTGCCGCAAGTGGAAATCCGGACTCTTCCGGTGCAGTCGGCGGTCCAGCAATGCCAGACATCCTTGGTGTCGTTAAGGCTGCATGTGGAGGTATTGCCGGTCGCGCCAAAGGTGGTGCCGTCGTATGGTTGACCGGTGGTGAGCTGGATGCAGTTGTTGCAGGTATCGTTGGGCGGAGGCGTAATGGGGCAGACAAACGTGCTGCAATTCTGACCCTGGTTCCAGATTCCGCCTGTGTTGTTGCATGACGCTTGCGACATCGTGCCCAGGCAATTCCCCGCAGCACTGCAGCAGGCCCCGGTGGGGACAACGGCGCTGCAACTCAAATTCATTGTGCCATTCCCGGATTGGTTGAGGTATCCACCGACTCGAATCGTGTAACACGATCCCGATTGCACGGGAACCGCCAGATCAGATTGGGGTGCGCAGTCCACAAGGGAGGAATCGTCATTGCAGCCCAGCGGCGGATTGGCAAACGTGCATGTAGTGCAACCCGAATACACAGAAACCTTCGTATCGTAGTCGCTGTTGCAGAGATCAACGTTGAGTTCCCCGGAGCATGTCGCCGTGTATCGATACCAAATATCCGAATTGATGTTGGCATCGCCGGAGAAAAAGCATTCCGGAAATTCTTCGATGCCGTCAGTGGACGCACCAACGGTGGAAAAGTTTGTGTTTCCGTTCGTGACGACGATGGAGTCGCGGCAAAGGTCATTGGGCGGAGCACCAGCCGGGCCGCCGTTCTGGGCCGATGCGAATCCTGATAGCAAGCCCGAAAGCAGAATCAGCCGAACGACAAACTGGCCACGACGGAATTGGAAACAATCCATAGATCCCCCTTTTTCCCCAAACGGCGTCGCGTGTTACGCGTCGCAGAAGCATCGATGATTGAGGCAGACAGGTAAGGCACTTCGTGGAAAAATTGACAGGAACCCCGCCTTCCCCTCGCCCCCGGAAACGTCCAGGAACAACTGTGACCCTGGAAAGTTCCCTCAATCATAACCGAAATTCCGCCCCATTCCACCAGAGAGCCGAGATTTCACCGCCCGGAAACAGCGAATCTTTGGCGAAGGAAAGGAATGCTTGAGGATTTTATGGGTCGTTCCATTCTCACGCGAAACGGAGGCAGTAAATCGGAGGTAGATGGCTGGAAACACAGTTCCAGGAGTCGCCCTGATCATCCGTCGTCCAGAGCGACCCTGTCGTGCTTCCAAATGCGAGGCGGTCGCCGGTTTGGTCAATATCGAGGCAGTGTCGGAAGGTAAGGTCGTATGCGTGGTCCTGCGGCAGACCATTGCGGAGAGTCTCAAATGTTTTTCCGCCGTCTCGAGTTCTCGAAACGACGACCTTCCCCTCCACAGGAATTCGGTGTTCGTCCTTGACCGCAGGAACGAGCCACGCGGTTTCGGGGTCGCGCGGGTGAACGGCGACCGCGAAGCCAAACGTGGAGGGCGGGACATTGGCGACTTCCGTCCACTCTCGCCCGCCGTTGGTTGTGCGAAATACACCGTTGTGATGCTGCGCCCAATAGGCGTCGGGCTGTGCGACGCATTGGACAACGCGGTGCGGGTCCTGAATGGTCGGATCGTATTTTTTCTCCGGGGGCATGTAGGCCGCCCACATGCCGTTGGCCCGACACTCCCATGAATTTCCGCCATCAGCGGTCATCCAAACGCCGCCGCAGGAAACGCCCACCACGACTTGTTTGGAATTTCGGGGATGGACGCAGATCGAGTGAATTCCGGGAAGGTCCATGCCGCCCCCAAACCAGGCCCGTCGTTCGGGAAGATCCCAAAGCGAACGAATCAACTCCCAAGAAGTTCCGCGGTCTTTGGAGCGAAACAGGCCGCCGGGAATTGTGCCGCACCACAGCACGCCGGATTCGTCGGGTCCGCCGGCTTCCAGGCCCCAGATCAGCTCAAGCTTCCACGGAATCGGCGTGCCTCGCATGGGGCACAGGTCTGGCGGCGCGCCGTCCGGCGGAGACGGGTAATTTGGAACGGCGCATTCCTCCCACGTCGCGCCGCCATCGGAGGAGCGATGCATCTTGCTGCCGAAATGTCCGTGGCCAATGGCGACATACACATGTCCATCGCGCCGATCGGGCAGCACCATTCCCACGTTGTCGCCGAGAAACGCGGTGCGGATAATCTTCCATGACGACGGGCCGCTTCCCTTGCGTTCGATGGTGAACAAGCCCTTGCGCGTGGCCGCGAACAGTCTGCCGCTCATGGGAAATCAACCTCCAGAGAGTGCCTGCATGATGTACACTTCGCTGCCATCGCTGACGGGATCGGAAAGAGTTGCCCGGTCTCGGATGGGCGTGCCATTGATGAAAACGACCATATGCTTTCGAACGGCGCCGTGATCATCGAGCACGTAACCGCGCGCCCGCGCGTTGCCTTCAAAGACGCGATCGAGGACTTCGCCGACGGTTGATCCAGGCACACGGGCCGGCGGGCAGGCGACGTGCCGCTGAATGTTCTCCGTAAAAACCACGGATATCATGGGGAATCAAAATACCTGACCGGACTGCAAATTCAAATAGTCATTCTACAGGCCTCTGATAGAGGTATGAAAAATTCCCTTGTGTATCCTTGTAACTCCAGAGTAGAAACCTCTTGCGCGGTGTTCGCTATTCCAGGCACGGAACCACGATTGAGTGCAAGAATCTCCAATTCCCGGAAAGGAAAGGGTGCTGAAACATCATGAAATCATGTAGAAAATCCCCTAACGTCGTTACCCTGGTGGTTGGTTCTTTTGCGGCAACTCTCCTGGGTGCCTATTCCCTTGCAGGTGAACGGAGTCCGGCGGCCGACAAACTCGGCCAGATCGCCTGGATGCAGGGTTCCTGGAAGGCTACGGTCGATGGTGACCATTTGGACGAGTATTGGAGCCCGCCGCACTCGGATTCCATGATCGGGATGTTTCGATGGAGCAAGAAAGAGGGCCTGTGGATGTGCGAAATGCTTACCATCGTGACCGAGGGCGAGAACATTGTCCTGCGGGTCAAGCACTTCGATCGGTCGCTGGTGGGTTGGGAAGAAAAGGACATGGCCATCACGATGCCGCTGGTCAAACAAAGCAGTGACGAATCAATTTTTGAAACGAAGGAACCCGCCGGGGCCAAGACGCAGTCGGTGAGGCTGACCTATCGCAAAGCAGGTCCGGACAAGATGGATATTATTCTGGAAGTGAAAGGGGAGGGGCAGGAGCGCCGCAATGAATTCCATTTCGAGAGGGTGAAATGATACGTCGTACCTATCCTCCTTTATCAAGGGGGGGGGTGCGATGCGCACAATCGGGGGCCGTGACCGGAAACGGGTACGGCTTTCCGCGAAAGGCATCGAGCACTTCCGAGATATCTGAAAAATCTACAATTCCGTCAGGCGTCGCCGGAGCCAGATCAGCGCGATGAACTTCGACTGCGCCGGGCTGGTTTTTGAAGCGCTCCACCACGGCCGACACATCGAGCATGTCCACCGATCCATCCGGACCACCGCTTTCCGGCTGTCCCGCAATATCGCCCCATGGAACGGCAGTGTGTACCGAAAGAGGCTTGGAGAAATGGAACGCGGGTAGGTCGCGCTGGGTTGCGGTCTCGCCATCGGTTGTGACGACGGACCAGCAGCCCAGATCGATGGCGTCAATCGAGTAGGTTGATTGCGGCGATACGAAATCTCCGGTGATGTAAATCGGCCCCGGTGAGTTCCAATCGCCGCTGAAATAGGGGGCGCATTGCACGCGGGCGTGGTACGAAGTGGACCCATCGGATTCCGTGGAGGGGATGGGAGGCCCGATCCACCCGATGATCGCGTCAAGATTGGCCGACGAACTGGGTTGCCCCATCCTTTGGATCCGATACGCCAGATGTCGTGTGCCGGCGTTCGGCGTGAACGGAACGTATCGATTCATGGGAACGGAGTTCATTACTGCCGCGGGCCGGGTCACCGACTGGCAGCCTTCACACTCATCCGGGATTTGATTTGCATTCTGGTCGGCGCTGGTTGTTCTGTACGCAAGATTGACCCGAACCCAGCTTGATCCTCCGCACAATTGTGGGTTGACCGCGTCGGTCGCGGAGATGTCCAGAATGATTTCGCCGTTCAGCGCAGCCAGGTTGAATCGTTCACGGGGGAGGATGATTTCGTCGGTGTTGGGGGTACTGGAACAGTCGCTCGCGCCGTTGACAAAAATCTCTCCGATAAAATCGCCGTTGAGCGATACAAACAGACTTTCATCGCCTAACTCTCCCGCAAGGTCGGCAACGGCTTCGAACTTCAGCGCCACGTCTTCGGACGATGGCGGCGGAGAATTCACGACAATCCGTTGCGGTGATCCTGCTCCAATGTCGGACAAGGCTCCGGACGTGTACCGAAACTTGAGATCAACGTCATCACCATAGCCGTTAAAATTGCAGTCGGGGCAGGAGTACACCTCGACGTCATCGACGAACCATCCCAGGCGTCCGGAACATCCATCTTTGCCGAAAACAAAGCGCACTTGCAGCGTATCCCCGCTTTTCACCAGGCCGCTCAGGTCCGCCACCGAGGTTCCCCACTCGCCTCCGATCCCCGACCAGGCCTCGTTCCCTCCGAGGGGATTGGCATTGCTCGATGTTCGCTGGCGCAGCTTCATGTTGTAGGAGTTGTAATGAAAGCTCGAACCTGGCAATGTTTGCCATCGCCCGTCGTTGACTCGGACGCCCACCACTCCGCCGTCCCAACCTGTTTCCACATTGACATGATGCGTGAACCGCAAGAGCGTGTGTCCGTTGGACCGGGGGATTTCAATGGGTGGACTGATGAGCGAATGCGAACCCGATTCATTTCTCTCGATACAGTCTCCCAACTCCGGATCGTCGCATACCCAGGCTGTTCCCGGACGGCCATAGGGAAGCGGACGGTTGTTGAGACGCCAATCATAAGGAGTCAGGGGAGCCGAATTATTGACTGTCCAACCCGGCGCGCCGCTTTCGAAATCGTCAGAAAAAAGGAGCACCTCACCACCACAGGTCGGCGGAGGCGCGGAATTGACGATGGGAACGGTCTGTCCGCAGCGCCCCGGTCCATTCATCTCGACTGCGCGAAGGGCCCGGTCCACCTGAATGGCGTCATCCCCGGAAAAAATGTCAAACGATGGAAAGCCCGTGCGCGGGTCGAGCGGGTATTTGCCGACGAGATCATGCGCTGCCTGATTCATTGCATGATAGGCATCTTCAAAGTCTGAAGTCGGGTTGAGGTAGGTGGTCAGGGCGCGATACCAGACAGCGCCCGCCTTGATGGGACCGATGCCTCGAACACTGAATCCATTAAATTCCTTGCCATCCACGAGCATTGCGAAAGCATGATTGGGAATTCCGCTTCCGCTGTGGACCCCGCCGTTGTCGCCAGGTCCGCAGGTTTGAAACGAGCTGTACGCCCGATCCGGATCGTAGTGGCAGGTCGGGTCCCACATGTCGCGCAGCGCTCCGCCGAAAGCGAAGGAGTCTTCCCCGATGAGCCAGCGGACGCCGTCGTAGTACTCCGTGTTCGGGCTGCATTCTGTGCGCAGGGAATTGAGCTGGTCGAGGCCCGGGCCGACGGGGTGCACAGGCCAGGCCGGTCCGCCATCATCCAGTGCGAACGCGGCATTGCCGTTGAACAAGTCGACAAGCTCGCCGAACACGTCGGAATATGATTCGTTCAGCTGGCCGGATTGGTTCTGGTAGACGAGTTCGGCAGTGAAAAAAGTGACGCCGTGGGTCAGTTCGTGGGCAGTGATATCGTCGGTGACCGTTCCCACACAAAACGCCATTTGACGTCGCGAGCTGCTCCAAAACGCATTCGGGCAACCCGGGGCGGTCGAATTCACCGTGGCCACCATGGCGAGTCCGTTGCCGTCCATGCTGTCACGGCCGAACGCCCGCCAGAAATAGTCATAAGTGTCGCCATAGTAGTGGAATGCCCGGTCCACATCGGGGACTCCAGGCACGCTGGAACCGTTTTCGCCGCGGACGATGAACCCCGGCAGGTCTGTCGTCTGGCGGCCGTCAAAAATCTGCCGGTTCCGAAAGCGTTCGACCAGAGTCCATCGGTCCAGGGTTTTCCCCGATTGGGCGTCAATGAAAAATGCCTCGGCATTCGAGGTGGCCGGGTCTTCCAATTCGACGAGATAGGCCAGTCGCGCGCCGATCGGCGGATCTCCGTACCAGCCGGGATCGACGATGGTCAGCTCGGAGCGAAGAATGCCGGGCTTCAACGTTTCGAATTCCTCCGCGGCTCGTGCTGCCGCTTCGTCGGCCGTGAGGGAAGGACGCACGCTGAGTTTTTCGGGAATCGGCTGAAACTGACCGTTGGCGGCAAGCACTCGGCCCGCCACATCCTGGTGGATCCGCAATTGTCCGGAAAATACGGGGACACCATTGTGGACTTGTTTGAATTTCGAATGGGTCTGCCCAAACAGGTCGCGCTCAACGCCGGATGCAACCAATTGCCTTGTGCGATCCGTAACGCCAAATAGTCGACCGAGTCGATCCAGAAATTGTTCGGGCGAGGCCAGTGTCGAGGCCACGCCTCCCTCATCTTGCGTCGAGATCGGTCCACCGTCCTTGCTCGTCACAAATGTCGCGTTGCCCGTCGCACGCGAACGTTGAACATCGAGCAGGGATTCATTTTGGGCGAAAACCGGACCGGAAAGGGCGAGAATAAACAGAAGAAGCCGGGACGTTCGTCCAAAGCGGGTTTGAACACAAGCACGCTCGGTCATGAAATCCCCTCATATAGTTTATCAGACGAAACACCCTAAAGTCAATGAACAACAATAGATGTCCTGCCGCTCTACATTCTTGTGGAAATTTGTGCATGTCCCAATCTGACATGCGAATCCGGGAACCTGGCGATTTGGCGAAGCGTAGATGCTCAGACACGTTGGCAATTGTGCTCTGACCGGGCAGAATCAGTTATCCTTGTGGAGGAAAAACATGGACTCTCATTCAAAGGCTTTGCGATCTGGCCTTGTTGTTGCGGCGGTTCTCCTGTTTGTCGCCGGTTGCGACCGATCGGGGAATTCCAAGGCAACGGCACAAGCTGTCGAAAATGCATCGGTCGCACAATCTGACGCGACGGCATCGAAAGGAAACAATATGACCCGCTACTCGAAATCCGGTTACGATATCACCCCACTTCCACGAGAGAGGGTTGAGGAACTCGCCTCGAAGCTTCCTCCAGAAGCCTACGAGATTACGCAGCGAGCGGGCACTGAGCGGGCCTTCTGCGGTGGATTGCTCGATAATAAGAAGGAAGGCGTCTACGCCTGCGCGGTGTGCGACCTGCCGCTGTTTTCCAGCGACCACAAGTTTAACTCCGGCACGGGTTGGCCCAGCTTCTATGCACCCTTCGATCCCGAGCATGTATCGCGCAAGTCGGACTTCGCGTATGGAATGGTGCGCACGGAAATCAATTGCGCACGCTGCGGCTCCCACCTGGGCCACGTGTTCGACGACGGACCAAAACCCACCGGAGAGCGGCACTGCCTCAACTCGGCGTCGCTGAAGTTTTACGACAAGGGCGCCGAGCCCAAGCCTGACGCGAAGTCTGCAAAGTCTGCTAGTTCAGAGAAAACCGAAACCGCGTATTTCGCGGGCGGGTGTTTCTGGGGATTGGAACATTACTTCCAGATTGGTCCGGGCGTGATCGATGCGGTTAGCGGGTATATGCAGGGCGGGGTGGATAACCCAACCTACAAGCAGGTCTGCAGCGACACGACAGGGCACGCGGAAACAGTGAAAGTCCTATTTGATCCTTCCAAGATCAGCTATCGACGCCTGCTGGAAGCGTTTTTCGAGATGCACGATCCTACGCAGCTCAATCGTCAGGGGCCTGATCATGGTGATCAATACCGATCCGGGATCTGGTATGCAAACGCTGAACAGAAGAAGCAGGCCGAGGAGTATATCAAGGAACTCACTGAGAAGAAGAAATTTGGGGGACAGAAGATTGTCACGCAAGTGGAAGCGGCCAAGACCTTCTACCCGGCGGAGGAATATCATCAGGATTACATCGAAAAGACGGGGCAAGCCTGCCACGTGCACAATCCGTGGTGATGTGACGATTGGGTGATATGGTAACATGGTAGGGTATCGGCGTAGCATCGTCATGAAAACGCTTCGCCGTTCTTGAACTTTGAACTTCGGAGCTTTTCCATGCCAAACATGCCCAATGCAGGTAAGACGCGTAAGGCCGAATACCCGATCAACTCACTCTTTCTGAAGCGCTGGTCGCCGAGGGCCATGAGCGGCGAGGCGCTGAGCGAGCAGGATTTGATGACGCTTTTCGAGGCTGCCCGCTGGGCGCCTTCGACCTACAACGAGCAGGAGTGGCGATTCCTGTACGCGCGGAATGGTCAGAAGCATTGGAATGATTTCTTCGGCCTGCTGATGCAGGCAAATCAGGTCTGGTGCAATAAAGCGGCTGTGCTTGTTGTCGTGCTCTCCAAGAAGACTTTTACTATGAACGGCAAGCCCAACCCCGTGCATACGTTTGACGCCGGTGCGGCGTTTGAGAATCTTTGCCTGCAGGCAGCGGACATGGGACTCGTTGCGCACGGCATGGCCGGCTTCGACCGCGACAAGGCACGCACGCAACTCAAAGTCCCTGATGACTTTGCCGTGGAGGCCATGATCGCCATCGGCAAACCCGGCGACCCCGCCTCGCTGCCGTCCGAGCTCCGCGAACGCGAAATTCCGACCAATCGCAAACCAGTCGCCGAAATCGCCCGCGAGGGCTCTTTTAACTTTTGAGGTTTTGCGCAGGTCTCATTACCAAGTGTACAAGACCGTATACCGAATCGTCGCCTCTCCGTCTTTTTCGATTTCGACGGGGAAGTGGATGGTGCGCGAGTCGATCTTCTCGAATGGGTGCGTCTTCTGGGTGATCTCCCAGTTCGTCCAGCGGTAGAGATTTTCCTTGACGATGACCTTGACCTTTTCGGCCTTGTGGTTGCGGACCTTGATCTCGATTGTCTCCTCCATCCGGTTGCGGCTGGAGTCCACTTTGAAGTCCGTTTGCTTCCTCTCGCCAACCACGTCGAACGCGGAGCCAAGCTTGATCAGCACCGACTCATCCTTGGGCGTGTGATCGATGGCGTCCTCGCCGATGAACTCCAAACTTCCGTCGGCCGTGTCGAGCTTGCTCACCCGAATCCGCCCCGATGGAAGCGGCATGCCCATGCCGATTTCCTTCTTGTTCTTGAATTGCAGATAGGTGTCCACCTTGGTGTTCGACTGCGCCCCGAAGTTGCGGTCCACCATCGGGCTGCCGTAATAGGGATAACGCTGCTCCAGACCGTAATACACCATCACCTTTTCGCATGGAACCTGCCGTGCGGCCGGGAAGAGTTCGATTTGCTTGGTGGATCGGTCGGGGATCGTTGCGGGGCGGCCTAGTGTGTACAGGTGATATTCAAAGAAGGCCTTCTCTTCGAAGCCGGCGTCTTCGGCCATCGCACCTGCCACGGCGCGGCGGCTCTTCATTTCCATCATCGTCGGCTGCGGTTCCGGGGCGCGGTTTACATCGCCCGCGATGAGCTTGAGTTTTGCGTCTCGATAGGAACCGCCAGACTGATTGAGCACGCTCACCCATGCGCCGATGTCGAGCAGGCCGCTGTTGGCATCCTTACCCTCGGCGAACACCACGTTGTAATCCGCCCACCACGTAATTCCCTTGGTTTCGTACGCAACACGGGTTTTGTGCTCACCGGGCTTGTCAGTGGCCACCTCCCAAACGAGCGTGGGCTTGGTGAGCAGCCCGCCAGGCAGTTCAGGAAAGCGCACATTGGAATAGCCGTTGATGACGCGCACGCCGCTATCGGGCATTTTCAAAACCAGCCCGCCCTGGGCGCTGAGCAGCACGCCGGTGTAGGCCTCGATTTTGTCGCCGATGGTTTGTTCTATGGTCACTTCCTTGTCGATGAACCGCTCCATCAGCTTTTGCGTGCTGACCAGATCGAATTCGAAACTCTGCTCCAATACGTGCGTGCCGGTGGGATCGGTCAGCGACGCGAAGCTAACCGTCGTTGGATCAATCATGGCGGCCACGTCGCGAAAGCGAACCGTGCTGCGCCCGGCGTCAAGCGTAATGGGGCGATCCTGCCGCACGATTGCGTAGCCTGGAATCTGCTGCCGCCACTGGACACCGTACACGTTTTCCTGCATTCCGGGTTGATACATCTCGGCCGGAACGCCGCCCGGTTTGGCAGCGCTGTAGATGGTGAGTGATGTAGATTCTCCGGAGGCAGACTGCGCCGCCCCCGCCGGCTGCGGGGTGGGCTTGGAAGAAGCGGGCTGAGCCTTGAGACTTGCGGGCGACAGGCCGATAAACGCGATAATCATCACGGTCGATGGATATGTACGAAGATTCATTCATTCTTCCTTTCGGTTAAGCCGGCACCATTTTACCGATTCTTTGACACTTCGCGCCTCAAAAAGTTCCCGATGTGCCGATGCCGTTTCCAAATTTAGCCGCGAACGCGCAGTTTTGAGGACTGAGGGTTGTTGGCATCGATGAAGCGGAGAAGGCGGTTCTTCCAGTGGCCGGCATAGTCGACGCCGACGCGTTTGGCTTTGACGACTCGCGGGGTGTACGACGGATCGGCGAAGAGTTGAATTTCGTCGTTGCAAAGGTCCAGACCATTGTCGGGGCGGGCTATGCCAAAACTTCGGGCGAAACGGGCAGGTCCCAGCAGGTTGGCATCCCAACCGTCGATGGCCTGACCTGATCGAATCAGTACGGCGTGGGCTTCGCCTTCGACGCCGCAGACAATGTTGAACATCCAGTGCATGCCGTAAATGAAATAGACATAGGCTCGGCCCGGCGGGCCGAACATTACTTCGGTACGGTTAGTGCGCCCCTTTGAGGAGTGAGAGGCCAGGTCGGCTGGTCCGCAATAGGCTTCGACCTCCAGCAGTCGGGCGCGCCGAATGATGCCCCGGATACGGCGGACCATGACGCCGCCGAGCAGAGTCTGGGCAAGATGGGGGGCGCGCTGTTCGAAAAAGGCGGAATCGAATCTGATGAGGCCGCTGAATGGCGGAGAGCCCTCGGCCAATGGTGGGGACTTGCAATAATCCCGACAGATAACAGAATCCACGGAGTCGGGCGAGCTGTTTCTTTTGGAGCCAACATCCATGTATTTTCACCCCGCTCGAAGCCTATTCTGCGCAACCGCGATCCTCAGTTCAACACTATTCGCCCAAAAACCCGACGATTACAAGTTTCCCACTGAATTACCCGCCACAACGGCTGATTTTGCCAAAGAGGTGGAAGCGTACCTGGGTACACTTGAACCCAAAGGATTCTGCGGAGTCGTACTCCTTTCGGACAAGGGTACGATCATCTTGCACAAAGCGTATGGTTTTGCCGACCGCGAATCGGGCAAGAAGATGACGACGGACACCGGGTTCGACATCGGTTCGATTGTCAAACCCATGACCAAGGCGGCGATGATCAAGCTGGAGTCTGAGGGCCGATTGTCGCTTGACGATCCGCTGAGCAAATATTTTGAGAAGGTCCCGCCGGACAAAGCCGGCATCACGTTGCAAACCGTCATTGACCACAAAGCAGGATTTCCGGATATTTTCGGCGATGACTATGAGTTGGCCACCCGGGACGAAGTGATGGGAAAGCTCATGGCGGCGCCGCTGATTTCACCTCCCGGTGAGAAGTTCAACTATTCCAATGTGGGGTACAGCCTTCTGGCTGCAGTGATCGAGAAGGTCTCCGGCAAGCCCTATGAGCAGTATATGGTGGAGGAAATTCTGAAGCCGTCAGGGGTCAAGCGAATCGGGTACAAAATACCGGGATGGAAAAACGAGGAATTGGCCGTCGGATACTCAGAGGGCAAGCGCTGGGGCACTCCGCTGGACCATAAGTGGATGGAGGATGGGCCCTCGTGGAATCTTCGCGGCAACGGCGGAATGCTGTCCACGGTTGAGGAATTGTATCAATGGTTCGATGCCGCGCTCTCCGGGCGGGTGATGTCGAGCAAGGCGACCAAAAAATACCGCGATCAGATGTTTCACGAAGGCCGGCTCGGCAAGCGGACCATTTCGACGGCGGGCGGCAACGAAGTGTTCAATTCGCTATACGTGAATGTTGACGATTTGGGGTTGGTTTTCGTGCTCTTCACCAACGTCGACGACATGCGAGGAGAGACGATTTCGAGGCCTTTGCGCGACCGGATGAGCAAGATCAAGCCCTAGACTGAGGTAATAAGAAGGCCGGCCGGTCCCATGATATACTACGCCCGGCAGGACTCGAACCTGCAACCTACTGGTTCGAAGCCAGTCACTCTATCCAATTGAGCTACGGGCGCGAAATTCGCATTTGACCGGCCGGCACTCGACTCAGCAGGCAAGGTCGCATTATAGTATTGATCTCGCGGCGGTCCAGATCGCGGCGTGGGAACCGGCGGCAATCACTGAGACAACAGATGGCAAGCAAGACGAAAAAGAAAGAAACGGTTGCTCCGGCTGAGGAGCATGAACTCGAACCAGAAGCGGAAGTCGAAGTCGATGTGGTGGACGACGGCATCGTGGTTCCTCCTGTTGCAGGCCTTCCGGCGAGTGCGCCGGGAGGGCCGGTCCCCGGCCGAAAATCGCTGGGCATCAAGGAGCCGATCGTATTCAAGTGGAAGATCGTTGGTCGATCGGGGCATATGAATGTAACGCTGTTCAAGTCGGTGGAACGCGAGGAGGCGGAGGCGCAGCTGGAAAGGCTTACGCGAGACGGGTATTACATGCACCTTCAAATCATGGAGGCGTCGGCGAAGGTGGACCAGCCCCCGCAGCCCAAGGAGGCGAAGAAGGCGAAAGTACGCGAAGCGCCGGCAAAATCCGTCGAGCGTGTGGCGGCCAAGAGCACGCCGCTGCGCATTCCTGGCCGGCCTTCGGACCAGAAACAGAAAAAGACCAAGTCGGGGAAGTCAGGCGACAAGGCCAAGGCGAAGTCGGGCAAACCGGTCAAGTCGAAACCCGCTTCGAAATCAAAGGGCACGAAGAAGAAGTAATCACCCCAACATAGTCTCAGAATCCACTACTGTTGATGGGGTCAATGGTTATTACTCCCCTCTTGTCCTTTCTGCGAGGGGGGACGGATTTGCGCGCACACTTTTCAAGGTTGATTTTGTTTCTATTTCGGAATCGCCCGGAGGGGCCTGCGCGCCGGCGGCACGGGTACGGATCGCGGCGAGCGAGCGCACGCGGGCAACCACGTCCTCCACCCGAAGGTCTTTCATGCAACGGTGCTCGTATCCGCATTGCGAGAGTTTTCGCAGGTAACACGGTGAACAGGGTAATTGCAGGTGGAGCACATCGTCGAGGCGGCGGTAGGGGCCGGTACGCGCGGGATTGGTAGGGCCTGTGAGGCAGACCAGCGGGCGGTTGAGTGCCGCAGCGATGTGCATCGGGGCGCTGTCGTGGCAGAGTACGACGGAGGCGCGCTCCAGGATTGCGATCAATTGCCGGATGGACGTCTTTCCTGCGAGCGAAATTGTTCTGTTTCGGCAACGCCCGGCAATTTGATTGCAGAGCGGCGCATCTTCAGGACCGCCGAGGAGGAGGCAGCGCAACTCAGAATTCTCGACGATTGCGTCAATGGTTTGGACGAAGTTGGACTGAGGCCAGAGTTTGGTTTCCCAACGGGCGCCGGGTGCGACTGCGAGAAAGCGATCCTGCTCTTCCACTCCGTGCAGCCGAAGGACGGCGCCGGCGTTGGCGCGCAGGGGTTCGTCCAATCCAAAATCAAAGATGGCCGGACTGGATTCAAGGTTGAGCCATTCACCGGATCGCAAATTGCGATCTACGGCGTGGGTGTTGGTTGGAGAAGGAGGAATCTTGTGCGTGTAAAAAAATGCGGCGCCCTCGCGGGCCTCGGCAAATCCCAGTCGAACGGGGGCTCCGCAAACCCAGGTGAGGAAGCCGGATCGAAAGAGCCCCTGCAAATCGATGACCAGGTCGTATCGGCGGCGACGCAAATCAGCAACCAGGTGCATGAATTCACGAGTGGAACCAATACTTAGTCCCAACCGCGACAATTTCCTGCGATCAAACAATATGCACTCGTTGAGGTCGGGATTGTTTTCCAGAAGGGGGGCGAAGGCCGAACCGATCAACCAGTCGATTTTCGCCCTGGGGTAACGCCTGCGGAGACTGTGCAACACAGGCAGTGCGTGGACGACATCGCCCAGAGAACTGGGTTTTACGAGCAGGATCCGCTGGAATTCTCGTGACAGGAGGTCACGGCAGGGGGGTATAGAGCCGGTCACGCGCTGCTCCGCGCGCGAAATCCGAGCCAGCGATCCTGGCCGACCAGAATTTCGAAGGGTTGGAAGCGGGCCTTGTATTCCATTTTTGCGCAACCGGAAATGAGGTAGCCGAGATAATAGTAAGGCAGTTTTTCGCGGCGACAGTGCTCAATTTCCCACAGGATGGAGTATGTCCCGAGGCTGCGCGCGGCTTCGTCGGGATCGAAGTACATGTAGACGCTGCTTACTCCGTTGGGAACGCAGTCGGCGGTGCTGACGGCGACGAGTCTCTCGCCGTGGAAATACTGGAATTCAAGCGAGTCCATCGGCGATTCGCAAAGAAATTCGCGGAATGCTTCGCTATCGCGGGCCATCGATCGATCGTGCTGGGCGTCAAGGTAGCGTTGAAAGAGCGAGTGCTTTTCCTCGGTGAAAGCGCACGGTGACACAACGACGCGGAGATCGCCGTTGCGACGCATGACTCTGCGCATCGAATCCGTAGGCGAGAACTGGTCCACAGGCACGCGAATCTGACGACACTCGCTGCACCCACGGCAGCGCGGCCTGTAGACGATCGAACCGCTGCGGCGAAAGCCTCGCGCAAGCAGGTGCTCATAAGCCGCCCCATCAAGTCGAGTGACCTGATATACCTCGTGACGGGCCATGCGGCCGGGGAGATACGAACAACGGAATTCACGCGAGACGTGTTGGAGGGTGTCGTACTCCTGCTGCGGAGACGTTAGCACTTCCGACGAGCTGATGGGTTCGTCCATGGTCCACCGTAATTTTACCCCATTTTTCAGCCCGAAGGCAACAGCCAGCCGGGAGCCAAATGCTGGGCCAGCCAAATCGCCACGGGGGGAAGAAAGATGCCGGGGAGCATGTTCGCGACGGCGATGCGTTTGAGGTCGAGGATCAGGAACGACGTGGCAAGGAGGACGATTCCACCCACCGCGCTCATCAGTTCGACCGACAAGGGGTGGATCGCCTGCGTTCCAGGCTGGGAGGCCGCCGTATTGAGGGTCACGTAGGCAATCGCGGACAGGCCGCCCTGAAAGAAGATCACGGTAAGAACGCTGGCCAGCACGCCCGCTCCAAGGGATGAGGCGAGGGCAAGCGAACAAAAGCCGTCGAGAACCGATTTGATGTAGAGATAACTGGGGTTGCCGCGTCCGCCGTTTTCCATGCATCCCATGAGGGTCAGCGGTCCGACGCAGAAAATCACGCTGGCGGTAAGGAAGCCTTCGGCGAAGAGGCCGCCCTCGCCCGTTGAGAAACGTCGATGGATCCATGCACCGGCTCCTTCAATGCGCTCGTGAAGGCGGAGGGCCGTACCGATGACTGCCCCGATGAGCAGTGAGGTAATGACGATCATGCCGAGCCTTGCTCCGTAGGTTTCAGGGTGAGCAACCGTGCTGCGATACTTTGCGACCGTCGCAGAGAAGCCAAGCACACCCGCGTCGATGGCAAGGGTAATAGTCATCAGCCCCAGACATTGCAGCACGATGACGCGATATCGCTCCGGGAGTGATTTGGCGACGGTCAGCCCTAGCAGGCTTCCGACTGCCACGGTGATCGCATTGACGATGGTTCCGCTGAAAACATTCCACATCACGATTTTCCTTTGGAAGGGTGGCGGCGTTGGGCGGTGCGAACCAATTCGAATACGCGCGAAATTCGGCTCGACAGGGTGTGCTCAGTGAGAATTCTGCGGGCGACAATGCGCGCAGCTTCGGCGGCATTTGCATGTTGGGAAATCAGCCTGCGGACGATGGTGACGAGTTCGCCTCCGGAACGAAACCAATGGATCGAATCAGCCAGATCGATCAAACCAGGATATTCGGCAACAAAACAGTCGCGTGTTCCGCGCACGACCACGATGCTCCTGTTCGCCATGGCGTCGATCGCAAGTTTGATTCCGGAGTGCGAGAACCAGGGGATTACGACCCAGGAAGGAGTACTCCAAAAGCCGGACTGGCTTGCTTCAGATGGAATAGGGCCTTTGCGTAGGTCCAGACCGCGCCCGAGTCTGGGCCAATGTTGCCCCCAAATTTGCGGTTCGAAGCCATTTCTCACCAGAACCAATGCAAGGCTCCTGGCAACCGTGGCCGGTGCGATGGTCGAGCGCAAACAGGCCTCGAACGAGACAGCCAACGCGGGGTCGGTCAGAGTTGTTCCACTGGATTGCTGAGCCGCCTGAAGGATTTCGTTTGAATCACTTTCAACGTAACGGTCACTGCGGCGCAAAACTTCGTTTTGGAGTGACTTCCATAGGGTGATGTGGCTCGGAAGAGTGATTCCGGCGACCTCGGGCCGGTCATCCGGGAGGTCCACAAGCACCGCAATGGGTGAGCGTTCGCTGACGGATGGTCTTTCGATATCAATGCCCCCATACGCGTCGTCGGTCGCGGGCGCTAAAAGCACGACTTGTTCCGCAGGCCAGCCGGCGGCTACAGCCCGCTTGCTGTCCGTTTGGTTTTCCGTCACCACGAGGTCGGACGGGCCCCCTGGCCTTGGGTTTCGCAGCCCGATTCCGGCGGATATCCAGTCCACGATGGGAAGTTGTGGCGGGAAGAGGGACCGTTCGTATGGAGTGACACCGTTTGCAAAAAATACGATTTCCGCCCCAAGTCTCTCAACGGCGGTAAGACGTGCCACGGCGTGGCACTGGTCTGAGCTTGTCGGAAGGCAATCTTCGATGGTTGCGCCAGAGCTCAAGAGGGACCGTTTGAGTCGTCTGGCCAGTTGCGAAGTTGAAAGAGAATCGTCATTACTCAGGATGGCAACCCTGGGCCCGTTGCAAACCGGCCGCGCCGGCATTGCCCGGAGGCGATTCGAGATGGCAGCGATGCATTCCTGTTGAACGTCAATGGCGGCAGCCCCGGCGTCTTCCATGGTTCGCGTAAGATTGGCGAGTTGCCCTGCTGAAACTTGCGGGACTTTGAACAGGTGAGCAGGCAACGCGAACCCCGGGTTTCGCTTGAAGAATTCGCGCGTACGGGAGGGAATGTCGTCGGAGAAGAGCAGCACGATTCGGCCTGTTTTGAAGTGAGTGCTGTACTCCCGAAGCGACAAGGCGATCCTGAAGTTAGCTGGTCCATCCACGACGAATACCGAAAATCGCGGGGCGATCCGCTCTGCGATGACGATCGCCTCCATGCCGGTGAGCATTGCAGGTAGAGTCACCGAGCCCCCGCGCGGGTCCATTTGTCCGAACATCTCCTCCGCACTGGCAAGGGGCATGGATGAGCCGCCCATCCACACGGGGCCGTGATCGCCGGGGACCATCAGGGTCGGCGTGCCGTCGCGACCGATTCTGGGAACAAGTCCTGCGGGCAATTCGCAGTTTTGAATCTGCGCAGCGACTTCGGGTTGCCGCTCATGGAGCGCGCCGAGATTGCGATCAAGAATTTCCCGCGATAGTGGCAATGCCCAATCCTACGAGAGTGTTTGGGAACGATGGAAGGGAATTGAATATCAGGCGGACGGAGTACGCAAGATTAGAACGACCATGGCGATCAAAAAGCCGATCCAGGCCACCCATACCAGCGAGACAAGCCAGACCGGCCACCACGGTAGCGGCGGGGAATTTCCGCAGGGAATGTCGGGATTGTTCCATTTTGCATCGACGTGACTGTTGTCTTTCAGCATGGTTGATTCGCTGCAGGCCGCCACCGACTCGATTCGGCCTGTTTACGGGATTTCGATCCGCACAGGGATTTCAATTTTTTCCGCGCCTTTTACATCCGTCGTGATTCGGATCACGGATTGATGAGTACCCTGTGGGAGAACGCCGGTCAACTGCGCTTCCATAATAACCAGGTGAGTGTAGCTGGCGCTCGCAGTTGCGTCGATGGCGACAGTGATTGCGGGTGAATCGCACGAAACCGTTTGAACTCGCATCGGCGACGCGTTGGCCGTCTTGATGCGGAGCCTGCGATTGGTTCCCGCCGGTGTTCCATCTTTACGTAATAGAACCGTCGAAGGGTCGATTTCAACGATCGGTGCGACGATCCCGAAGACAGGGACTTCAATCACGGGCTGATCCAGAGAATTGGTGACGATGCGCAGTGACGTTCCAAAGGGGCCGGGCGGAGCCGACGCGCTCACCTCAACCTGGACAAGGTATTCCGTTTCGGGATTTGGTTTTCGACCAGGGGCGATGGAGACGGCCAGCAATGGCCCGCCGTCAGCCTCGAGAATTCGGAACGGGCGCTCGTCAGTGGATGTCACGGTGATCGGGGCGAGCGACTTTCCGGCAATCGAAGGCTGACGCGTTGCATCCAACACCTTCGGAAGCCATGTCAGGTCACCGACGATCTCGCCGCGCACCGAATAGGATTTCTCTCGTTCGACATCATCGACACGGAATTTGACCGTGGTCGAAGTATTGACAGAGCCTAGCGCAGCGGAGTCGGAGATGGTGAACAGGATTTTGACTCCCTTTTGTTCGCCTTTCTCAAAGGGTTCTGACTTGACTTCGATCGGGGCCCCATTCTCAACTTCGAGGCTTGTGACGGTCAGCGTTCCGTGGCCCGGCATGGGGATCAATTCAAGCGGCCTTTGTGCGGTTTCGCCGCGACGAAGCACGCGAAGATTGACCACGCTTGTGGGGTCTGAGCTGTAGAGCATTTCCACCTCCCCTTTGAAGCCGAGTTGTACAGTCGGCTCAAGGGGGTCATTACTGAATACTTCGATGGTTTTGTTCTGTTCGCCAAGCCGGCCGGTGGAATTGAACTCGACCTGTAGCTCCAGGGTCGCGCCGGGGCGAATGATTTTGTCCTCCTCGCGCAGCTTGACCACGGTGCATCCGCACGCAGAGCTGGTGTGATCGATGATCAAGTCGGCCGTACCTCGGTTTTCAATCTTCCAGGCGACCTTGGCCAGATCGCCCTCGAGGATCTTGCCTAGATTGTGGTTGCGTGTTTCGACAAAAAGGCGCGGCTTGGCTTCGGCGCCCGGTGCAGGCTTCTCCGGGGTGGGAGGCAATTGGGCGCGGGCGGCAAAAGTGAGGAGGCCAACCAATACCACACCCACGTTGATGACCAGCTGACGAGTCGGAATGAGTCCTGCGTGCCGCTTTGCGCTCGTTACGTGCGGAATCTTCACAAAGGCAACTGTGGGTACAAACAAGGTGACCGTCAAGCAAGGTCGTTACAGAGCAGAGGCGCGCTGCACACCATGACGGCCATCCCACTCATCGCGCAGAATTAGACCTGATTTGCAATTTGCAGGCTTCTTTTGCGCTAGCAGGACAGCTATTTCACAGTTCAGATGCCGCAAGGGGCATGCTTTTTGGCAATCTATAAATGATTGCAAATTATGATCTTACATTTGCATGTCAACTTTCATTTGGGATGTGCGTCGGTTTCTTTGGCACGCGAATGGCCTTTATGAACTCAACAGGAATAGGAGCTATTTGGATGGGTTACACCCAAAACAACAGTTCAGGCCGATGCGATGCGACAGCCATATCGCTTGGATGGGAGCCGCTGGGTCGGATCATCCAGGCTCTGACTTTGGAAGCGGTCGCGCAGCACTTTTTCGACAGAGGTGTCGCAGAATTGTGCGTAGAGGCCTTGGCGCGTGCGAGCAGCGAATCCTCCCAGAGAGTTGAACATGAGTAGCTACGGGGTCTGGTTGTCTGCAGCGGGTATGAAGGTGTGCGAGCATCGGCAGGCGCTCCACGCCAACAATCTGGCCAACGCGCAGACGACTGGATTTAAGAGCGACCTCGCGGAATTTCGGCAAAGGACGGTGGAGTCGCGCAGGCCGGGAGCATCGTCGTGGCTTCGACACCCAGTGCTCGATCAACTCAGCGGCGGCGTCAACGTTCGACCGTCGCACTACGACTTTACGCAGGGAAGCATCGAAAACACCGGGCGGCCGCTGGACGTGGCCATCCGTGGCGATGGCTTTTTCACCGTCAGCGACGGAAAGACCAACAGACTCACACGCGACGGCGAATTCACGATGAATCCGTCAGGCGAGCTGGTGCTCGGCGATGCATCAGGCAATTGGCGGGTGCTGGATCAGGCGGGGATGCCGGTCCACGTCGATCCATCACTGGGCGCTGTTGCGATTGGAAGCGACGGCGCGATTCGGCAGGGATTGCAGTCTGTTGCCCAGTTACGGCTCGTATCACCCGCCGATCCGCAAAAACTGCGGAAGGTCGGCGCGAATCTCTTTGAACATCCGAAGGAAGAATTGCAACGTGCCGCCGGCACTCTGGTATCAAGCGCGCGCGAAGAATCAAACTACGACGCGATGACCGGCCTGGCCGAGATGATCGAAGTTTCACGGGCCTATCAGATGAACGCGACACTCCTGCAATTGCAGGATTCAGCGACGGGTCAGGCGGTTTCGACATTGGGCAGGGTAGCGTAGGAGCATTGAGTTATGGCCATTACTGCGCTACATGCCGCCGCATCAGGAATGCGGGCGTTGGACGAGAAGCTCAACGTCGTGGCCAACAACCTGGCAAATATCAACACGCATGGGTTCAAGCGGTCGCGGGTGAATTTTGAAGACCTTTTGTATCAGGTCAAACGCGAACCGGGCGTGCCGAATGCGAATGACGAGCCAATTCCGCTGGGCGTGGTCGTGGGTACCGGCGTGCAGGTGTCGAGCACGCAGTTGAATTTCGAACCAGGCACGGTGGACCCCACCGGACGACAGTTGGATTGGCAGATTGAAGGCAACGGATTTTTCCAGGTCAAAACGGTTCAAAATGGGTCGGAAACAACCGCGTACACCCGGGCCGGAAACTTTGCGATCAATGCCGTCGGCAACATCGTGATGGCCAATACTGACGGATCCATGTTGGAGCCGCCCATTGCGATCCCCGCCGACGCCACTCAGGTAACCGTCGGACGAAATGGGGAAGTCCGTGTACAGCAACAAGGCTCAAATACGCTCAATGTTGTGGGCCAGATCGAGCTCGCCCGATTTGTGAACCCGGAAGGGCTCAAGCAGATTGGCCGCAACCTCTATACAGAGACGGATGCCTCCGGGACGCCGTTGACGGGCAACCCGCAATCCGACGGATTGGGAGCGATCAGTCAGGGCAACCTCGAAATGAGCAATGTCGATCCGGTTCGGGAGCTTATCGACCTGATTACGACGCAGAGGGCCTTTGAATTGAACAGCCAGTCGATCCAGAGCGCGGATGAAACGCTTCAGATCGTATCGAATTTGAGGAGGTTCTAGGGTTTTGAGTTAGTCGGGCCGCCTGCGTAGGCGGACAAGGGGAAAGCAGGACGCACGGTGATTCGCAAGGATTGCGACATGAAGACACTGACAAAGGACACCATGGCAACGATGGCGGCGCGCAAGGATGCGGCGCTGCTGTCGTTGCTTGCCTGTCTGCTGATCGCGCCAATCGCGCGAGCGGGAGAATTTCGCGTCTGGTCATCGGCAGTCGTCGTTGCTGATTCCATCAAGCTGGGCGATGTGTCGGAACTGCGGGGTTTTGAGTCGTCGGAGGATGCCGACGCACTGCGGAATATCGTGATTACTGAAGCCCCACCCGCCGGAGGATCGCGCATCATTCACCATGCATTGATTCGATCGGCCTTGAGTGCGAAAGGCATCAACCTGGCCAAAATCGCACTGAACGGCGCAGCGCAATGCGAGGTTCGGCGACCCGCCATGCAACAGCAGATCGTTCCAGGTTCGGCGGCCAACCCGGCAGTGGCGTCGCCCGTCTCTTCCCGCGATGGAAAGGTCGCGTCGTCTGCGACACCGCAACCGGAAACAACGTTGCGAAAGGCCATCGAAGATCACTTTCATCGGGAATTCGCCAGGTACGGCGGACGGGCCGAATTGCTGTTCGATCGTTCGGACGATCACAAGCTCCAACTGACCAGCCCACCGCTTGAATTCCACATTACTCGGGAAAAGAACGCGCTGCTGGGATTGTGCGCTTTGGAAGTGGAGGTCGCCAACGAAGGAAAAACCGCACAGAGAATTCCCGTCGTAGTGCGGACGACCATGAATCGCAGTGTGCTGACGGCACGCCGGGCGATCAATCAGGGGGCAACGATTGTGGCCGCCGACGTTGATCTGATGCCCGTCTCTTTTACGAAGCTCGATGACCTTGGCCTGGACGACGCATCAACCGTGGTGGGTCAGCGTGCCAAGAAGTTCATTCCTGCCGGCACGCGAATCGAACTGGAAACCCTGGAGCCTGTGCCGCTGGTGCTGCGCGGGCAGCTCATCACACTCGTCTCTGAAGTCGGCGGAGTACGCGTCGTCACCACGGCCAAGGCCGGCAGCAACGGCCTGCGCGGCGAAACCATTCGAGTGCGCAGCGTGGACGACAACAAAGTCGAATTTGACGCGGTCGTCACAGGTCCGGGGGAAGCTCGTGCGGCTGGCGGCGGCGAAAAACAGCAAGATTCGAAGCCACGCCTGGTGCTGGGAGGGAAGCCGTGAGCGCGCAAAGGCACCTGGGCAACAATGCAACGAGACAACGAATGATATTCGTTGCGCTGATGTTCGCCTTGACGGCACATGCGAAGGCCCAGACGTCTTCACTGGGGGCGCGGCAGCGACTCACTGATGCGGGCAAGGTGGAGGAAAAGCCAGCCCGCGAAGCTCTGCCACACCCTCGAAATCTGGTCTACGAAAAATATGGATGGACCGTGATGCCTCCGGTGCCTCCCAAGGCGTACCGGCCCGGCGATCTCATCACCATCATTGTTCGCGAGCAGCGAAAGTGGGAGGCAGACTCCGACCTCGAAACGAAAAAGAAATTTGACGTTAAGAGTGAACTGGATGCGTTTTTCAAACCCATCAATGGCGGCCTGGGCTCGTCCAATTTCTCCCGCGGGAAGCCCAACGTCGATTACAACTTCGACCAGAAATTCAAGACCGAGGGCGACTCGTCGCGCGAAGACAAGCTAACCACGCGGCTCACGGCCCGCATTCTGGACGTGAAACCCAACGGACTGCTGGTGCTCGAAGGGCGGGCCAAAATCGTTCACGATGAGGAATCCAGCCAGATCACACTTACGGGAACTTGTCGCAAGGAAGACATCACTGCCGACAACACCGTGTTGAGCACGCAAATAGCGGACAAACAGGTCGTCGTGAGTAATGAGGGTGCGCTGAAGGCCACGGCCACCAGGGGATGGATCACCAAGCTGTTGGATGTGTTGAAACCGATATGAAAAGGCAACAAGGCAACAAGACAGCAGGGCAGCGAGGCGCGGGGTGCTTGTCCGTTTTCGCAACTCGCATGTCGCATTCCGCATTCATTTTCATTGCGGGAGCGTTCGGTGCATTGATTTCGGCGGCAAGTGCCCAGACTCCAACGGCCCGAGTCGGTGACATTACGCACCTGCAGGGTCAGGGACGCAATTCCCTGATCGGATACGGGCTTGTGACCGGCCTCGACAAGACCGGCGACGGCGGAAACTTCCTGCCAACCATGAAGGCCGTTGCGGAAATGATGGGGCGATTCGGAGTCAATGTTGATTCGATCAAGGACGTGGAGGATGCCAAAAACGTCGCAGTAGTGATGATCGAAGTTGTGATCGATGAAAACGGCGGCCGCGAAGGCGAAGTACTGGACGTTGCCGTGACGGCCATCGCTGCGAAGAGCCTGGCCGGCGGACGGCTGCTCTCCACGCCGCTGATCTACCATGACCGTAGCGTGCAAGGGCTGTTTGGGTTCGCCTCCGGAGCGGTTGTGGCCGATGCGACCAGTCCCGCCGCCGGTCGTATTCGCGATGGTGCGAGGTTGGAACGCGACGTTCTCACCAACGTGGTGGCCACTGGCGCGGAAGTAAAGTCCAGCGGCTTCTCCAGTCCATGGATTCAGGACAATCAGCACTATGTCACGCTGGTGCTGGATGATGCACACGCGGGCTGGTCGATGGCGGCCGCGGTCGCTCAAGCCGTGGACAAAGAACTTACGATTTCGGCCGATGTCGAGCGGGTCGCGCTGGCTTTGGATTCCAAGAATGTGCTTGTTCTGCTGCCCGACCATCAGCTCGGTGATCCGGCCTCGTGGATACGCGATGTCGAGCGAACGCCGATTCTCATGGAGGCCGGCGAGGCTCGCGTCACGATCAATCGCCGGGCGGGGACCATCGTGGTTACAGGTGACACGAGGCTCTCCCCTGTCGTGATTTCGCAGGCGGGGCTGACGCTGACGGTGGTGAATCCTCCCCCGGGCGCTCCCGTGGTCAGGCCGGCGGTCGAATCGCTGGAATTTATCCCGCTCGACAAGGAAGAACTTCGGATGCCCAACGTGCGCGATCTCCTCGAGGCGCTCAATCGTCTGAAGGTTCCGTTCAAGGATCGTGTTTCGATTCTGGAAGAGATTCACAAGGCGGGCAAGCTGCACGCGCGACTCATGTATGAGGGATGATGCCAGTGCCAATCGTTGACACAATTTCCAGGTCTTCATCCCCCTTGGTCCCTCACGGGAAGGGGAATGGCCTGTTGCAGAACCGCACTCTGCCGAAATCGGAAGGTGGGGCAAAGATTCAGGGAGCAGGAGTTCATACATCAGAACTGAATTCCCATCCCGTAACCCCTAACCCCTCCCGCTTGCGTGAAGCGGCCGGCAAGACGGTGGGTTCGGCGTTTTACGGAACTATTTTCCAGATGATCCGCGAAACCCCGTTCAAAACGAAAATCGGGCACGGCGGACGTGGCGAAGAGGTGTTCTCTGCGCAGTTGCACGAAATCCTTGCCGAGCGCCTCGGCGAATCAAAACGAAACAACTTGAGCGACGTCCTTTTCAAGAGGCTCGAAAAACAACAGCAGTTGATTGACGCCGGCAAGATTCAAGGGAGCGGCACATGACACGCACCAAAGGCCAACCAAACCAAAATCTGCGGGAGCTGGTGCGGAGTTTCGACGCGCTGAGGATTCTGCATGAACAACTGTTCCAGGTACTCGAGCGAAAGATCGAGGCCATGCGAGCCGCGAATGTCACTGCGATGGAATCCGCCGGCCGCGATGAGCAAACGGTCTTGAAGACTTTGAAGGACAAGGAAAGCCGCCGCGGCGCCTTGATGCAGACGCTGGCCCGCGAATGCGGAATCGCCGCGAAGAGCGCTCGTACCGCCACTGTCTCACAGATCGGCGCGCTGCTCCCGGCAGTGGAGCGGGAACTGCTCCAGCACGCTGCCGCCCGGCTTCAGGAAGTTGTGGCGCGCACGGCCCAAGCCAATCGCATCGCTGCCGCTGTCGCGCGGGGCGTTACGAATCATTTGAAGTTTGTTTTTTCCGCGGCTCGTCCGGCGCAGGGCGATCCGGTTGGCTACACGCTGCGTGGCGAATCGTTCGCTGCGAATCCGGTCATCATGGACGTGGTGGGATAAGGCGATGGGACTGCTGAATTCATCCTTGCAGATCGGCCGCAACGCGATTCTCGCGTACCAGGGCGCACTGCAGACCATCGGCAGCAATGTGAGCAGCGCCGGAAGCCCGGATTACACGCGCCTCTCGCCGCAACTCGATCCGATTCCCGGCATGATCGCCGGCAGCGGCTTGCAGCCCGGCGGAGGGGCGGCCCTGACCGACATCCATCGATACATTGATAACGCGCTGGAAGATCGCCTGCGACTCGCCACGGGCGCGACCCAGGCTGTTTCGGCACGGCAGGCAACGCTTTCCCAGGTCGAATCCTTCCTCGACGATTCGAGCGGGGCCGGCGTTTCCTCACGTCTCACAGGCTTTTTCCAGGCCTTCGACAATTTGCAAAACACGCCCGAGGACTCGGCGGTGCGCGATCTCGCGATTGCATCCGGCGACCAGCTGGCCGGCTCGCTTTCGACCCTTCGCGCGCAGTTTTCGAAGCTCGGAGCGGACATCGACGCGCAAATCGATGACAACGTCAAAGAAGCCGATGACCTCGCCCACGAAATTGCGGATTTGAATTCGCGCATCACCACCAGCGAAGCGGGCCGCCGCGGGCAGGCGACCGCCTTGCGCGATCAGCGTGACGCGCTCCTTCGCAAACTGGGCGAATTGATGGACGTGACGGTGCGCGAACAGCCTGACGGTGCGATCAACGTCTACGTCGCCAGCGAGGCGCTGATCCAGGGCAGCAGCGTTCGCGGCCTGGTCGCGGTCACCGAACTCGACGGCGAATTCGCCCGAACCTCCGTGCGTTTCGCCGACACGAACCAGCAGATCAATCTGCACGGCGGCAAAATCGCCGGCTTGATCCTTTCCCGCGAAGAAGATGCCTACGGCCAAATCGCCGGACTCGATCAACTGGCCGCCACACTCATCAAGGAAGTCAATCGCATCCACGCCGACGGCCAGGGCCTAACCGGGTTCGCCAGCACCACGGGCGGGTACGACGTGCTTTCGCCGACCGCGGCCCTCAACAGCCCCGAGGCCGGACTCGTCAACCCGCCGCACAACGGCAGCTTCTACATCACCGTCGCCGACGACGCGTCCGGCACGCCCGTGACGCACCGCATCGAGGTCAACTTCGACGACCCGGCATCCGCCACCTCCCTGCAATCGCTCGTCGATGACATCAACACCCAGGTCGGCGGCGTGACGGCCTCGGTCACCAGTGACAACCGCCTGTCACTCGCGGCCGCCGACGGCTTTACGTTTTCCTTTGGTTACGACGGCCAGTCCGGCCGCGATGATACGTCGGGCGTGCTCGCCGCCCTGGGCGTGAACAATTTCTTCACCGGCAACGACGCGCGCAACATCGCGGTGTCCGACACGCTGCACCAGGATTCTCGTTTGCTGGCCGCGGCCTCGGTCTTTCTGCCGGGCGATGGTGAGAACGCCCGCCGCATCGCCTCGCTCGATTCGCAGTCGACGGAATTGCTTTCGGGCGTGTCGATTCCGCAGTTTTACAACGCGCTGGTCAGCTCGGTGGCGGTGACCGCGAGCGGCGTGAACTCCGATGTGGATTCGCTCGGTTCGGTTCAGTCGGCGTTGCAGGCCCAAAAGGAGAGCATCAGCGGCGTGAATCTGGACGAGGAAGCCGTGTCGCTCGTGAAATTTCAGCGGGCGTTCCAGGGCGCCTCGCGATTTGTCTCGGTGGTAGATCAGTTACTCAGCGATCTCATGACGCTGATTCGATAGGCGGTTGGACATGGCGATCAGTCCGGTGAACATCACTCGTATCAGCACGAACCTTCAGACGAGTCTCGTGCTGGACGGCGTTCGTCGCAGCCAGCGGGACTTGTACCTTTCGCAAAGCCGCATCGGCGCGGGTCGTCGATTCCTCTCGCCCAGTGAAGACCCCATCGCCGCAAGTCGTGCATTGGACCTGACGCAAGCGCTGGCGCGTCAGGGACAGTTCCGCGACAATGCCCAGTACGGCGAAAACATGCTCAGCGCTGCGGATGGCGCACTTTCTGAACTGGCAGGGCTGCTTGTTCAGGCGTCCTCCGTCACGAGTCAAACCGTGAGCAACCTCACCAGCGCCGCAGAACGCGATGCGCAGGCAGAGGTTGTCGCCGCCATCCGCCAGCAGGTGCAAACTGTGGCCAACCGCCAGTTCCAAGGCCGGTATATTTTTGGCGGCCGCGACACACTCAATCAGCCCTTCGTGGAGGGTCTGGGGCAGGTTCTGTACGTCGGTGATACCGGCGAGCTGAGCACCCGCGTATCCGCCGATCGGGTGGCGGCCATGTCCATGCCGGGAAGTGCGATCTTCGGGGCTTTGTCCTCGGCCAATACGACGAATCCGGATTTGACGCCGTTACTCACCGAGCAAACGCGATTGGAAGATATTAACGGTGCGGTTGGCAAGCCGATTTCGGGTGGTGTACTGATCTTCAACGAAGTCGGCGGGGCAGGCGTCTTCAACGTCGATCTGTCCAATGTGGATACCATCGGCGGAGTGGTCACGGCCATCAATGCCGCCGCGGCAAACGCTGGCGCGGGAATCAACGCCACGTTGACGGATACGGGAATTGATATTGATACAGGTGGGAAAGAAGTCTCCGTAAGCAGCGGCGGTGGTTCGGGCTCGGCGTCGAGCCTGGGGATTCTCCGGCAAAAGCCCGACTCCGCCAACATCACCGGCTCTGCATTGACGCCGCGAATCACGAGGCTTACACCGGTCGATGCACTTGCGGGCGGTGCAGGGATCGATCTCGACAGCGGATTTATCATTCAGAACGGATCACGCAGCGTCACCGTGGATATCAGCACCGCCGAAACGGTGCAGGACATTATCAATACGATCAACAACGCCGATGCATCGATCTCCGCCCGGATCAACGACGCGGGAACAGGCATCGACGTGTTCAATCAGGCATCCGGTGAGACACTCTCGATCGGGGAAAACGGCGGAACGACGGCAGAAGACCTCGGTATTCGCACGCTGAACTCCCAGACGACGCTCGCGGAGTTGAATTCCGGAACGGGCGTCACGGGTGTCCCGGGACAGAGCGATTTTCGCATTGTGGCCCGCAATGGGGATACGGTGGACGTCAGTGTCGATGGCGCGCGGACCATGGATGACGTCATTACGGCGATCAATGACGCCGCAGATCTGGCCGGAGTGAGCATTTCAGCGTCTCTGGCCGCAACCGGAAACGGAATTCAAATCACGGATGGAACCGGCGGGACCAATCCACTAACGGTGCAGAGACTGAATCTGTCGCATGCTCCCGATGAATTGGGCCTGATGAACGCGACTGTAGACGAGGATGTGCTGGTGGGCGCGGACGTTAATCAACAGTCAAGCCAGGGCATCATCGGAGCGTTGATCGATCTGGAGGATGCGTTGCGTCGCGACGACACGACCGCGATCGGCCTGGCCGGCAACCGTCTCGATGTTCTTCGTGATGAAATGACGCGCATGCACGGCATCATCGGCGCTCGTGCGCAGTCGTTTACTTCGCAGCGATTGCAGACGGAGGATGCCGCGGAAAGTACGCAAGTTTTTCTCTCGGAAGTGCGCGACCTCGATTACGCGCAGGCCATCACGCAGTTGCAGGCCGCCACGACACAGATGCAGGCGGGATTGCAGACCAGTGCGCTGATATCGCAATTGTCCCTGATGGACTATCTGCGATAGACAAAAAAATCCCGCGACGCAGGCATGACCGGGGCGTCGGACAGGGATCAGGGTTGTCCGGCGAGGAGGCGCCGGAATGCGGCCAGGATGCCGCGGTGTGCGGATTCGCAGAGTGTGGCTGATGTCAGCCGCCCGAACCTCGCACCAACCTGCATGGATCGGTCAATGGAGGACCCGCGATGGTGATCACCACGTCGCGTTTTGGGCAGCTGGACGTCAATGCCGACCGTTTGATTCGTTTTCCCGATGGAATCCTCGGATTTCCGTCTCAGGCAGAGTATGCCCTGATCCAAACGGGGGCGGACAGCGGTTTTTACTGGCTGCAATCGGTGTGTACTGCCGATCTGGCCTTTGTGGTTTGCGACCCCCGGCTGTTCGTCGTCGACTATCAGGTGCCCGTCAAACTTGAGGATTTGGAAGGCATCGAGCTGGCGAGCGTGCAGGACGCCCAGGTCTTTGTCATCGTCAACAAGGTTGCCGATTTGCTGACCGGTAACATGCAGGGCCCGCTGGTGGTGAATGTGCGCAATCGCAAGGCGCGCCAACTGGTGCTCAGCGACAAGCGCTATTCCACGCGGCATCCGCTGATGCGGATTCCAAGACGCTCGGCGATGAGCAAGACGGCCTAAACGGAGGCACGTTGTCAGCCGTGGCGTGTTCAGGGTGACTACAATGGAATGAGCAACATCCGCCAGGCCCCGCGCAAACGTGGCGCACAGGCTGGTCGTCTGTGTCGTGAAACCATCCGGGTGAAGCAACCGGATGCACACAGACCAGGCCGCCCCGATGATTCCGGAGAATCATCGAGCTCAGCGCATCGGCATGGCAAGGAAGGAGCCGGGTATGTTGGTGCTGTCCAGACAGCGCGATGAAACGATCATGATCGGCGACGACGTGGAGATCACCGTCGTCGATATACGCGGAGACAAGGTGCGACTGGGAATCACCGCTCCGCGCCATATTCAGGTGCATCGCAAGGAAGTGTATGAAGCCATCAAGCGGGAAAATCAGCAGGCGGCGGGACTCAAGCCCCAGGATGTGACCGATGCGGTTGAGGCGGCCCCGAAGCCTGAGAGTCCAAACGGCAAGAATGCCGATGAGAAAAGTGACGTAACGGATCAGAAGAATCCGAATCAGATTCGCCCGTCGCGGTAGAGGAAATGTTGTCCCGCGAGGGACGTCAGGCCCGGCGCACGAAGGCCAACCGGGAACTATCAAGGAGGATTGTCCATGTCACGGATCAACAGCAACGTTCCGTCCCTGATCGCCCAGCGGCACCTTGGGCTTTCGCAACGCTCGCTGCGCACATCGCTGGAGCGACTTTCCAGCGGTCTGAAGATCAACCGGGGAGCCGATGATCCCGCGGGTTTGATCGTGTCAGAACGACTGCGTTCCGAGATCTCGGTGGTCAAGCAGGCCATCGATAACTCTGAGCGGGCCATCAACGTCATCGCAACCACGGAAGGCGCGTTGGACGAGGTTCAGGCCTTGCTGACCGATATTCAGGGGCTCGTCGTGGAGGCGGCCAACAGCGGCGCGTTTTCCGACGAGGAGATCGCGGCCAACCAGTTGCAGATCGACAACGCGATCGACTCGATCACTCGGATCGCGAACACGACGACCTTCGCGGGTCGCAAGCTGCTCAACGGCGAGCTGGACTACGTCACCAGCGGGGTGACCTCGACGCAGCTGACGGACGTGAACGTGCTGGGCGCCAAGTTCGGCACGCAGCCCTTTGTGGGCGTGGATGTCGACGTGTCGCAGTCCGCGCAGCAGGCGCAGCTCAGCTTTGCGCAGCCCCAGCTCACCGGCAGCGGCGCCACCCTCTCCATCCGCGGCCCGGACGGCATTGTCACGCTTACCTTCCCGGCCAGCGCGACAACGGTGGAGATGGCCGACCGAATCAACCAGCAGGTCGATGCGACGGGCATCCGTGCTGTCGCCAGCGGAACCAATGGCGCGTCCGGTTTGCGCATGTACAGCATCGAATACGGCAGCGACGCCACCATCAGCGTCTCCACACTACCCAACAGTACGTTTACGGTGCAGGATCGTACCGGGGCGACGGTGAAGAATACGCACGGCCGCGACGCGCTGGCGACAGTGAACGGCATTGCCGCGACGGCCGACGGTCTCAAGCTGTCCTTCAGTTCGTCGTTGCTCAAGCTCGATGTGGTACTTTCGGAGGCATTCGGCAACGGTTCGCAGGGATTGAGCGGGTCGGCCGGAACATCCAGTTTCGCCATTACCGACGGCGGCGCGCTCTTCCAGCTTGGCCCGCAGGTCAACACGAACTTGCAGGAAAATATCGGCGTCAAGAGCATGCAGGCCAACACGCTGGGCAACAGCGTCGTTGGATACCTTTCCGACTTGCAGGATGGGCAGTCGAAGTCTCTGCGAAGCGGAAACTTCACGGAAGCCTCCAAGGTCGTCGAGGAAGTCATCACCCAGGTGGCGGTTCTCCGTGGGCGGCTCGGCGCGTTTGAGCGAAATACACTGCAACCCAATATCAACCAGTTGCAGATCACGACGGAAAATCTTACGTCGTCCGAGTCCGTGATCCGCGATACGGATTTTGCAGAGGAGACCTCGGAGCTGACGCGTTCGCAGATTCTGGTGCAGGCCGGCAATAGCGTGCTCGCCATTGCCAATGCCCAGTCACAAAACGTCTTGACGTTGCTGGGTGGTGGATAGGCAAAATCGTTAGACGTCAACCAGGGCCGCCACAGGTACTGGTAGCGATAGAACTGAGCCGCGTGCGTAATGAGGCGGGAACCCCGCTCCGTTACATACGCGGCTTTGCATTTGTTCAAAATAGACCAATTCTGGCCGAAATCTTTTTATTGATGGTACATTAGCATTGATAAAATCTGCCGATTTTGGTATATTGCGCCGCCCGAAGCGTCCAATTCACTCTGATAGGAGATTTGCGATGTTCAGAATTCGACCAGCGGCGTTGATCGCGTTGACAGCTCTATCTTTGGTTTCTCTTGCCGGCGAACCACAAAAAAGTGACAGGCCTGCCCAACCCCATCAGCAATCAAGAGTGCGACAGGCGGTAACCGGCCCTAGCAGACGGATGAACGAAGCCATCGCCGCCGGCGCTACGGCGACGGTGACGCTGCAGCCGGTGGCCCCGAAGACAGTTCCGGCGAGCAACTACCCGGCCGGGTCGGCGATAATGGGCCCAACGCTTACCCTTGGATCGGTCCCTGCCCGAGTCTGGATCGAGGCGCACATCACTGGCTGGGCTCCCGACATTTTGAAGCTCTTTCAACTCACCATCGATGCGACGGATGCTGATGGGGACGGCGGCGGATTTCGGGGTGATCGGGCTGACTGCGATGGACAGCCCATGCAAGGCGCAGGAAATATCACGCCCGCCCGGCAGGCTTGCAACGTGAACGCAGATTGTCGACCGACGATGAGCGGCCTGGCATCGCCCTGCAATATTACGGAGGCGTCACGTTGCATAACCTGGGATGGAGTTGTTCCGAACTACTTCCCGGCAGGCAGATGGTGCGAGCCTGTCTTCTTCAACAGGTGTGACACTCTGGATGCGACGTTCGGCCTTGCGTGTCAACTGGCGGTGGACTTATCAACCCTTAATTTTCGCTGGGGCGGCGGTTGTGACCCTGGTGAAGTCCCTGTCGATAACCATCCCAGCCATGAGGGCCTCATGGTTTTGGATGTCCCGGCCAACGCGAAGGGAAGATACGTCATCGAGTTTCTCGAGATTCAATGCTTCCTCCAGAATACCAACCCCCCGGGACAGAATAACATTCCCGTGGCCGCTCTTGTGCCTGCAGAAATTCGCATCGACTGCGGCTCTTGTTGCACCAACATCACCTCGACCGGGGCTGCTTGCACCGATGGCTTAAGCCAGGCTGAGTGCAATGCGCTGCCCAGCACCAATGGCCATTCGTATCGCTCGGGAACCACCTGTGACCAGGCAGAGTGTTGCAATTGCAATTCGAACATGGATTGTCAGGACAACAATGCCTGCACCGTCGACGCGTGCGTTGATTCCTGCTATTGCACGCACACCCCGGTTGCCAGCTGGGATCAGGCCACGGAGTGCTGCCACCCGATGACGGGAGTCCAGGGACTCATCCCGCAGTCGTCACCGTGCAAGGTGGGCGGTTGCAGTTTGGGCGGCAGTTCCGGAACGCCGACACTGACCGCGAAGCCAGACGGCACAAGCTGCGTGTCGAATGATCCATGCTACGGCGATGGGCAATGCGCGGCGGGGATTTGCGAGAGCGAGGAGTACGCGGGCCAGGATTGTCCCAAGTCGCGGTTCATCTCCTATGCGCCCGATACCGGATCGACCATGAGTGCCTACCGCGTTCGGTTGGTATCTCTGCACCATCCGAATCCGCCTTATACGGGAGCTCCGACCGTGGATTTCAGCGCCCATGAGGGTGAAGTTCGCTGGGTGGGCGCGCCCGCCGCCTATGATGAGTCCAGTTCAAATCTCAGTCCGGTGTACGGCTCGTATCTCCAGTGCCTGCCCCATTACCAGAATTGGAACGGCTTTGATCCGCTGCACGTTACCGGGGGCGAAATCGTTCCGAGTTCAGTGTATCAGGTCCAGTCGATTGCTCAGGGTCTGGACATCAACGTGGAGTCCAACTATTCGGCCCCGATCACCATTGCGACCGCCCGCTGGGGCGAAACGGTCATTCCCTATGCTCCGCCGGCAACCACGGTCCAGCCGGACGCCGGGGACATCTCTGGAATATTGGACAAGTTCAAGAACACGAGCCGGGCGGGGTCGAAGCCGCGGTCAATGTTCACCGGGCCGGGTATGGCCGGTATTCCGGATATGAATTTTGACGTGAACTTCTCGGATATCTCGGTGACTGTCGATGCCAATGAGGGCCGGGGCTATCCCTACCCTTGGCCGGCATCGTGTCCGTAGAAAGAACAAGGAGATGTCATGTTAAGACGAGCGAAGATCATGAGCAAAACAAGTGTCAGCGCAGCTCTGACCATCGTATGCCTGACTCAGCAATTGGCTCAATCGCAATCCGATTCGAGTTCCGCCCAACGGAGCTCAGCCCGGTCGAACACATCCAAACTTGTTACCGGTCCCACGCGCACGATGAGCGAAGGATTGGCCGCGGGAGCCACCGTAGTGATTACCGTTCAACCGGTTAATCCCAAGACCGTCCCTGCCAGCACGTATCCTCCAGGCTCGTCGATTGTCGATCAGACACTAATTCTGAACTCTGTGCCGGCGCGGGTCTGGCTCGAGACGCATATCACCGGCTGGGACCCGGGAACCCTGAAAATTGGCCAGGTAACCATTGACGCCATAGACCTGGATGGCGACGGCGGCGGCTACGACGGTGACAAGGCTACCTGCGTTGGCCTGCCTATGGCAGGAGCGGGCGATTTGTATGCAGCAATCCAGTCATGTGATGGTGGTACATGCCAGGTGAATCCCAACGTCCATTGCATCAGCGACGCGGAGTGCACCCAGGGAGGGCAGGATCGGTGCAATACCGGATATTGTCAGGGCAATCCAGCCATCGGGTGTCGGCTTCTATCACATTGCACCAGTGCGGGCGCAGGCGGACCCTGTGTGAGAACCATTGACGAACCTTGCAGAGGGACCATGAGTGGAGTTTCGACTCCCTGTCCCTTGGGAGAGCCTTCGAAATGCATTCAGCGCCCCGCATTTTATCCGCTGGGGGGATACGTCTGTGAATACGGATTTTTCAATCGTTGCGATCCGGCCGACGTTCTCACCGGCGTGTCGGGCCTCAGCGTTTTCGTTACCTCGGAGGACAATCCGCGATTCGGGTTTGCGATCGATCCTGGAGAAGTCGTTACAGATTTCGCACCTACTCATTTGGCCACGTTTGTGCTCGATGTCCCGGCAAGTGCCAAAGGCGCTTACCGACTTGACTACCGCATGAGTGAGACGTTTCTGCAGAATTTCGGCCCGCCTGGCGAAAACGAGATGCCCATAGGCTTGTTGCAAAAGGCGACCATTCAAGTCAAGTGCGGCTCATGCTGCACGAATTTGGGGCCGGGGACTTCGGTATGTACCGAAGGCGTGAGCTTTGCCGAGTGCAATGACCTGCCCACGACCAATACGCATGTTTTTCGTCCTGGGGCAACATGCGAACTCTGCTGTACCAGTTGCATATCCAATTCCGATTGTAATGACGGCGACCTTTGCACTGTAGATTTTTGTGATCACGAGGTTTGCTACTGCACAAATCCTCCAAAGCCCAGCTGGGAACCGGCGACTGAATGCTGTCACCCCTGGACCGGCGTTGTCACCTCCATTCCGCAATCCTCACCCTGTAAAATTGGCGGATGCAGCATGGGCGGAAGCCATGGTGACCCTACGTTGACCGTGCTTCCCAACGGATCCGCATGCATTTCCAATGATCCATGTTACGGTAATGGAATATGCCAGGCCGGAATATGCCAGAATGAAGAATACGCCGGCTCGGGATGTCCCAAGGTTCGGTTCATTTCTTTTGCCCCCGGTACGGGATCGACGATGAGCGCCTACCGCGTAAGGCTCGTTTCCTTGCACCACCCAAATCCGCCGTACACCGGTGCGCCGACGGCCGACTTCAGCTCCCATGAGGGTGAAGTGCGTTGGCTGGGGCCGCCCAACACTTATGATGAGTCGACGTCAGACCCGACCCCGGTCTACACCTCGTTTGTGCAGTGCCAGCCGCATTACGGCGACTGGAGCGGGGTTGATCTGCTTCATGTCACCGGAGGTGAGATCCTTCCCAGTTCGGTGTACGAGGTGCAATCCATCGCCCAGGGGCTGGATATCAACGTGGAGTCGAACTACTCGGCTCCCATGACGCTCAGGACGGCTCGCTGGGGTGACATTGTCATCCCCAACAGTCCACCCGGCACGACCGTTCAGCCCGACGCGGGCGACATTGCAGAATTGGTGGATAAATTCAAAAACACCAGCCAGCCATGTTCCAAACCCCGCGCGCTGCTTAGTTCCATGGACATCAATGGAATTCCGAACCTGGTGCTCGACGTAAGTTTTGCGGACATTGCTGCGTGCGTCGGGGCCAACAAGGGGGAAGGCTACCCCTATGCTTGGCCTGGTTCGTGCCCATGAAGGCGATTACTCAAGGGTGCGAAAGTTCGAGATTCCAAGGATTCCCGGGGCCCGATAATGGCGGCGGGATTGTTTGTTGGCACTCAGGCAGGCTACAATAGCAGGTAGCGCGAACGCAAATGCTGTATTGGCAAAGGTTTTCCATTCGCGTGGGGGGCAGGAATGCTGCGGCGAATCGTTGCGGCACATTTCGTTCTACTATCCGGCATCTCGCTCGTGAGGGCCGATGTTGCGCCGCGCGCATTGGATGTCTCAGGCGGTGTCGCCTCAGGCCGCCTCATCGTCTCGCTCAAGCCGGACGCCTATCAAAGACTTCTCACGACTGCCGGCGCAAACCCGCACGATATCGAGCGTGACCCGCGTGCATTTCTCGATGCCGGATTCAAGGCGTCTGCTGCGCAATGGGGGATTACCGGCATGAGGCCGTTGTACATGCGACCCTTTGCGAATCCAGCACTCGCCGCGCAGCTTGGCCTTGATCGTGTGTACGTTTTGGATGCGCCGCGCGGTTTAGACCCTCAGGCGATGTCAAACTCCTTTGGGCGAAGCAACGACGTGGAAAGCGCCTTTGCCGACACCATCGGTGGGGTTGCGTTGGTTCCGAACGATCCGGAATTTCCCCTGCAATATGGGATGGACAACAATGGTCAGACGGCCGGCGGGACCGCGGATGCCGACATTGATGCCGTGGAGGCGTGGTCGATCCATACGGGAAATCCCGGCACAGTGACGATTGCGATTCTCGACAGCGGAGTGAGTCCGCACTCCGAATTTTCGACGCGGCTCATCGAAGGCATCAATACCGACGACCCTGGCAACCCGACACTGACGACGGATTCATGTCCGCACGGAACGCACGTCGCGGGAATTGCTGCGGCACAGGGTGAAAACGGGATTGGGGTGGCCGGTGTCACCTGGGGGGCGAACATCATGCCCGTTCGCATTCTCGATGGTTGCAACGGATTCGCGAGTAATCTGGCCTCCGGGATCATGTGGGCCGCTGACCACGGCGCAAATGTTTTGAACATGAGCGTTCAATTCTATAACCTGGGGAACCCGGAGGTTCAAAACCTTCAAAATGCGGTGAATTACGCTCATTCTTTGGGAGCCGTTCTGGTGGCCGCAGCAGGCAACAACAATATCGGCGGCATCGGAGTCATCGCTTATCCCGCAAAGCTGGCGAACGTCCTGGCGGTCACGGCCACCGACAACACGGATACCTTTGCCGTTTTTTCAAACTCAGGACCCCAGGCCGATCTTTGCGCCCCGGGAAAAGACATACGCTCAACATGGATCGGTGATGGCTATGCGTATCAGTTCGGGACATCGATGGCCTCGCCACATGTCGCGGGTACGGTCGCGTTAATGTTGTCCTATGAGCCGTCACTGTCGAATGTCCAGATATCCGACCTCATTCGGTATACAACCGATGATCGTGGGGCGCCGGGTTGGGACAGCCATTATGGCGAGGGGCGACTCAATGCGTGGAAGGCGATGGAGGGAATTTCCTGCCTTCTGAATGCGTCGGCATTGGAAGTTGCAGTGTCGGAACCCATACCGACAGCCAAGAGCCGTGCAATTTCGTTTGTGCCTGGCAATGCCGGCCAGATGACTGCGCTTCGGGTCCGGATGATTTCGCTGCATCATCCTTCCCCTCCTTATTCGAGCGGACCAACCATTGACTATTCTGCACTGGAAGGGAAGTTCCGATGGGTCGGCCCGCCGACGGAGTATGTCGAATCGACCAGCACGCAAGTTCCCTTGGTGGCAGCGGAACTCCAGTGCGCACCTTTCTATGCCGATTGGGGCACCGTTGGACTGCTGCATGTTTTTGGAGCGGAGATCGTCCCCAGTTCGGAATACGAAGTGCAGGCGATTTCGGAAGGTTGCCCCATTGGTTCGTCTTATACCTATTCACCGGCCTTTCAGGTCGTCACGGGTCGCTGGGCGGACATTGAGCTCCCATTCAACCCGCCATCAGACATCAGGCAACCCGATTTGGGTGACGTCTCGGCGCTCATCAATAAGTTCAAGAATGTACCGGGTGCGCCGATCAAGGCTCGATCCGTACTGGTGGGCACGATTCCAAGCCTGACCAATGATTTGGATTTCGGGCATATTTCAGCCTGTGTCGATGCCTTTAAGGGAGCACCGTATCCGTTCTCTCCACCTCCCAATTGCAGCCCCTGAGCCTTTGTACGGCTTCTGACGGTCGATTTTCTTGACCGAACCCAGATTCCGTCTCATACTCGCCCGAAGGGTCTGGCTGTGATGATTTCGCTTTTGATCTTTGACGTGGATGGTGTGCTGACGGACGGGCGTCTTGCGCCTGGGGCCGACGGCGACACGGAGAAAGTGTTTTCGTCGCAGGACGGTTTCGCCATGAAATACTGGCGCAGGCAGGGACGAAAAATCGCGCTCATTTCAGGGCGGAAGTCTTCGCTCGTTGACCGTCGGGCCGCCGAACTCGGTGTGGATTATCTGCACACGGGTGTCGAAACAAAAATGGAATCATTCAAGGCGGTCCTGGCGAAGGCAAAAGCCATTTCGTCTGATGTTGCCTACGTGGGTGATGATATTCCGGATCTGTCTGTCATGAACGAATGCGGCGTGCCGATCGCCGTTGCGAATGCCCGGCCCGAGGTGAAGCGTGCTGCATTGTACGTGTCCCGGGGTCGTGGAGGCGACGGAGCTGCGGCAGAGATCATCGAATGGCTGCTTCGTCTCGACGGCGGATGGGGAGGCGCCCGAACTTGCACGTGAATGGTTCTCGATATCACCGCCGCGCGGGCAGCCTGGCCCGTACCTTTGTGGTCGCCGTGGCGACTCTTGCGATTCTTCTGGTTTGCTTTTCCATGTACCAGTACAGCCAGGTGACGCCGCCGGCCCATGCGACGCGAGCCGGCCGCCTTCCCGTTCCTGGAGAAATCCCGCCGCCGCCGGCCGTGCCCGGAGGCCAGCAGACTGCCGGCGTTACGCTGGAAAACGGAGCCGTCATCGGCGCCAGCAAGAACGCGAGCATCACGCTGTATACGGGGAAAGACCGGGATTCCAAGATTGAGTTGACAGTAAGCGACTGGTCTCCCAAGTCAGGCTCGGATCATGAATTCACGCTTCGCGATCCCGAAATTCGCATGCGGACGGCGGAAGGCAATGATGTGCGCGTCAAGGCAGACGAAGGAAATCTTGAGGCGAGGAGAAAAAGCGGCAGTGGCTTGGAGCCTCAAAGGGGAAAACTATCGGGTCACGTGGAGATTGAATTCGATCGACGTTCGGCAGAGGACAAGGCCCGGCTCAGTGAGGCGGAGCGCAGCCAGGCGCGTGATTATGATCTCGTTCGATTGCGATCCGATACGCTTGAGTTCGACGTTGAATTCGGGCGGCTGATTATTCCGGGCAACATCGTTCTGACCGCTCGCGACGCGGGGCTGGAGGCTCGCGATCTTGAAGTGCAGTTCGATCAACAGGAGCGGCGCGTCCAATCGTTGCGCATCGAGCGCGGAGGGCGCATCGAACTTCTCAGCCAAAGCGAACACCTCGGCATTTCCGTGGGAAACCGCGATACGGAGTCGAAGAAACAAACGCTCGTCGATTGGATGCGCGAGTCGCTGCAGGCCCGGATCGATGCCCAGGCTGTAGCTCAAACACAAAAGGCGGATGCCGCTCGTCAGGCGGAGGACTCACCAGCGGAAAAATCGGATCCGGCGGTGCCCGTATTTCGCGCAACGCAGCCGCCCCGTCCGCGGAAGCCGGCCCGTTATGTGGGACGGTTTGAGGGAGATGTGGACGCTCGGCAGCAGTTGGGGGACGCTACGCAATCCCGTCTGCAAGCTGATTGGCTGGAAATCGTTCGTGAGTTGACTCTTGACGATTCCAAGGCGGAGAAAAAGGCCACAAAAGCGCAGGGGAGTACAGGCGATTCCGGCGGGAGCACGGATACGGCCGCCGTCCCCGAGCGTATCGTGCTTACCTGGACGGGCAAGCTGACAGTTACGCAGGCGTCCCCTAACGGCGGCGAGTCGCAGCCGCCCGCTCCGCCGTCACGGATATCTGCCGGTGGCGCTCCCGCGCGACTTTCTCATCCTGAGGGCGATGCCATCTGTTCGCGACTTGTGTACCTGCCGGCATCCGGTGATGTGCAATTGTCCGGCGAGGGAGACGAGCCCGTGGTCGTACGGTCTCTGCAACAGGGGACCATCGTTGGAGATACCGTCTCGGTGACGCGGGTTCAGGATTTGATTGACGTGAGGGTGACGGGCCCCGGACGCTTGTGGGAAGACTCCGGCACGCCGGCCTCCACACCGTTGAGTGTGGCCGATGTTGCGGCGCTTGGCCCTGCAAACGTCCAATTTGCGAAGGGGCTACAAGCGCAGGGTCGGATGCTTCAGAAAACGACGCTCGATTTCACCGGTTCGATGGCCACGCGCGAATATCGGATGCTTGATCGGGTTTCATTCTCCGGCCGGACCATCCTGCAACAGGACAAACTTTCGCTGGAGGCCGACACGGTGGACGTGGCCTTCGCAGTCGCCCAGAGCTGGCGCGGCGTGCAGCAATCCATCGACCATATAAGCGGCTTGGGCAATGTCGTGATGACGCAGGACAAGGATCGGCTTACATGCGAGAAAATCGACATCGCCATGGCCGCCGGTCCCGAGGGGAAGCCAACCGTGAAGAGTGCAACGGCCACCGGAATCGTTGCAGCTTTGCAGGGGGACCGATCGCTCCAGGCCGCCGACAGGCTCATTGTCGACTTTGAACCTGTACCGACGAAGGATGTCGTGCAGGTTGCCGACAAGTCTCCATTTGCAACTCATGCGAAGGCAGACGCTGCCTCGCAGCCGCTGAAATTCAACAGCTCCACGGCCCCACGCCGACTTCGCGCATTTGGTAATGTGAGCGTGATCGATCCCTCGCAGTCGCTCGATCTGGCGTGCGAGGAATTGGATTGCAAGATCGCTTCGGGCAGGGATATCGATATCGAGTCTGCGGTCCTTGGTGGGCTTGAGGATCGCCCGGCCAGCGTAAAACTCGATACCTTCAGCGTGACGGGCAGGGACATAACGCTTGACGTGGCCAACGAATGGGCCGACGTGCCGGGCGCGGGCCGCATGACCATTCAATCGCAAAAGGACCTCGACGGTCGCAAGGTGGCGCAGCCCATTCCCATCGCCGTGACCTGGACCGACGGCATGATCTATCGCGGACGCGAGAACCGTGCGGTGTTTTCCGGTCATGTGCACGCCAGCAGTCAGACCACGACGACCTTCGATTGCGACGACAATCTCCTTGTGGAATTTGAGGATGCGAGCCCTCCGCCGGCAAAAACACAGCGCAACCTGCTCGATGCCTGGGGCATAAAGGGTCCAGTCCTCGCATTTTGGCCCGGTGCGAAGCCGGCAGCGCCGGTTGCGCTAAAGGGATTGTCGAAGGAGCCTCGCTATATCGAGGCAACGGGAAACGCAGTGGCTCAGACGGCTGAAAGGCTGCCCACCAGCGACGCGCTCAAGAGCCGGGCGAGAATTTCCGGGCCCAAGCTGTCCCTGCATTTGCGATCGGAACTTTCCAAGCTGTTGATCGAAGGTCGCGGCGACTTGATGCTGGAGGACTTTCAGCCGGCCAGGGAGAGCGCCTCCGCATCCGAGGAAATTCGCACGGATTTGTTCAGTGATGCATCCGATTCAGGCCCGTCCAAGACGCTGATCAAATGGCGCGATCGGATGTGGTACGACTTCGGTGTCGAGCAAACGCTGTTTGAAGGTGATGTTCAGCTCACGCATCTGAGCGGCGCCGAACTGGACAAGGTCTTCGGAGTGCCGCAGGGTGGCACTCCAAACACAACGAAGGGGCGGCGCACATTTCTGACGTCGGATGCGTTGACGGTCGATTTCACGGATGCACCCCGATCGGCCCGCCCGCCGTCGGATCAGCGCATGGGCCGCATCTCATCGGATCGGCTGAACCGCTTCCGGGCAAACGGCCATGTTACGCTCCGGGAGGAAGTGGACCAGTTTTCTCTGAGCGCCGACGACGTCACCTACGAGCGGCCTCGAAAGAATCTGTTCATTCAAGGGAGTCCGCAGCGCAAAGCACAACTCGTGCGCCAGCGTCCAGGCAAACTTCCTGATCAAATGTCCGCCGAACGGATCTTTTTTAATCTCGAAACCGGCAAGATCGAAATCTCTCGCGTTCATGGGACAGGGCAGTAGTGTCGTCCTGTGCGCCGAAGGGGTTCTCCGTTTCAAGAAGAATCTTTGCTTCGCGCGGAATGGCCCATGTGGCGGCTCGATTTTTTTCGATTTCATTTCATGGAAAATCCATGATTTTCTTGACCGGACATTCGGCGGGGAAATAATCCTGCATCGCAGGTATGAGTCACGGTCGTATAGGGTCGCCTGCGGTGGTCAAATGCCTCTCGAGCCCGGGGTGAACTGGAACGGCCTTTCGCCGAGTCCTATCTGAAAGTTGGCCTGAGGGGCCAAAGACTTGTTCTCTTCTAGTTTCGGGACCGCTGTCCATCACACGCTGATGGTATCGCCGCTTCTCTGTTGAAGCCCTGCCACCAGTGTGTCCAAAAGGGGTGTTTGAGACCTGCGTCTCAATACTCCTGCATTGGAGTGCTTTCCAGAGGGGAAAGGGTGGGTGCGTGCGGGCGATCGTGTCCGGGGGGATGCGGTCGCCCGAACCCCCCGTGAATTCAAAAAAATCGTACCGGATCATTGTGCTGAGTTTAATCACGGCCGAGGCGCCGAGCACGCGGAGTGATGCCCTATTTTTCGGAGTGTCTCGGGCGCGTTATTTGGTGATCCGCGTTCCGATCTTGCCGGCCACTGCGTCCGTCGCCTTTTCGAGCGGTCCGATGATGACGTGCGGATCGGATGCGCGTGAATTCCGAATGAATTGAATCGCCGACTGTACTTTGGGTCCCATGGACCCTGCCGGGAATTGTCCTTCCTTAAGCCATTTTGCCGCCTCATCAGCGGTCATGCTCTTGATCTGCCGTTCGGTGGGCTTGCCAAAATCTATGCTCACATAATCCACCGCAGTCAGGATCATGAGCACCGAGGCATCCAACTCGACGGCCAGTAACGCAGAAGCCAGATCCTTATCGATGACCGCCTTGACTCCCTGAAGACCCTCGCGGGGGTGCTGCACGACCGGGATGCCGCCGCCTCCGCAAACCACGAGCAGATCGCCGCTCTGTACGGCCCGTCGGATCGTCTTTATTTCCATGATGTGTCTGGGCATTGGAGACGCTACGACCCGTCGGAATTTTCCCGGTGCCGTCTCCTTGATACTCCAGCCCTCGTCGCGCTGGTAGTGATCGGCATCCGACTTTGTCATCACCCGGCCAATGGGTTTGGTTGGGTTGCGAAACGAGGGATCGTCGGCGTCCACGCGAACGGTGGTGACAATCGCTGTCACAACGCGTTCGATGTCGCGGCGTGCCAGTTCGTTGGTCAGCGTTTGCGCGATCATGAAGCCCATGCCCCCCTGCACGTGGGCGACGGCCACTTCCATGGGAAGGGGGTAGATGGCCCCGGCGGCAGCTTCGTTGCGCAGGAGGAAGTTGCCGATCTGTGGTCCGTTTCCGTGGGTGACGACCAGGCCGTATCCCTGCTCGATCAGATCGGCGAGGCAAACAGCCGTGTTCCGCGAGTTCTCGAACTGCTGGTCGACGCTGCCCTCCTGGTTTTCGCGGGAGATGGCGTTTCCGCCCAGCGCGACGACAATGAGTGGTTCGTTGGCCATTGGGTTCGTTTTCAGGGCAGTCGGACGAATTCCTTTGTGTTTCTCCGACTGGATTATCGGTCGAAACCTGGCCGCTCTTGCCTTGAGCCATGATGGAAACTTCGCAGGAAGTCGCCCACGGACGATCTTATCGGACAATAGCTGGTTTTCCATAGCGCGTGCCAGCGAAAGGAAGAGGAATGTCGGTCACTTTTGATATTCCAGGCGCTTGCGGGGACCATGTTGGAATGCGGCAAAGTAACCGAACAATGCGATTCGAGTCCGGCAGGGAACCAAGTTCCGCCCGCGAATCGCTTGAGCGGCGCTGGCGGGAGCACCTCGCCCCCGAGCCGAGGCTGGCGACTCTGGTTACTGCCCAGGGCAATGCGCGAGAACCATTTCATCGCTGGCTACCCTACCGCCAGGGGTTCGCGCCGGGGTTGATCCGACTTTTTTTTTCCGAGATGGGAAGGGAGCTTGGTGACGGGCCGATTCTCGACCCATTCTCCGGTTCCGGAACGACGATTGTCGAGTGCGCCCGTCAACGGCGGCCAGCGATTGGTGTCGAGGCGATTCCCGCGCTGAGTTTTGTCGCTGCAGCGAAATTTGAACAACGGTGGATGGAACTGCCCGGCGTCGCTGATAGAGATTCCTGGGAGGACATTGCCGATCAACTTCGGCAACCGCTCCATCGCGCAGCCCTTATGATTGCCCAGGCTCGGCGGCACACAGCCTCGGGCGCCCTGAATCGATCTGCGCCACCCATTGCGAAATCTCTGGCGGCGGTGGGGGAGATGCTCCGCGAGGACCTGCAGCTGCCGTTGGGCGTGTCGAACGAATCGCGACATTGCGATGCCAGAGTGCTGGATCACATCGACGACGAATCGATCTGCGGAATGATCACGTCGCCGCCGTATCTATCCCGTTACGATTACGTGCGAACCAACGACCCTGTGGATGTCGTCTACAATCACTGGTTCTCTCGCGGCGAAGAATCTATTCGCGAATTCCAAGTACGGTCATCGCCGCGCGGGGGCGGCGCTGCGGATTCAATGGCGCACCATCCCGCAGTAAAGGAGGCCCGCGACGTACTTTCTGCTGCAAATCATCCAAAGCAAGCCAAGGCGGTGGTTGATTATTTCACCGACATGCAGGCCGCTCTCGAAAGCGCCTATCGTGTGCTTGTGCCCGACGCTCCGGCATGGTTCGTCATCGGCGGCGTGCGCCTGAAGGACGTGTACATTCCGACCGACCTGATGATCGCGGAAATGGCGCGTGAATTGGGATTTTCTGTGGAAGCAATTCGCGTGGCACGCGAACTGAATCCGATTCGCCGCAAATTCGGCTCGGTAGGGCATATTGCGCCGCGCGAAAGTCTGCTTGTTCTTCGTAAGGCTTGATCTCGCAACTCGATGAACGTCCAATAACCCTGAAACCCCTTCACTAAGCACCCGCTACTTCCGATAAACCGATAGCTGGCAATTGGGATTCTTATTGGGTGTCACTGCGCGAACAGATGTTTGCTGCTTGCAATATCGAGGAGTCTGCTTGAACACTGCGATTGATGAACCACGGACGTTTGCCACAAGCGTCGCCCCGGAATGCAAAACCTCGGCGGGGTTGCTCGTCCCCATGCGGCGTCAGGAAGAGTTGACGAATCGCTCGCACCAGACGCTGAAGGCGGGAGTCACGCTCATCATCCCTTGCTTTAATGAAGAACGAATGATCGCTGAAACGGTTCGCCGTTCCATCAAGTCGCTGCAGGCCACGGAAAGGGCGTTTGAAATTCTTGTCGTGGATGACGGGTCGAAAGACGACTCCACGCACAGTTTGCAAACCCTGATCGGGACGCCGGGCGTGCGGCTCCTGCGCAACGGTGAAAACAGCGGATACGGATATTCCCTGAAACGTGCAGTCGCCGAGGCGCGGCACGAGTTGATTGCGATTATGGATGCGGACGGGACCTACCCGATCGAGCAGCTTCCAACTTTGATCGACAGGATGAAGGACGTGGACATGGTTGTCGGTGCGCGAACCGGCGCATCTGTCCATGTCCCGATCCTCCGTCGTCCCGCGAAATGGCTCCTGCGCAAGCTCGCCGAGTATCTCGCCGGGCGGAAAATTCCCGACCTCAATAGCGGAATGCGCGTGATGAGACGTGCGCTGGTTCGTCGTTTTGTGCGATTGCTCCCAGACGGCTTCAGCTTCACAACCACCATCACCCTCGCCATGCTGACCAATGGCCACGAGGTTCGATACATTCCGATTGATTACGCCCCTCGAGTGGGGAAGTCTTCGATCCGTCCGGTGCGCGACACGCTGAACTTTTTCGGCCTGATTGTCCGCACGATTCTGTATTTCCGCCCGCTGAAAGTCTTTGTACCTGCCAGCGCAGCCATGTTCACACTTGCCGTCGGTTCGGCCATCGTTTCGAAAGTCGTTTTCGGGCAATTGGCCGACGTAACTGCCGTGACGCTTGCGTCCGCTTCGCTGCAATTGCTGGCCATCGGCATGCTGGCCGATTTGATCGACAAGCGCTGGCCCGCGCCGCAGCAGGGGGCGCAGTCGGCATGAGCGTCAATATTCAATTGCCTCAAGTCGATCATTCCCATCACGGCGATTGTTGCGGCGCGCATGAATCATCGTCCGTCCCGAATCTCGCGAACGAAACCGGAAAACGTTGGCGCGTGCTGCTCATCAATCCGCCGCGTTTCAGCGAGCTGATTGGCAAAAATCCGGCCATCGTGGAAAAACACCGGGGGTTCAATCCGCCGCTCGGCATCCTCTCTCTGGCCGGCTACCTCGAAGAACGTTCAAAATTTTCCGTGAGCGTGTTTGATGCCCAGCCGCGTGGACATTCCTATGAGCAGCTCGAAGAGGAACTTCGATCTCGTCCGGCCGATGTTGTGGGCATCACAGCCATGACCTTCACGCTCATCGACGTGTTCAAAACCGTACGCCTCGTGCGCCGCGTCATGCCGAATGCGAAAATTGTCATCGGCGGGCCCCACGTTCACCTCTATCCCGAAGAAACCATCCGCCACCGCGAAATTGACTTTCTCGTGCAGGGCGAGGGTGAAGTCGCGTTTCTGCAACTCCTCAACAATCTCGTGAGTCCCGAAGCCTGGAAGGGCATCAAGGGGCTGGTCTACAAGGACGAGGGCGGCAACATCATCAACAACGGCATCGCCCCCGCAACGGAAGACCTGGACCAGCTTGGCATGCCCGCGCGGCACCTGATCCACGTCGGCGACTACACCTCGTTGTTGGGCCGCGACAACGTCATCACCACCATGTTCACCTCGCGCGGCTGTCCCTATCGCTGCACGTTTTGCGACCGGCCTTATTCACCGGTGCTCAGCGGCTTTCGCTGCCGCAGCGCCAAACACGTGGCCGACGAAATGGAAATCTGTCTTGCATTGGGCATCAAAGAGGCCTTTATCTACGACGACACCTTCACCGTTCGCCGCGACCGCGTATTCGAGCTCTGCGAAGAGATCAAGCGCCGCAACATCCGTTTCCGCTGGGACGTCCGCGCCCATGTCAACACCATGACGCCCGAACTTCTGCGGGCCATGAAGGACGCCGGCTGCGACCGAATCCACTACGGCGTCGAGTGCGGCAATGACCGGATGCTCAAAGTCATCAAGAAAAACGCGACCATCGCCAAGGTCCGCGAGGTCGTAGCCCAGACCAAGGCCGTCAACATGGAAGTGCTCTGCTACTTCATCATCGGGCAGCAGACCGAAACGGCCTCCGACATCGCCGACACCATGCGGCTCGCCCGCGAGCTCGACCCGAACTACGCCCACTTCACCGTGTTCTGCCCGTATCCCGGCACGGAGATTTACTTCAAGGGTCTGGAAAGCGGCGTCATCAAGGAGGATGTCTGGCGGAAATTCTCAGAGAACCCATCGGATGGATTCGAGCTGCCGGTGTGGGAGGAGAATTTCACCCGCCACGAACTCCGCGAAATGTTAGTGAAATGCTACAAGGCCTTCTATCTGCGCCCACGTTACATCGCCCGCAACCTGCTCCGCGTCCGTCGCCTCGGCGAACTCCGCCGCAAAATGCGCGCCGGCCTGTCCGTCGTCACCATGACCGCCAACCAGAAACTCTACAACGCTTCCGAAATGGCCGGCCGCACTCGCACCCTCATCCCCTCGGCCTCCTACGAAGTGCACAGTTAACGAGTAGGTCGGGTCATCGACCCGACGCGATTAAGCTACGAAATTGCAGGGACAGTGGCGCTTGAATACTTCGGTGCGTTCTTGTCGCCCTTATACGCTGACAGGATCGGCTGTTTCGCGGCCAGAGCGGCCTTGAGGAACTCCGCCGCCTTGGGCAGCGCCGCTTCCGGACCGGCCAGGCTATCCACCCAAAGCTTGGGCCACTCGAACATCAAATAACCGCCGAACCTAATCCCCTTGAGAATCTCGATCTGCCGTCCAACCCCAACATCCCCTTCGCCGAGCGGCGCATGCTCCAGCAAAACCCCTCGCTCATCGAACCGGGCGTCGCCAATATGCACAATTGCCATTTTGGTCCCCAATCGCGGAATGGACACAGTGGCCGGCTCCAGCACCCCCATCGCACTGACCTGATTCCAGCAAATCTTCACCCCCGGATGATCGACCGTGTCGCATAGCTGCCACATCGCCCAGCTATCGCGGTAGTCGCCGCCATTTTCGACCAACAGGCAGACTCCCCGCCCGGCGGCCATATCCGCCAGCGGCCTGATCCCCTCGACGAATCGGTGAAAAGCCTTGTCCGACGTATCTCGCTTCTGTACTTCACCCGCATACAGTCGCACAAACGGGCACCCCAACCGCGATGCCAGCTCCACGAATTCAACGATGATGCCCTTTTGCCGGGCCACTTCGCCTTTATCCCGGGATGTCAATGAGGCCGAGGTTCCCAGGCACACAAGTTCGACCTTCTTCTCTGCGAATTGTTGCCGCACGCCCTCAGGATTCCCCGCAAGCGACGGAGCCAGCGGCAGGTGCAATTCGCCTTCCAGACCGCGAATCTCCACCCCCTGATACCCCATCGCCAACGCCTGCTCCACGACCTTGCTCAGGCCCCAGCCCGGACATGCCACCGAACTAAATCCAATTTTCATCAATCACTCGCCCTTAATCAGTTCCGCCCCGACTTCGGTTCAGGGAGTAGTTTTGCAATCAGTACCGCGACCGTGAGGGAGCGGTGTTGGCATCTGGAGACGTCTGCGGAGGCAGCAGCCGCCAGTCCCAAGCCTCATTCTTTCCGACCCCGTCATGGCGGTCAATGCGATGTCGCGACGACGATTTTCTCCGCTCCAGTATTCTCTGCAAAATCACCGATATCGCACTCAGAAATTACTTTGTCTGGTTTGAAAATCTGCCGGGCGAACCGTATACTCGCCCGTCTAAGTGCCGGAAGGGAAGCCGGCCGGACCAGACTAAGAAAAACCTGCCTTTGGAGCCGCACATGAGCCTGCCCGTCGCCGATCGAGTAAAAACCATCCGCCAGTCCGACATCCGCCGCTTTTCGGCCATCTGTGCCGCGATGAAAGGCGTCAACCTTTCGCAGGGCGTTTGCGATCAGCCGGCCCCGGACGAGGTCAAGGAGGCGGCCAAGGTCGCCATCGACGCCGATCACGCAAGCTACACCAACCTCCGGGGCATCGCGGAGTTACGCGCAGCCATCGCCCGGAAGATGAAGGCATTTAACGGAATTGAATGCGATCCGGAATCGGAAATCTGCGTCAACGTCGGATCCGCAGGTTCCTTCGCCTGCACCATCCTGGCAACCATGAACCCCGGCGACGAGGCCATCATCTTCTCGCCGTACTACGGCTACCACGTAAACCTGCTCAAGCTGTTCGGCATGAATGTGAAATTCGTGGACCTTACGCCGCCCGGTTGGTCGTACAGGCAGAAGGAGCTCGAGGCGGCCTTCACCGACAAGACCAGGCTCATTGTGCTTTGCACGCCGTCGAACCCCAGTGGCAAGGTCTACGAGGAATCCGAGCTGAAGCACATCGCCGCGCTGGCCAAAAAGCACAACGTTTGGATCGCCACCGACGAAATCTACGAATACATCACCTACGGCAAGAAGCACCTCAGCATCGGCAAGTATCCCGACGCGAAAGACCGCACCCTGACCATGAGTGGGGCGTCCAAAACCTATGCGGTGACCGGCTGGCGCGTGGGGTACACTGTCGGCCCCGCCGACATCATGAGCCGCATTTCCGTGGTGAACGACCTGCTCTACATATGCGCCCCGGCCCCGCTGCAATACGGAGTCGTCGCCGGCATGGAATTGCCTGAGAAATACTACACAAATATGCGCGCCGACTACCTCGCCAAGCGCACGCTCCTGGCCGACACGCTCCGCGAAATCGGCATGACCCCGTTCGTCCCCGACGGTAGCTACTACATGCTCGCCGCCTTTGAGCCGGGCAGGTGGGAGTCCGCCGTCGCCGCCACGGAATCGATCCTCCAGCAGGTCGGCGTGGCCAGCGTCCCAGGCACTGCCTTCTATCGCAACCCCAAGGATGCCGAGAACCAGCTTCGCTTCTGCTTCGCCAAAAAGATGGCCGACCTGCAGGAAGCCTGCTCGCGCCTCCGCCGCCTCGGTAAGACTTCCCGTTCCGACGCCCGCGTACTCAGCACTGTCGCCTGACCGCCTTCCCCCTTGGTAAGTGGGGATCAAAGCGGGTTGATGTACGCGTAGGGCAGACTTTGCCCGCCGCAACCTGTGCGCGCTTCCCAGTGCCTTTCTCCCTCTCCCCTTGGGAGAGGGTTGGGGTGAGGGCTAGCACTTTCAATTATTGGGGTTGTAAAGGCTCTGCCGCCCGCCACAACCTCAGTTCGCTGGCGATAACTGTGTGTCCGAATAACGCCAACGGCGTTAAGACTCAAAGCCCAAGGTTGCACGCGTAGCGGGCTACCTTGGGTAGCCTCGACCCATCAACCAAACCCCATCGAGGTTTTGGCATCGGAAATCCTTGCCTGGTCAGCCCGCTTGGGCAAGTTTTGCCACGTGATTGATCTCCGCGACGCATTGTTTCGCGTTTCGTCTACCGCCTACCATACTGCTCTTCAATTTCCATACGATTCGACCTGACTTGTTGAGCAACACGCATGTGCCCCTGTAGCGATTGTAGGATGCTCTCTCGATTACATTCCAGGAAAAGAAGATTGGCTTTGCGTTGGGCGGCTCTATGCATACTTCATCCAGGCTAATTGCGACAACGGTATGTCGTTTCCAGAACATGATACGGTACAAATCCGGAACCAGGAGTAAGAGAATGATGATCGAGATGTTGTAAAGACCGGGGTCTCTTAGCAATTGGGGTTGCTTGTAGGCAACCAACCAGAAGGCAACAAGCAGAAAAAAACCATATCCTAATTGTCGTTCGCTTTCTGCCTTCGCTTTGAATTGAATAAACCTTGATTCGAGATCGAATCGTAATCCACATTCCGGGCAGTAGTGCCGAGAAGGGAGCCCCGTAAGATCAAACCCGCAGCGAGCACAATCTTGGCCGGCAGGTTTTCGAGCCTTGACTCTGAAAATGGCCATAGTCATTCCGGGTGATCAAAGCGACAAGCGAATTCCACTGCACATGGGAGTTCCAAGGTCGTGATTTTGCGCGCGCCATGCATGTTATTCAACGTGAGAGTACCGGACCAGCCGGTGCGTGGTGAAGGGGGCGCCGATGGCATGGGGTCGAGCGACTCCAGAGTTGCGAATCAAGAAGAAAGACCCCCATCGCCCCGGCCAAATGAAAAATGACGGAACGAACCAATCCTGCAGCACAAATCCGCATTCCCTGGGTCCAAACGCGGAAATCGGCCCTTCCTCTACCCCTGCGCAGAGCATTCGCGGACCCTACTTGGCGCTTTCGCCAGCCATCCGGAGCGCCCCAAGACCCCGACCTGCGCCACTGCTGGTCGAAGAAACCGTCAATCCTTTCGCTTTGCCGTCTGGTCGATGCCGCCTTGGTGAAGAACAACGCTATCGACCTTGCCGGACTCGTCTTTCTTAAACGTAAGCTGCGCCTCGACGACCTTATAGAAAAACTTGTTCTCTGCCTTCGCAAACACCGGGAATCGCGGCTGGCCGGTGAGCATGACCTGCAACTGCCCACCCTCCAGTTTGACGTCGAAATCGATGCCCGGCTTCAGCTCGTACTTGCCCACGTACGTTTCGAGAATTTTCGGATCAACAGAGACTTCCACCTGAGCCGGAGGCTTGTAATCGTCAATCTTTTCACACTTGCGGTCGCCATTTTGATGCAGGATGAGATGAGTCACCTTGCCGTCCGCGCCGCGGAAGAACTCGAGCTGAGCATTGACGACTTTGAAGAAGAACTTCGAATCACTTTCGGCATACACGGGGACGGCCGGCTGCCCGGTGACCTGCGCAAACATCTGATCGCCCTCGTGCGTGATCGAGATGACGATCTCCGGTCGAATTTCATAATAGCCCACAAACTCGTCCAGTTTCGCGGCGTCAACCTTGGTGACTTTTTTCACTTCCGGAAGTTCGACTTTCGGGTCGAGGATGTGCAAGCCGACTTCGTCGAGGCCGAAATCCGAATTGGTCAGAACGACGACGCCCATTTTCCTGGCCGGCGAAAACCCGCAGAAGCTCATATAGCCGCCCGTGCCTCCGTTGTGCCAGATGATTTCCGTGTCGTGCCGGTTCCAGATGTGCCAGCCCAGGCCGATGGAAAGGTCAGGCGTGCCGGTCGCCACGCGGTCCTTGTAGGAGGCCTGCAGGGCCTTGGAAATCGGCGAGTTATTTGGCTTCAGGTTGGCTTCGATGAGGGTGACCATGTCCAGGGGAGTGGAGCGCAGCGCGCCCGCGCCGACCAGTGCGCCGATATCCCAGTTTTTCACCGGCTTGCCTTCGGAGTGCCCCCTTGCAAGGTGAGATTTCATATCATCCGTAAGCGTGATGCGCGTATTTTTCATTTCCAGCGGAGTGCAAATTCGCTCCACGACGAGTTGCTCGTACGGCTTGCCGGCCTTCCGGGCCAATGCGTAGCCCAGCAGTCCCGCTCCGAAATTGGAGTATTCGTACTTTTCGCCGATGTCGCGGGTGAGTTCATACTTCGCCAGGAATTCAAACATCTTCTTTTCTGTGTAATCGGCGAATGGGTTTTCCGGGTCGGCCGGCTCAAAGTTGTCAGGCATGCGCGGCAGGCCCGAACGGTGCGTGGAAAGATCACGAAGCGTGATTTGCTTGCCGGCGCGCGAGGGCACTTTTGTGCCATCGGGAAGGTATTTTTGTACTGGATCGTCGAGTGCCACTTCGCCGCGCAGCACCATGTCCGCCAGCAAGGTGCCAGTGAATGCCTTGGTGATCGAGCCGATTTCAAAAACAGTCTTTTCGTCCACCTTGCGATCGCTGTCGGCGGACATCCGCCCTTCGCTCGCGCAACAGGAGCCTTGGTCGTCCACCACGCACACGACCACTCCCATGCTGTCACCTTGCTCAACGCGCTGCTTGATATGGTTTTGCACGTCGTCGGGAATTCGGCCCCCCGCGCTTGCGGCCGAAGCGATGCACAGGCTGAAAACGAGAATATTTCGCAAAAGACTCATGGCAATGCTCCTTTCGTGGGCATGTTGACGCGATTGATAAACAACGGGCCATATGCGCGTCAATGCACTGACGAAAGGATTACAAGATTCAACGCTCGACGCGGGTCTTCATCCGGGATTCCGATTGTTTCGGCGTTTTGGCTTTTTGGCGTTTTACTGTGGTTTATCGCTGACAAGCTGCCCGTTGATGATCGTGCCGATGCAGTGCGAGGTGTATTCGAATGGATCGCCGTCGTAGAGTGCGATGTCTGCGTCCTTGCCTGCGGCGAGCGAGCCCACGCGGTTGTCGATTCCGAGAATCTTCGCTGCGCCAATGGTGATCGCAGCCAGGGCGTCCTCGCGCGGGAGTCCGTTCGCCGCCGCCCACGCCGCTTCGTACAACACGACGCGCGTTTTGGGGACGTAGCCCTCGTATCCGCTTTGCATGGCGATGGGGATGCCGGCCTTGCTGAGTTTGCCCGCTGTTTCGAAGCTCATGTTGCGGTAATCGCCAAACGCCCGTTCCAGCGTGGGATGGATGATGACAGGGACGCCTGCGGCCTTGATGTCATCGATAAGCAGATAGCTCTCCGCCGCGCCGTCGAGCCACAGGCGGATGTTGAACTCCTTGGCGAGTCGCAAGGCACTTGAAATATCCTGTGCCTTGTTGGCCGTGACCATCAGGGGGATTTCGCGATTCAGCACTCGGACAAGCGTTTCCGTCGCCAGGCTGCGGTCGGGCTTCTTGTCGTCGGCAGCCTTGTCGCGCTTTTGCTTGTATTCCTGAGCCTTGATGAATTCGCCGCGCAGCATGGCCATCATCTTTCCGCGCGAGCCGGGCGCCTTGCCCTTTTCGCTCTTTTCGGCCAGTGGACCAAGCGTGGCCGCGACGGCAGCCGTCGGAATCAGCACGGCATCTTCGACCGTCTCGCCCCAGGTCTTCACGATCACGGTCTGGCCGGAAATGAGTTCGCCCGGTGCGTGGCCCGTATGGACCGTGGTCACGCCGAATCCTCGCACCCATTCGACGAGTTTCTCCTTGGCGTTGTAGGCGTCGAGGGCGCGGAGTTCCGGCTGAATCGGGGCCGACCGCTCCAGTTGATCCTGATCGTGGGGCTGGTTGTAAATGCCGCTCAGGCCGACAGTGCTGTGGGCGTCGATGAGGCCGGGAGTTACCACTGCTGCGTCGAGCACGCGAGCGCCTTGCGGAATTGTGACGGTGGTCGCCGCCCCAACTTCCGCAATTTTCCCGTCGCGGATGAGTACCACTCCGTTGGCGATCGCAGCGCCACTCATCGTGTATACGGTTTTTCCGCGAACCGCGATCATGGCGGCCGAGGGCTGAGTTGCCGGCTGCGAGACGCTGGGTTGTGCCTGTGCCTCGCCGGCCGCAAACCGAATCGCCATGAGCAGCGCGATCCCCAAGGCGATGGCTGGTCTTTCCGTTGCAAATATCGAGCGAATCGTATAAAACATCATTGTGATCTCAGATTTCAGATCTCAAATTCCCAAAGCGCAAACACTGAGTCGAGCCATTTGTCCTATCGTTCGTAGCAGCACATGTACGGCACGTCTTCATTTCCCGCGCCATAACCGCCGACAGCATAGAGCAGGTCTTGCGGGTCGCTACGATCGAAAACTCTTTGTCCTTCGACGAACGTCTGCTGGACTTTTGAGTACACGCTGAGCGGGTCGCCATCGAGAATAATGAAATCGGCGTCTTTTCCCGTCTCAAGCGAGCCGATGCGATCGCCGAGGTCGAGTATTCTTGCACCGGCAAGTGTCAGGGCCTTGAGCGCGCCTTCGCGGGTCATGCCTGCTCGAACAGCGAGGGCCGCGCTGCGCATCAAGACCCGGCAATCGGTGATCCAATCGTCGGAATGGAACGCCACTTCGACTCCCGCTTTTTCCAGGACGGCCCCGTTTCGGTACACCATGTTGACCGCTTCCAGCTTTCCGCCGGGGCTGTCCACCAGAATAATCGAGCAGGGTACTTTGGCCTTCGCAATTTCATCGGCCACCATCCACCCTTCGCTCACGTGGTGCAGTACGACGCGGAATCCAAACTCTTCCTTGAGCCGCAGCACGGTCATGATGTCATCTGCGCGGTGCGTGTGGTGATGGACGACTCGCTTGCCGTCCAATACTTCGACCATTGCTTCGAGTCCCAAATCTCTAGCAGGTAACTTGTCCGGATCGCCGGCGGCCCGGGCGATTTTGTCCCGATATTCCTGGGCCTTGATGAACCGTTCGCGTACGAGAGCGGCAGATTTTCCCCGCGTTCCGGGAAAGCCCTGGCCCTCGTGCATGGAGTTAGTCCCATTGGCCATCTTCATGCCGCCCATCATCTTCCCTTCGGTGTCGCGGATAAATAGGTCGTCAATGGTGTGTGCTTTTCGCAGTTTGCAATACACAGTCTGGCCGCTGAGGAGGTGTCCCGATCCGGGCATGATATTGACGGTGGTCAGGCCACCGGCGACGGCTCGTCGAAATCCTGCCTCGTTGACATTCAGTGAATCATAAATGCGGATGTCCGGCTGGATCGGGCCGGTCGAATCTGCTCCGCCAATCCCGCCGATGTGGATGTGCGTGTCCACCAATCCCGGCATGATGACTTTGCCGGCCACGTCGATCCGCTCCGCATCGGGCGGAATGGTGACCGAATTTGCGGGTCCGACGGCCCGAATCTTTCCGCCCTGAATGATGAGTACGCCGTTGTCGATTTCCGGTCCGGCGATGGGGATGAGCCTTGCTCCGACATACGCACGCGGTTTGGCGTTGTCAGACGCCTGTCCATAGGCAACATAGGTTATCAGGAGGTTGCAAAACAATATCTTGATCAGCGTTTTCAATCCGGCACTCCTCAATCAGTGATTCGCGTCATCGAACGGCCAATCCTAATGGTTCCCCGGAGTATCCGCCACAAACGGGACAAGTGTGCCCATCGCAGCGGCGGTGGCGGTGCTGGCAGGGCGGTCTGGGCGGAGTGCTCAACGGGCGTGGATGACGGATTTCGCATCTTTGTTGGTATAATGTTGGGTATGCCCCTGTCGGGTTTTCATCCAACGATTCAACGCTGGTTCAGCGAACGATTCGGAACACCGACCGAGCCGCAACGTGAAGGCTGGCCGCGAATCCGTGCCGGACTGCACACGCTGATCGCGGCTCCGACAGGAACCGGTAAGACGCTGGCCGCATTTCTTTCTGCGATCAATGAACTGGCACAACAGGGTGCGTCGCTTCCCGACGAGACGCGAGTTTTGTACGTGTCGCCGCTGCGTGCATTGAGCAACGACGTACAGAAGAATCTGAACGCGCCTCTTTCTGAACTGGCGGCGCTTGACCTCGAATTCCCCGAAATCCGCGTTCTGGTTCGTACCGGAGACACTCCACAGAAGGATCGTGCGGCCATGCTCCGCACGCCGCCGCACATCCTCGTCACGACTCCGGAGTCGCTCTACATACTTCTCACCAGCCAGGGCGGACAGAAAATGCTTCAGACGGTGCAGACGGTCATCGTTGACGAAATTCACGCACTTGTCCGCGACAAGCGCGGTTCGCACCTGGCCCTCTCGCTTGAACGCCTCGAAACATTGACCGGTCCCGTCCAACGCATCGGCCTGTCTGCCACGCAAAAGCCGCTCGGCGACGTAGCCCGCTTTTTGGTCGGCGTGGGACGCGAATGCGAGCTTGTGGACGTGGGGCACAAGAGGCAAATGGACGTTGCCATTGAGGTGCCGCCTTCGCCACTTTCGACGGTCTGCTCGCACGACCAATGGGACGAGGTGTATCACCGAATTGCTGAACTTATCAATGAACACCGTACGACGCTTGTTTTCGTGAATACCCGAAAGCTGGCCGAGCGCGTGGCCGCCCGGCTTACTGACGTGCTCGGCGAGGAACAGGTGACCTGTCACCACAGCAGCCTGTCGCGCGAGCGGCGGCTCGACGCGGAGCAGCGACTCAAGGCAGGCACTCTTAAGGCGTTGGTTGCCACGGCTTCGCTGGAGTTGGGCATCGACATCGGCGATGTGGACCTTGTGATTCAGGTGGGGACAACAAGTTCCATCGCAACATTTCTGCAACGAATCGGTCGCAGCGGTCACGCGGTTCGCGGCACTCCAAAAGGGCGGCTGTTTCCGCTTACCATCGATGAACTCATCGAGGCCACCGCCATCCTTCGCTCCGTGGCGCGCGGGATGCTGGACCGCACTCCGCATCCGGCCGACCCATTGGACATTCTTGCCCAGCAGATCGTAGCCGCATGCGTCAGTGCCGGGGCGGAGGGCCTGTACGAAAATGAACTGTTCGAATCGATGAGGCGTGCCTGGCCGTACCGCGATTTGAAACGCAAGGACTTCGACGCGGTGATCACCATGCACACCGAGGGACGGCGTGCGCTGCTTCACCGCGACGGAGTGGGTCGGCGGATCATGGCCAAAAAGCGGGCCCGGATTTCGGCGATTACAAGCGGCGGGGCGATTCCGGACGTGGCTGACTTTCGCGTGCTCATGGAGCCCGACGGCCTTTTCATTGGAACGCTCAACGAGGACTTTGCCATCGAGTCCAATGTCGGCGACATTTTCCAACTGGGCAACACATCGTGGCGGATCTTGCGCGTCGAGCGCGGTGTGATTCGAGTCGCCGACGCCAGGGGCCAGCCGCCCAACGTTCCCTTCTGGCTTGGCGAAGGCCCCTCGCGTACGACGGAACTCTCGCACGAAGTCGGCGAGATTCGGGAAGTCGCCCACGATGCTTTGGTGTTGCAGAGAGAAATCGGGCTGTCTGCCGAAGCAGCGATGCAAGTTGCCGAGCACCTGATCGAAGGTCGCCGCGTGCTCGGAGCAGTGCCTACTCAGAAGAGGGTGATTCTCGAGAGATTCTTCGACGAAAGCGGCGGGATGCAGATGGTATTGCACGCCCCATTTGGCGGTCGGATCAATCGGGCATGGGGCCTCGCACTGCGGAAAAAATTCTGTCGCGGATTCGGGTTCGAGCTACAGGCCGCCGCCAACGAGGAGGCAATCGTCATTTCGCTCGGCCTTCAGCACAGTTTTCCGCTGGAAGACGTGTTCAACTATCTGCACCCCAACAGTGTGAGAGAGACTCTCACACAGGCGGTGCTCGACCAGCCGATGTTTGAGTCGCGCTGGCGATGGAATGCAACGCGCTCGCTGGTGCTTGAGAAATTTCAGAACGGCAAGCGAGTGCCGCCTGCCATCATGCGCATGCGGGCCACCGATTTGCTTGCGTCGACGTTTCCAGCCGCGATTGCCTGTCCCGAAAACATGCCGGCGGGGGACCTGCCGATCCCGATGGAGCATCCGCTGGTCTGGCAGACGATCGAGGATTGTCTTACCGAAGCCACGGATGTGGCGGGACTCACGGAGGTATTGACGAATCTGCGTGACGGGACGATCGAACGCGTAGCGGTGGACACACCCGAACCGTCGGCGTTTGCGCGCAGCATACTTGCGTCCAAGCCGTATTCGTTTCTCGATGACGCTCCGCTGGAGGAGCGGCGGACGCAGGCGGTGTTTTCGCGGCGATCGCTCGACCCGAAGTCGCTCGATCAAATTGGCGTGCTGGACCCTGCGGCCGTTGCCCGCGTTCGTGAAGAGGCCTGGCCTGATGCGGAAAGCGCCGAGGAAGTTCACGAGATTTTGCTCTGGATGGGCTTCATCTCGGATGAAGAGGCTGCGTCATGGTCTTCCTGGCTCAAACAGTTGTGCGGTCAAAACCGAGCTGTCCATGAGCATGGGCGTTGGTACGCGGTCGATGGGTCGCGCGGCCCCAGGAAAATGCTGCTGGGTCGTCTTGAGGCTCTGGGACCTGTACACGAGAGCGACCCCCGCATCGCGCTGCCCCATGGCGAGACCGCGCAGACATTGCTTGCCTTGGAGCGTGAAGGAGCGATTCTGCGAACGCGCCTCGACGGCCAGACGGCATGGTGCGAGCGGAGGCTTCTTGCGCGGATTCATCGCTACACGCTCGACGCACTGCGCCGCGAAATCGAGCCGGTGACTGCGACTGATTTTCTGCGATTTCTTAGCTGCTGGCAGCATGTGGCAGACGACTGCCGCCTCGAAGGACCGCGCGGGACCGCCGAAGTGCTCACTCAGCTTGCCGGATTTGAAGCACCGGCATGGGCCTGGGAATCGAGCATTCTGCCGCGCCGCCTGCTCGATTACCGCCGCGAATGCCTCGACGAACTGACGCTTTCCGGTGAGTTCGCCTGGGGCCGGCTGTGGGGTGGGGGCGCAAGTGCCATCCGAGTGACGCCGATCTCCCTCATTCGTCGCGATGAGATGGATACATGGTTGAATCTCACCAAGCCGCCGGTCATCCAGGACGTAGGAGGGGCGGCGCGCGATTTGCTGGATGTCCTTTCGGTCCGTGGTGCGATGTTTCCGCAGGAACTTCAAAAGGCGGCCCAGCTTCCTGCTGGATACGTCGAGCTCGGTCTGGCCGATCTCGTCTCGCACGGCTTGGTTACCTGCGATTCGTTCGCCGCACTACGGCAAATGATAACGCCGCCCTCGCGCCGCAAGCGCCCAGTGAAGTCCGTGGGTCGCTGGAGCATGTTTCGCCACAATATTCAGCCAGAGGCTGCGAATGAGTTTCTCGCCCGGCAATTGTTGCAGCGCACCGGGGTGGTATTTCGAAAGATGCTGGAGCGCGAAAAAATGCCTGCCGCCTGGTCGGCACTTGGCCGCATTTATCGTGTCATGGAGCTTCGTGGTGAGCTGCGCGGGGGGCGCTTCGTCGCCGGTTTCTCCGGTGAACAATTTGCCCTTCCGCAGGCCGTCGAAATGCTGCGCAAAGTGTGGCGCAGCGAGCAGCGCGAACCTCTTTCCGTGACTTCTGCTGATCCCCTGAATTTCCAAGGAATTTTGACCCCACAGGAGCGCGTTTCTCCGGCCACAAATCGCAACGTGATGGTGGGTTGACTTTGCGGGAAGTTCTTCGCAAAGCAATATGCCGACATGCCGATGTCCCTTGACGCAGCAATGCCGATTTGCGGCTACTTCATGATTCCACGGCGAATCATTTCGTACCTGGCCGCTTTGGCGAGACTGCTGATGGCTGGATGTGTCATCGTGACGGTGTTGGATTCGCCGGAGCCTTTGGGAGTGGGATCGCCGAGCCTGGCCATTCGACGAAGCTGGTCGATCGGGATTCGCCCTGACGAGGATTCGACAATTTTCAAAAGCGTTTCGGCGGCGTGCGAGCTTTCATGTTCGACGGCCATGTGGCGCATCAGCGGTTCCACGGCGCCGACGCCGATCTTGCCCAGTGCGGCCCAGTTCTCGTGCACGAGTGCAACCACCGCGCGGTCCGCATCCGCCTTGGGCTCCCATCCCAGCCGCTCCAGCGCCCAGACGGCCGAATGCCTTACCGCCGGATCGGTGTCTTTCAGCATGGCATGCAGTGGTTCGACGGCGCGAGCATCACCGATCGAAGCGAGCGCCGTGGAAGCGGCTTCCCGCAGTGGAAGTTCGGCCTTTGGGTCCTTGGAAATGGCAGCCAGCGCGTCGGTTCCTTCGCGACCCATTCCCACCAGGGCGGCTCCAACGGCGTCGCTCACCGCAGGGAAACGCAGCGCGTCGGCGAGAGCGGGGATGGCCGTCGGTCCAACAGCAACCGCGTCCGCGATCCGCTGGGTGGCGATGGCGTGGAGCGCACGATTCCAGGGTCTGGTTGGCTTCCAGTCCATTTCATCGAGTGACCTGGCGGCAGCGGAGCGCACCGACCACTCCTTGTCCGATAGTGCGGCGGTCAGGTAGGAAACGACGTGCTCTCCTCCGATCCGGGCGAGTTCCTGTGCGGCAACAGCCCGGACTGGGGCGCCAAGACTCTGATCCACCAATACTGCGCCCAGCGCGTCAGCCGCCTCCCGGCCGCCGATTGCGCCCAGCGTCTCAGCGGCTTGACGGCGAACCTTTTCGTTGGCCCCCCTCATTGCGATTGCGAGTGGTGCCACAGCCTCCGCTCCAATTTCCACCACGTCCGACCAATGCCCCAGTGCAATGGCCGCCCGGGCCGCATCGACAGGATTGACTTCATGCCATTGTAGCGTGCGCAAAGCCCACGCTGCGGTCTCGCGAGCGCCAGGATCGACGCGTCGATCCCGGAGAACTTCGACGATCGCATTGAGTGATTTTTCGTCAGCGATTTTGCAGAGGGCGTCCGCAGCCTCGCGGCGTACTAGAGCAGTTCCGTTGCGCAACTTGTTCTGCAAGGCTGGCACGGCATCAGGCCCCAGTTCCGCCGCCAGCGTCCAGTCACAACGCATGACAGCCACTCTTCCGCGTACGGCCCCGTCAAGAAACGGCCAGCCAATGGTGCGAAGGGCGGACGAGGCTGCCTCGCTCACTTTGGTGTCCGAGTCGTCCAGGGCGGCAACGAGCGTTCCCACCCAGCCCTCGGCGGGACATGACGCGAGCGCAGCACTGGCAGCGGCGTGTACGAGTGGATCGCGTTCGTGGAGGAGGAGTTTGACCAGCGGCGCAATGGATCGCGGGGACCGAATTTGACCAAGTTTGGTGGCGGCTGCGGCGCGGACTTCTTCGATGACGTCATCGAGCACTTTTACGAGAAATGATGCGACTCGGTCTGCCGGGTGCAGAGGGAGCTTTTCAATGGCCGTCAGTCGGCGGGATGCCCTGAGGGAATTCAATCCGTCCGAATGCCACCACAGCCGTACATGATTCCACCACATCGAAACTACCCCGAAAGCGGCAAGAGCGCAGACCTTCTCCCAGATCGTACCGCTTATTGAGAGTTATCGGCGTCTCGATCTGGCCAGTGTTGGATATGCACAAAGGCGATGATTTGCCTGCTTTCCGGGCATCTTTTTCAGACGCAGTACCTGTCATACGTTATCCGCTTCCGTCGAACGGGTTGATCGTCCCCTGGCCGCTGGCTGCGCCCACTGCCAGTCGCGAATCTCGGGCATGTCATCGCCGTGCTCGGCGATATAGTGTTTGTGGTCGATCAGCTTCTCTCGAATGGCCTGCTGTGCGTATGCTGCCCGCTCACCGAGCCTTGGTACGCGGTCGATCACGTCGCTGAGAAGGCTGAAGCGGTCGAGCTGATTGCGAACCGCCATGTCGAATGGAGTGGTCGTAGTGCCCTCTTCGCGAAAGCCATGAACATGCAGGTTTTCGTGATTGGTTCGTCGGTATGTCAATCGGTGGATGAGCCATGGATATCCATGGAACGCAAAAATCACGGGTTTGTCCTTGGTGAAAATCGCATCAAATTCTCCGTGGGGCAGGCCGTGGGGATGTTCATCGGGGGCTTGCAGCGTCATCAGATTTACGACGTTGACCACCCTCACCCGCAACTCCGGTACGTATTTGCGCAAGAGGTCCACTGCAGCCAGTGTTTCCAATGTCGGCACATCCCCGCAACAAGCCATCACCACGTCGGGCTCTGCTCCTTTGTCGTTGCTGGCCCACTCCCAAATTCCGAGTCCGGCACTGCAATGCTTGACGGCCTGGTCCATGGTGAGCCACTGCGGCGCAGGTTGCTTGCCAGCGACGACGACATTGACATAGTTGCGGCTTCGCAGGCAGTGATCAGTAACCGACAACAGACAGTTTGCATCGGGCGGCAGATAAACGCGAATGATCTCGGCCTTCTTGTTGATAACGTGATCGATGAAGCCGGGATCCTGATGAGAGAAGCCGTTATGATCCTGCCGCCACACATGGCTGGAAAGCAAGTAGTTGAGCGATGCGATCGGACGGCGCCACGGAATGTGGTTGCAGGTTTTAAGCCACTTTGCATGCTGATTGAACATCGAATCGATGATGTGAATAAACGCTTCGTAGCAAGAAAAGAATCCATGGCGGCCGGTAAGCAGGTACCCCTCCAGCCAGCCCTGACATTGGTGCTCGCTTAGGACCTCCATCACCCGGCCATCCGGAGAAAGGTGATCATCTTCCGGGTAGATATCGGCCACGAAACAGCGGTCGGTGACTTCGAGCACGTCGTTCCACCGGTTCGAGTTGTTTTCGTCGGGACTGAAGAGGCGAAAGTTCTGGTTCTCCATGTTCAGTTTCATGGTGTCGCGCAGGAACTTGCCCATGATCCGGGTTGCTTCGGCGTGTGTCCTCCCCGGATGACGCACTTCGACGGCATAGTCGCGAAAATCCGGAAGCAGGAGGTCTTTGAGCAGAGATCCGCCGTTCGCATGGGGGTTGGCGCTCATGCGGCGCTCCCCTTTGGGAGCGAGCTCCGCCAGCTCGGTGCGAAAACGGCCTTTGGAATCAAATAATTCTTCGGGCTGGTAGCTCTTCATCCAGCGTTCAAGGATTTTGATGTGTTCTTTCGAGGCCATGTCGCCCATGGGCACTTGATGGCTGCGCCAGTAATCCTCACACTTTTTTCCGTCAATTTCCGCAGGGCAGGTCCAGCCTTTGGGTGTGCGCAGAACGATCATGGGCCAGATGGGCCGTTTCAGGTTGCCATTCGTCCGCGCGTCCGTCCAAATCTGCTTGATTTCCGCAATCACCTGATCAAGGGCCGAGGCCATCTCTTGATGCATTGATTCGGGCTCATGGCCTTCCACGAAGTACGGTCGATAGCCGTACCCCTCGAACATTTTTTGCAATTCGTCCTTCGGAATGCGGGCGAGAAAACAAGGATTGGCGATCTTGTAGCCGTTGAGGTGCAGGATGGGGAGTACACATCCGTCACGGGCGGGGTTGAGGAATTTGTTCGAGTGCCAGCTCGTCGCCAGCGGGCCTGTTTCCGCCTCGCCGTCGCCGACGACACTGGCGACAATCAAATCGGGGTTGTCGAAAGCGGCTCCAAAGGCATGCGAAAGGGCGTAGCCCAGCTCCCCGCCTTCATGAATGGATCCCGGAGTCTCCGGTGCGACGTGGCTGGGAATGCCGCCTGGAAAACTGAACTGCTTAAATAGCTTCCTCAGTCCATCCTGGTCGCGCGTAATGGCGGTGTACACTTCGCTGTACGTGCCCTCGAGGTACGTGTGCGCCACAATGCCCGGGCCGCCGTGACCCGGACCAGCCATGTAAATCATGCTCAAGTCATATGCCTTGATCATTCGATTGAGGTGAGTGTAAATAAAGTTGAGGCCCGGAGTCGTCCCCCAATGGCCCAGCAGTCGCGGTTTGATGTGCTCCCGCGCCAACGTCTTCTTCAGCAGCGGGTTATCAAGCAGGTAAATCTGGCCGACCGACAAATAGTTCGAAGCCCGCCAGTATGCATCAATCTTCTGAAGTTCCTCGGCAGAAAGGGCGTTTCGAATTCCTCGATCCACTTTGACGGACGAATTCGCGGTGGCCGTCTCTCTACCAGGACTCTTTGTAGCTGCTTTTTTCATGGCTGATAGATCTCATCATTAACGGTTTCAACATAATGATTGCAATTGCTACCCAATAAATTCACCTCATCGTCTGGCGAAGATCCACGAGTACCTGGTCCGATTCATCGATGCGAATGAGACCCGCGCGCGGGTATTCGAGGTCGAAGATGACGAATACCGCGGTGCCCACGGCCGCGGCCAGGCCCACCATGTGAATCCAGCTTCGATGCTTGCCGGCCATGCCATAGCCCGCCAGCAGCGCGGATGCCAGGGACATGATGCACAGCAACGCAAAAATGATGAGCGGCGGGTGGATCTGTGCACCGGCCGTGCGAGTGGAGGCAATATCGAACATCTGATTCAGGGCCGGCAGGATCAACATGGCGACCATCGGTGAGCTCGAATCTGCGCACGCGGAAACCGCCCGAGCCCAGATTTCGCTTTGAAGCTCTGAACAGCGACGCAATTCATTTCTCGCCGCGGTCAGATCGGGCATCGCGCGGGCAACGCGAAGTCGTGCGTCCAAATACTGGCGAAATTGCTCGCGCAGGTCCGATCGTGCGCTCTCGGGAAGAACGTCGAGACGAAGCCATGCCGTGCCGATGCTGTTGGATTCCTGAATCGATAGCTGCCGCCGTGCGTCGAAACGCGTAGCCGCTCCCGAGAAAGTGAAAGCGATGAGAAGTCCAAGCAGGCTGAACACCGCTGCGTCAATCGTGCCCAGCCCGGTGCGCGCTCCAGCTCCGTCGGTTTGTGCACGACGTACGCCGGCTTGATGGCCCAACTCCATCAGCAACAGCATCGCCAGCATGAGGCCTGTGGCAGCCAATAAGGAGTAATAGGTGTAGAGCACGATCGATCACTCCGCGAAGCGGTCTTCGATGCGTTTCACTTTTTGCAGGCGGCGTTCGTGCCTCGCTTCCGCCGAGTACCGCGCCTTCAAGAATGCCTCCGCCAATTCAAGGGCGATGGCTTCGCCAATGATGCGGCCGCCCAGAACCAGTACGTTCATATCGTCATGCTCCACTCCCTGATGAGCTGAATAGTGATCGTGACACAGGCCGGCACGAACGCCGCGGATCTTGTTGGCGGCCATCGATGCGCCCACCCCGCTGCCGCAAACAAGGATGCCGCGATCCGACTTGCCGTCGCGAACCGCTACGCCCACGGCCTCAGCGAAATCAGGATAATCCACAGGGTCTTTGGAGTGTGTGCCCAGATCTTCGACGTCGTATCGGAGGCCTGTCAAATGTGTCTTGACGCGTTCTTTCAGCTCAAACCCGGCATGATCCGATCCCAGTGCAACTTTCATGGCGCGTTAGTCTCCAAAAGTTGATGTTGCGAGCCCGGGTTGTGATAACCGCATGGCCATCGATCGCAATGTGCTTCACGCAGGTCCGGCAGCCCGCACTTCACTGCTAACGCCTGCCTCGTAAGCTGCAAAGTTTTCACGAAACAGGGTGGCGAGTTTCTTTGCCGACGCGTCGTATGCGGCCCTGTCGGTCCATGCGTTGCGCGGGACCAATGCTTCCGGCGGTACGCCCGGACATTCCGTTAGCACGTCAAATCCGAAGACCGGGTCCCGCTGTTTGGCGGCGCGCGTCAGCTTTCCGCTGTGAATTGCATCAATGATCGCCCGGCTGTGGGAGAGTTTGATCCGCTGGCCGACTCCGTGGGGGCCGCCACTCCATCCGGTATTCACAAGCCAGACGCGGGCCTCGTGTCGAGTCATCTTTGCCGAAAGCAATTCCGCATACTTGTTTGGATGCCAGACCAGAAACGGTCCGCCGAAGCATGGAGAAAAGGTCGCTTGTGGTTCGGAAACTCCAACCTCCGTCCCTGCCACCTTTGCAGTGTAGCCGCTGATGAAATGATACATGGCGTGTGCGGGCGACAACATGCTGACCGGTGGAATGATTCCGAACGCGTCGCACGTGAGGAAGATGACGTCGGTGGGGTGCCCGGCGAGGCATGGAACCTTTGCGCTGCGGATGAATTCGATCGGATATGCCCCACGCGTGTTTTGCGTAATACTGGTGTCTGAGAAATCGACCGTGTGATCCTGCTCGAGCACCACGTTTTCGAGCACGGCCCCGAATCGAAGGGCCTGAAAAATCTCCGGCTCGGATTCCGGTGCGAGGTTGATCGCCTTGGCGTAGCAACCGCCTTCGATGTTGAAAATGCCGTCGTCGCTCCAGCAATGTTCGTCGTCGCCGATGAGATGTCGCTTGGGGTCGGCGGACAGCGTCGTCTTCCCCGTGCCCGAAAGTCCGAACAACAGCGAGGAGCGTCCGGTTTGTTTGTCGGCGGTGGCGGAGCAATGCATGGAAAGGATCCCCCGCTTTGGGGCGAGGTAGTTGACCACCGTAAAGACACCCTTCTTCATCTCGCCGGCATACTCGGTGCCGAGGATGACGAGTTCCCGGTCCTCGAAGCTCAGGTCGATGCTGGTTTTGGAGCCCATGCCCGCCGTCAGGCGGTTGGCCGGGAAAGCGCCGGCGTTGTAAATCACAAAATCGGGTTCACCGAATTTGTCCAGTTCGGGCCGGGTCGGTCGGATGAGCATCGTATGCATGAACAGCGCGTGGTAGGGTCGTGAGCAGATGACGCGCACTTTGAGTCGGTATTTTGGGTCCCAGCCCGCAAAGCCATCAAAACAGTAGAGGCGCTCAAGTGAGTTGAGGTAGTCTCGGGCCCGTTCTCGATTGATGGCAAAGGTCTGCGGTTCGACGGGAATGTTGACTTTGCCCCACCACACATCCTTCTCCGAGGTGGGGTGCCGGACGACATGCTTGTCTTTGGGGGAGCGGCCCGTCTTGGCCCCGGAATAGGCCACGAGCGCACCGTTATCCGCAATGCTGGATTCCTTTTCATAGAGAATGGCGTGTTCGTACAGTTTTCCGGTGGGGAGGTTGCGAAACACTTCCCGGACGGTGAGTTCGTGCATGCCCAGATCAAATTCTTTCATACCGCCCCTTCCCGGCTTGTATTGTATCTGCGATGGTCGGATCAAACCTCGATTACATCACCCATATTGGGAAGCGTGCTCTTGAGGCTAAATCGCTTCTCAATCTGTCTTGCGAGTTCGTTACGCTGGCTGTCTTCCCCGTGCGTCAACACCACGCGCGGCTTGGAGTCCGCAATGGCGCTGAACCATTCCAACAATTCCGTCTGCCCGGCGTGGGCACTAAAACCGTTGAGCGTGTGCATCTTCGCACGGACGACGACTTTTTCACCGTGAATGGTCACCGGATTCTGTCCTTCGATCAGCCTGCGACCAAGCGACCCGTACCCCTGAAATCCGACAAATAGGACCTGGGTTTCTGGTTTCCAGAGGTTTTCTTTCAGGTGATGCAGAACGCGTCCGCCGTTGCACATGCCGGCGCCGGCCATGATGAGGCATGGTCCAGGCACATCGTTGATTTTCTTGGACTGTTCGGCGCTGTCCGTCATCTGCATCGACTTCAGGTCTGCCTTCAACGGCCGATCTTTGATGAATTTGAGAAGGGTGTCGTCAAACAGTTCGCGATGATTGACGTAGATATTGGTTGCCTTGATGGCCATGGGGCTGTCGAGGAAGATTGGAAACGGTTTTACTTTCTTGGTACGAAACATCCAGGCGAGCAAACTCGTCAGCAACTGGGCGCGTCCCACTGCAAACGTAGGCACGATGATCTTGCCTCCGGCTTTCACGGCGAGCTTTACCACATCGACAAATTCGTCCACGGTTTCGCGGAAGGATCGATGATCCCGATCTCCGTAGGTAGATTCCAGGAACACCAGATCTGCCTCATGAAACGGGGCGAATTTTCGCAGCATCGGTATGGCTTTGGGGCCGATGTCGCCCGAAAACACGACACGTTTCTGACGGCCGTCCTCCTGGACAATCAGCTGAATGCTGGCTGAGCCGAGCATGTGCCCCGATTCAGTCCATACGGCCTGGATTCCCGGTGCAACGGCAACCGGCTTCTGATAGGGTACTTCACGAAAATTACCAATGATGCTTTCGGCTTCCTCAACCGTGTAGAGGGCGTCCACCAGTGGTTTACCCATGCGGGCCATCCGGCGATTGGTACGCGTCGCATCCTGGGTCTGGATGCGCGCGGAATCACGCAATATTAACGATGACATTTCGATCGTGGCTGGAGTCGCAAATACCGGCCCGCTCCAACCCATTTGTGCAAGCAGTGGCAGGCGCCCGGTGTGGTCGAGGTGGCCGTGTGTGATGAGCACGGAGTCAAGTTTTGAATTGGGACGCGCAGGCGGACGGTTCAGCGACTCCGACTTCTTACCGCCCTGGAACATCCCGCAGTCGACCAGCACGCGCGCCTGCTTTGTTTCGACCATGTAGGCGGAACCCGTGACTTCACCGCCCGCAGCGCCAATGACTTTGATTTTCATGTTGTCTTCTTTCGGGTGCGCTGCGCGGGTTGGTTGGCAGGACGTAGCCGGCTGCGCACTTCAGGAGGTAGACTTCGTCGAATCACATCCACTGCTTCGGCAGCAGAGTCTGTCACCCAGCCGAAACTGAGTTCCTCTTTGGTATACACGCCCTGTTTCATCATGAATTGGCCCCAGACCCGCATCCCCTTCCAAAACTTCTGATCCATGAGAATGACGGGAAACGGCCCAATCTTGCCGCATTGAACCAGCGTGGCCGCTTCGAACAGCTCGTCAAGCGTGCCAAGCCCGCCGGGCATCACGATAAAAGCACAGGAATACTTTACCAGCATCACTTTCCGAGTGAAGAAGTAGCGAAAATTAATGCTCTTATCGACGTATGGATTTGCACTCTGTTCATGGGGCAGGACGATGTTCAGCCCGTAGCTCGCCCCCCCGGCTTCATGCGCTCCGCGATTGGCGGCCTCCATGATTCCGGGGCCGCCGCCGGTCAGCGTGGCGAAGCCGGCGCGTGCCAGCTCCGCCCCAACTGCTTGTGCGAGTTTGTAATAATGGTGGTTCTCCTTGAACCTGGCGGAACCAAACACCGTAACCGCAGGGCCGAGTTGATACAGCCCTTTGAACCCTCGAACAAACTCCGCCTCGATGCGTTTGAGCCGCGCGCGTTCCTTTTCAGGTGTGCGCGTATGAGTGAGAAAGTCGCGCTCGGCCCCAGAATTGTCCGCAGGTAACTCGTATCCATGTCCAACAGCCGCGCTTGCGCTGCGCTGCCATTGACTTTCCCACTCGTCGATTGTCTTTTTTTTCGGCAATCTGAGTGGTTTCGCAGTCTTTCGGCCCATAACCCATACCGCCTTCGTAAGCCAACTCTACGGCCTTAAACGTTGCGCCTTCGGATACTAACAGTTTAGTTTGGTGTGTAGGCAAATTTTTGCGTTCCGAGCGACGCCTGAACCATGGCGCCCTTCTTTGGCATGACGAATGCGGCGACTCCATTGTTGTAATCGACACTGGCGGCGGCGCCGGACTTGATGGCCACGGCCGAAGCTGCCGCATCGAATTCAAAATTGCTCCTGGTAAAGCTATCCAGCGCGAACTTGTCCTTGAAGAAAAGAATTTGTTGCGTCACCTGGCCTCCAAATGTGGCGCCGACGTTTAATTGCGTGACCTTTGCTGTGCCGATCTGCATGCCGCCTGAGTACACTTCACCCGAGCCGTGTCCTCCGCCGATGATGAAGCCTCCGGCGCCAATGCCCGGAAAAACGGCATAACCATATGCCGTATCAAACCACTTCGCCATTCCCGAATCGCGCGTCTTGGAAATATCGATCGTTTCCTGGACGGCCTCATGAAGAGTCTGTTCCTTCTCGTGGCTCGCTGAGCCTCCATTGGATTTGTTGCTCTGGCATCCGACGGTCGCGATCAACAATGTTGCGGCGAAGGTAACGGCACAAGCACATTTTTCTGTTCGAAGTGACATTCTTTAGGTATCTCCAATGATGAACCCTGCGCAGTGGCTACAACTGCTACGCGCAGCCGCCATTGCACGATTTTACCCCAGACACATGGACATCGCGATGAATTCAGACACAGATTGAGTCGATCCGAGCGTTACGCATCGTCGTAATTCCCGCGGGTCAAACCCGATCAAGCACGGCACGGAACTTTGGAGCCTCGACCACCATCCCGCGGCCGTCGATTCTGTACGTTGCATTCACGATGTAGCCGGGCTTGTTAATGATAAGCGTGTTTCCCACAACACGGTATGCTTCATCCGCACGTTCGACTTTTCCGTCCGGGAGTGTCCGCGTTGTGATGACCCGTCCATTGTTTCGAAAATCGATGACGATGGAACGATTGGGGAGTGGCTCGTCCCGGACTAGGCTGGTGACTTTCCAGCTTGTTCCCGCGAGCGGCGCATTGTTCGGCACTGTGTTTTGAGCTTCCAGGGCTTTTGCTTCTTTCTTGTCGATTTCGTTGCCGATGATGTATCCGACACCGGTTCCCACAGCGGCGCCGATCAACGTGGCTTCGGTGCTGCGTCCGGCTGTCTGACCGATGATCGCGCCGACTCCGCTGCCGGCGAGGGCACCGGTCCGACCCTTGGTTGCACAGCCGCCGATCACCATGAAAGCAACGGGAAGCATTGCCCGAAGAAACCAAACTGCGCGGGGAGTTCGGGCGTACGGGTCCTGGCCTATACAACGATTCATGCTCATCACTCTATGCTCCATTGGGGAGTGGGATCGAACACAGACATTGTGCTCGCAATCCGCGCCGTATGCCTGCCGAGGTTTCGCTGGTAAACAATGCCTTGATGGCTTACAAGAAAGGTCATCACGCCGGAGTTGCCATACTCTGCGGGCCAGGCAACAATGGCAAATCCATTAGTCATTCGTCCGTCCACTACATAATCGTATGCACCGCCCGGGGCGTATGGCCCCTGCGACCGCAATAGCTTGAAGTAATAACCATGATAAGGTCGCCGCCCTGTGCTGTCTTTTTCCCTGCCCGCATAGCCCTCCTCAACGGCATCGGCAACAAGTGGGCCGATGGGGCTTGGCGGCTCTTCGCTGCTGGTTTCCCAATACAATCCGTTCTTCTCGCCGGGGTCACTGACAAGCTTCTGTGCATACTCCGGCACGCCGTCGCCATTGCGGTCCTTCTCAAAATACTCCCGTTGGGCATCCACAATGGCGAGGCAGACCTGCTCAACGGATAGTTCATTGCGGCCGATCCGGCGGCTGAGGATCTCATCCTTTCCGCGACGCGTGTCGAACCGCCAGGATCCCCATTTCTTGACAATCGAAATTGGCATCGGCCAGTCTTCGGAGCCGACTTGCAGAGTCACCATTTTATCTGACTCGGCCACCAGCGAGTGCTTTTCATCGTATGCGTGCAGAAATTTATCCCGGGCTACCCGATCTGCAACCTCATCTCCCGAAGCGATAACGTCGTCCGCACCACGACCGAGTATTTTTTTTACCCTGTCCGTTTCTTCGGACTTGGCCGCCGTCACCAACGCGCTGGCGGCTTCTTCCGGCGTTGCAAATTTTTCCTGCCGCAAACTGCATCCGGGAGCCACACAACAAATTGCAACCGTCAGCAACCCAGCGCACCCCCGGCAGTTGCGTTTCGACTCGCTGAGGACGGACCCGTGACCTACGGTCTTGCACTTTTCAGAGTATCTCATCAATACACCTCCCGACTGTATCCGGGTCCACGACCACCGCCTCCACGTCCACCACCACCTCCACGTGAGCCACCGCCGCCACGTGAGGCACCACCTCCGCCACCGCGCGACCCACCACCGCCGCGCGATGCTCCGCCGCTTGACGAACGGGACGAGCTCCCAGACCTGCTCGGACTACTGGATCGGCTCGCCTGGCCGCGCTGGCTTTCACTCTTCGCGCGACTGCCCGAGCTGGTGTCGAAGGCTCCCCCACGGTTTCCCTGCGATTGGCTGGGACGACTGCTCTGAGCGCCGCGATTCTGCGAAGGACTTGCAGATCGATCGGCGGTCTGGGGCCGGTTCGCCGATCCGCCACGGTTAGGTTGATTACGTGTTCCTGCGGAAGGAGCTTGTCCGCGTTGATCGCGGCCACCACCTGCAGACCCTGGCCCGCGCTGGCCCATCGTTCCCGCAGACGGTCCTTGTCGTCCCTTGAACTGATCAGCGCCTCCGCGCGCGATATCCTGGCGTCCTGCATCCGCACGCCCACGGAACGAATCTCGCGATTGTGCAGCATTTCTAGCCGATGTGCCGCCAAACTTGTTTGCGGTGTTCTGATCTCGGTAAGACGCTCCTTTTCGATGGGACGGATCGTGCTGCCAGGAATTTCGACCGCCCTGGACATTGTTATTTCGATTCCCGACATTGGAGGCATTACGGGAGTTATTAATATTCGTCCGGTTGAACGAATTGCCCCCTCGCACATCAATATCTACGTCACCATGACCCCAGTTACAATTTCCCCATGCATGCCCCCATGCGGCGCCTGCCGCTACGCCCAGGCCAAAGGACACGGCGGCCGTTGCTACATAGCCGGCAGGGTAATAGGAATACGGGGGATACGCTGGATACGGCCACGCCCCATAGACGACCGTTGGGTTGTACGTCGGGACGTAAATGACGTCCGGGCTCGCTGACTCAATAATGTAAGTTTCGGTAACTGTGGTGGTGGTTGTCGTGGTTGTCGTGTCACCAGGAGGGGCTGGGGCCGGTGGCTGCACGATCACCTTTTGTTGCTCATTCGATTCGAGATTGCCGTTGTCCTTGGCCTTCTTCCGAAGTTTTTGAATTGCATCCATCACTGCCTTTTGCTGTTCAATGAACGCGTCACCGAGGTTCGTAGTCCAGTCGAGTTTTTCGCTCATCATTGTCAGAACTTGCGGGAAATTCACGAGTGACTTGACGCTATCGTCCCAGGGCTGCTTTTCCAACTCAGTGGCCAATGCATCACCCTTAAGGCTGCTGTTTTCCTTTGCCCAACGTTCGGCCTGGACAACTTCAATCGGATAGGTCGAAGCCATGAGGATCTGTGCGACCAGCGAGTCCGGATACAAGGCGATGGGCGCCACCAGTTGATCCAGTTCCTCAGGCTTGAAGAGTTGTGTGTCGGCCCCAGCTGACGCTGCGCTTTGCGGTTGGGCTAGCACAGTTGAACCCGCTGCGGCCCAAAGAATCGCTACGCCTGTGATCAGCGTTCGTACGAATCCGTTGAACATCACTGCATCTCCTCTCGCCGTTTTCGATGCCACTACCAGCGAATTGATTACCGGTTTTCCGTCTTTTTGTTTCCAAGGCGGATCCAGGTTTCGCCTCAGCGCAGGCTACTTCGATCCCGCGCGGTTGAACTGTATCGCCTTGACAAGATAACCCATCAACAAAGGCCGAGCAATTTTCGCGTATGGCGGGCAATCATTAACTCTTCGTTTGTTCGTATAACCCATGCAGAAACCCGGCTGCTTGCAGGGCTGATCCGCGGACCGCCCCTGGCATTGCTGCCCTCGTCAAGCTCGATACCGAGCCATGCCGCGTCCCGACAGACTCGGGCGCGAATGAGGGCGGCATTTTCGCCGATGCCGCCAGTGAAGACGATCGAATCCAGACCTTGCAGTCCGGCAGCCAGAGACCCCAACTCACGCTGAATGCGGTACAAGTACAGGTCCACCGCCAACTTGGCCCGCGGATCATCGCTGGCCAGCAGCGTCCGCATGTCGCTGGATATGCCTGATACGCCGAGGAGGCCGGACCTGGTATAGATGAGTTTCTCGATTTCCGGTGCGCTCATGCCGCGCTGGGCCATGAGGAAGAGGACGACTCCCGGATCGAGCGAGCCGCTTCGCGTGCCCATCATGAGGCCGTCCACCGCGCAGAATCCCATGGTGCATGCGGCGCTCTGCGATGCGTTCATCGCGCACATGCTGGCACCGTTGCCAAGATGCAGCACGACGGTTCGACCTCGCGCGGCTTTGTCGTCGTACTCGGGCAGCACCGACGCGACGTACTCATAGGAGAGACCGTGAAAACCGTAACGGCGCACGCCTGTTTCGAAATATTCCATGGGCAGGGCAAACATCTGCGAAATTTGCGTGTTCGAGCGGTGAAAGGAAGTGTCGAAACACGCCACCTGGGGCAGTTGCGGAACTCGATCCATGAGGAAGCGGATTGGCGCCAGGTTGTGCGGCTGGTGCAGTGGAGCGAGCGGAATGAATTTCTCCAGCTTGGTCACGACTTGTGGGTCCACCCGGAGCGGTCTGCTAATTTCCGGCCCGCCGTGTGCTATCCGATGCCCCACTCCGACCAGTCGGTGCACCTTGAGTTCTCCTCGAAGGTATGCGACGAGGTGGTCTAGTGCGCCTTCATGTCCGAGTGATTTCCCCTCTCCCCACGACTTTTCGGATAACACCTTGCCCGCTTCGTCCTTCGAGACAAACTTGGGTGAGGTGAATAGGCCCTCGATCTGCCCACGGGCCTCGACATCCAACGATTTCTCGCCCAGGGAAAAGAGCGAGAACTTGATGCTCGACGAACCGGCATTCAGCACAACAATGGCATCAGCCATGACAGTTCTCACTTCTTTGAGGGCGAGGGGCTGGCAGCCCGATTCGCCTGTGCCACGCGGGCCATGACCGCAGTCGAGGCCAGCCGTGTTCGGACAGTGTCAGCCCGGCTGGTTAGTACAATAGGTACGCGCGCGCCGAGCACAATTCCCGCCGCATCCGCGCCGGCCAGATATTGGAGTTGCTTGGCCAGCATGTTCGCGGCTTCCAAATCAGGCGCGATCAATACGTCGGCCCGGCCCGCCACGGGTGATTCGATCTTCTTGGTCTTCGCCGCATGTTCGCTTACGGCATTGTCAAACGCGAGTGGTCCATCGAGGAGGCCGCCGGTGATTTGACCTCGATCGGCCATCTTGCACAGCGCCGCGGCATCGAGCGTGGAGGGAATGTCGGGATTGACCGTCTCCACCGCCGAGAGAATCGCCACCTTGGGCTCCGCGATGTCGAGCACCTTTGCAAGGTCTATGGCGTTCTGCACGATGTGGACTTTGGCCTTCAAATCCGGCGCGATGTTGATGGCCGCGTCGGATACCAGCAGCATGCGCGGGTAGGTTGGCACATCGAGCACGAACACGTGGCTGATGCGGCGCGAAGTGCGCAGTCCGGTCGCCGAAGGGACGACGGCTGCCATCAGCTCATCGGTGTGCAGACTTCCCTTCATCAATGCTTCCACTTCGCCTGCCCGGGCCATGGCCACAGCTTTCTCGGCGGCCGCGTGGCTGTGCTCTGTGGAGATAATTTGAAAATTGCGGAGATCGACCTTCGCGGCATCGGCTGCCGCACGAATCTCGGTCTCCGGGCCAATGAGGATTGGGATGATGAGCTTCCGCCTGGCGGCCTCTATCGGTCCCACCAGACTGTCGTGATCGCACGGGTACACGATGGCGCAGGTCACCGGGGGGAGTCCCTCGCAGGACTTGATGATTCGTGCGAAGGCGTCGGTCCGTCGAAAAATCACTTCGGGCGTTGCCAATTCTCCATAGGTGATACGCCGTGTCGGTGCGACAACGGTAGCCAGGCCGGTAGTGATAATTTCGTCTTTCTGATTCACGCATCGGCAGTCGAGGACAATCAAATTTCCATCCGCGCGTTTTTCCTTCACCGTCACCGTGGCAGTCATGGTGTCGCCGAGGGAAAGTCGGCCGCGAAACTTCAGGTCTTGGGCGACAATCGTCGTACCCGGACCCGGAAGGCGCCGATTGAGCAGATATCCGAAGAACGCTTCGGAGGCCACGGCCTCCGTGGATTTCGCCGCTTCGCCGCCATCTCCATTATCGAGGTGATAGGCATCCACATCGCCGGAGGTAAATGCCAGCGCCTCGATGTCCGTTTGGGACAGGTGTCTCGACACGGTGATGGACTGGCCAATCTTGATTTCGTCAAATGTTACGTTGGTTAGCGCAGTCATCGACGGGCTCCTTGCGGATTCTGCTGACGCGTTGCTCCGTCCGAAGCGCGCCCACGCGAAGCGGCCGACTTCGCTCCTGAGGAATCTGCATCCAATACATGCCGGATGCGTCGCAACGTCTCCGCCTGCTCGGGTGAGACTCCATCGGCCTGTATGCGAACGTCGGCCGGAAGTCGTTCTAGCAACGTAAGAAACCGCTCCCGGTCTTCGATATGAGTGAGGAGCTTGGGTAGAGCATCGATCGCCGCGTCCCGCTCATGGTTCACGATCACATCCTGTTCGCCGCGGATGCGTCGGGCCGTATCTGTCGGAAGGTCCGGCAGAAAATCCTTGTAATCGGCGAGGAGTTCCTTTTTCAGTTGAAGGCGCGCCAGAGGTAATGGCTCGCCGCGCCGGGCAAGCAGGGCTCCCGCTCGCGCCAAAGCCTCGGGATATCCGCCATTGCTGATCGCAGCGAGTGCCTCCTTAACATACAAAGGCTGCTTTCCATCGTTGGACGATTCAGCCGGGCGCTCGTGCTTCGAGCGCTTGTCAGGCATGTACAGTGAAAACATACCTCCATAGAGGCTGAAGAACTGAGCCTCGCTGACAGCATCACGGATGTCGCGGTAATAGTCGAACGAAGCACTGAGCAAATCAGACCCGGCCTGCTCCACCTGGCGAAATGTCTGGTCGCGGGCAACGGCCCGCCTCTGCTTGCGAATGGCGTCAGCAACAGGCGTCAGCCAATTCAGCCAGGGATTCATTCCCGAAAAGGCCCATCGCTGGAAACGAAGCGGATGGAACTGCTGCTCCATTTTGGCAAGCGGCTCTGTCGCAAGTGCCCTGACCATCGGACTCACGAACAGGTCGTAGGCTCTCTGGTTGAAGTCCGAGATCATGGCCGCGGCGGCAAATGGTTTTTCGTCTGTTCGTTCAAACCGGTTCAGCCTGGCCGTTATGTCCTCCAGACGATGTTCAATGAATTCGACCGTGTAGTTGGGTTTGCCGCCCGTTCCAGGCTGTTCGACGATCTTCATGCCATAGAGTCCCGGCGGGAGGGCTTCAATTGATTTCAGAACCGAGACGATCTGTGTGTGTTCTTTTTTGGCAACTTTGCCGGAGACAAAAATACCCAGGTGTCCAATGTCCTGATGCAAGAGGCCCACGATGACTTGGCCGCGAGCCTTGATTTCGTCCGTTGACTCGTACACGTCTGCAACCCAGTTGAATGCCTGCTGGGGCGGCGTGATGTTGTCACCGAGAGACGCAAAGAGAACGATTGGAACTTTGATGTTGCGTAAATCGAAGAATCCTTTCTGAGCCCCGTTCGTTTCCCAAAGCTGGTTCCCGACGAAGAGGTTCTGCGTGATCCAGTCAATTTCCTCGCGGTTCATCAGGTAGTACCCACCCCACCATCGCTCAAATTCAAGGAAGCGGGGGCCCTCAGTGTCAACGTTTGCGAACAAGTGATAGTACTTGTCCCAGAACGTATTGGCCGGGTTGAGGTTCTCCATATTTTGCACGAGATATGCACCGTCGAACTTCCCATCGCCCAAGTCCGCCGCAAGCGAAGCAAACCAGGTCCCGCCCAGCAGTCCGCCGGCATAGCGCATGGGGTTGTCTCCGTCGCCTTCGCTCCATGCTCCGCCCCAATAAGACATGGGCGCCCCGTTGATCACGATGGGGCCGGTGTCCTCCGGGTTGGCGGCCGCCAGCATCATCGCCGCCCAGCCGCCCTGGCAATTGCCGAGAATGACAGGCTTTGGGCTTTTGGGATGCAGCTCGCGTACCTTTTTGACGAACCGGGCTTCGACATCGCAAACATCAAGGATCGTCTGGCCGGGCTGAGGTTCGGGAAAGAAGATCACGAAATAGACAGGGTGGCCTTCGCGAAGGGCGACGCCAACCTGGGAATCATCCTTGAATCCGCCAATTCCAGGTCCATGTCCGGCTCGTGGATCGATGATGACATAAGGTCGTCGCGTCGGGTCGATTGTCACGCCGAGCGGGGGGGCGATCTTGACTAACGCATAATTGACGGGGCGCTCGAACTCCCGGGCATCGAGTACTGTTTCATAATCGAAATGGAGCACTGGCGGCTTGCCGGCTTTTTCGTGTTCCAGAAAGTTATCGCCGCGCTGGCGAAGCGTATCCCAAAATAGGACGGACCGTTGGGCAAGGTCGATCATATAGTCCCGCCCATCGGTCAGGTTCTTCCAGATCGAAGCCGGGGTGATGCCGGTCATGTTCAGTCCCGGCTGCATTGACTTTCGCAGGCGTTCGCTGAATCGCTCGCGAGCAAGGGTTGCGCGCTTCTGGAAAACCCTTGCAATCTTTGTCGACCGTAGCGCGGTATCGCCCACTAGGTTGTTGGATGGCATGCGGATCTCCTTTCAACTGCCCCGGTTAACGGCGATACGTAACGAACGGGTCCAAACTCAACAGGAGTCCGGACCAGCGCTTACGCGCGCAGGTTAACCACTGCCTTAAATACCTTGCAATTCGCGTACCAAAGCGAGTCTCGAATTGCGGGAACATGCAAGAGTCCCGCTCTTCATCGTTCCCCAGTTTCGCCGCCGAGGCGGCTTTCTAAATGATTTCCCCATGTTCCCCCGGAGAATGTAACAGTTCAAACCCGGGTCGGCTGCGTACTAAGGTGGTGAAACTACTCAATCCGGTCCATATCAATCATCTTGCCCCAATTGGTGCGTTCTTTCATCTGTTGCTTGATCGATGCCGGCACGAGATCCTGTTTTTCGCGAATCTCCCAGCCGCCGCCCATCGCGCGATACAGTGAAACCAGATTTTGCGCGACTGCTCCGCGCGTGGAAACAAGCCGCGACTGTTCCGTGGTGAGGAAGTCCTGCGTCGTCAGGACTCGTGTATAGTCGGCGATGCCACCGCGATACTGTTGCTCGGCAAGATCCACTGCGCGTGTCGCAGAGTCCACGCTTTGCGTCAATGACAGAACCTGCCGCTGTGCTCCGAGAAATCCGGCAATGGCAGTCTCAACCTCACCCTGTGCGCGAAGAACAGCGCTTTCGTAGTCACTGATCAACGCCTGATAGGCGGCGTCCTGCACCCGGATGTTGTTTTCGATGCGGCCGTAGTTGAGGATCGCCCAGCGGAACGAAGGGCCCGCAAATGCCTGAAGACTGTCGCCGCGCCACATGTCAGAAAAATGCTCGCCAGATAGACCCAGTTCGCCCTTCAGCGAGAAGCTCGGATACAAGTCTGCGGTCGCCACACCGATCACCGCGCTCTGTGCGGCCAGCAGGCGTTCCAGCCGGCGAACGTCCGGCCGCCGTCGCAAGAGATCCGCCGGAATTCCGACGGCGATCTGGTCGGGGGCGCTGGGAATTTGGCGCGCTTCACCGAGAAATTCGGTTAGGTTCTGCGGCGGAATCCCAAGCAAGACGCAGAGAGTGCTTTTCGTTTGTGAAATCTGAGTTTCGAGTGCGACGGCCTGAGCTTCCGTGTCGCGAAGTAACGCTGCCGCCTGGGCTGGGTCAAGCCCCGTCGTTGTACCACCCTTGAACTTGGTTTCTGCGAGTTCAAAACCACGTTGTTGAATCGTCACGTTGCTCCGGGTGACGACAAGTTGTTCCTCCAGGGTTCGCAGCAGGACATAATTCGTAGCCACTTCTGCGATGAGGCTGACAAGTACGTCATCGTAGCTGGCCAGCGTCGCAAGGATTTGTGCATCCGCTGCTTCGATCCCTCGCCGGTATCTGCCCCAAATGTCCGCCTCCCACGCGGCGCCGAAACCCATCTCCCAATTGTGAAAGGTGTTATCAATTCCGGGCTTGCCGATGACCCCGTTGGTTAGTGTACCGAGCGTATTCGTCAGGAGGCCGGCCGCGGTTGGGTCTGCGTTTGCCGCGCCCGAATTGTTGCTTACCTGATTCCAGGAGAGGCCGCCGAACGCTTCCTGTTGTTGCGGAAAGAGCAATCCGAACGCGATTGCTCGACGAGCCTGAGCCTCCAAAACACGAACACCAGCCGCCTGCAAAGAGGGGTTCTGATGGTAGGCTTTTTCCACCAGATTGTTCAGGACGGGATCGTTGAGAACCTCCCACCATCGTGCCACAGTGTCCTCGCCGCGCTCCAACTCCGAGTTGGTCGAGGAAGTCCATTGATCCGCGACAGGTGCGTGCGGTTCAGCATAATTGGGGCCGACCTTGCAGCCGGCCAATCCAAACAAGTTGGCCAAGATCAAGGTGCCGCCGATCGCGCCATGCAGCCTGAGCCCGCGCGTCCTCATGCATGATCTCCTTTTGAATCAGCCGCAGCCGGGGCAGTCTGAGTCGACTTGTTTCCCGTGAGCCAGCGGATGGTCGAATAGAATACCGGGGTGAAGAACACCCCGAACACAGTCACGCCTACCATGCCGCTGAACACCGCAAATCCAAGGGCCACGCGCATCTCGGCACCAGCGCCTTTGGCCAGCACCATGGGCAGGACGCCCAGCGCGAATGCAAGAGATGTCATCAGAATGGGCCGAAGGCGGAGCTTGCTGGCTTCGATTGTGGCCTCTCTCAATTTCTTTCCTTGATCCTGGAGCTGCTTGGCAAACTCCACGATGAGGATTGCGTTCTTGGCGGCCAGTCCGATGAGAACGACCAGGCCGATCTGTGTGAAGATGTTGTTGTCCATGCCCGCCAGCCAAACTCCGGTGATGGCAGCGAACAGACACATTGGAACGATCATGATGATTGTGACCGGCAACGACCAACTCTCATATTGCGCGGCGAGCACCAGGAAAACAAAAATCGTGCCGAGAATGAAGACAAAAATCGCAGTGTTTCCGGCGAGCTTCTGTTGCAACGCAAGTTCCGTCCATTCATAGCCCATGCTTGCGGGAAGCTCGGTCCCACTAATTTGCTCCATCATTGCGATTCCCTGGGCTGAACTGACGCCGGGCGCAGTTCCTCCGTTGATCTCAGCCGAGGGATACATGTTGTAGTGGTTGACGATCGCCGGGCCGCTAGTGTCTTGCACAGACACAATGGCGCCCATCGGAACCATCTGTCCTGCGGCATTCCGCACCTTCAACTTGCCAATGTCAGAGGGTTGCAAGCGGAATTGCGGCTCCGCCTGAACGTTTACCTGCCAGTTTCGGCCAAAGCGAGTGAAGTCATTTGCGTACGATGAACCCAGGTAGACCTGAAGCGTGTCGAAAATGTCAGTCAGGGCGATCCCCTGAGTCTTGGCCTGCGAGCGGTTGAGATCCACAAAAACCTGTGGCTGATTCGCCCGGAAACTGCTGAACAAACCCAGAAGTCCGGGTCTAGCATTCCCCGCCGCGACAACATTGTCCACGCCTTCCTGGAGCCCGGTCAGCCCCGTGTCGGAGCGATCCTGAAGTTGAAGCTTGAAGCCTCCAGTGTTGCCCAGGCCGTCGACTGGTGGGGCCCCAAACAAACTGATGGCGGCCTCCTGTATTTTCCCAAATCCCTGTCTGAGACTGGCTGCAACTTTTGGCGCCGAAAGATTTGGATCGTGCTTTCGTTCATCGAACGGCTCAAGAATTACGAATATGCCTCCTACGTTGGCGATATTCGTGGAGTTGAGAATGGAGTACCCGGGCACCGCGATGGTGTGCTTCACGCCGGGAGTTTCACTGGCGATCTTCCTTAGGTTGGCGATGACGGCCTCTGTTCGCTCCAAGCTCGCACCGTCAGGAAGCTGGGCATTGACGACAAGATAGCCCTTGTCCTGCTCGGGAATAAAGCCAACTGGTACTGTGGCGAAACCGAGGTAGGTGAAATACATCAATCCACCGTAGACAGCCAGGACAATTACGGCGACGCGCAGAAGCATTCCGACTACAAATCCATAGCCGCCAATCGCGATGTCGAAGCACCAGTTGAATCCTCGAAACAGCAAATCAAGGATGCGGTTCACTACTCCGCTGAGCAACCAACCCACAACTCCGCCGATGACAAACGCCAACGCTCGCACGCCCCACAGGGCCAGTTCGCTTGTCTCATGCGTTGCGGTTGCCTCTGCATGCGCGCTACCTTCGCTGGGGAGTTGTACTCCAACCAATGGGGCCAGATAGGCCGGCAAAATCATGTATGCCACCAGGCCGAAGAGGATGAAGATCCCCATGCGAGGAAGCACCTCTCGATGCGCATGCGCGCCTTCCCCGTGCGCGTGCGGCTTCAGCAGGATGGCACAAAGTGCGGGGCTGAGGGTCAGCGAATTGAAGGCCGAAATAACCGTCGACGCGGCAATGGTCAGGGCGAACTGGCGATAGAATTGTCCGCTGATACCCGCAATAAACGCGGTCGGAACGAAGACCGAGCAGAGCACCAGCGCGATGGCGATCAGCGCGCCGGAGACCTCCTTCATGGATTTTCGCGTAGCCTCTTTCGGGCTGAGGCCTGACGCCATGTTCAGCTCAACGCTTTCCACGACGACAATGGCGTCGTCGACCACAATTCCAATGGCCAGGACCAGGCCGAAAAGCGACAGGTTATTGAGCGAGAAACCCATGCCTGCCATGACGGCCAGTGTGCCGATGAGTGAAACCGGCACGGCAACCATTGGAATAATCGTGGCCCGCCAGTTCTGGAGGAACACCAGCACGACGATGAACACGAGCACGAAAGCCTCGATCAGTGTTTTGTAGACCTCGTGAATTGACTCGTCCACGAACACCGTTGTGTCGTAGACAATCTTGTACTCCAGCCCTTCGGGAAACCGGGCTTTGAGTTCCTCCATTTTGGACTTGACGCCATCGGCCGTGGCCAGCGCGTTGGATCCGGGAAGCTGGAACACAGCAAGCGTGACGCTTGGTTGATCGTCAAGGAAGCTGTTGACGTCGTAATTCTTAGCGCCTAACTCCGTGCGTCCGACATCACGAATCCGCGTCACCTGCCCCTTTTCGCCGGTTTTGATAATGATGTCGGCGAATTGTTCAGGGTCCAGCAACCGTCCGAGCGTATTGATGGCCAATTGAAAAGCCTGCCCTGCCGGGGCGGGCGGCTGGCCCAGGCGGCCGGCGGCCACCTGCACGTTTTGCTCGCGCAGCGCCTTGGTAACATCGCTTGCGCTCAAATTTTGAGAAGCGAGTTTCTCCGGATCGAGCCAGACCCGCATGCTGTAGTCGCGGGCCCCGAGAAAGGTCACGTCGCCAATGCCCGGCAGTCGGGCCAGCGCATCCTTAACCTGGATCGTCGCGTAGTTGCTCAGGTACAGTTGGTCGTATCGTTGGTCCGGTGAAATGAGGTTCACGCACAACAGAATCGCCGGCGACTTCTTCTTTGTCGTGACACCCTGGCGCTTGACCTCCTCGGGCAGCTTGGCCTCGGCGATGGCCACTCTGTTCTGCACCAGCACCTGCGCCATATTCAGATCGGCGCCTACATTAAACGTAACGTCCAGATACATCTGCCCATCGTTGGTCGACTTGGAAAACATGTACAACATGTTCTCCACGCCGTTGACCTCCTGTTCGATCGGCGCGGCAACAGTATCCGCGACCACCTTGGCGTTGGCTCCCGGATACATCGCCGAAACCTGAATGGTCGGCGGAACGACTTCGGGATATTGGGCGATGGGCAGTGACAAGAGCGCCACGCTGCCGACGATGATGGTTACGATGGAAAGCACTGACGCGAATATGGGTCGGTCAATGAAAAACTGTGGGATCATGTTGGATGCCTTGTCTACGGGGCTGTCTTTTGTGGTTCCTTGGCTTTCGACGGACTTGCGCTGGCGCCAACGTGGAGAATGGGCATCTCGGCACGTTGCGGAGTCACCGGCTTACCGGGTCGAGCACGCTGGAGGCCGTTGACCACGATCCATTCGCCAGGCTTCAAGCCATCGGAAATCACACGCAGGCCGTCGTCCTGCAGAGGACCGGGTTTCACGAACCGCTTCTCGACCGTGTTTTGTTCGTTGACTACGAGGACGAATTTCTGTCCCTGATCGGTTCCCATCGCCAACTCGGACACCAGCACCGCCTGATACGAATCACTGATCGGTACGCGTACTCGAGCGAACAGGCCAGGCTTGAATTCACGCTTCGCATTGTTGAACGTGCCCCGCACCTGATTTGTGCCCGTGGCGGGATCCACGCGATTGTCCGCAAAATCAATTACGCCGGTTCGGGGAAAACCATCATCATTGGTCAGGCCCAGTTGAACGGGAATCTTCAATTGATCCAACGTCGGAAGTGGGCCGCCGTCCGGTCGGGTGCCACGATATCGTTCTCGAAATCGCAATATGGACCGCTCGTCGACGTCGAAGTAAACGTACATCGGATCGAGCGCGACGATGTTGGTCAGTAACGCGTCGTCACCCGCGCCGGCCTGGACCAGGTTCCCCTTGGTGATGAGTGCCCGACTCACCTGCCCGTCGATCGGTGCGGTGATTTTTGCGAACTCGAGATCTAGTTTGGCTCGATCGATAGTCGCCTCCGCTGAGGCGATCGCCGCGATGGCCTCGCCCTGTTCGGCGCGTGCTTTGTCGAGGTCCTGGGCGCTGGCCGCGCCGGTCGGGACCAGGTTTTCGTAGCGGGCCACATCAGCCTTGGCCTTGGCAGCCTTGGCGATCCACTGCGCTTTTTGGCCCTCTGCATTTTTGAGTTCGGCCTCAAACGTTCTGGGATCGATTTCGAACAACAATGCCCCTGCCTTCACGTCCTCTCCGTCAGTAAAATTCACGGAGTTGAGGTATCCGCTTACTCGGGCGTGGATATCAACACTGGCTGGCGAGGCCATGCGGCCCGTAAATTCCGCATAGTCAACCACAGGTCGTTCCACGACTTGACTGACGGTAACCTCAGGCGGTTTGGGTGCCTCAACGGGCGCCTCCGGAGCTCGCGCGCAACCGAGCCAAAATGTTCCACAACTCAGCGTAATCACGGCGATTCCACGTGGCTTCTGTTTCTTCATAAGGCGAATCCCCGGCGGTGATATTTGCTTCTCCTGATCCGGTGGCAGCCTTATACTACCGGCTCCAAATGGGTGCAAATGCAAGAGCGCATCGTACATGTTGTGCCCGATGCATTCCGCGTACCAGAATTGGAAATGCGCGGACCGTGGTGCAATAAATTGGGGATGGTGTCCGCGACGAAAAGGCATCGGCATTTTCCAAAACGACCGGTTGTGAGGTTTGTCCAGCATGTGAATGTAGGCGAATTGTATGCGATTAGTTCAGTCCTTCTACCGGCTGACAACTCAGCAACGCATCTTCCGCTTCAACAGACAAAGCGGCACAGGTTGACGTCCAAGCTGGCACGCAAGATGCAACTCAATACCGCACGGGAGTCTCTGTTGTCTGAAGTTGCATAAAAGATGCAAACTCGCGTTGGATGACGTAGGTTATGCTTCGAAAATGTCCGTTCAGGGAGCCGACTCATGAGCAATGATCCATCCCGCAGTACAACGAACAAGCTGAAAAGTAAGGATTACGAAAAGGAACTCCGCAAACTCCAGGCGCAGTTGTGTCACCTCCAGGAGTGGGTGAAGCACAAGGGCCTGCGGGTCATCATCGTTTTTGAAGGCCGCGATGCTGCGGGCAAGGGCGGCACCATCCGCGCCCTGACCGAAAGGGTGAGTCCCCGGGTGTTCCGCGTCGTGGCGCTGCCCGCGCCATCCGATCGTGAAAAATCGCAAATGTACATCCAGCGTTATGTTCCGCACTTTCCGGCGGCGGGCGAGGTCATTATTTTCGACCGTAGCTGGTACAACCGCGCCGGCGTCGAACATGTAATGAATTTCTGCACGAAGGAACAACATGCCCGCTTCCTCGATCGTTGTCCCGAGTTCGAGAAGGATGTCGTGGATGGCGGTATCCGGCTGATCAAGATTTGGATGGAAGTCAGCGACAAAGAGCAGAAGCGCCGCTTCGAGGCGCGGATCAATGATCCACTGCGCCAATGGAAGCTCAGCCCCATGGATCTGCCTTCGCGCAGCAAGTGGTTCGAGTACTCGCGTGCCCGCGACCAGATGCTTAAGGCCACCGATACGGCATGGGCGCCATGGCACATCCTCCATTCGGACGACAAGAAGCGAGCCCGGCTCAATTGTCTGGCACACATTCTCAATCTCATTCCACATAAAAAGGTTACACACGAGAAGGTGAAGCTTCCGAAACGATCGATGAAAGGTGCGTACGACGATCAGGCCACGTTGAGTGGAAGGAAGTTCGTTCCGGAAAAATACTGACTTGGATGACACCGATGGCACAAACCAGCTTTCCGTCATCTGCTTCTCCAACTCGCTGGATTCCCGCGTTGTCCTGGCTGCGGACCTACGAAGGTAGCTGGTTGCGAGCAGACATAGTGGCGGGCATTACGCTGGCGACCTATCTGTTGCCTTCTGGTATCGCAGATGCTTCGTTGGCCAACCTGCCGCCGGAGGCGGGACTCTACGCGTGCCTCTTTTCCGGACTGGTTTTCTGGCTGTTCTGCAGCTCACAGCACACCGCGATCACCGTCAGTTCCGCAATTTCACTATTGATTGGCGCTTCTCTGGGCGAAATTGCCGGTGGAGATGCCACGCGCTTCGGTGCGCTGGCCGCGGGCACAGCAATGCTTGTCTCACTCATTGCATTTTTGGCATGGCTTGCCCGGGCAGGGGGGATCGTCACGTTTATTTCCGAAAGCGTCATGGTTGGGTTCAAGTGCGGCGTTGCATTGTTCCTGGCCAGTACCCAATTGCCGAAGCTATTTGGCTTCAAGGGCGGCCACGGCAGTTTCTGGGAGCGCGCGGGCCATTTCTTTTCCCACTTGGAGGAAACAAATGCCGCCTCTTTGATCATCGGCCTCGCCGCGCTGGCGATCCTGGTACTTGGGAAGGTGTTTCTCAAGAGCCGACCTGTCGCGTTATTTGTAGTCATCGGCGGAATCGTTTTGGCTGCTCTGGCGCACCTGGATGCCAGCGGCGTGAGTCTGCTGGGCGGCGTGCCACAGGGACTACCGGCAATCGGTATCCCCGCTATTCAGTGGACCGACTTGAACGAGCTTTTGCCTCTCGCACTGGCCTGCTTTCTCCTTGGCGCGGTGGAAACGGCCGCAATTGGCCGCATGTTCGCCGCCAAGCACGGCGGGCGGCTGGACGCCAACCAGGAATTTCTGGCCCTCGCCGGGGCGAATCTGGCCGCGTCGCTGGGCCGTGGTTTTCCCGTGAGTGGCGGCATGTCGCAATCGCTGGTGAACGAAAGCGGGGGGGCGCGGACGCCGCTCTCGGGGCTTTTCGCATCGTTGGTGATTCTGGTGGTCGTGATGTTTCTCTCCGGCCTGCTGCGTTTTCTGCCCCAACCCGTGTTGGCGGCCATCGTGTTGGTGGCTGTGAGCGGACTGTTCAACGTTTCCGCGCTGAATCATCTTCGACGATCGAACCGGAGTGAATACGTCGTGGCTGTTGCTGCACTGCTTGGCGTGCTTGGTTCGGGACTGTTGCGCGGCGTGTTGATTGGAGCCGTCATCTCACTCGTGCTTATCATCCGCCTGGTCGCCCGGCCACACGTGGCCTTCCTTGGCAGAATTCCCGGATCGCGTCGCTACTCCGATCTGGCCCGGCACTCTGACAACGAAACCGTGGCTGATGTGCTCATCTTCCGCCCGGAGTCAGGCATCCTCTATTTCAATGCCGACCACATTCGTGACATCGTGGAAGAGCGTGCGCACAACCTGCGGCCGAAACTGGCGATTTGCGATCTTTCGGCGGCCCCTCGCGTGGACATGCACGCTGCGCAGATGCTGGCCGAGCTGCACGACAAACTGGCCGCATCAGGCTGCCGCCTGCAAATTGTCGAGGCGCGTGCCTCTGTACGCGACATTCTTCGCCGCGAAGGTGTGGAGGCGAAGACGGGCAACATCAACCGATTCACCTCGGTGTCGGATGCAGTGGACGATTTCCTGAAACCATCAGGTCCGGCGTCACCTTGACTGCGTCGAACATGGTGCAGATGTTCCAAGTGGCTCAAGATATGCCGATTGCGCCGATGTTTTGCGCCGAGTCAGCTAGTACTGCAACACTGTTTTCTCGGCCAGTAGCGGGTGTGTGGGTTCCGTATAATGATTCCGATTCGGTGCAATTTCCGCAGCGTTCGCTTTCGAGCCAAGCGTCTCGCGAGGGCGTTTCGTTCTTGCGTTACGGTCGATTGCACGGCAATCGTTTCCGCCCGCCCACGCGATCAGCGTCCGTTGCCCGCCAATGGCATCACCAGCTGTTAGCATGCACGATCCAATGAATAATGAACAAGATACAAGGGGATGGGAGGCGGAGAATGCTGGCGTGACATATGTCAAATCATCGAGTCCCGCCCATCCACTGCGGCGGGCGATTGGGGCACCCTGCAGAACTTGTCACTCGAAGGGAGGAGGGTATTGCTCAAGTGCAGTGGCACCAAATAGCACGGGCGGAAAAGCCGTCCGTGGCACCCGAACTCTACCAGTGCCCACGCAACTGACGGGGTTGTCGGGACTTTTGGGGCGGGATATACTCCATCAAGCTAGAGACTGGAGATTACTATCCAGTGATCCAAGCTGGGCGGCCAAGGCGCGGCCGCCCCGGCGTTCCCGATGTGCGAAAGTGGTAGTTTGGGTTGAACTTCCTTCAGCGCGAGCGTTTAATAACTGGCCGCTAAAGTCGAAAGGATGATTCATGCGATTGTCGGCTCGGAGAGTTGTCACGTTGATGGCGTTGGCGGCGGGCGGCGGATATTTGCTGTCGGGACCGGGCACCGGTTGCGTCCCTTACACGGCTGAAGCCGGCCTGGGAGCGACAGACTTTTGCTTTATCTTCGACTGCCAGAACGGAATCCTGGGCGGGACAATTGACCCCTGTGCAAACACGGGTGTCGATGCCAATGGCGCGCAGACAGGACCGTTGTTTGCCGACTGCCCCCCCTAGGAACGACCTGACTGATGAGTGATTCGCGGCTGATTGCTTCGGCCTGCGTTTTGGATTTTGAGCATCAATTTGCGTTTGCAGTCTTTGCTTTTCGGCCTGACATGGCCAGTAGGATGCGAGTTATGAAGACACAGCGTCATGGCGTTCGGCGTGTATTTCGTGCGGTTGCGTCGGGAACACTGCTGGCCGGAATTCTTCCGCTTGGTTTCCTTGAGTCGTGCAATGAACGCCTGACGAATGCAACGGCGTACGTCGATCCGTGCGGCACGATCCTGGGAAACTGCGCTCCGGGCTCGTTTCAGGTGAACGCGGCGGACGTGGGCGATTACTGCATTGACCCAACCTGCACCGTTCCGGGCCAGTGCGGCGGTGGGCAGCCGCTGGGAACCATCACAAACATTTGCCCGTAACCAATCGGGCAGAGTTCATCCGTATTGCGATTTTCTCCCGCGGCGCCTCTCCTTCATCGAGGCGGATGCTCCAACGGCCGGCGCACCACCCCATCGGGAAACTGATCGCGGCGAATCTGGCTCCAGCGTGCGCGTTCGGCGTGGCCATCCACGTAGATGTAATTCGCAGAATCGCCGTGGCGGTTATATCGAATCCAACCTTGACTGGCGTACGTCCCGGCCTCCGCGCCCCATTGGACCAGCGCCGGCTCACCCACCCATGAGTCGTAATCGTCCTGCCCTACACTGCCGAAGGCCTCGTTGTCTTCGGCGTTCATGGCCTCGGAATTTCGCTCGGAGAACATGATAACATTGGGATTTTTCAGCGCGGAAACGCGTGAATCGGAAAGAAAGCCGTCCAACGCACCCTCTTTTGCGTATCGGCAGGAGCGGTGGGTGAAGATGGAATTCAGCACGTAGCTGACCATGGTGAGACGGTTGGCCAGTGCGATGGAAAGTTCGGAGTCCTGCGGAGGCTCCTGCTCCGTGCTGGCAATATTTCCGTTGTACTCGAAAAGCCGGGTGGAGAGCTTCGGAGATTTCTCCGTTGGGTCGGAAGGGCAGAACCCGGACTTGCGCGAATTCATGTACGGCTGAAGAAAGATGACCCAGGGCTTTTCGGCCTCGCTGCTTCCGTAGCCTCCCCCTTCGCAGCCACCCACGTCAGCCGGCAAATGCGCCATCTGCGAACCATCATCCAGCACCCAACCTTCGTGGTGGTGGAACATCTTGCCTCCGTGATTGTCCATGTAGAGCTTGGCGGCCATCGCAATCTGCCGCTGGTTGGATAAACAAACCGCTGTCTTGGCTGATTCTCTGGCCCGCGACAAAGTCGGAATCAGGATGCTGATCAGCAAGGCGATGATGGCGATGACGACGAGTAGCTCGATGAGCGTAAACGCGGAAGAGTTTGATTTGCGTAAAGCAGTCATGAGGGAAAATCCGTCGCCACGTCAGTTTCCTTACAATGTCGGCAGTGCTCTTCCTACTTGCAGGAACGCCAATTTCTGACGATTTTCGGCCATTTCCGAAATGTTTCAAGGGGTTGAGCATGAAGGCAGGTTGTTTTCACATGGTCATTTGAGCTATCATTCATGCCAAGTGCATGGCCGATAAGCTTTAGCGATTTGTATCAAGTTTGACATGCCGGAGGGTTGGGGGATGGGTTCTGCAATTCGTCGCTTTTTTGGACTAGCCTTCGGGATTGTTTGCGCGGTCTACATGGTCCAGCCCACCATGGCCCAGGGGTCACCGGGTGACGAGCCGTCCATTGATGGCTGCGGCAAATCGCGGGCCCGCATCGCGGGCTGGGAGCAGGAGGGCTTGGGAGAGCCCGAAGGCGGCGTCGCGGAGGCGATGACCGAAACGGACGTTCTGCACTACAACCTTGATATCGAACTGACCAATCTGAACACGGGCGGGAACACCTGCACCATCACGGGAACGAATACCATCACCGTCCAGAGCAAGTCGTCGAACCTGACCAACTTCACGATTCGGCTGCGAAGCCAATACACCATCACGAGCGCACGCGTGAACAACGTGCCCGTGACCGTGACGACGAATTCGACGTCGAGCCGAACCGTGACGCTGGATCGGACGTACGGGATGGACGAAGTTTTCACCGTGATGATTGCGTATACGGGGAACACGACATCCGTGGGTCTTGGATCGTTTGAAGTACGCAGTCATTCGGGGACCGCAGTGGCCGCAACCCTCAGCGAACCCTACTACGCGTATTCGTGGTGGCCGGTCAAGGATGGCGACGTCAACGTCCCTGGTGACAACTCAGACAAATCCACGATTGAGATCTCGGTGACGGCCCCCAATAACTTCAGCGTGGCGGGCAACGGAATTCTGCAGAGCGTCCAGACCCTTTCAGGAAACCGGAAGAAATATCACTGGGCCAGCACCTTGCCGATGGCGACGTATCTCGCGTCGTTTTCGGCGACGAACTATACGACGTGGACCAAGACGTACAATTATCCCGGCGGGACCATGCCGGTGGAATTCTACATCTACCCTGAAAACGACACAGCCGGGAACCGCGCCGGCTGGGAAAAGGTCACCGACATGATGACCGCGTTTCGCCCGCTGTTCGGCGAATACCCGTTTGTCAGTGAAAAATATGGTCTCTACAACTTCCCGTTCAGCGGCGGGATGGAACACCAGACCATGACCGGCCAAAGCGGATTCAGCGAGAGCCTGACCTCACACGAGCTGACCCACCAGTGGTGGGGCGATAACGTAACGTGCAAGACATGGAGCGATATCTGGCTCAATGAGGGATTTGCAACGTATGGCGAAGCGTTGTGGCTGGAATTCAAGCTCGGGGCGTCGGACCCCGCCGCGTATTTCAGCGCGATGCAAAGCCGAAAGCCTCTCAACTTCGGAAATACGACAGAAGACTCGGTCTATGTTTCGGTTGCGGGCACGGCCAACGCCAATCGAATTTTCAGCTCGGATTTCAGCTATCGCAAAGGGGCGTGGGTGTTGCACCAGCTACGCCATGTCGTGGGCGATGCCACGTTTTTCCAGATACTGGCTGACTACCGGGCCGCTTACCAGGGCAAAGCCGCGACGACCGATGACTTCGCATCATCTGCATCGGCGACGTACGGGCAGAATTTGTCGTGGTTTTTCGACGAGATGGTATACGCGGTTGGATCACCCACGTACCGGTTTGGGTCTGATTCGATCGTGATTGACGGTCAGAGGTATTTGCATTTCCGCGTCGAGCAGTTGCAGGGCTCCCCCTACCCCAATGTGTTCACCATGCCGGTGGATGTGGTCGTGAGTGCGTCGGGCGGCGCCAAGGAAACAGTAAAGGCGTGGAACGATCAGCGGACCCAGCGATTCGTGGCGCCCATTACGCTTACTCCTCTTTTCGTCAATTTTGACCCCGACCAGTGGATTCTTCGCACCGGGCTGACCTCGCGGGCGCTGATGATCGGCGACATGGATGACGACAACGACGTGGATAATGCGGACTACACGGCGTTCACGACATGCTTCTCCGGCACCGGCCATGCGTACGACCCGGGATGTCAGGCGGCGGATCTGGACGGCGACAACGACGTGGACTGCCATGACTGGACGGGCTTTCAAACGACCTGGACCGCCGGTGGAACTCCGCCGGACTTCATTCTCTGCTCCGCCACAAGCGGCGCGGTCCCAGCGGCCTCTACGTGGGGATTGGTGGCGTTCGCTCTAGCGCTCTTGTGCGCGGGTTCCATCACCAGTACCCGTCGCCATGCAAGGCATGCGACGAGTTAGTTTGCGAATTACCCAGCAAGAAACACAGAAGATCAACCAAACTCGCCAGTTGGTGATTGGTGCGCTCACAATGTTGGCGGCGAACACGAGAGGTCCTGCAGCCAGTGAAGTGTCGATAAGCCGTTTTCGCATCACGGCATCTTCATCCCAACGACAAGTTCCACACCAACTTTGATACTCATAGCGGTAGTCAGCAAGCCACAGCCAATAGCAAGACATGGGATAGTTGCCCATGTCGGCGTAGGCACCGGCAATCTCGAGGGCAGCGCGATGGCGATAGTTTCTGAAGGCTTCCATGAGATGCGACCCTCGGTCCTTGTCGTTCGCTTGGGACTCGAAAATAGTTTGGAGAATCCGAATCGATTGGCACGGAAAACCTTCACTGCGCAGCAAATAGCCTTGATTGAAGGCGGATCGGGCAAACGCGGGACCCGACGGCGCCGCCAACGTTGAGAGTCGATACAAATAGAAAGCGGTCGCTATGTCCTTCTCCTCATGCGCAGCATCAGCCAACACTGCAAGGGCTTCTCCCGTAACGCCTGGATCACCGTTAAATGCCGAATTCAGTCTTGCCAGTGCCGTGTTGAATGAGCAAGGTCTCGTAGTTCGCCAAATGCGATATTCCTGCGTATAGAAACTTTTTGCCCGGTTTAGGACGGATACCACATCCTGCGGATTTCGACAATCATCAAAAATATCCCAAATCTCTTCCACTCTCCAACTACTCCCATAGGGATAATCAAGCGATGACTTAAGTTGATATCTTCGAAGTTGGCCTGGAATGGTTGAGTCAAGTGGTCCATTGAGTTCAAGCTGACCGCAAATCGATTTTGCGAATTGATCCTCGTAATGCCTGCTCCCTCTGAAATAATCGCAACCAGACCAATAGCGATTCAAATGAAGATCGCGAAGGGCATTGATCCGCTTAGTTTTTCGTTCGAATTCAGCCGCCTGTCTCTCCGGAGGTGTACCCGACACGTCCGGTTGAAAATCCGTTTTGTCTTGATCCAATTTCCAAACCTGCGCGCGATCGATGAGCACCCTTTGGAAAGCCTCTGCAACTTGAAGTGGTGTCGGTTGCGTCAGCGACAACCCTAGTTGTGTATGAGTACTATTAAATTCAAACCGCCCGGTTTCCGTGTGCGTTGCATATGCTCGCAGGGTCACGAACAAGGATGTGGTCGCGCTTCGAATTATCTGTAAACAAGCCACTGGTGTGACTCCATTTTCCCATTTCTAAGCCGTTGCCTTCAGTGGTGCAATCTCCGCTCGTAGCAGGTTGAGTTTTTCCAGATCGATGGGGCTGATGCGAATGCCG
>CAZCST010000010.1:0-28262 GCA_964501365.1 uncultured Phycisphaera sp. | reverse complement strand
TCGCCCAACGATCATCATCCAAAAAAGGCTTCACCATCCTGGCCATTTCTGCGACTCCTTTCGCACAAAACGGCCTGAATGTACATAAGTTCAAGTATGGCGCAAGTTTACAAAAGAATGAGTTTTGAAATGGCTTCTAAGAAACGTTGCGATCACTGCCAATGATGCCGATTACGGTGGAGGCATCTATGTTTCCGAGGAGAACATAGTCACATTTTCAGAGTGTGAGATCACGCACAATACCGCACGGTACGGGGGCGGGATTTTCGCCTACTATTACGCGACGATCGAAATTCAAGGCGCATATTTCTACGGCAATACTTCAGAGCATGATGGTGGCGCGGTCAGCGGCGTTCGTATTACGCTCCATGCAACACGCGCGGAGTTTACGCAGAACTCAGCCGCCCTCAACGGCGGTGCCATCGCCGTGGACAGCGACTTGTCCATGAGTGGCGTCGATGTGTTGACCGATCAGAATCCTGTGGAGGCAGCAATTCGCACCCCAACGTATGTCTCCATTTCAGACTCGGTATTCGAAGCTAATCGCGCGTTGGGACAACCGGTCCATGCCTGGGATGCTCTTGGCGGCGGGGCCATCTTTGCGCAAGCAAATGCCCTCGATATTTCCCATAGCACGTTCAGGATCAACAAGGCAAGTTTCGGCGGAGCTATTTTAAACGCTTATTACGGGTCGCACATTTCCGACTGCGCCTTCTTGGAAAATCAATCAGACTTGGACGGCGGAGCTATTTATCTTTATGACGCTGTCGATGCCACATTGTTCGTGCGAAATCACGCTGGCCGGGACGGCGGCGGCATTTTCGGCTATTTTTCCAGCGCCTTGTCGAGGAGTGCCTTCGTTGGAAATTCCGCATCACGCGGGGGTGCGATCTTTGGCACAGCCGACGCAAGGGCAACCGAGTTCATGACGAACAGTGCGTCCGAAGCCGGTGGGGCCATCTATTTTGACGGACCGGCGCGCGTATTGGATTCCGTGTTCGTCGCCAACTCGTCCGATGTAGGTGGCGCTTTGTACAACGCCGGACAAGCTTCAATTTACAACACGACGATGGTGAAAAACAGCGCCGTAACGGGCGGCGGGGCTGTCTCCAATGTGGGTCTCGAAAATGTGGCGACATCGTTGGCGATGACCAACTCAATCCTTTGGGGGAATTCTGCCGCAATGCATGCCCAGCTCTGGATCAACGAAAAGGCGTATGACACAAACATCACCGCAAGCGACCTAGAAGGCAGCGGCGGCAGCGCCAATTGGGATTCTTCGTACGGTATTGACCTCGGCGACAACCTCGACTTGGACCCCGACTTTGCTCACCTACCCGATGACGGCGGCGATGGATTCGGCGACAATCCCGCAACACCAAACATCGACGAAAGCCTCAACGACAACTACGGCGACTTGCGCTTGCAGCCCGGCTCACCGTGTATCAATGCCGGCAATCCGGATTTCGTGCCGCAGCCGGGCGACACCGACCTCGATGGCCACGCGCGGGTGCTGTGCGGACGTGTAGATATGGGGGCCTACGAATTCGGCATCGGCGACTTCGACTGCGACCAAGTGGTTGACCTTGGGGACATGGCCGGATGGGATGAATGTGCCACTGATCCGGGCGACTCACCCTCACCCCGGCCCTCTCCCTTCATGGGAGAGGGGGCCAGCGGGTGCGAGGCGTTCGACTTCGACGCCGACGGGGACGTGGACCTCCGCGATTTGGCCGACTGGTACAATCTGTTCACAGGTGGCTGATACGCAGTTCGTAGTTCGCAGCCGTTACCATTTCATTTCGGAGTTGCGGCGTGCAAAGCACGCCCTACCCGCTGTTGCGATCACTTCGAAATGTTCACGAGAATGGCCTCGTTGAGGCTGCCGCTGCGGAAGCCACGCGGGTCGAAGGTGATTTCATCATAGCCCAAGGTGCAGAAGTGTTCACGGATGCGGGCCGACATTTCGGGAGTGGTCAGTTGCGGCAACAAGTCCGTGGGCACTTCGATGCGGGCTTCGTGTATTTGAACTTTGAACTTTGAACTTTGAACTTCGTCCGCCAACACCGCTCCCTCACGGTCGCGGCTCTGATAATGGCGGACGCGGCACTCGCGGATTCCCAGCGAATGCAGAAACTTCTCCGCCGCTTCGATCATGCGGAGCTTTTCCGGCGTGACGGCCTGGCCATACGGGACGCGGCTGGAGAGGCACGGGCTCGCGGGCTTATCGAAGGTCGGCAATCCCAGTCGCCGCGAAAGCTCGCGCACGTCGGCCTTGGTCAGACCGGCCTCGGCTGCCGGACAGCGCACCGCGTGCTCGCGGGCGGCCTGGATCCCGGGGCGGTAGTCGCCCAAGTCGTCCACGTTGATGCCGTTGACGATGTGCCTCAGCCCGCGATCGCGCAGGAAGCCCGTCATATGATCGTAGAGCGTCGTCTTGCAGAAGTAGCAGCGGTTGCTCGGATTGCTCGTGTAATTGGGGTTCGCAAATTCATCGGTGTCGAGGACGACGTGCTCCGCGCCGACAGCGGCGGCGAGTTCAACAGCCTGGTGGAATTCGTCGCGGGCTAGGCTGTCGCTCCGGCCCGTGACGGCGACGACACTTTCAGGGCCAAGCACGTCGAGCGCGACCTTCAACACCAGCGTCGAATCCACTCCGGCGGAAAACGCGACCACCACCGACTCCAGCTCGCGCAGAATTCCGCGCATTCTTTCGAATTTCTGATCGAGAATGGAATCGTGGATCGACATTCTGCGTTCTTCCGCCCTGCTGGGGCTGCGCTTGCACGCAACTTCATCCGGGGGTTTACATCCCCGGCTACAAACTTGCGCCCCTGCGGGGCTCGGGGTACACCGCTACGACCTCGCGCCCATTCAGGACTTGAGCAAGTCGAGAATGGCAAAGGAATGGCACATCACCATATCATCACGTCGCCACATCATTTCTCGCGGGTGGACGGGGCGGGGAGGATCGGCAGCTTGTTGTATTCCCGCTCAATCTTGGCGAGGTCGAGCTCCTCAAACACCACCGCCGGAGCCACAAAGCTCGTCGAAACCCGCGACATGGAATTATAGAGCCTGGGCTCGTTTCCGGCGGCGAGCAACCGTTTCAGCGAGCGGGTCTGCACCGGGCGGAACTGCATTCCGCGCACCATCTCCTCGTGACCATCGTCACACCACACCTTGTACGCATAGATCGGATCGCCGATCGACTCCTGGCCCGGCTCAACCATCTCCACGCGGAGGGCGAAGGACAATCCCTCCTCCTTCGCGGCCTCGATCAGCTCCTTTTTCAACTCATCCGCCGGGATTCCGTTTTCGTCCGAAATATACAGACAACCGACATCGGCGCGGGCGTCACCCATGCCGCCGCTGCGCCCGTGGCCATTGGTTTGCGCGACCTTGCGTGTCGGCGCACGGCCGGAAAGCAGGTTCTTGAGAACGCCCTTTTCCACAACGCTCACCTTTTGTGCGGCGACGGCCTCGTCGTCGAATTCGTATGTTCCAGCGATGAGTTTGTCCTTGAACGTGCGCGGCTGCGGATCGTCGTAGATATTGAACGAACGCGGAAGAATCCGCAGGCCGAGTTTCTTTTCCAAGCTTTGCGGATCCTCGGACCCACCGACCGGTTGCGGCCGGGCGCAGATGCCGTCGCCCAGAAGCGTCTCAAACACCCGCCCCGACGCGGCTGCGTCAAACAGGACAGGGCCGCTGTATTGTTCGAGTACCGGCGCTTCGGACAGGGCAGTAAGTTTCATGAGCATTGCATCCACGTCGGCAATCATCTTGTCGAGAGGCGGAAGTTGATCGACTTGCTCGGTCAGAAATGTCACCGAGTCGGAAAGCGGCATCCCGTCCCGTGCCTGCAGCTGGGCGTGGACTTCGATTTGAATCCCCGTGTCGCTCATGCGAAGCCGCGTGCCTTCGGAGTTCACGATCCATTCCTCGGCGGTCCCGGCAAAGAGTGTGACGCCGCCATCCTGAATTTTCGGAAATGCCTGGAACCGCTCGGAGATTTTCTCGATATTGCGCTCCCAGGTCTTCACGTCGAACGCAAGCGATTTCCGGGGTCTCGACTCGACGGCCCTGGGCGCGGCGGAGTAGTCGGCCGGGCGATCCTCGGCCTGCTTGTCCTTGAGATAGGCGAGCTTGTGGGTGAGATTTTCGACGGCCTGCTTATAGTCGCGGTCGATCATCAGCCAGATCGCCCAGCGCAGGGCGTCATAGTCGTCCTCGAGCGGGAGGATGCCGAACTGGCCGAACTGTCGGCGGAAATTCGTGTTGTCCAGTTCGTACGATCCAACGCGCACGCGGGTATTGATGACGCGATTGTGGGTTTCGTCCGAACTGGTCAGCGCCCCGTACTCGGCGGACATGTTGTGGGACTGGCGGTCCTGAGCGTAAAGCTGAATCAGGTACGGCTTGGGCAGTCCCTCGAAGGAAAGCTCCATCGAGCGATTCATTTCGTCCACCATGGCCCGCATCATGACGTCGTCGTTGGGAGTATCGCCGAAGGCATCGGGCGCAAATGTCACCAACAGAATCAGAATAAGCAAACGGCCCACAGTCTTGATCGTTTTCATAGTCATCGGTCCTCGGTTCCGCTTTCTCACGGGCGCGGCCTGCCTCTAGTTCGTCGTGGTCGTTGTCGTTGCAGCCGTCGGCGGCGCGCCGGCGATGGGCGCGGGCAGAATCGGCGGGCGACTCTGATCGCGCTGTCGCTTTTCGATTTCGATCGTCGAAACCAGCACGCTCGGCGAGATGGCCGACACCGGAACCCAGCCCGACTCCGCGCCGCACGAGCCGTTGAAGACGTCCACGTCGTTGCCCGTATAGGTGATCTTTTCGAACGCAGTCAGCGGCGTGCCCACAATATCGACGCCGCGAATGAGTTCGTCCGGTTTGCCGTCCGCATACACCCGGTACACGACGATGGGCAGCACCTTGAACGACTGCGGCCCGCGCCGGCTGGTGGTTGTAAAGCCACCCGAAATATCCTCAAACAAGAGGCCATACGGTTTGCTCTGCTTCTTGCACTCGTCGATAAGCTGCTTGCGCAATTCGTCGAACGAAACCTGTTTGGTCGATTCGACAATCAGATTGCCCTGGCGTGAAACGCTGGCGAAGCCCGATTGCCTGCGGCCATGTCCGTTCGAGTTCGCAATCTTGTCGAGTGGGCGGCGCGACATCAGAAAAGTTTCGAGAACGCCGTTCTTCACCAGCGCAACGCGCGAAGACCGCACGCCTTCATCATCGTAAAGGTAATGTCCGCGAAGATCGGTATCGCTGATGCGGGCCAGCGTGGGGTCGTCGTAGACGCTGATGAAATCGGGGAGGATTTGCTGGTGGAGTTTCTTGGTAAAGGTCTGGCCCTCGGTGACGTCTTTCTGACGGTGGCCTTCAATGCGGTGGCCGAAGATTTCATGGAAAAAGACGCCGCTGGCGCGATTGCGCAGGATCGCCGGGCCAATGTACGGCTCGGCCAGCGGGGCGTTTCGCAGCGCCATCACCTGATCGAGCACTTCGCGAAAGGCCTTTTCCATCGTGGCGTCGTCGGGGAGTCCGTCGGGTTTGGCCGCGTTGAAGTCCGCCATCTGGTTGAGGTCCATGCCGTCTTCGGCCTTGGTCCCTGCGCTGAGAGTGACGCGATATCGCGTTTCGCTGGTTTCGAGTCGGGTTCCCTCACTGGTGACGATCGTGCGGTTGCCGGCATAGGCGCCGAGGGTCACGTTGGAGTCGTACACGAGCGGATACTGGCGGGCGATGCGTGAAAGATTTCGCACGCGCGTCTTCCAGCTTTCACGATCGATCTTCATGACCGCGGGCGGCTCGGAAAACTTCTGCGGTTCTTCGCGGGTGAAGTCGTCGGACAAATCCTCCTCCTCCACCTTGACCTTCAGGTCGGTCTTAATCTGGGTGAGCCTGCGGGCCGCCTGGTTGAAGATTTCATTGGTGTTGTACCAGAGAGCGTGGCGAATGGAGTCGGCGTTATCGCCAAGAGACAGCGATATGTTGCCGCTGCCCTGCGCCTGCGAGGGGGCGCCCCCGCGAATCTGGTGCGTATTGTCCACCTTGTAGTCCCCCACGCGGAGATCGATGTTGAGATTGCGATCGCGGTTGACGCGATCCTGGGTGAGCGAACCGAGTGACGCGCCAATCACGGCTGTATCCTCGTCGTAGACCGTGTAAGCCAGGTAGTAGGGCCGCGCGCCGTCCTCGGCCACCAGGTTCTTCATCGAGTATTCCAGCTCGTCGGACAAGAGTCCTGTAAGTCCTCCGGCAGGGCTGGATTTCGGGGGTGTGGATTCCTGGCTTGGAGCCTTGCCTGATTGAGCCGGGAGCCAACCGGGCGCGGCCAGCAGGGCCAATGACGCAGCAAACATGAATCGTGTCATTTCGTAAATCCTTCCGTGGGCCGAGTGCTTGAGCCACAGCTCAAGAAGCAGTGGCATATCTGGCCATGTGCATGTTATGGGGCGGCGGGGGAGGTTCGTAAAGGCGCGGACGAGTTTGTGCGATTTTTGACCAAAACAAAGACCCGTTGCGCGAGGTCGCACAACGGGTCCATTTTCTTCGTCTTCGGAGGGCCGGCTAATTCGATTTGGTCGTGGTCAACGCGGAACCAGACGAGCCGCCCGTATCCGTGGAATTACTATCGGCGAGGCTCAAAAAGAACGCCGAGATGAGTGTCGTGGAGAGTCCGGTCGTCGTTTCCTGCAGCCCGGTCAAGAGTGTCGAACGCACCTCGGGGTCGCAGCCGCTGAGCTGAAACGCCGATCCGCCAAGAGCCAGAATTGTCGTGGCTCGAAGGGCCCGATTCCAAATACTTCGCTTGTTCATTTCAAAAGCTCCTAAGCGGCCTGGAGGCCGATGTTGTCACCGCGAGCCCCAAAGCTCAGTCGGCCAAAATCCTCACCCCAATCGGATTGCGCCCGTATTTTTCGCCCTTTTGGCGTGGCGCAACTTATCGGTTGCTTGTACACATCGGCACGGCGGGGGCAGCGGTTTAGGACTTCCGATATTTCGCCCGACCTACAATACGGCTTGAATGAATGCATTCAGCCCTGTTTTCGGGTTTGCGATCCGTACGGAATTGTGCGCGTAGCAGCCCTGCCGCGTTTTCCATGCCGATATTGCCTTGGAATTGCACAGAAACAGCTGTGTAAGGATCGGTCAAGATGGGGAATGTTTAGTGGACCCTGCACTTGTGACATCTTATACTGAAACAAGCCGGTGTCTGGTCGGGGAATTCCCTCAGTTCGCGAGCCCTGTCCAAACCCGGTTCCAACGGGATTGCGGATGACCCAGGAACTCCAGGCAATGATCATCTTCTCTGGATTCCGGGGTCCGAATCAATTTTCCAACACACCAGGAAGGGAGTATTCATGAATCGACTCGATGCCCGAACCGCGCGGTGGTTTGTTCTTCAGCTTCTGGCCGCGCTGGTGGTCACGGTTCCCGCATTGGCCACGCCGACATCCACCGACGCTCCGCCGCAGGACGATATCTGGCGCAAGAGCCTCGAACTGGCCGCCAAGGGCGACTTCAAGGGCGCCAATGAGACCATTTCCCAGCTTCAGCGCAAGGATGGAAAAATCACGGAGCAGGTGCGCGGCTGGCTGGAAGATTATCAATCCAAACAAAAGGCGCGGCTCGATCTGAACAAGGCGGACTTTGACCGCTACGTCGCGTACGCCAAGGCCCGCATCGAGCGCAAGGAATATGACAAGGCACTCGACTGGGCAAACTTCGCCGCTGATGTGTCTTCCGACAAGGACGCACTTCTGCAAAGCGACTGGATGCGCGAGCTGGTCAATCTGTCGCTGGAACGCGCAACGGAACTCCGCAAGAAGGCCGATTGGAAGGGTGCGTGGTATCTCTACGCCGACCTTGGAAACCTCTACGAGCGCGAACCGCGCTATCAGAAGCTGGAACACGAAGTCCTCTCCCATCTGCGCTACGACCACATGTTCAAGGTGGAGGAGGGCAAACCGGCGGATCAATGGGCGGAACGGATCAACAAGGTGCAGTGGAAGGACGCGGAAGCGGCCCTGGAGTGCATCGGCCTTTACTATGTCGAGCCGGCCGATTTCAAGGCGATTACCGAGCGCGGGCTCGAACAGTTGTTGCTGCTGGCGGAATCCGAAGCGGCCCAGAAATCCCCGGCCCTGCCCGGCCTGCGCAACGACGACGATCGCCGCGACTTCATCGCCCGCGTCAAGGAACGACTCGACCAGGTCCGGGCCGCGGGAAATGTGGATCGCGCGGAAGCGGTTCGACATTTCCGCCGCGTGGTTCAGCAGATCAACAAGGAAACCGTCCGACTGCCGGAGGAGTTGCTGATCAGCGAATTGATGCGGGGTGCGCTCGAGCCGCTCGATGACTTCACGACGATGATCTGGCCGGAGGACACCGACGAGTTCGACAAGCACACGCGTGGCGACTTCATCGGCGTGGGCATCAGCATCATCAAGAACAAGTCCGACGAGATCGAAGTGGTAACGCCGCTGGAGGATACTCCGGCGTTTCGACAGGGCATCCTTCCCAAGGACATCATTACGAAGGTGGACGGCAAGGAGATCAAGCAGCTTTCGCTGAACAAGGTTGTGGACACGATCACCGGGCCGAAAGGCTCCCAGGTGACGCTCACCATCCGGCGCGGCGAGCAGGAAATCGAATTCCCGCTGCTCCGCGAAAAGGTCAAGATTCAGTCGGTGAAGGGCTGGGACCGCAAGCCCGACGGCACGTGGAATTTCTGGAAGGATCAGGATAACGGCATCGCCTACATTCGCCTGACCAACTTCCAGCGGAATTCGGTTGAAGACCTCGACAGCGCCATGAGCGAAGTGCAGGCACATGGCATGAAGGGATTGGTGCTCGACCTTCGCGGCAATCCGGGCGGATTGCTGGACGCGGCCTGGCAGGTTTCTTCGAGGTTCTTGAACGAGGGCAGCCCGGTGGTCAGCACCAAGGGACGCAACCGTGCCGAGGACCAGGTCCTCGAGGCGCCGGGCCAGGGCCCCTATGCCAACGTCCCCATGGTCGTACTGGTGGATGAAGCCAGTGCAAGTGCTTCTGAAATCGTGTCCGGCGCTCTGCGTGACGACGGCCGCGCGACGGTGATCGGGGTGCGTACGTTTGGCAAGTTCAGCGTGCAGAATCTGATTCCGCTGAGTTCCTCGAATGCGAAATTGAAGATTACGACGGCCCGTTATTACCTGCCCAGCGGAGTCTCGCTGCACCGCGAACCGACTTCCGAAAAGTGGGGAGTCGAGCCGCAAATCGCCGTGCCGATGTCCCGCTGGGAGCGCTTCAACGCCTATCAGATGCGGCGCGACGCCGATTTGCTCGGCGGCAATAAGACCGACGACAAGAAGGCAGACGCCAAGGATGCCAAGAAGCAAGATGCAAAGGACGATGATTCGAAGCTGGAAGTTGATCCGGTGACCGGCGACGTGGTTACGAAGAAAGACGCCGAAAAGGATGACCTGCCGCCGCTCGATCAGCCGGATGAAAACAACCGGCCCAAGGAGGACCCGCAGATGGATACGGCCCTCCTGGTGATGCGGTTGAAGCTGCTGGCCCAGAAGTTCCCGTCGCTCGCAGCCGCGGAGCGCGACGTTCCGCAAAAGAGCGCCCAGCCGTAACGAGCCGCGAACTTCAGTTCGCGCGGACTTGAATTTGAAACCCCGGTGGCCCACTGCCGCCGGGGTTTTCTTTTGCCCATGTTTCGTGTAACAAATGAGGGTGATCCGCAGATTGCGCCGATCGGCGCCGATTTGAAACGCCTTGGCTGGGAATTCAATCTTCGGATTGGACGTGACGTAGGATGATTTGTTGAATCTGCGGAAATCTGCGTAATCTGCGGATCAGGATAAAAGGATAAACACATGGAACAGACATTGATCATTTTGAAACCCGATGCGATCCAGCGGCGGCTGGTCGGTCGCGTCATCCAGCGATTTGAAGACAAGGGCCTTTCGCTCGCAGCGATGAAGCTGATGCAGATTCCGCGCGAGCTGGCCGAGCGGCACTACGCCCCGCACAAGGGCAAGCCGTTCTATCCGGGATTGATCGACTACATCACTTCGGGGCCAGTCGTGGTCATGGTGCTTGGGGGCAACCGCGCGATCGACATCGCCCGCACGCTGATGGGTAAGACGTTTGGCTATGAGGCCGCACCCGGCACGATTCGCGGAGATTTCGGCGCGTCGCGGTCGTTCAACCTGTTGCATGGCAGCGACTCGCCGGAGTCAGCGGCCACGGAAATTGCCCTCTACTTCGGTAAGGGTGAAGTGCTGGGCTACTCCCCCGCAGGGTCGGAATGGGTCTTCCCGAAGGACGACAAATAGCCGAATGATGCGGACGCTTCGGTGCTGGTAGTATGTTTTGAGTTTTCGGGTGTCATGGCCAAGCGAAGCGCCGCCATGCCGGCGCCCAGATGAGGCCGGGCTTGGGAATGCCACCCCGACCTGGGTCGTTCATGCCAGCACCAACGCTTCGATTGCTGTCGTGACCCCACCCAATCGATAGGCCATCCATCATTCAGCCGACAACGGATTGGCTACGTGCTTTGAGTTCGGCGTGAAAAGAGCTTTGCGCCGGCGATGAGGCCGGTAAGGGTAAGAACGGCCAACCCCCATTCAGAAACGGTCGGGACGGGAGGGGGACCATTCTCGCAGTTGACACCGCTAAACCCGGCGTTGCAGTTGCACGTTCCCGTTGGTCCGCATGTCCCGTTACCGGAACACGTGGTCGCTGACTGGCAGAATACGCAGACCGGATAGTTATAAAAATCGGGCGCACACTGATCGCAGCCCGGGCCCGCGAATCCGACATTACAAGTGCAGGTATTGGTGCCGCCGTCGCAGACGCCGTGAGCGTTGCAATTCCCCGGACACCCGCCGGCATAAGACGCGGACTGAACTAACGTGAGAATTGAAAACGCGCCGAGTACGAACCAGAAATTTTTCTTCATAATCTTCCCCTTCCCAAAGCGTGATAACCGGCTTCCAAGATAGCGAATTGCGAGCAGCGATACAATCCTCCGTGTAACCCCCGGTTACAAACCCAAAGAAGTGATCGACCTGCGTCCTTTGTTCCGGGCACATCGCAATTGCCCTCTTGCCTGCGTCGTGGGTCGTCGTCGATTTGTTGACCGGCTTTTCGGCCCGTCTTAAGATCATCTGACGAATTAGGAATCATGGATCAAAAGGAGAAGTCATGGCTGGCGATCACACCCTGAAATTCACCGATGCAAATTTTGACGATGAGGTCATGAAGTCCGATAAGCCCGTACTGGTGGATTTCTGGGCCGAATGGTGCGGACCGTGCAAAGCGCTGACGCCGGTCATCGACGAACTGGCCCGTGACTATTCCGGCAAGGCCAAGATCGGCAAAGTCAACACCGACGAAAACCGGCAGATTTCGGTTCGGTTCTCCGTCAGCGCCATCCCGACGGTCATGCTGTTCAAGGACGGGGCCATTGTCGAGAAATTCGTCGGGCTTCGCGGCAAAAAGGAATTTCAAAATTCCATCGATCGCTTGATAGCCAAGCCAAAATAGAGATAGAAAACGATCCAACGAAAGAAGCCCGTTGTCGAAATCACGACGACGGGCTTTTCAATTTCAGGGTTGATGCCAGGTGGCGCATGCCCCACTCGCATGCTCCCGGGGTTCGGATAAACTAGGCACGTCATGGTTGAGGGCACCTTTAATCTTGATTTGTTTGACGATGAGCCGGTTGAAAAGTCGCACGGCGGCTGCGCGAGCTGCGGCATCGGCCAGGCGCTCGCCGACGCCACCAAATGCGGGAATGGGCTGGAGAAAATCTATCCCACGACGGCCGTGCGGTTCGGATATCTTCGCTTCATCGGTGAGTTCAGCCACGCCCCCGACATGAAGTTCACCTGCGGGGCCAAGGTCGTCATACAGACCCGGCGCGGCATCGAAATGGGTGAGCAGGTTTCGCTGAGCTGCTCGGGGTGCTCCAAGTCCGTCACCCGCGACCAGATGAAGGAGTGGGTCAAAAACTGCGGCGAGGACTCTTTCCTTTTTGAGGCCGGACGCATTCTGCGTGAGGCCACGGCTGAGGACCTTGCCGAATACTCCCACATTCAGGCCGGTTGCCGCACAAAGCGGATGCTTTGCCAGCAAATCTCCGAAAAGTACAAGCTGCCGCTGGAAGTCGTGGAATGTGAACACTTGTTCGGCGGCGAACGAATTCTATTCTATTTTACATCGGAGGAGCGGGTCGATTTTCGCAATCTCGTGCGCGACCTGACCAAGGAGTATCGCACGAGGATTGAAATGCGCCAGGTGGGAGCGCGCGACGAGGCGCGGCTTCTGGCCGACTACGAAACGTGCGGGCGCGAAGTGTGCTGCAAGGTGTTCCTCAAGACGCTGCGGCCCATCACCATGCGCATGGCGAAGCTGCAGAAGGCAACGCTCGACCCCACGCAGGTTTCAGGCCGGTGCGGGCGGCTGAAGTGCTGCCTGCGATACGAGCATCTGGGCTACGAGGAACTCGACAAAAAACTGCCGCGTAACGGGCTTCGCATCCGCACCAATCACGGCGACGGAGTGATCATCAATCGGCAGGTGCTGACCCAGCTCGTGCAAATCCGCAAGGACGACGGAGTCGTCGTCACGGTGGTGGCCGAGGACATAACGGAAGTGGGCATTGCCGCACCGCCCAGACCCGTAATTGCGCCTGATGCGCGGCCCGAACGCCCCGGCGCACGCCCCAAAGCGCCCCGCACTGGAGAGCGAACGTTTTTGCGAAGTGAGGCCGGTCCGACCAGCGATGAACCACCCATGCCGCCTGCTGGAGAAACCCAGCCTCCGCCGCGCCGACCCATTCCGCAGGATCGACCGCGACCCCGAACGGAAAGACCGCCGGCCAGGCCGGCTCAGCCTCCTGCAACCCCGCCTTCGCCGGAAGGTGCAGAGCCCGTGGAACGATCGGGCGATACTCCCTCGGGGCCGCGTAATACCGGCGATCAGGCTGGACGGCGCAAAGTTCGACGTCGTCGGGGCCGACGGGGAGGCGGTTCTCGCAGACCGGGTGGTCCGCCCGGTGGCGCTGGAAGCAGCGGTCCGCCTGCCGGGGATGGCGGATCATCATAAGCAAAGTTGCGTCTTGTGACTGCAGCAGCGGAATGACAGATGGTCGATCAACCAACGAAAACACTGCGAGATCTGGTGGAGCATCTCGGGCGATATCCCGAAGATGCCTTTCTTTTCGTTCGCGACGGATTGAGCTACACGGCCGAGCGGCTGCATGGCCCGGAGACGGAACTCCACCGCAAGCTGCAGCAATATCTCAGCGCGCACGACATGGATTGGGGCGATCTGGCGGACCAATATGAGGCCGGGACGCTGCCAAAGCCCCTGGCGAAGGCGATCGAGTCGTCGGGCGGATGCGAGAAGATCAATCGGCACGTCAGCGGGCGCGACCTTTGCTGGGGACTGAGGGACTTTGCACTGGAACGCTGGGGGTTGTTGGCGCGAACGGTTTTGGAATCATGGCGTGTCAAAGGCACGCACGATTTCGGTCGGATCGTCTTCGGCTTCATCGATTTCGATTTGATGCGCAAACAACCAGAGGACGAAGTGGATGATTTCAAGGAAGTCTACAGCTTTGTCGAGGCGTTTGACGAGCCGTTTCACATCGGCACGGATGCGGAAGATTCAGAGCAGGACGACGACGAACAGGCCGACGACTGATGCACGCCACGTCTATTGAAGTTCGGGCGGTGTCTTGTCCTTGCCTGCGGGCACGGCGTCGCGATTGCGCTCCAGACGGGGCGTTCGCGCTTCATCACTATCAACTGCCGAGTGAATGTCGTCGGTGACGTCCTTCATACCCTTCTTGAACTCGGTGATGCTCCTGCCCATGGAGCGGGCGACTTCGGGCAGACGCCGGCCAAAAATCAACAGGCCGACTATCAAAATAACGATCCATTCCATTCCACCGGGGAAACTCAAGGCCAGTACTCCATGTGCCATGGGCATTACCTCTAAGATTCGAGACTGACCCGCCAGGGGCTTCGTTGGCGGTGCAGCATATTATACGCCCGCTTTCGCAGGACCGTCAAAACGGTACTATCGGCAATTGGCGGTTTTCGTATGACGATTCGCCCATGAGACCTGTTCCATGACGCAAAGACGATTCCTTGTTACAGCGGCATTGCCTTACTCCAATGGTCGCCTGCACGTTGGGCATGTGGCGGGGGCGTACCTTCCGGCTGACACCTATGTTCGCTACTTGCGGGCCGCAGGGGCCGATGTGCGGTTCATCTGCGGAAGCGACGACAACGGCGTGGCAGCACTGAAAACAGCCCGGGAGCAGAATCGATCGGTCGAGGAACTCACCGCCTGTTACAATCAGTCACAGGCCCGCGATTTTCACGGTCTGGGCATCGAATTTGATATGTACGGCGGCACCCATCAGCCCAAATACGTCAAAACTCACGAACAATTCAGCCAGGATTTTTTCCTGAAAATTCATGCCAAGGGGCTGTTCGTCAAGCGAAGAACGAAACAGTTGTACGACGTACAAGCCGGTCAGTTTCTGCCCGATCGATTTGTGCGCGGGAAGTGCCCGAATTGTGGAAGCGACAAGGCGTTCGGCGATCAGTGCGAGGATTGCGGGCGGGCGATGGATCAGCAGACGCTGCTCAATCCCGTCAGCCTTCTCTCTGGAACCAAGCCCGAGCTGCGCGAAACGGTGCACTGGTACTTGCAACTCGAGAAGTTGCAATCGCGGCTGGCTTCGTGGCTGGCGGGCAAGAAGTCACCGCCCGCGGGCGAGGCGGCCTGGCGAGCGACCGTGCTCAATCAATCCCTGGGGCGCATCGAAACCGAGGGCCTTCCCGAGCGCGCGATGACCCGCGACCTGACCTGGGGTGTGCCGGTTCCGCTTGACGACCCCGACGCGAAGGGAAAATCACTCTACGTCTGGTTCGACGCGCCGGTCGGATACGTGTCGTTTACCGCCGCCCTGTGCGAGCAACGCGGCGAAGGGGCCGCGGCCTACGAAGCGTGGTGGAAGGATCCGGATTGCAAAATCGTTCACTTTATCGGCGAAGATAATATTGTTTTCCATGCGATCACCTGGCCGGCGATGCTGCTGGCCTCGCACACCAGCGAGAGCGTGCAAGGCGAACGCGGTGAATACCAGCTTCCGCATAATGTCGTGGCCAACTCGTTCTTGAACATCAAGTTTCCCGGCAAGGAAGAGGAAAAAATCAGCAAAAGCCGCGGAACGGCGGTGTGGATCGAGGACTATCTCAAGACGTTTGATGCCGACCCGCTGCGCTATTATCTGACGGCAGTGGCTCCGGAGGGTGCTCGCACGGCGTTCGACGTGGACGATTTCCTCTCCCGCAACAACGGCGAATTGCTGAACGCCCTGGGAAACTTCTTTAACCGCACCATCACATTCGCACACAAGTATTTCGATGCGAGAGTGCCAGATCGTGGCACTTTGGAGGACGTGGACCGCGCGCAACTCGCCCGATGCGTCGAAGCTGCAGGCAAAACGGCAACGGAGCTGGAAAACTGCCGATTCAAAGCCGCCTTGGGCGAAGTGATGGCCCTGGCCCGCGCGGGTAATGCCTACTTCGACGCGACCAAACCGTTTTTGTCCCGCAAGACAGACATGACCGCCTGCGGCCGGGCGATCAATGTCTGCCTGCAAACGTGTCGAACGCTTACCACCATCATGGCCCCTTTCCTGCCGTTCATGGCTCAGCGAAGTGCGGAGATGCTCAAGCTCGGCGAGGGTTGGGAGAAGTGGTCGGCGGCCACCGATGAGTTGCCGAACATTCACGCACTTGGAGACCCCGTCATCCTCGTCCGAAAACTCGACCCGAAGGAAGTTTTCGTTGAAGGATAGGTGCCAGGGGAAAACGCCTGGACTTTTCACGCCAAAGAAGACATAATTACGTACAGAATAATGTCCTTTTTTGAGGCTGAACAAGATGCGTACCGAAGACATCCGACCGCTCACCGATCACCGTGCAAACATCAGCGAGGACTTCCGGCATGTACAGGAGACCGGCAGGCCGCTTTTCATAACGACCAACGGGCGCACCGCGGGCGTGCTATTGAGTCCGGCAGCTTATGACGAACTCGCCGAAAGGGCGGCTTTTGCGGAAGACATTGACGCTATTCGTCGGGCGTTAGAAGACGCCAAAGAAGGGAAGGGCCGCGAGGCCAAAAAAGCCTTGCGAGAGATAGCTGCCCAACTCGGTTTGAATCTTGACCGATGACAACATATCAGGTCGAGATCATGCCCGATGCTTTGGTAGAAATTCGAGAACAAACGAAATTCATCGCTGCGGATAATGCACGCGCCGCCGAGGCATGGCTCACGCGACTCTTTCATTGCATTGCAGAATTGTCCGTTTTTCCGAACCGGAACCCTGTCTCCAAAGAGTATTCCAGCCATGTTGGCGACGAAATCCGTCAAGTAGTTTTTGGAAATTACCTGGTGATCTACCCCATCAACGAGGTTCGTCAGGTCGTTGAAGTCGTGCGTTTCCGCCATGCTGCACGGCTTCCGGAAGGCATATTGGAACCTGACCTCGACTCGGACGACTGAAGCCGCACTGTCGTTTCGTTTGACTGTCCGCAGTGACATTCCGCTGCCTTGATATGGCCGTTGCACAGCCTGCAACCTATCAAACAAAGTCGATGTTCGGTGTGGCCGGGACCATGCCGATCTCGTGTGCCATGCGGAGCAGTTCGCGGATGGCCCGGCGGCCCAGGTAGCCGTAATCGAGCGTCCACTTGTTGACGTACATGCCGATGAAGCGGTCGGCCAGATCCGTGTCCAAACCACGGCCAAATTGCAATGCGTAATCGACGGCCTCTTTACGATGCCCGAGCCCATACTCGATGCTGGTTTTGAGCACCGCCGTCACCTCTCGCATCGCCTCCTCACCCAAATCGCGGCGGATGCAATTGCCCCCCAGTGGCAGGGGCAGCTCCGTGAGGTCCGTCCACCAGCGTCCCAGATCAACCACAGGGTGTAGTTTCTGCCGGGCGAACGTGAGTTGCCCTTCGTGGATGATCAGGCCCGCGTCCGCGCCTCCCGCGATAACCTCATCAAGAATGCGGTCGAACATGACGACCTTGTGGCGGAACTCTCCGCGCCCCATGAGGAGATTGAGAGCCAGAAACGCGGTCGTCCTTTCCCCCGGCACCGCGATCACTTTGCCGCGCAGCCCTTCGATATCCATCGGCTCGCGGGTCACCACGATGGGGCCGTAACCATCCCCCATGCTCGATCCGCAATGGGTCAGGGCGTACTTGTCAGCCACGAACGGGTAGGCGTGGATGCTGATGGCCGTGATGTCGAGTTCGCCGCGAAGGGCCCGCTCGTTGAGCGTCTGAATGTCCTGCAAAACGTGCTCAAAGGCCCAGCCTTTGGTATCCACCTTGTTGGCGGCCAGCCCGTAAAACATGAACGCGTCGTCAGGGTCGGGACTGTGGCCCAATGTAAGGGTGCGCTTCTTCACGGCTCTCCTTTGGGTCAGCGATGGTGACCAATCGGTACAGTGTCGTTACAATGCCGCCCCCATTACACAAGTGGGCACGGAACCAAGCAAGAGGGAATCAGTACCGCGGCCGTGAGGGAGCGTGGTTGACGGCCCGTGCCAGGCAAGGTTGCGAGAGTCTATGCGTCTGGAAGTCACCGACATTCGAACCCTGACGGACGAAAACCCGCTGGTGCGCGAGATGGAGTTTCGCAAGCCGCCGGTCTCGGTGGGGTCGCATTCTGAAAACCTGGTGCAGCTCCCAGACATCGACATTCCGCCAAAATACGCCACGCTCGAAATTGAGAATGACAACTGGATTTTCCGCCCTGCCGTGCAGGGCGGGCCGGCCACCAAGGACGGTCAACCCATTACTGCTCCCGTGCATATCAAAGACGGCGATGTCATCGTCATCACCTATTTTTCTCTCAAATTCATCATTGATCCCGAAGCTGAGACAGAGGACTTGTCCCTGATCTCGGCCACCGGCGAGCTGGCCAAAATCCGGCAGTTTCCCGTTCCGCCGCGAACGGAGATTCGCAAGCCTGACGCAGATGTTTCGATGACCTTAACCCGGCAGAACACGCTTTCGCAGGTCATGTACTCCCTGCGATCGTGCAACGACCTGCCGACTCTTCTCGAATCCGTTCTTCGATTCCTGCGCACCGAGTACGCGGCGCGTCTTGCCTGGATGGGCGTGCGCCGCAATCCCAACGGCCCGCTGGAATTCATGGACGGCCTGTCCGAGTCCGGGCCACACCCCAGCAATCCGCCGAAGTTTGAAACCTACGAATACCGCTGCCTCGACCGCCACCAATTCCTCTCCATCCCGCGAACCGGCGACGAGGAGACGCAGTCGGTCCTCTCCATTCCGATCATGGCCTCGCGCGGGGCCATCGGCCTGCTTTACATCGATTCGAAGAAACACACACGCGTTTACGATGGAGCGGACCTCGGATTTCTTGCCATATTCGCCCGCTTTTTAGCCCCCCTGATCGACGCCGTTTTTGACCAGAAAATGCCCGGAAAGTCGTTGACTGGCGGTGGCGACGTCGGACTCATTCGCCAAATGCAGGCTACGCTCGATCCGCGAAACGTGCCGGAATGGTCGAGCCTGCAAATCGCGTCCTTCTCGAAATCGGGAACTGGCAATCCAAGCGATCTGTACGACATCATGCGTCTGCCCAACGGTCTGGCCGCCGTGCTCGTGGGACGCGTGACTGCGGACGTGGTGCGTACTGCGACGGCGATCCCGCAGATTCAAGGCGCGTTTCGACTGGCCGGACTGCATGCCGATCCACCAAAGACGCAAATCAAGGCCCTCAACTGGATCCTTCACTCAGAGACGAACCCCTGCCGGTGCGACGTTGCGGTGCTCCTGGCAAACCCCAAAACCGGAGTCGCGGAAATCAGCACTGCCGGGGCGATCGGCGCGTTGCACATCTCCGTTGATGGCGAAGCACGTCCGCTGTCCATGCCCGGCGCTCCCGCCGCAGGGTCCGTAAAGAGTTTCGATTACACGGCCACCGCGATCCGCATGAAAACCGGTGATACGCTCGCCCTCTATACGCCCGGCTGGTTGAAGGCCAGGAACGAATCCGGAACCGTCTTAGGCGAGGAGAAATTCACTGAATCGATCTGCGACGGCTTCAACCATCCGGCCGTCTCCGCCGTCGAAGAACTCGTCGCCGACTTATCGCCCTACATCAAGAAGGGTACCCTGCCCGACGATATCACACTGCTGGTTCTTTATCGCGCCGAATGAATTGGCCGATAATATGCCGGTTTTGGTCGCGGAAATTGTCTTTTTCGGTCCAGCCGCGAATTGCAAGACAACCCGGTGTGTCCTACAATGTATCGTTTGGTGATTCGATCAACTGATCTGAGGGAGCGTCACGCAGTTGAAGCATAAATACCCCCTATCCTTGGCGGCCATGATCACGATGCCACTCTGCGCGGGATGCTTTAATGCGCCGCAATCGGAAGCGGGTGTTGCTGATGCCAATGGATACGCGGACGTGGCCCGTTGCATCATTCCCGATGATTCCGACCGCATGGTTGACCAGGTTTTGCAGCTTGTGAATCTGGAGCGTGCCGACGCCGGACTCGCACCCGTGGTGGTCAATCCTACGCTTCAGAAAATCGCGGATGACTTCGCGTGCAAAATGATCGTCGAGGATTTCTTTGGCCACACCGATCCCGAAAACGGTCAGGGCCCTGCCGACCGCGCCGTTGCAGGCAAGTATGCCTATTACGCCATTGGCGAGAATCTGGCCGCCGGGCAGGAAACACCGGCCGAAGCCATGCGTGTCTGGATGGACAGCCCCGCCCACCGCGAAATCATTCTTGATGAAAAGTGGTCCGAGGTCGGATTAAGCGTTCGCTTCGGCGGCGAGTTCTCAATCTACTGGGTTCAGGAATTCGGAACACCAGCGCCGGAAGCAATTGAGGCTTCGGAATTCGTCGAATCGGCTGACGAGTAAACTCCCAGGGCGAGTCCACGCGCCAAGGCTTGGCGCCCCTTCGATGGCTTATGCCCAATCACAAACTTCCTTTTGATCCAAAGTCCCCCCGAAGCGGCGGTGTGCGCGCTGTCGTGACGGGTCAAGTCGGGCTCGACAAGAAGCAGTTCCTGGAGCAGGTGGTCGAAATCGCGAAGGCCAATGGCCGGGAAGTTCTGCTATTCAACGTCGGCGATCTAATGTACGCCGAAGCGCCGGACATCGTCCCGGGGCGCATCCTCGACCTATCGCGACAACGGCTCACCACGCTTCGTCGCAGTGTTTTCAAGGATATTCTTCGCGCGGCCGCCACCGGCGTCGACCTTATCGTCAACACGCACGCGACCTTTCGGTGGAAGCATGGACTCTTCCCGGCCTACGACCACGCCCAGATGCACGAGCTCGACGCCGACCTTTACGTCACGCTCGTCGACAACGTGGACGCGGTGCACGAGCGGCTCGAACGCGAGCACGACTTGCGGCACACGCTCAAGGACATTCTCGTCTGGCGCGAGGAGGAGATCGTGGTCACGGAGGCGATGGCCGATGCGATCGCCGGATATGGACAGGCCTATGTGCTCTCGCGCAGCAACCCCCGCATCAATGCACAGGCCTTGTACCGCCTTATGTTCGAACCCGATCGAAAAAAGGTCTATCCTTCATTTCCGATGACTCACGTGATGGATTTCCCCGCGATCCTTTCGGAGATCGAACACTTTCGTGACAGCCTGGCGGAGCACTTCATCACTTTTGACCCGGCCGACGTGGACGAAAAATATCTGATGGGACTGGCGAGCGAGGCTATGCGCCGCGGCGAAGGCACATTTCTTCGCGAAGTCAACGGCCGCCGGATTTCGATGAATGCGACCGAAATCAACAGTATTGCCCGCGACATCGATGGCCAGATATACGCCCGCGACTTCAAGCTCATTGACCAGTCAGACATTGTGGTCAGCTACATTCCGGCCATGCCGGACGGCCGCCCGGCGCTGTCATCGGGAGTCGAACGGGAATTGCACCACGCCTTTGAAGGCACGCGCGAAACCTATGTCATCTGGCGGCCTGACTGTGATCCCTCGCCTTTCGTCACCGAAACCGCGACCCGCGTGTTCCGCACCATCGTAGAATTGTTCGACTACTTTCAGCAACGCGGGTACATCACCAACTTTCAGCTTCCGCTTCCATGATGTCAGACACACGCGGCCAGATTTACTTCGACGAGGCGCGAACTCTGGCGAGCGTATACAGGCTCGGCGACGATCCCCGCCCGCTTCAGCTTACTTTTGCACGATTGTTCGATGAGGCTGCCCAAACCGTCTACCGGGCGGGCTCCGACCTGGATGAAGTACTCATCGAGCGGATTCTTATCGTCCGCAGCATTAACAAGGAATTCGAAATTTCCGCCGATTTCCTGGGTGATGCGGAGCTCTTAAAAAAATCCGTTCTCAAGCATTTCGCGGAAGACCATAAAGGCGGGACCCCAGAGCAGCTTGAAATCCACGCAGCCAAAATCGTCGTACGGCATGACCAACTAAGACCAAGCTGATTGTCCAGGGCAAAATCTGGGTATCGGCCATTTTACGAACTCCGAACCGACTTGTTTTCTGCATCCCCTGTGGATAGGTAGCGTCAACGATACAGTGCGACCTGTTCGACAGCGAGACGGTCGCATTCTTCGTTTTCCGGGTGGCCGCTATGCCCGCGAACGTGCTCGTAACTCATGTCGTGCTGTTGCGACAGTGCATACAACGTTTTCCATAGCTCCGTGTTTTTGACTGGCTCGGCATTCGCCTTCTTGCCTTTGCGCCATCCGTTGGCGATCCAGCCGGGAATCCACTGCGTGAGGCCATGAATGACGTACTGACTGTCGCTCACCAGATGAACGCGGCGGCGCCTGGCCGCATCAATGGCTTTCAATCCTTCGATGGCTCCAGTCAGCTCCATTTGATTGTTCGTCGTGTGCGGACTCCCACCTGCCAGCGTTTTGACTTTCCCGGTGGCAGGGTGCTTCAAAATAGCCGCCCACCCCCCGGGTCCGGGATTCCCGCTGCAGGCTCCATCGGTAAACAGAATGACTTCAGGTGTGGTCATGTTCGCGGATGGTACTGGCTTTACTGTTGGAGTAGGTGGCATGAAGTGAGTTCTAGACGATCAATGCTTGCCGTTAGAGCGCCCATTGGTCTTGCCTTTGGATCCACGCTTCTTGTAGTCGATGGACGTGACCAGGAGTAGGTCGATGATGCTATAGTCCTCACCTGATTCGGCGACAATGAACGTTTGGCTTGCTTCAGCCGTAATCATAATGTTCTCAGGATGGCCAACGAGAAACTGACGCCCGTCGCCCAGGGACACAGTAAATGGCACAAAGGGTTGAGCGGTTGCAGCTTTCCTGAGTTGATCGATAGTCATGGCGTCACCCGCGAAACACGGCAATGCGTGGAAGGCATTATTATGAAATTCTGCAAGAATTTCAATCCGCGGCTTCATTGACTTGGTCGCACCGCGTACATTAAGCCTAGACATGGATTACTTTGCCTATCAACAGAGTGTCTTGCGTTGCGAGGGGGTTGACCTTCGCGAGGTCGCGGAGCGATTCGGCACGCCGCTCTACGTTTACTCAAAGCAGACGCTCATTGATCACTATGATCGGTTGCGCGCGGCCTTTGCGCCGCTCAATCCGACGATTTGCTTTTCGGTGAAGTGCTGTTCGAACCTGGCTATTTTGAAGATTCTGAACGAGCGCGGAGCGGCCTTCGACGTGGTCAGCGGCGGCGAGCTTCAGCGCGTCATCGAGGCCGGCGGTGATCCTGCCCGCGCAGTGTTCGCCGGAGTCGGCAAGACCGATGCGGAAATTGACGCCGCGCTCCGGGCGAACATCGGCTGGTTCAACGTCGAATCGGAGGAAGAACTGTCCAATATTGCGGGTATCGCCCAACGAATGGGCACAGTCGCGCGCATCGCGGTTCGGATCAACCCGGATGTCGATCCGCATACGCATGTCTACACGACCACTGGAAAACGCGAAACGAAATTCGGAATCGACCTGGACCGCGCCCGCCGCGTATTCGATGCATTCAAGTCCTCGTCATCTGTACAGCTAAGCGGCATCCATCTGCACCTGGGTTCTCCGGTCAACACCGTCGATCCCTATGTGCAGTCGGTCGCGAAGTCACTTTTGTTGATTGATGAACTTCGCCGCACCGGACACAATATCACCACGCTCAACATCGGCGGCGGATTCGGAGCACATTATTCGGCCGACGAAGCGCCACCGGCGAGCGCCTACGCCGAGGCCGTCGTCCCACTCTTGAAGCATCGCGATCTTCAGATCCTCTTGGAGCCCGGTCGCAGCATCGCCGCCAATGCAGGCGTACTCCTTACTCGCGTGCTCTATCGAAAGGCCTCCGGCGATAAGGCATTCGTCATCGTGGACGCGGCCATGACCGAACTCATCCGCCCTGCCCTCTATGGAGCGGTTCATTTCGCCTGGCCCGTCGCGCCGTCGGGCGGCATGATCCCGCCAACGCGCTCGGCCGACGTGAACATGCCCGACCTTGAACGGGTCGACATCGTGGGCCCGGTCTGCGAAAGCAGCGACTTCCTGGCCAAGGACCGCCGGCTGCCGCCGATGCAGCGCGGCGACCTGGTATGCGTTTTCTCCGCCGGCGCCTACGGGTTCAGCATGAGCAGCCAGTACAACGCCCGCCCTCGCCCCGCCGAAGTCCTCGTCGAAGGTGGCGCCGCCCGCCTCATCCGCCGCCGCGAAATCTATGACGACCTTGTCGCTCCTGAACGCAATACGAATCTCTGAACTCCTTTCATTGAAGAAATCTCCACAATCGCTAGAATAAAGTCATGAATCTTCTTAAGTCCAAACTTCGCCCACGGAAGACCGCGGCTGACTTCATGGACTTGCCTGAAGGCACACTCGCAGAGCTGATCGACGGGGAACTGTTCATGAGTCCTGCACCCAAAACCAGGCATCAAAAGACCGTCGGAGAACTTTTCTTCGCGTTACAAAGTTATGTGCGGTCAACTGCGTCTGGGGAGGTGTTTGTGGCTCCGTTCGATGTGCATCTGCCAACCGGCGACATCGTAGAACCAGACATCGTTTTTGTCGCAAAGCCCAATCTGGGAATTATTCAGGATTGGATTCGAGGAGCGCCCGATCTGCTCGTGGAAGTTCTCTCGCCGACCAGCATCGAGCGCGACCGGATCATCAAGCATCGCCTGTACGCACAGAATGGCGTTCGGGAATACTGGATCGTCGATCCGGAAGCGCGAGCGATCGAAGTGTTCTCGCTTGCAGGCACGCTGTATGAGCCCAATGGTTACGTACAGGCTGATGAAGTCATGGAATCACCTCTTCTTCCCGACCTGAAGTTTCGAGTGGCTGACCTCTTCACATGGTAAGTACAAATGATCAGAACTATTCGTCATCGTGCCATTGCAATCTGTCTACTCATTCCCGTCGCAGCCCGCGCCGCTGACAATAAGAAAGATGCGATCGCGTCCATTGAGCGCCAGCGACCAACGCTGATCAAGTTGAGTGATCAGATTTGGGCATTCGCGGAGACCGCACTCAAAGAGACAAAATCGTCCAAAGTGCTGGCCGATTACGCCCAGGAACAGGGCTTCAAGGTCGAACGCGGCGTCGCCGGAATGCCTACCGCATTCACCGCAACCTATGGCTCCGGCAAGCCCGTCATCGGAATCCTCGGCGAATTCGACGCCCTCCCCGGCATCTCGCAAAAGGCACAGGCCACGAAAGAGGCTCTCACGCCCGGTGCCGCCGGCCACGGCTGCGGACACAATCTTTTCGGCGCCGCCAGTCTGGGGGCAGCCACCGCCATCAAGGAACTGATCACCGACGGAAAACTCAAAGGGACGATCCGGTTCTACGGCACTCCGGCGGAGGAGGCTGTCGGAGGCAAGATTTACATGGCCCGCGACGGTCTCTTCAAGGACGTTGACGTCGTGCTGGCCTGGCATCCTTCCGACGAAACCCGCGCAGACATGGTCAGCACCCAGGCGCTTGTCGACTTCATCGTCGAATTTCACGGCAAAGCCGCTCACGCCGCCCACGATCCGTGGAATGGCCGCAGTGCCCTCGACGGCCTCGAACTTTGCACCCACGGCATCAACATGCTCCGCGAGCACGTAAAGCCGTCGGTGCGCATGCACTATGTCATTCAGTCCGGCGGCGACGTCCCCAACGTTGTTCCCGAATACGCGAAGATGTGGTGCTGGGTCCGCGATTGGAGCCGCGACGGCGTGGATGAGGTGTTCAATCGCGTCCAGGATATCGTCAAGGGAGCAGCGCTAATGGCCGGGGTGGAAGCCAGACTCACTGTGCAGAGCGGCGATTATGAAATGCTCGTAAACGTCGCCGGCGAAAAACTCATGCACGACAATCTCATCGCCCTCGGGCCCATTCAATACACCCAGGAGGAGCTGGATTTCGCCAAGGCCATCCAGCGCGCAACCGGAAAGCCGGAGAAGGGCCTCGACGGAACAACCCACCCACTCGAAGGCCAGGTTCCCGAAGGCGGCTCCACCGACGTGGGCGACATCAGTTGGAACGTCCCCACCATCCACGTCTCCGTCACCACAGCGCCCGCTGACACCCCGTGGCACTCCTGGCCGGTCGTCGCCTGTGGAGGCATGTCCATAGGCCACAAGGGACTAACCCACGCAGCCAAAGCACTGGCCATGACCGCCGTCGACCTTATCGAAAACGATGCCGCCCGCGACAAGATCGTCGCAGAGTTCACCCAGAATACAGCAGGCAAGACCTACAAAGCGTACATTCCCGCCGGTCCGCCGCCGATTCCCGCGCCATAGGTCCCCGCGTCGGACGCACGGAAAAGAAAAAAACTTCCTACTACTGCCCGCCATCCGTAACCGTGAATCCGACCCTCATGCCTTGCGCATAATGGGAAATTCCCTGATTCACCATGTTACAGATCAAGACGTAGTTACCCGCCTCCAGCGTCAGCGTCAGATTCGAAGAGCGCCCCGGACTAATCCCCGAAATTTCGTCCACCACCTCCGTGCCCGGCCCATCCTCCTGATACGAGCCATTGGCTTCCGTGGGCAAAGCGTCCGGCGCGAGGTCGGTCTTGATGACGAGAAATTCATGGGTCACCGTGCCGGTGTTACTTACGTGAAACGTAACCACACCCGCGGCGACCGAATCAACATCCGGCGTTACGGAAAACTCTTTTAGGGCCACATTGACGACAGTGCCCTCAAGCCCGCCGCCACCACCCTGGGGGCAACCCGAAAGTACAATGACAAGTCCGCACAACGCGGAAAAGCTCGCGATCCGATGGCTCACCTGTGTCAGTTGGTTCATTGACCTCTCCTTTGTTGTTCTGAAATCAGCCCGGAAGCATCGCCGGACTGCAATTGCACAACTTCCCATGACTTCCCCATCTGCGCCCAAGAGTAATGTCGCCTCACGCCAAACGCTTGCATGACAAAGGGTTCAGAAATCTCCGCGATTCATCGGGCCTGAGCGTCTTTCCGCCGGTACGCGGCAACACCAATCCTGCCGCGCTCGCACGTCCAATCGAAGCCGTTACAATGGCCCGTCCAACATGGGAACGAACCACAGGCAAAACGGAAGCGGTAAGGCGCTGACCTACAAGGAGGCCGGCGTAGACATTCACGCCAACACGCGCTGGGTGTCGGCGATCGAGTCGGCCATGCGCAGCACCTACGGCCCGCGCGTACCCAAGGATCGCCACGGCGGATTCGCGGGAATGTTCCGCCTCGACTACGACGAGCACCTCTTCCGCCGAAACTACCGCCGCCCCATCCTCGTAGGCTGCACCGACGGCGTGGGAACCAAGGTTCTCATCGCCATCGAAATGAACAAGCTCGATACCATCGGCATCGACCTCGTCGCCATGAACGTCAACGACCTAATCACCTGCGGTGCCGAGCCGCTCTTCTTTCTCGACTACCTCGCGGTTCACAAGCTCGATCCGGAACATCTGCTGCAAGTCATCGAAGGCGTGGCTGAGGGTTGCCGACAGGCCGGTTGCGCGCTCCTCGGCGGCGAGACGGCGGAAATGCCCGACCTCTATCGCAAAGGCGACCTGGACCTCGCGGGGTTCGCGGTGGGGGTCGTGGAAAAGGGCCGCCAGATTGATGGCATGAGGGTCGAGCCAGGTGACACGATCGTGGCACTTCCTTCCAGCGGCGTCCATTCGAACGGCTACACGCTGGTGCGCAAACTCATCGAGCGGGCCGGCGCGAAGCTTGGGCAGCACTACGACGAACTCGGAGAGACGCTGGGCGAGGCCGTCCTTCGCCCCACCCGAATTTACGTCAACGCGGTGATGAGCGTGCTGCACGACTACCCGCGCAAGCGCGTCGTCGCGGGCATGGCCCACATCACCGGCGGCGGCCTCACCGAAAACATCGCCCGCGCCCTGCCGGAAAACTGCGACGCTGTCCTCGACCGCAAGTCATGGTCCCCCCCGCCGATCTTCGCATTTCTCCAGAAACTCGGCACCACCAAGGCCGAAATGTACAAGGTCTTCAACATGGGAATCGGCTTCATCTTTATTGTGAAGCCCTTCTACACGCAGGGCGTCCTCCGCATCCTTGAACGCGCAGGCGAACAGCCCTTCATCCTCGGCTCTGTCGCCCCCGGCCGCCAGAAAGTCCGCTTGGCTTAAGACAATCAGCGTTGCGGCGTGCATAGCACGCCCTACTCGCTTTTAATCTTGAACTTCGCGGCCCCGCCGCGTCACGGACACGCCTGAATCGCAAAGGGATACGGCTTGCCCTTGAATGCATCCACGCAGACTGCGATGTGCGTAAACCCGACGTTCACGCTCAGCAGCGACGCCGAGAATCCTCCAAACGCATCATCACCGCTCAGCAGCGCCCGCGCCTTGCCCGGCGCACCGGGCGCGCTCTTGAACTTGTTCACCAGCGCCGCCACATCCCCCAAGTCCGGCTGCACCGTCGTGCTCGGCGGGTTGTACGGTGTCTCCACGTCCCCCCAGCGCGCCGTCTTGATCCGCACCGCCTCCGACTGCCAAGGACAATTGCCTTCCTTCCCCTGGCAACCGATCGACAGCACCCGCACGTGATACTCCGAACTCGGCACGACCTCCGTCCCCGTCACCTGCAACAAGTCGGTCTCGTCCCACACCTGATAGTGCGGCGTGCATTGCAGCTTGGCCACCCAGAAGGG